>NZ_VAVZ01000015.1 GCF_005771525.1 Nesterenkonia salmonea | reverse complement strand
AACCGGGCAAAACTCAATGAGTCAACGACTCACACTTCCCGGGCATCTTGAGATGAGTCACCAGGACCCACGGTCGCTACGATCATGCCTGGCCCGCGCCTTACCAGCCTCTTAAGTGGCAATGTCACGCTTGTGTCCAGCGACAGTTTCGAGGATGGAGACCCGTTGCCCCCGTTAGAAGGTTTTGCGATGAGTTCACTCTGGCTTGACACCCATGCAGTCCAAGTGCCCCATGAAGAGCCGTTCCCCACCGGTACTCACTGGGATTCCCTCGTCGTGGGAGCAGGGTTGACCGGATTGACCACCGCTGTGCTTCTGGCGCGATCGGGTCAGCGAGTTCTGGTGCTCGAAGCCAGGCAGGTCGGGGCAGTTGCTACCGGAAATACCACGGGGAAAGTCTCGCTGCTTCAGGGTGCTCATCTCTCAGCGGTCCGCTCTGCTCGGTCCGATGAAATTCTCCAGGCCTACGTTGATGGCAACCGGGAAGCTCAGTCTTGGTTGCTGCGCTATCTCGAGGAGCGCGGCGTTGACTACCAACAGAGGCCTGCCTATACCTACGCACACTCTCCAGAGAGCCTTGGCATGCTGGAGCAGGAGCTCGAAGCCTGTCACGCGGCGGGGATCCAGGCTCAGTGGGCCGAAGTCGACGAACTGCCCTATGAAGTAGCAGGTGCAGTGCGTTTGTCCGACCAAGCCCAGATCCAGCCAACGGCGGTACTTCAGAGCCTCGCAACAGAGCTTCTAGAGCGTGGCGGGTTCATCGTTGAACGGACCCGCATGGTCGGTGCAACACCTGGTCCGCCGGTCTCCATCGAGACTTCCGCAGGGCCCCTTACCGGTGACAACCTCGTGGTTGCCACCGGCTCGCCAGTACTAGACCGTGGCGGACACTTCGCCAGGATGAAGGGCCACCGCTCCTACGCTCAGGCGTACAGGCTTCCTTCTGAGACACCAGTACCCCAAGGGATGTACCTCGGAGTTGACGCGCCGGGCCGAAGTTTGCGGTCGGCTCCGGTCGGAGGAGAGGAACTCCTTGTGGTCGGAGGCAACGGGCACGAAGTCGGCAGAGCCGAATCTCCGGCCGAGGCGGTCCGGGACCTGGAAGCTTGGACGCACCGTCACTTCCCTGGGGCGCAGCGAACCCATGCTTGGTCTGCTCAGGACTATCGTCCAGCGGACGGCTTACCGTACTTCGGCCAAATACCGCTGGGAGGCGGGTCGATGTTCGCGGCGACCGGGTTCAACAAATGGGGCATGACCAACGGCATTGCTGCCGCGTTGGCCATTACGTCGCAGATTCTCGGCGGGCACATGCAGTGGGCCGAGACCCTTGCGGAACGGTCACCCTCTTTCAGCGGTTTGACCACAGGTGCAAAGGACAACGCCTCGATCGGCGTGCGGATGACCGGGGACTGGATCAAAGCTGAATTGAAGTCGCTACCGGAGGACCCACCCGCAGAGGGCCAGGGAGCAGTGGGACGGGTAGGTGGCCAACCAATAGGCAGCTCTACTGTCGGAGGTGTCACCCGGCATGTCTCGGCAGTGTGCCCACATATGGGCGGAATACTGACCTGGAATGATGCGGAATGCTCGTGGGACTGCCCACTTCATGCCTCACGGTTCACCCCGGAGGGCGAGGTTCTTGAGGGACCTGCGGTCAGCAATCTTGACCTGAAATAGTCGCTTCTTATGTGGTGCGCCGAGAGAGACTCGAACTCCCGACACCTGCGGTGTAAACGCAGTGCTCTAACCAACTGAGCTATCGGCGCAAGTGCCGCGAACGGCACAAGGATTAATACTAGCAAAAGAGCGCCGAGTCGGCGTCCATGGGACCCCGCTCGGCGCATTCGACGCGTTGGGTATCAGCGATTGAATCCGGATTGGAATCCAACATTGGGCTGACTATGAGCGATGTTCATCACTGAACGGCTCTCCGTGTGGTCTGAAGCTTGCAGAATGTTGAGGATACGGTTGCTCTTCTGGGCGGACTCGAAAATCCTCTCTTTGAGACTGCGCATTGTGTCACTTCCTTTATGTATTTTTTCGGCGTACGACGACGCCCGGCGTGTCTTTTTGGCTTATGGTTACCTCTTCGCGGCAATGACCCAAGGACCATTACCCGTATGAAAGAGGAACCGACACGCTACACGAAACATTCCTGTAACAAGGCGTTCGTAGAGCGAAAGTGAGCAAAGTCTCTTTAGAGGTCAGTGGATCGCAGGTCGGCAATCCGGGCGCGCTCAGCGGCATAAAGTGCAGCACCGACAATCCCAGCGTCATTAGTCAGCTGTGCCGGCACCACCTCGGCACGAAGACCGGTCACTCCGGGCAAAAAGTCCTCGCTCCGCTTAGAGATCCCGCCGCCGATGATGAACTTATTGACCGGTTGAATCCGCTCAACGTGAACCAAAAATCGCCGCAAGGTCTCTCCATATTCGTCCCAAGGCATCTCAAGACGCTCACGGGAAGCCGCGGATACCCTGCGCTCAGCAGGCTTTTCGCCTTCGAACTCCAGATGCCCCAGCTCAGAGTTGGGCACCAGGACACCGTCGTGCACAATCGCAGTCCCGACACCGGTCCCTAGGGTGACCATCATGATGGTCCCCGGTTTATTGGCACCTGCACCGTAGCGCGCTTCGGCCAAACCTGCCGCGTCGGCGTCGTTGAGAGTAGAAATACGCCCAGGCAAGCTCCTCAGCAGCTCGGTGGTGTCACACTCCAACCAGGTTTCGTCGATATTGGCAGCTGAGAGCACTACGTTGTCAATCACAATCCCCGGCACAGTGACACCGACCGTCAGCTCTTCAGCAGCAGGTGCCTTCTCTCGAGAGAGGAGTTCATCGAGGATCTCCCCAATAACGGCAGCCACTGCCTCGGGAGTTGCTGGCTTGGGGGTAGGAATCCGGAACCGCTTCCCGGTCAGGCTTCCTTTGCGGAGGTTCACGATCCCGCCCTTGATTCCCGTACCGCCGACGTCTATTCCGATGGCCCTGTGGGGCAGTTGGGGCAGGGCAGCACTGGCGGGGCCCATCGCCTCGGTAGCGGGCGCAAACGTATCTGGTTTGGTCATAACTCTCCAGGGTCAGTCAAAAGAGGGAAACCGGCGCCACGCTGCACCGCTGTGATTCACCGAACAGAATAGCGTGCTCTGACGGTCCTCTGGGCACTTCTCAGGCGGAGGGCGCAGTGAGGATCTCGGCGCCGTCTTCTGTGGCGACGATAGTGTGTTCGAACTGGGCTGTCCGCTTGCGGTCTCGAGTCACTGCGGTCCAGCCGTCCTCCCACATATCCCAATGCCTTGTGCCGAGGGTCAGCATCGGCTCGATGGTGAAGACCATGCCGGGTTCAATCAGCTGGGAGTAGTCAGGGGCGGCGTCGTAATGCGGAATGACCAGGCCGGTGTGAAATGCGGGGCCAACTCCGTGACCAATGAACTCGCGGACCACTCCGTAGTTGAAGCGCCGGGCGTAGGACTCAATGGCACGCCCGATAACGTTGATGGGCCGTCCTGGCTTCACTGCCTTGATGCCTCGCATCATGGCCTCATGAGTACGTTCTACCAGCAGGCGGGATTCGTCGTCGACTTCGCCCACCAGGAACGTGACGTTGTGGTCCCCGTGCACCCCATCGAGAAATGCGGTGATGTCGAGATTGACGATGTCACCCTCGACCAACTGCGTTGAGTCGGGTATGCCGTGACAGATCACCTCATTGACAGAGGTGCAAATTGACTTCGGGAAGCCTCGGTACAACAGACATGACGGATACGCTCCCCGCTCAACGAGGTAGTTATGGGCGAAGGCGTCCAGCTCATCGGTGGTGACGCCAGGCCGGATCAGCTTCCCCGTGGAGACCATGCATTCGGCCGCAAGCTGCCCGGCCCGACGAATCTTCGACACGGTGTCGGCGTCGAACGCATCGGGACCGGTGTACTGCGGTGGTTCCGGCAACCCCACATAATTCGGCTTATCGATGTGCTCCGGGACGATCCTTTCGGGTGTCAGGGAGCCTGGAACGAGTGTGCCGACAGGGGCGTGGGAGGGTACAGAAGCCATGGGATCAATCCTATCGGCCACACCCCATCAGGGCGTAGTCTGGAGGGGTGAGTGACTACTGGTACAACATGACGACCGGACAAGTGGAGCACGGAGCCCAATCATCCTGGAAACACCTGCTGGGCCCGTACAAGTCCTACGCCGAGGCCTCCCGGGCGTTGGAGAAGGTTGAGCAGCGCAACGAGGAGTGGGAAGAAGACAACGACGAGGCCTAGGCTGCCTTGGTGCCTACTCAGCTGAGAAACCGTGCTCCTCGCCAGGGAATGTTCCTTCGACCACGTCACGGCGGAAACTGTGCGCGGCATCAGTGATAGTCCTGCGTAACTCCGCGTACTGTTTCACGAACCGGGGCAGCCGTCCGTTGTTCAGCCCCAGCATGTCCTGCCACACCAGCACTTGACCCGTGGAGGCGTTGCCAGCGCCAATGCCGATGGTAGGAATTCGCAGGGCTGCGTCGAGATCAGCAGTCAGCTGGGCAGGAACCATTTCTACAAGAACGCAGAAGGCTCCAGCTGATTGGAGGGATAGAGCGTCGTCAATCACTTTCTCGGCGTGTTCGCCACGGCCCTGAACCCGAAACCCGCCGAGCTGATGCTCCGATTGCGGGGTGAACCCGATATGCGCCATCACCGGGATACCCGCGTCTACGACAGCCTTCACATGGGGCGCTGTGGCGGCATGCGCCTCCATTTTGACTGCGTGTACTCCGGCTTCTTTCATGAAACGAACTGCCGTGAGTACTGCTTGCTCAGGAGAGACTTGGTAGCTCCCGAAAGGCAGATCCGCAACGACAAGGGAACGGTGAACCCCGTTGACTACGGACTTTGCGTAGACCAGCAGCTCATCCACGGTGATGCTCAGTGTCGATGAGCTTCCCTGCATGACGTTCGCGGCGGAGTCGCCCACCAGGAGAACCTCGATGCCTGCTTCATCGAACACATTCGCCATCATCGCGTCATAAGCGGTGAGCATGGCGAACTTCTGCCCCTCATCCTTAAAGCGTTGAAGGTGATGGGTGCGTATCCTCTTGGGAGTCTTTGCCGCGGCGTCGTTCTGAGGGCCCCCATAGGGTGCCGTGTGTTCATCATTGGACATGGCTCCAAGACTACTCCGGTGCACCCCTGGGGTTGGGTAGAGTGGGCATGGCTTGAGCAGGACCAATTTCAGGAGGCGGAATATCAGTATGGATCGGCAGCAGGAATTTGTACTGCGCACCATCGAGGAGCGCGATGTCCGCTTTGTCCGCCTATGGTTCTCCGATGTGGTGGGAGCGTTGAAGTCGGTTGCGCTTGCCCCCGCCGAAGTGGAGGGTGCGTTCGCGGAAGGTCTGGGTTTCGACGGGTCCTCCATTGAGGGGCTTTCCCGAGTTTTCGAGTCGGACATGCTGTTGAAGCCGGACCCCTCCAGCTTTCAGATTCTTCCCTGGCGCAGTGAAGATGAACCCACCGCGCGGATGTTCTGCGACATTCTCACCCCAGACCAAGAGTCCGCTGTGGGTGACCCGCGGTACGTGCTGCGCCGCCAGCTCGATGCCGCCGGCCAGATGGGCTTCACCTGCTATACCCACCCTGAGATCGAGTTCTACCTCCTCGAGTCAGAAGAAATGGACAGCAGTGGTCGGCCGGTGCCTGCCGACCGCTCTGGATACTTTGACCACATCACCGGGTCCGTCGCCCAAGATTTGCGCCGACACACCGTGAATATGCTGGAAGCCGTCGGGATCTCCGTGGAATTCAGCCACAATGAGGTCGGCCCAGGGCAAAATGAGATCGACCTGCGCTACGCCGATGCGCTGACCACCGCGGACAACATCCTCACTTTCCGCACGATCGTGAAAGAGGTAGCGCTGGCGCACGGCAAGTACGCCACGTTCATGCCCAAGCCTTTCAGCGAGCACCCCGGCTCAGCGATGCACACCCACTTCAGTCTCTTCGAGGGCGATACAAATGCCTTCTTCAGCCCCAATGCGGAGTTCAACCTCTCCACAACAGCCCGGCAGTTCATTGCCGGGGTCCTGACTCACGCCCCCGAGTTCACAGCGGTCACGAACCAGTTCGTCAACTCCTATAAGCGACTCTGGGGCGGGGGAGAAGCACCCAGCCACATCTCTTGGGGCCACAACAACCGTTCTGCGCTCATCAGAGTTCCGCTCTACAAACCCACCAAAGGCGGCTCAGCGCGCGTGGAGTTCCGCGGCATAGACTCTGCCGCAAACCCATACCTGGCCTACGCCATGGTGATCGGTGCCGGGCTCAAAGGTATTCAGGAGGGCTACGAGCTGCCTGAACACGTCAACGAAGACGTGTGGTCACTGACCACCGCAGAACGTAAAGTCTTGGGGCTGAAACCCCTTCCCGGCACACTGCACGATGCGATCCGCCAGATGGAAGACTCTGAATTGGTCGCCAGTGTGCTTGGGGAGCAGGTGTTCGACAACCTCCTGCGCAACAAACGTCAGGAATGGGACGAATACCGAGTCAATGTTTCACCGTACGAGGTCAACACGTATCTGGGGATGATTTGAGCGGTGCCCACCTGCGACTACCTTCGGCGATGACACGTGAGTTCTTCCACTGAACCTTCGACACCGCGTGAACTGATTGCCGCTGGCTTTCAGGAGCTGGAGCGAGCCCAAAAGTTCTTGGCCGACCCGCAGCTGAAAAACCTCGACGCTGCGGCACTGACGAGAACGCTGCATGACGCTCCCGATGCCGACCAGGCGCTGCTGCTGCTGATCCGGCTTCTTGAACGTGCCCCTCAGGTCAAGGAGCTTTTCGACGTTGCTGAGGACTCAGGGTACTCGCGGGCTGTTCCGCTGGTCAGGCTCTTGGGAGCATCTCAGGCACTGGCTGAGTTCCTGATCCGGCACCCGGACCAGGTGGAGATCCTATTTGAGGACGACCTGGGCAACCGGGACGCCTCTGCGCGATGGCCCTCAGAAGTGGAACTTCGGCGAATTCTGATGTCAGCAGTACAAGCCGAGGCAGAGGGTGAAGATCCGGTCGCGGACCTCAGTGAGGAGTTCACCGCCAAGGATGCCGGAGGTGCGCTGAGGATCGCCTACCGCCGAGAACTGACCCGGGTGGCTCTGCGGGATCTGACGGCGCCTGACCCTCAGGACTTTCTTCCGACCGTGGCCAGGCAGCTGGCAGACCTCGCCTCCGCTGCGATTGATGCGGCCTTGGCAGTCAGCAGAGCTCAACTCATAGAACGCAGACCCGAGGCCGGCGGGATTGAACTCACCGTGATCGGCATGGGCAAGTGTGGCGCAGCTGAGCTGAACTACATCTCTGATGTGGATGTCGTCTTTGCGCACCGGGCCCCAGAGGATTTTGACTCTGCGGAGGCTGGTGATCTGGCGGGCGCTTTGGCCAGCGGCATGGCGAAGGTCATCATGGCCTCGGATGGGGAACCCGCCCTGTGGGAGATCGACGCCAATCTTCGTCCGGAAGGGCGGGACGGGCCGCTGTCCCGCACCGTGGATTCACACCGGGAGTACTACCGCAGGTGGGCAGCCGGCTGGGAGTTTCAGGCACTTCTGAAGGCTCGTCCCATCGCCGGCAACCGGGCGCTAGGTGAGGAATACATGGCAGCGATGGGGCCGCTTGTCTGGCAAGCTGCAGCTCGCGAAGGCTTTGTCCAAGATGTCCAAGCCATGCGCCGTCGAGTGTTTGCGAACATTCCGCACCGTACTGCCGATAGGGAGATCAAGCTGGGCCGCGGCGGCCTGCGTGACATTGAGTTCACCGTGCAGCTACTCCAACTCGTCCACGGCAGGGTCGATGAAGCCCTCAGAATCCGGGACACCCTCTCCGCTATCGAAGCTCTCGGAGCAGGGGAGTACGTCTCCAGCAAAGACCAAGAGGCGATGAGCCGCTGCTACAGGCAGCTGCGGCTCTATGAACACCGTATCCAGATGGCAGATATGCGTCGGACACACCTGATGCCTGAGAAAGACTCTGCGCTTCGAGCTTTGGCCCATGCCATCCGAGCACCCGGTCAGACGCGAAGATCTGGACCGCAGGATGTGCGAACCGACTGGCAACGAGTCGCCCGTGAGGTCTCCTCGTTCCACGAGACGATCTTCTACCGTCCCCTGTTGTCCACAACCGCTGTACTCTCCGACGCTGAGGTCCGGCTCTCAGCCGCGGCAGTCGCTGACCGGCTCACTGCTCTGGGCTTCCGTGACGCCGATGGTGCCCTGCGCCATATTGAGGCGCTGACTGCCGGCGTGTCTCGGAAGGCGACGCTGCAGAAACGCATTCTGCCGATGATGTTGGGCTGGTTTGCCGAAGGCGTGGATCCTGATCATGGGCTCTTGGCATTCCGCCGACTCAGCGAATCCCTTGGCTCCAGCCCGTGGTACCTCACTATGCTGCGGGACTCTTCAGTCGCCGCAGAGCGTCTGTGCCAATTGCTGACCAGCTCTCGCTTCATCTCCGATGTGCTCGAGCACCTGCCGGAGTCCGCCAAATGGCTCGGTGATGATGAGTCACTGGCCCCGCGGAGCTTTGAAACACTGTGGACTGAAATGAAGAGTGCCCTGCACCGTCATGAAGGTGCCTCTCACACCGCAGTCCGCCTTGCGCGGCTCATCAGGCAACGGGAGCAGCTGCGGATCGCGATTGCGGACTCCTGTGGAGTCCGAGACCAGCAAAAGGTTGGGGCCGCGCTGTCTGACGTTGACCGGGTTACGACCTTGGGTGCGCTTCGGGTGGCTGAGGAGGAGGTCTTTGAAGCCGAAGGGCGGCTCGTTGACTTCCTCGTCATCGCCATGGGTCGGCAGGGCGGTCGCGAGATCAGCTATGGCTCAGACATGGATGCAATGTTCGTGCACAGGCCGGTGCCCAATGCCGATAAGTCTGCCGCTGATCGTCAAGCACAAAAACTCGCTCAGCGTCTCACTCAGCTGCTCTCCAAGCCGGTGAAGCCTGCCATACGTGGTGAATTCGCTCTCCAACTGGACGCGGATCTACGCCCGGAGGGGAAGAAAGGTCCCCTGTCCAGATCGCTGGAGTCCTATGAGGAGTACTACCGGCGTTGGATGGATGTATGGGAGCGCCAAGCGCTTTTGAGGGCTCGTCCGGTCGCCGGCTCAGACTGGCTGGCGGTGGACTTCATGGAGCTCGTCGACGACGTACGTTACGGCTCGCCGCCTTCACACCAGCAGCTCACGGAAATACGCAGGATCAAGGCTAGGGTTGAAGCGGAACGCCTACCGCGCGGGGCTGACTCTTCCCGGCATGTGAAATTGGGACGGGGTGGGCTCTCCGATGTGGAGTGGCTCGTCCAGCTGTATCAGCTGCAGCATGGCCATGATCACGGACTGCTGCGAGGGACCAATACCCTGCAGGTGCTCAACGGCCTGGTCGATACCGGGCTGATGAGCCCTAAGGATGCTCAGATTCTGGCCGAGGCTTGGAAGCTGTGCACCAAAGTGCGTTCCGGCATCATGATCTGGTCCGCCAAGACAGCCGATGTCCTGCCAAGTTCGCGCCGGGACCTGGAAGCGGTCTCACGGTGGTGTGGATTCGAACCTGGCAATGCATCAGAATTTGAAGACTACTATCTGCGCACCACCCGGCGTGCCCGGCAAGTGTTCGAACAGCACTTCTACAGCTCAGACTAGGGCTGAGGTTCTGAACTGTAGTCCAGCAGACGCTGACGCACCTCAGAGCTGAGCCTCTGGGGAGACCCAGAGTCCCGATCGACCATGACCAGAGTCGACTGAGCAGTCACACATGGGGCAGCGTGGGCGCTGACCTTCACCGCGTAGTCGATGACGAGACTCGCTCCACCGACTCGTGGGATCGACATCTCCACAAGGACCGGCTCTCGCTGGTAGGGCAACTGCTTGCGGTACTTCAGGTGAAAGTCCGCCACCAGCGCCCAGATCTGCTGGTCCGGATCCAGTGGAGGGAACACACCGGACGGGCCGGAAGGTCCAGGTGAACTCCAGAATGCCCGGGCCCGAGCCTCCTCCAGTATGCGGAGCACCGCTACGTTATTGATATGGCCATAGGGGTCCTGGTCGCCCCACCTCAGTTCGATCGGCACGGTTACTGACGTCATGGCACGACCTTATCGAAAGCCCTACGCGCTGCCTGGCTCAGGAGCCAGCAGCTCGAGCGTGCGGTGCTGGACGTCCTCATCCGGGGCAAGGTTCACGAGAATGAGCTCATCAGCAGTGACCTGGTCGGCGAGTGCGTCCAACCAGGTCACCACCTCGTCCTGAGTGCCAGAGACTGTCCTCGACAGCATGCCCAGCACTTGCTGCCCCGCTGGATGATCCCTCAACTGGGTCACGTCCTCGTCTGAGAGAGTCTTGTTCCGTCCCAGCATGGTCCTGATCCAGCCGTTTTCGGCTTCTCGCCGTTGCTCAGCGGCGATGGCGGCGTCGTCATGGGCGATGACGTTGGCGGCGGCAATGAAATGAGGGCGGGCATCCGGGCCCTGCAGTGAGCCCGCGGAATTGAAGTTCTCACGGTAGGTGTTGGCGGCCTGCTCCAGCATCTGCGGGGCGAAGTGACTGGCGAATGCGTAGGGCACCCCTAAGCGAGCCGCGAGCTGAGCTCCGTAGAGGGAGGACCCGAGGATGTAGAGCGGCACGTGGGTGGACCGTCCGGGGTAGGCATGGACGCCCGGAATTCTGCTGTTTCCGCTGAGGAAACCAGAAAGCTCCATAATGTCCTCAGGGAATCTGTCAGCCTCAGTACCATCCCTGCGCAAGGCTCGCGTAGTGACGCCGTCCGTCCCCGGAGCGCGACCCAAACCAAGGTCAATCCGCCCAGGGAACAGGGTCTCAAGAGTCCCAAACTGTTCAGCAATGACTAACGGCGAATGGTTGGGCAGCATAATTCCGCCGGCGCCCACCCGAACGTTCTGGGTCCCGGCCGCAATATGTTGGATCAACAGCGCAGTCGCCGAACTGGCCACAGCGGGCATGTTGTGATGCTCGGCGAACCAGATGCGTCTGTAGCCCAACGCATCGGCAGTCTGGGCCAGGCGCAGAGATCTGCCGATCCCTTGTGCTATGGACTCGTGTTCTCGCACGCGGGCGAGATCCAGCAGAGATAGCGGTTGTGAAGCTGTGGAGGTCATAGTCGGTACAACCAGCCAAGGGCATAGGGTTCATCCAGATCCACCTCCGCTGTCAGCGGAATCTCAGGGCCCCTCTGACCTCCTAGGATGGAGGCCATGGTTCATGGTGAATACAAGGTCCCGGGAGGCAAACTCGTCGTCGCTGATCTGGAGGTCTCCGGGACTGGTGAGGGCTCGGTCATCTCTTCCGCATCAATCAACGGTGACTTCTTCCTGGAACCCGACGAGGCTCTCCCAGCTCTCAACTCTTCGCTGGTCGGGCTGCCCGTCTCGTCCTCTGGGGAAGAGATCGCGCAAGCGGTTACGCGGAAGCTACCCACTGGGGCTCATATGATCGGGTTCAGCGCTGGTGCGGTGGCCACCGCAGTGCGCCGAGCACTGGGGCGGGCCACGGGGTGGGAAGACCACAGTTGGGAAGTCCTCCCGGCGACCAACTTGCCTATTGCTGTTAATGTTGCCCTCGACCAGGTTCTGACGGAAGAGGTGGGTGCAGGCCGTCGCCCCCCTCTCTTGAGGCTCTGGGACTGGACCGAGCGCGCCGTCGTCATCGGCTCATTCCAGTCACTTGCCAATGAGGTGGATGCTCAAGCCGCTGAGGATCTGGACGCTGTCGTGGTCCGCCGCATATCTGGCGGAGGAGCCATGTTCATGGAGTCAGGGAATTGCATCACCTACTCGCTGTCTTTCCCCCAGTCCTTGGTCGACGGGCTGAGCTTCGCCGATTCCTACCCCTTTCTGGACAGTTGGGTGATGGAAGCGCTGGCTGAGGTCGGTGTGCAAGCAGAATACAAGCCGCTCAATGACATCGTCTCTGCAGCTGACGGTGAAGGCTACGGCCGGAAAATTGGTGGAGCAGCCCAGAAACGATTGGCTAACGGGGGCATGCTGCATCATGTGACCATGAGCTACGACATCGATGCGCAGCGGATGCTGCAGGTGCTGCGTATTGGACGCGAGAAACTCTCGGACAAGGGGCACACGTCTGCCGCTAAGCGAGTAGACCCACTGCGCAGCCAGACAGGGATGTCCCGGCAAGACATTATGGGTGTGTTCACCCAGACGTTCGCGGACCGCTACGGTGCCACCGTGGCGACTATCCGGCCGCATGAGTTGCGCCGGGCAGAAGATCTGGTGACACAGAAGTTTGGCACGCAGGCGTGGACAGCCCGAGTGCCGTGATGCTGAGAGAGGTTCATGTATGACTGTCGAAGATGTCTTGAACGCAGAACTGCTGGAACGTATCGGGGGGCGTGCCGCCGGCTATGACGAACGCAACGAGTTCTGTCACGAAGACCTCGAGGAGCTGCAGGAGGCCGGCTATTTGCGGGCGTTGGTTCCGACTGAGCACGGGGGACTGGGGTGGGACTTGCCCCTTCTGGTAGAAGCGCAACGTCTCCTAGCCAGCTACGCTCCCGGCACGTCTCTGGCGGTGAACATGCACCAGATTTGGGTATCGGTGGCGCGCCAGATGGTGCAGCTGGGCCATGCAGAATTTGATCAGGTCCTCACCGAAGCTGCCCAGGGACATATCTTCGCCTTTGGCATCTCTGAGGCAGGCAACGACGCCGTCCTCTTCGACTCACTGACTCAGGCTCAGGTTTCTGAGGACGGTTCAGTGAGATTCACCGGGACCAAGATCTTCACGACTTTAGCTCCGGTCTGGACTCGGCTAGGGCTATTTGGCAAGGACGTAGACGCGGGGGATGAAGACGGCGGGACTCCGTTGATCTTCGGTTTCCTTCCCCGAGAGGCTCCCGGATGGAAGACCATAGAGAACTGGGACACCCTCGGTATGCGAGCGACCCAGTCCCATGCTACCGAGCTTCAGAACGCGCTTGTACCTGCTGAGCGAGTCGTCCGCCGGTTACCCGTGGGCCCTAACCAAGATCCGCTGATTTTTGCGATCTTCTCGTCATTTCTGACACTCATCTCAGCCGTTTACACCGGCATCGGGGACCGAGCCCTACAGTTGGGTGTTGAAAACACAGCTCGCCGGAGCGCACTGAGCACGGGTATGTCCTTGGACCAGGATCCGGATGTCCGCTACAAGGTCGCTGAAGCCCAGCTGGAGCAGCTGGCATTGGATGCTCAACTGCGAAGCATCGCTGTGGAAGTTGAGGCTGGTGCTGACCACGGGTCGTCCTGGTTTGCACGTCTGGTGACTCTGCGCACCTCGGCCACACGCACCGCTCGATCTGTGGTCGATACCGCTTTGAGCGTCAGTGGAGGAGGCCACTATCACCGTACCTCCGAGCTCAGCAGGCTCTACCGGGACGCGCTGGCTGGGATACACCATCCCTCTGACGACGAATCAGCCCACCGCACGCTCGCTACTTACGCTCTGGGCCCCTTGCCGTGAGTCCGGAGTTCTAGCCAGTCCACTGCGAACGTTGTTGCGTGATACCAGTTCAGGCAGGTGTGGCAGCAAGGATGGTTCGGTGCACCTGCTCTGCAGTGACGGGTCGGAAGTCCCACTGATCCACTCCGACATTGACTTGCACGGTACCCCGAGGAGACAGCTGCGTCTTCCACTCGGTGTGCACGTGTCCACAGATGAGCGGATGGCCCAGATCGCGGTATCGGAACCGCTGATGCCTATCCTGCTTGGCGTGTGATTCGCCGGCGTAGGGATAGTGCGACAAGAGGACCTGGAGATCCTCGCCTCCGGACTGCACTGCAGGTAGGACGACCTCTGCCTGTGTGACCACGGTGGTGAAGCCGGCTTCTATGTATTTCGGAACGTAGAGAGAGCCGTCCGTCTGTGATGGTGAGCAACGGTCGTGGTTGCCCACCACGAGGTACTTGGTCCCGTTGAGACGGCGGAGGTAGCTCAGCCCCTTGTCACGGTCGTGCAACGAATAGTCCCCGAGCACCCAGACCTCGTCATCGACATCGACAGTCTCATTCCACCGGGCGATGAGGCCCTCATCCATATCGTCTACTCCCTCGAACGGTCTGTCGCAGTAACGAATGATGTTGGCATGGCCGAAGTGCTGGTCGCTGGTGAAGTAAGTGGTCAACGGCGTCGTCGTCTCCTCGCCAGATCCATGTGCTGCGGTGAACCGTTCGTACAGTGGGCCATCTCATTGTGATCTGCCACCTCAGCACTTTACCGGCCTCGCTGACAGTCCGCTTAGTTTGGGCCTCGGCCTGCTTCAAGATCAGCCTTCGCCGAACGACTTCTAGGGCTTCGAGGCGGAGTATTGTGGGCGTGACTCGTCAACAACAGACCTGCGGGAGGCAAGCGTGAGGCAGACACCCAGCGATGTGATAGCCAGTGGGAAAGAGCCGCCGACCTTCACGGTGCGTGGCATGTGGACGGATACATTAGGGAGGCTAGGAATACGGGCGGTTCAACTGCTGGTGGTCAGCACCGTGGTGGGCCTGCTGGTCTTCGCACTTCTGAGACTGACGGTGGTCGTCATCCCCACCGTGATTGCCATCATCCTTGCGTGCGCACTGTGGCCGTTGGTGAGACTTGCACGCCGGGTCATGTCCGGCATGCTCGCGGCATGGACGGTCTTCCTCGGTTCCCTGCTTGTTCTGGGCGGGGTGGGCACGGGGCTGGTCTTCTCGGTGATCAACGAGTGGTCGAACCTCGTGGACCAAGCGGTGGAAGGATTCAACCAGCTGCGTCAAGTGGTGGACGACAACCTTGGCGCCCTAGGTTTCACCATTGATCAGGAACAGATCGATGGTGCGATCGACACCGTCACCTCATTCCTCACCAGCGCTGAGTTCGGGACGGGCGCGGTGACGACGCTCAGTGCCGCAGGCACCTTCTTCACCGGATTGGTTTTGCTTCTGGTTTTTCTGTTCTTCTTCCTCAAGGACGGCGACCGCATCTGGGCATTCTTCATCTCATGGACCCCAAGGCATTTCCGCGATAAGTGGATCGCGTCAGGGGACAAAGTCCAGAAAACATTCGGCGGCTACATTAGAGGCACCGCGATCGTTGCGGGTGCCGACGCAGTCGGCATTACCATCGCGTTGCTGGTTCTGCAGGTACCCCTGGCCCTACCTCTGGGCGTGATCGTCTTCCTCGGCGGATTCATCCCCATCGTGGGTGCTACCGTCGCCGGGATACTAGCAACTTTGGTCGCCCTGGTCGCCAACGGTCCGATCGTGGCGTTGATTGTGCTGGCGGTGGTAATCCTGGTGCAGCAGTTGGAGAGCAACTTCTTACAGCCAGTGGTGATGGCTCAGACCCTGCAGCTGCACGCGCTGGTGATTCTGATGGCGCTCACCGCAGGCACTGTCCTGAGCGGTGTCATCGGTGCGGTCCTGGCAGTGCCACTTGCAGCCGCCGCCTGGGGCGTCATCAAGGTCTGGTCCGGTCGCGATGGGGACACGGAGAGCACAGCGGTGGAGGATGCCCAGGAAGAGATTGCCGAGGTCCACGAGGAGCCAGCCGCCGGCGCTCAGGGCGACGAGGAAGAGTCCGACGCCGAGCAATGACCTATTGGCCGCGCGTCACCATGACACGGAAGTGGCCCCACACCCGGCAGTGTCGAAACTGCCTGACGGGTGTGGGGCCACTGTTGGCGGGTGGCCCAAATGGGCCTGTCACCGCTAAATCCGCGTATTCCTGTTAGACCGAGAAGTAGAGCTCGAACTCGTACGGGTTCGGGCGCAGGTTCAGCGGCTCGATCTCTTCTTCGCGCTTGTACTCAATCCAGGCTTCGATCAATTCTGCGGTGAACACGCCACCTTCGAGCAGGAAGTCATGGTCAGCTTCCAGCGCCAGAAGTGCCTCATCGAGCGTCCCGGGAGCCTGCGGAATGTCCTTGAGCTCTTCGGGAGGAAGCTCGTAGAGGTCCTTGTCGACAGGCTCGTGCGGTTCGATCCGGTTCTTGATTCCGTCCAGGCCAGCCATCAGCATGGCGGAGAACGCCAGGTAAGGGTTGCCTGAAGCGTCAGGTGCACGGAACTCCAGACGCTTGGCCTTGGGGTTTGATCCGGTGATGGGGATGCGGATAGCAGCAGAACGGTTGCCCTGCGAGTAAACCAGGGAAACCGGTGCTTCGTAGCCCTTGACCAGTCGCTTATAGGAGTTCACGGTGGGGTTCGTGAAAGCGAGCAGCGCGTGAGCGTGTTTCAGCAGCCCACCGATGTACCACCGTGCCGTGTCGGAGAGGTTCGCGTAGCCGGTCTCGGAGAAGAACAGGGGCTCTCCCTCAGCCCACAAGGACTGGTGGACGTGCATACCGGAACCGTTCTCACCGAAGATGGGCTTCGGCATGAACGTGGCGGCAAGGCCGTAGTTGGCGGCAGTGTTCTTCACGACGTACTTGAACTTCTGGACGTCATCCGCGGAGAGAGTCAGAGTGTTGAACTTGTAGTTGATCTCCTGCTGGCCTGGGCCACCGACCTCGTGGTGGGAGCGCTCAACGGACAGTCCGGCACGCTCGAGGGCGAGCACGATTTCGTCACGCACATCGGCGGTCTGATCCTGGGGAGAGACTGGGTAGTAGCCGCCCTTGGTGGCCATTTTATGGCCACCTGGTCCTTCAGCGAACTCGTCGGAGGAGCCCCAGATAGCTTCTTTGGCGTCCAATGAGTAGAAAGAGTGCTCAGGTGAGGATTTGAATGCCACCTTGTCGAACAGGAAGAACTCAGCCTCAGGGCCGAAGAATGCGGTGTCGGCGATACCCGATGAAGCGAGGTACTCCTCAGCCTTCTGAGCCACACCGCGGGGATCGCGAGCGTAGGGGTCTCCGGTGCGCGGGTTGACGATGGAGAACGTCATGATCAAGGTCTTGGCTTCGCGGTACTCATCAATGTACGCGCTAGAGGGATCGGGGATCAGCTGCATATCTGATTCCTGAATACCCTGGAAACCTCGGATGGATGAGCCGTCGAACAACTGGCCATTTTCAAAGAAGTCGAGATCTACGGTGTGAGCCGGCACATTGAAGTGGTGCTGCAGGCCCGGGAGATCAGTGAAGCGGACGTCAACAAACTTGACGTCCTCCTTCTCGATAAAATCCAGGACTTCCTGAGGGCTTGAGAACATGAGCGTTGAGCTCCTTCGGCGAGTTCGCTTACGGGGTTACCGGTACTCACCCTACAGATGAAAGGGTTTCCCATCGGTCACGCAAATGTTTCCAGCATGTTACAGAGTCTTCACGGTGGTGGTAGACGTAGACTGATTGGTTGTGAACACCCAAGGTCCAGATAGCAACGATGCCTCCGCCGGCCACCCCGGTGATCAGTTGGGTCTGCCCCCGACAGGTCCAGGGTCCTTGGCTCCATGGAGTCGTCGTATTTTGGCTCTGTTTATCGACTGGGGCATCGCATCGGTGATCTCACTTGCTTGGTTCGACTACAACGTATGGGTCACCCTCGGCATCTTTCTCCTGATCCACGTGGTGCTTGTCGGGTTACTGGGAGTTTCGCTGGGAAAGCGACTGGCACGCATCCAGGTAGTGCGACTTCATCAGAATGCTCCGGCCTCTGTCCCTGGTCCGCTCTGGGCTCTGGTGCGGGCACTCCTTCTCCTGTTGGTCGTGCCCGCAGTGGTGGTCTCACCTGATGGGCGCGCGCTGCACGACAAGATCGCAGGAACAGTGCAGGTTGTCATGTGAGAAAGACCACGTCAGGAGCTGTGGGTGCGGCCGCGTTACTCGGGTTGCTGATCGTGTCTTCTTGCGCGGAGGAGGACAGTCGTTCCGAAACCGACTCAGATGCGGCAACTATCCCCGGACCCAGCGTCGGCAATGCGGACCCAACCGATGAGGCGTCTGACAGTGAGGATGCGGAGCCAGAAACCGATCCTGTGGAACGGACCGACACAGCCGATGTTCCCTCCGATTTAGAACCGCCGGATCTGCCCGAAGCTCGCAGCACCACGTTTGAACAAACTCAGACCATCGATGAACCAGTCATCACTCCCAAGTCCATCGTGGCGAATGGTCGCGGACTGGCGATCGCAAACAACATGATGTACCAAAACTCGGTCACGGTCTATGACACGCGAACAGGCGATTTGGTCCAAGAGCTCCCGGACACCATCAATCCTGCCAGCCTGGGCGTTGATGGCTACCCAGAGACGGTGCAGGGCGCACCTGTCGAAGCGGCATGGACTGAGGACGGTCAGCACGCGTATGTGTCGCAGTATCGACTGGCTGATATCGGAGCGCCAGCCTATGACGACTGCCGCAACGGCGACGCTGTGGCACCCTCTGCGGTCTTCCGATACAGCGTTGAAGATCAAGGATGGGACCAGTTTATCGAGGTCGGACGCGTTCCCAAGTACCAGGCACTGACTCCAGACGAATCACGGTTGCTTGTCACCAACTGGTGTGACTTTGATCTTTCCGTAATTGACACCGAGTCCGGCGTAGAAGAAATGCGCGTTCCACTGAGCTCACAGCCACGCGGCATCGCGGTCATGCCGGACAACCGCACCGTGTATGTGGCGGCCATGTACGCCAATGAGCTATGGAAGGTCGATCTTGACACCGGCGAGGCCAACGTTATCTACAGTGATGCAGAGTTTCCGCGGCATGTGATTCTCTCGCCAGATGCTGATGTGCTCTACGTGACCTTCAGCCGCTCTGACCTGTTGGTCGCCTTCGACACGGAGTCCGACGAAGTCATCGGCACTGCCACCACGGGCCGTGAGCCGCGCACCATGGACACTTCGGCTGATGGCACAGCGCTTTATGTCGTGAACTATTACGAAGACAGTGTCTCCAAGTTCGACGCTGGCTCGCTGGAGGAGATCGATCGGCGCAGTACGGGGCACCTGCCCATCGGTGTCACCTACGATGCCATGACCGGGAGCATTTGGGTGGCCAACTACTCAGGCAGTCTCACTGTCTTCGACGACACCATCACTCGCTAGGCGGCAGGAGTCAGGCGATGGCGGAGACCGGCCGAGGCGCCTTTGTGAGACCACGGGTCGCGTAGCGAGCCCGGTATCGGTCAAAGACTTGTGTTGCCGCGACCATGGCAAGGGCCGAACCCAGCATGTGAAGCCAAACAAGCCCCACGGGCAGACCAGCGAAGTACTGCCAGTATCCGAGCACACCTTGAGCCAGGATGACTGCGATCAGGAACCATGCGGCGCGACGCTGATGTCCCGACGTCTTGAGCCGCATTTGCACCACCAGTATGACCACCGCAGCTGCGCACAGCATGTAGACCGGAATGACATGTAACTGCGTCACCAGGTGAAGGTCGAAATCGTGCCGGGGCGAGTTCGGATCTCCTGCATGCGGGCCGGTTCCGGTGACGATCGTGCCCAGCACCAGTGAGGCCCAAGCGGTGACTAAAATGACACCGGCCATGGACCGGGTCAAGGTGTTGGTCTCGCCATCAACGATGCGGTATCCCGGGTTGTCTGCGTTCCGCAGCTCGGCGTTGACGCGGGTCAGCAGTTGGGTGGCTATGAGTACCAGGCCAGCTGATGCCAGGAAGTGAAGAGCAACGATCCATGGATTCAGGTCGGTCCAGACTGTGATGCCTCCGATAACTCCCTGAAGGGGAATGCCTAAGCCGATGATGATGGTCCGAACCACCAATGCCCGGTGCGTAGACCACAGACGGATCACAGCCAGGAACATCGCGACACTAATGATGATGAGCACATAGGTCAGCAGCCGGTTGCCGAATTCGATGGCACCGTGCATTCCCATCTCTGGAGTGGAAACCCAGGAGTCCGCTGTGCAGCGGGGCCATTCGGGGCACCCTAGGCCAGAGTCCGTCAAACGGACGGCCCCGCCGGTGAGAATGATGCCGATATTCGACACCAAAGTGGCCCAGGCCAGAACCTTGGTGAGCCGGGAGATGCGGGATGGGAGGCGGAGGCGAATTACTTCCATGTGAACCACTTTCGTGCGGCAAGAATTGCCGCCAAAGCCCAGGCGGCCAGGATAAGGACAGGTATCACGGCAAGGTGGCCGTTCATTGTGGCGTCGCGCACTGCGTCACCGAGAGCTGCCGAGGGCAGCAGCATCAGCAGAGCGCCGGCACCTTCATGATTCAGCGGCAGTACGGCACCCCCGGCAGCACCCATGAGCACCCATGCGACGTTTGCCACGGCGAGAGTGGCCTCAGCGCGGACCGTTCCGGCGAGGAGCAAACCCAGAGCTGTGAACGCCGCAGCTCCGATGACGACGACGCCAAATAACCAGATCAGCCCGACCGGCTCCGGGGACCAGCCCAGCACCAAACCGGCCCCACCGAGAACAATGATCTGTACGGCAATGACGCACAGCACGGCCAGGGACTTGCCCAAAATCAGCCCGGTCGCCCCAAGTGGGGTCGTGGCAAGGTAGGCGAGCACCCCATATTGGCGCTCGAATCCCGTTGCGATTGCCGCCCCGGTGAAAGCTGAAGCCATCACCGCAAGGCATAGGATCCCGGGAGCTACTGTGTCGATCCCCGGGACAACATCGGTCACGACGTGAGCGCGGTGCAGTCCGATGAGGACCAGCAGCGGCAGAATGAGTGAGACGAGGAGCTGCTCGCCGTTGCGCAATGTGATCCGAGCTTCATACAGACCATGGGCCAGTACACGCCGGTGAGCGGGGGCCGGTTGCGAACGCGGCGGCGGCGTCATCTGTTGACCAGTCATGGGGCCGAGACCTCCCAAAAGACGTCCTCAAGTGTGCGGGCCTCAAAGCTGATTTCGGCGGGAAACAATCCGATCCGTTCCCACCACGCTGCCAATGACGCGAGGTCAGCTGGTGAGGCTATCGCTGGAACACCCCATCGAGCTCCGGCCCGATTGGAGTCACTGTCCAGTTCGAGGGTGAACGGGGCCTCGTCGAGTTCGCCGCTGGTCATGATGCGCGGTGAGGCGAAGCTCAGGCGCCGTGAAGCAGGCCGGTCATGGTCGTCAGCTCCAATGCCGGTCAGCTCGGAGACTGTGCCGTGCCTGACGACCACTCCGTCTTTGAGGATGTACACGGAATCTGCCAGGTGCTGGGCCTCTTCCAGCAGGTGGGTCGTCAGCACGATTCCGATGCCTTGGCTGCGCAGATGACCTATGAGGTCGAAAACCAGTTGACGTGATTGCGGGTCCAGTCCGGCTGAGGGTTCGTCCAGAAATACCAGCTCGGGGGAGCCGATCAGCGCGGCGGCCAAGGCGACACGCTGCTTCTGGCCCCCGGAGAGTCTGCGGATCGAGGTGGACAGAAAACGGGAGAGGTCTAGGCGCTCAATAAGATTATCCAATGGCCACGGATCCTGGTGAAGCTTCGCCACATGGGTCAGCAGTGTGCGCGGCTTGACTGACTGCGGCAGGCCACCGTCCTGCAGCATGACGCCTACGCGGGCACGTAGACCTGCACCCGCGCGGAAGGGATCCTCACCAAGCAGATGCACTGTGCCCGCCGACGGGCGGAGCAGTCCTTGTGCGCAGGACAGCGTTGTGGTCTTGCCAGCACCATTGGGCCCGATAATGACAGTGACCTCACCACGGCGAGCTGTGAGATCTACACCGGAGAGAATCTCAGTCACCCCGCGGGCTGAGGAGGCAGCGCCCACGGCGTAGCGGACACCAGCTAGGCGTAGGCAGGCAGCGGATGAGGACACTGCCACAGTCTAACGTTTTCTACACCCCGTAGAACACGACTCGCAGGTTCATGTCTGGACAGCGGGCCACTCAAACCACTTGCACTATGCATACAGTTATGGTGGAATCGAACCACTGGTTTCACCGTGCAACCAGACAGTTCGCTTGAGGAGCGCCGTGAATACACCTAGGCCGAGCCAAGTCCACGCCAAGGCATTTCCTGGTCGAAGGGTCAGAGACTTCGCGTTCCTGTTCTGCTCCCTCGACGGCTATTACGAAGGTCCTGATCGCGAACTGGACTGGGGAGTGAACGATGAAGAGTTCTTTACCTGGAATCTGCGACAGTGCCGCGAAATCGGAGCTTTGGTTCTGGGTCGGCGGACCTATGAGCACTTCGAGGCATTTTGGACGACTAGTTCAGCCAACGAACAGATGCCTGAGGTGGCGCAGTTCATGAACTCGGTGCCGAAGGTCGTAGTGACAAGGAATGCCGACCTGCGTCCGACATGGAAGGGAACGGAAACCATCGACGGTAAGGACCTCGCCGCGGACATTGAGCGGCTGAGCTCGGAAGTCGAAGGCGATATTGCCATATTCGGGAGCTCAGAGCTGGCAACGTCCCTTCTGCGCGCTGGGCTCATAGATGAGATACGTATCCTGATTCATCCCGTTCTGCTCGGCCGGGGCAGAAGCTTGCTCCATGGTGTGGCCCACCGCATCCGACTCGAAGCTGGGCCCGCGACTGTCTTCCGCTCCGGCAATGTGCTGTTGACCTACCGGCCCCTAGGCGCTGAACCGGGACCGTGGAAACCCGAAGCTGCGGCCCGTCAATGATGGCACTAAGGTCCGCCTTGCTGGATCACTTCTTCTGAATAGGTCACAATAGAGTCATGAAATTCGACGGCGATACGGTTTCGGCTGAGCCCGACCTGGACGCACGCGAGTTTGATGGCACCACCCGCCAGCGTGTACTTCAGCTAGTCGTGGAAGAAGGCCCCATCAGCGCAGCCCAGTTGGGCAGTGAGCTCCAACTCACTGCTGCAGCGGTGCGCCGCCATTTGGACGCCATGACCGAGCAAGGCCTGGTCGAGGTCAAAAACGTCACGAGTCGCCGTAAGGGTGCTGGTCGGCCCTCCCGTCGCTACGTCATCTCATCCCTTGGCCAGCAAGAACTTGGAGATGACTATTTGAATCTGGTGCGGGCCGCTCTGTCCGTGATGGACGAAGAAAACCAAGACGCCGCTGCCCAGTCGCTCGCCAAGAGCTATTTCTCCAGGTTTGAAGAACGGTACGGACCAGCATTGGAAGATGTTGAGGACCTGGACGAACGTACAGAAAAGCTCTCAGCCCTGTTCAGCGCTGACGGATTCGCCGGATTCACTCGGCTGGTGGGGCGGGACAACCCTTTGCTTGCCATGCAGTCCACGCAACTGTGTCAGGGCCACTGCCCAGTTCGGGAAATAGCAGCGGCACATCCGGTGTTCTGTGAAGAAGAGACTGCAATGATCGCTCGGTTACTCGACGTCGATGTTCGCAGACTCTCCACCCAAGCAGCTGGGGCTCACGTGTGCACCACGCATGTGCCAGTAGGCAGAGAGCGACTCGCCGCCGAACGCGCAGCCCGCGCCCAAGAGAGCGCATCAGAGACTTCACAGGCCGGACGTATAGCCGGCCGTAAGAGAATCGTGATTTCCCCGCGTCAACAAGAGAGGTTGTCATGACCGAGCAGATTGCCAAAGCAGAAGAAGTTCTGCGAAACACCGACGATCCCGGCGTCATCCAGAAGGTTCTGGACGACAACCCTGAGCTAAAGGGACTGGGCAACTACGAGTACGGCTGGTCCGATTCGGACACTGCCGGCGCAACAGCTAAGCGCGGCATCGACACCAGCGTTGTTGAGGACATCTCGAACAAGAAGTCCGAGCCTGAGTGGATGCTCAAGCTTCGCAAAAAGGGACTGAAGTACTTCGAGCGCAAGCCGCAACCCACCTGGGGCGCTGATCTTTCTGAGATCGACTTCGACAACATCAAGTACTTCGTCCGCTCAACGGAGAAGCAGGCCCAAACCTGGGAAGACCTCCCTGAGGACATCCGCAACACCTATGAGCGACTCGGCATCCCCGAGGCAGAGCGCGAGCGGCTCGTCTCCGGTGTCGCAGCCCAGTACGAATCCGAGGTGGTCTACCACCAGATCCGCGAAGACCTGGAGGAGCAGGGTGTCATCTTCATGGACACCGACACTGCCCTGAAGGAGCACCCCGAGTTCTTCGAGGAGTACTTCGGCTCGGTTATCCCAGTTGGCGACAACAAGTTTGCGGCGCTCAACACTGCCGTCTGGTCCGGCGGCAGCTTCGTTTACGTCCCTAAGGGCGTTCATGTAGAGATCCCGCTGCAGGCCTACTTCCGTATCAACACCGAGAACATGGGGCAGTTCGAACGCACCCTGATCATCGCTGATGAGGACTCGTACGTGCATTACATCGAAGGGTGCACCGCCCCCATCTACAACACCGACTCACTGCACTCTGCCGTGGTGGAGATCATCGTGCGGAAGAACGCCAGAGTCCGGTACACGACCATTCAGAACTGGTCCACCAACGTGTACAACCTGGTGACCAAGCGCGCAGTGGTCGACGAGGGCGGCACGATGGAATGGATCGATGGCAACATCGGGTCCAAGGTCACCATGAAGTACCCAGCTGTGTACCTCACCGGCGAACATGCCAAGGGTGAGACTCTCTCCGTGGCATTCGCCGGAGCAGGACAGCATCAGGACACCGGGTCGAAAATGGTTCACATGGCCCCGAATACGTCCAGTTCCATCGTCTCTAAGTCAGTTGCCCGGTCCGGCGGTCGCGCCTCATACCGTGGGCTGGTGCAGATCAATCCTGAGGCCAAAGGCTCCGCCAATTCGGTGGTCTGTGACGCTCTTCTGGTCGACACGATCTCCAAGACTGACACCTACCCGTACATCGACATTCGGGAGGACGACGTCACGCTGGGACACGAGGCCACTGTCTCCAAAGTCTCAGAAGACCAGCTCTTCTACCTCATGTCCCGTGGACTGGCCGAGGATGAGGCAATGGCCATGATCGTGCGTGGTTTCATCGAGCCGATCGCTCGCGAACTGCCCATGGAATACGCGCTGGAGCTCAACCGCCTCATTGAGCTGCAGATGGAAGGCTCAGTCGGCTAGTACGCCGGTCAGTGCGCCCCGCAAACATCGCAGTACACAGTCCTGCCTGAAGACAGAAACAAAGGGATCAGAGAACACATGACAGAAACCCCTGAAAAGGTTGCCGGAGTTGAGGTGGGCGAACGCCGCATCTCCATTCCCGGGTTTACCGAAGAGGGCGAGAACCTCGCCGCCGAGACGAACTCCGCCGCAGACCACACACATGGCGGTCTTGGCGAGTCCAAGAAAGTCACCTCTGGCGCGGGTTCTCGCGCCAACCGGCATATTGGATTCGACGTGTCGGGATTCCCCGAACCCACCGGTAGGGAAGAGGAATGGCGTTTCACACCGCTGAAGAAACTCGCCGGTGTCCTCAGCGACATCGCCACAGACGGCGCGGGAACTGACCAGGAGCCAGTCGACTACCAGGTCAGCGGCGCAGTCGAGGGTGTCGAGATCTCAACACTCGCCCTAGGGCAGTCCCCTCGCGGTGCAGTCCTCCAGCCGGCCGACCGCGCCGCAGCAGTGGCCTATAAGAACGTCGATGATGCTCTGCACATCAAGGTCACCGAGGGCACTGAGGTCGCAGAACCCATTCGTGTTGACATCACCGGCAAAGCCGCAGGAGTCCGTGCCAACAGTCACCTGGTGGTAGAAGCTGAGCCCAATGCCAAGGCTGTCATCGTCCTTGAGCATCGGGGGAGTGCCGACTACAACGGCAATGTTGAGGTGAAGATCGCCGATGGAGCGTCCGTGAGCGTCATTTCGCTCCAGCGGTGGAATGACGACGCCGTTCATGTGGGCCAGCACGACGCCGAAGTTGGAAAAGACGCCAAGTATAAGCATGTGGCTGTCACCCTGGGTGGAAGCATCGTTCGACTCAACACCAACTTCCGGTATGCAGCTGAAGGTGCAAGAGCCGAAATGTACGGGCTGTACTTCGCAGATGCCGGTCAGCACATCGAGCACCGTACGTTCGTGGACCACAACTCACCCCGCAACAGTTCAGATGTGCTCTACAAGGGCGCGCTTCAGGGCGAGACTGCACGGACTGTATGGGTCGGAGATGTGCTCATCCGCAAGGAGGCCGAAGGCACCGACTCCTATGAGAAGAACCAGAACCTTGTGCTCACCGACGGCGCCCGCGCTGACTCTGTGCCGAACCTGGAAATCGAAACCGGCCTCATTGACGGTGCAGGTCACGCCTCCTCCACCGGGCGATTCGACGACAACCATCTCTTCTACCTCATGTCGCGTGGTATCCCTGAAGATATCGCCCGCCAGCTCGTAGTGCGCGGCTTCATGAACGAAATCATCCAGAAGATCGAGGTGTCCTCCATCCGGGAATCCCTCGCCGAAGACCTGGAACGAGAACTGCGCATCTCAGGTCACTGAGCCGCCGCACTGTCTTTATCGAAGAACTTTCAAGCAAAGGACCTGAATATATGTCTACTCTCGAGATCAAGGATCTACACGTCTCCATCGAGACCGACCAAGGCACTAAGGACATCCTCAAGGGTGTCTCCCTGACCATCAACTCAGGCGAAATCCACGCCATCATGGGGCCAAATGGCTCCGGCAAATCTACGCTTGCCTCGACCATCGCCGGCCACCCACGCTACGAGGTCACCAAGGGTGAGATCCTTCTGGATGGCGAGGATGTCCTAGAGATGGGACCTGATGAGCGCGCGCAAGCAGGGCTTTTCTTGGCCATGCAGTACCCCGTCGAGGTACCCGGGGTCACTATGACCAACTTCCTGCGCACCGCTAAGACAGCCATCGATGGCGAAGCACCCAAGCTGCGCACATGGACCAAAGAGGTGAAGAACGCGATGGAGAAGCTGCGCATCGACGCTGACTTCGCTAACCGCAACGTCAATGAGGGCTTCTCCGGCGGTGAGAAGAAGCGTGTCGAAATCTTGCAGCTTGAACTCTTCAAGCCGAAGTTCGCCATCTTAGACGAAACAGACTCCGGTCTCGACATCGACGCACTGCGTGTGGTCTCCGAGGGCGTTAATCGTGCGCATGAGGAGAACGGGATGGGCACCCTGCTCATCACCCACTACACGCGGATTCTGAACTACATCAAGCCAAGCTTCGTTCACGTTTTCGTGGATGGGAAGGTCGCAGAGCAGGGCGGGCCAGAGCTGGCCGATGAGCTCGAGGCCAATGGTTATGACCGGTTCCTCACACCCGCTGCGGCGGCAGTCTGAAGACACGTAATCTGTGAATGATCTGCTTGAACTCGCCAGTGACTTCCCGCTCCTGAGCCGCACGGTTCGGGGCGGGAAGCCGTTGGTGTACCTGGATACAGGGGCCACCAGCCAAAAGCCGGAATCCGTTCTGAATGCCGAACGAACCTTCAATCAGACACACAACGCGGCTGTCCACCGCGGTGCACACCAAATTGCTGAAGAGGCCACAGAGGCATTCGAAGCCGCACGCTCAGCCGTAGCTGAGTTTGTAGGGGTCAGTTTCGGCGAAATCGTGTGGACTAAGAACGCCACCGAAGCGTTGAACTTGGTAGCGCACGGATTTCTCAACGCCACCCTCGAACGAGGGGGCAGCGAGGCGTCCCGCTTCCGGCTGACCTCCGGCGACGAAATCGTGGTCACTGAGCTCGAACATCACGCGAATCTGGTGCCCTGGCAGGAGCTTGCTGCCAAAACCGGAGCGAAACTTCGCTGGATACCCGTGACCGAGGATGGCCGCCTAGATCTCGAACAGCTCGATGTCATCACGGAGCGCACCCGCGTGGTGGCATTCACCCACGCCTCTAACGTCACTGGTGCCATCACAGACGTTCCACGCATTGTGGAGCGCGCACGTGAAGTGGGTGCCTTCACAGTGTTAGACGCCTGCCAATCCGCCGCGCACCTGCCCGTTGATCTCCATGAACTGGGAGTCGACTTCGCCGCCTTCTCCGGGCATAAGATGCTCGGGCCCACTGGAGTGGGGGCCCTCTACGGCCGACAGGAGCTGCTCGAGGCACTTCCTCCGTTCCTCACCGGAGGTTCCATGGTCGAGGTCGTCACCATGGAAGAGACCACCTTCATGCCGCCACCTCAACGGTTCGAAGCCGGCACTCAAATGGTGGCCCAAACCGTTGGGCTCCACGCTGCAGTGGATTACCTCAGCGCCGTCGGAATGCGCCAGCTGTCAGCGCACGAGGATCACCTCGCCAGATTGATGCTGGAGGGCGTGGCAGGAGTGCCGGGCGTCCGTGTCCTGGGCCCCACGAGTGCCGAGGACAGGCTTGCTGTCGTCGCCTTCGACGTGCCGGGCGTTCACCCTCATGATGTCGGACAGATACTCGATGACCAAGGTATTGCCGTGCGAGTGGGCCACCATTGTGCACAGCCGGCCCACCGGGCTTTCGGCGTCCACGCCTCCACACGCGCTTCCGCAGGGGTGTACACCACACCAGCGGAGATTGAGGCGTTCATCGACGGACTGCACAGGGTGGTGAAATTTTTTGCCTAGCCCTGCAGGTTCCAGCGCAATGCAGCAGCTCTATCAGCAAGTCATTCTCGACCACTCAAAATCACGGTCGGGTGAAGGCGAACTCTCATCACCGCATGGAGAGTCATTCCAAGTCAACCCGACGTGTGGTGATGAATGCACAGTTCAGGTTGCTGTGGAGGACAACCGCCTGTCCCACTTCGCATGGAGTGGCCGGGGATGCTCAATTTCACAGGCCTCACTGTCGCTCATGTACGAAATGGTCGATGGTGAACCTCTGGACCGGGCCGAGCACCTGGGAGAAACTTTCCGTGAGCTTATTCACAATCGCGGACAGGAACTGAACCCCGAAAAAATGGAACAACTCGAAGACCTCAGCGCCTTCACCGGCGTTGGCAGGTACTCCGCCCGGGTCAAATGCGCACTTTTGGGGTGGATGGCGCTGCGCGACGCTCTTGTTCAAGCCCAGCGCACCACTAGCGGGCCTGGCCAGGCTCCAGAGACTCAGGCATAGTGGAGACCACCACAACGTTATGCCCGTAGACACAACGGGAAGGAAGAACCGATGAGCGAAACCACCACCACTCAAACACCCCTTGAGGATGTCGAAGAGGCACTCAAGGAAGTGATTGACCCAGAATTGGGCATCAATATTGTTGACCTCGGCTTGCTCTACGGACTGCGCTATGAGGACGACGGTGCTCTGATCATTGACATGACGCTGACTACAGCGGCGTGCCCGCTCACCGACGTGCTCGAAGAGCAGGTCGGACAGCACGTCGGCACCATGGTTGATGAATGGCGACTCAACTGGGTATGGATGCCACCATGGGGTCCCGAAAAGATCACTGACGACGGCAAAGAGCAGATGCGCGCCCTCGGCTTCAATATCTGACAGGACCACTCACCACTCAAGCGGCCAAGGTGCAGAGTCGCTCACCGGTTGGTTCCGGTGCGGCTCTTCACCTTCATGGCCCAGCCACGGCGAGTGTCCGTGTTTCACCACGTGAGCGTTTGTGGGCACTATCATCCTGCCTGTGCAACTCATGCAGTGGGCGGCCACATCGTTAAACTGTTGTGGTCGCCCACCCATCATTATCAATTTGTCTTAAGGGAATTTCACCGTTGATCAGCGTATCCAACCTAGAGCTGCGTGCCGGCGCGCGTCTACTAATGGACGGTGTCAGCTTCCGCATCGACCCCGGTGACAAGATTGGCCTGGTGGGTCGCAACGGTGCGGGTAAGACAACTATGACCAAGGTCATGGCGGGTGCTGCGCAGCCCGCTGCCGGTCATATTGACCGACGGGGATCTGTTGGGTATCTGCCGCAGGATCCCAAGGTCGAGAACATGGACCAGACAGCGCAGGATCGGATCCTGGCAGCTCGCGAGCTTGATGTCGTGACCGCGAAACTTCGTCAGGCTGAGGAAGAGATGACCTCGGGCGATGAGGCTGTCCAGCAGAAAGCCATGCGTCGCTACGACAACCTCCAGGCCCGGTTTCAAGCCGCTGGTGGCTACACAGCCGAGTCCGAAGCGGCCATCATATGCAAAAACCTGGATCTGCCGGAGCGCATCCTCTCGCAGCCGCTGCACACGCTCTCCGGCGGGCAGCGGCGCCGTGTAGAACTGGCGCGCATCCTATTCTCCGACGCTGACACTCTCCTGCTCGACGAGCCCACCAACCACCTCGACGCCGACTCCATCGTCTGGTTGCGCGACTACCTGCAGCGCTTTCCCGGTGGCGTCCTCGTCATTTCCCACGATGTGGACCTGATTGAATCCACTGTGAACAAAGTTCTCTACCTCGATGCGATGCGCATGACGGTTGATGTGTACAACATGGGCTGGAAGAAGTACTTGGTGCAACGGGAACAGGACGAGGCTCGCCGGAAACGCGAATTCGCCAATGCAGACAAGAAAGCCACTGCGCTGCGTGCACAGGCGGAGAAAATGCGCGCCAAGGCCACCAAAGCCACGGCAGCGCAGTCCATGTTCAAACGTGCCGACCGAATGATGGCCGGGCTGGAGGGTGAGCGCCAAGCGGACCGTGTAGCGAACATCCGTTTCCCGAAGCCCCAACCCTGCGGCAAGACGCCACTTATGGCCGAAGGGCTCTCTAAGTCGTATGGGTCCCTGGAGATTTTCACTGGACTTGACTTGGCGATCGACCGAGGGTCCCGTGTGGTTGTTCTGGGTTACAACGGTGCCGGAAAGACCACTCTGCTGCGCATGCTGTCGGAGGTATCGGATCCTGACTCCGGTCGCATCATTCACGGACATGGTCTGAAACTGGGTTATTTCGCCCAAGAGCACGACACATTGGACACCAGCCAGTCGGTGCTGGAAAACATGAAGTCTGCCGCGCCGTTCCTCACTGACACCGAGCAGCGAAAAATCTTGGGTTCATTCCTGTTCTCGGGCGACGACGTCGCGAAACCTGCTGGAGTTCTCTCCGGAGGAGAGAAGACGCGTTTAGCGCTGGCGACACTGGTCGGCTCAAGCGCCAATGTGCTGGTTCTGGACGAGCCTACAAACAACCTGGATCCAGCCTCTCGGGAAGAGATCCTGGCCGCGCTGCGCACCTATGAGGGCGCCGTCGTCCTGGTATCCCACGACCCAGGAGCCGTGGAGGCACTTGCGCCTGAGCGGGTGGTGCTGCTCCCTGACGGCGTGGAAGACCTCTACACCCAGGAGTACGAAGACCTCGTCACCTTGGCGTGAGTCGTTGATCGACCCAGGCATCTTCAGCATCTTCGTCTGAGTAGCGGCCCGTTTGGCGGCGCCTCAGCTCCTTGGCACGCCTCTTGCGCTCGAGTTTTTCCAGTCGAGGATCTGCCGAACCGAGAGGCTCACTAGTGCTGGTATCCACAGCGTCGTCGAGCTCTTCAAGGTCCAGATTGCGGCGGTGCACGCGGGCCGCGTAGCCCCAGCCCACAAAGCTGAGCAGCCCGAAAGCCACCCACTGCATCGAGTAGCTGAGGTGCGGTCCTTCATCAAGGCTTGGTCGTGCCAATTGGTAAGGTGCCTCAGCCGGTTCAGGTGATTCCTCCGCCATGCGGGCGTAGGCTCCTTCAACAATCTCGTAGCTCACGTGTTCCTGATACTCCGCGAGGTCAATCGACGCTAGCTGGCCTTCCGGTGCACCACGGTCAATATCTGGCTCCGCCGGCTTCATGCGCGCAACGACCTCAACGTCTCTACCAGGCGGTTCCGGGTTGAACTCAGGAACTGAGCCGTCTGCGCTCGATGTGGGCAGCCAACCGCGGGACACGACGACGACGTCTCCTGTCGGGGCGTCCCGGAATGGCACCAGCTGCTCATAACCCACCTGGCCGCCATGACCACGATTGCGCACCAGCAACGAGTCATCGGACAGGTACTCTCCGCGCAGCTCCACGACCGTCCACTCGTCACTCGGGTCGCCCTCTGCGAAGAGGTTCCTCGCTTCGGTGTAGGAGACGGGGTCTTCGTCATAGTTTGAGACCACGCGATTGATCTCCTCCAAGGCACCTTCGCGGCGGTCCAGCTGCCATTGCCCGAGCATGTAGCAGGCGATGCAGAAAAGAACGCAGATCGCGAGCCATCCCAACCATGAGGGAGACAGGAGGAAAGAGTAACGCTGCTTCACAGACGTACCTCAGTTTCTCCGGCGGTGGTGTTCATAGGTTCAGTGCTGCGCCAGAAAAGACGAGCTTTGAGGAAGTTCTCCAGCCACTCGCGGTGGTCGTCGCACGCCAACCACACCTTGCGCCGTTCTGGGGGGTGGATCTTGGGGTTGTTCCACTTCACCTGCCATGCGGCATGAGCGGTGCACCCCTTACGTGAGCACGGTGGAACGTCTGGTCCCTCATGATCAGAGCTGAGGGCACCCAAGAGGTCCATCAGCCCGGTTCCTCCTCATCGGCGTCGTCGCCGTCGAGTTCACCTGAAATGACGGCTGGGCTGCCATTGCTGGGAGGTGTGGGGGATTCATCCTCTTCTTCCCACCACTGGAGGGGTTCGTCGGGGAGGTCGTCATCCCCATCTGAGAGAATGTTATGCCGTTCCAGGCCCTCAGCTTCACGCCTGGCCATATAGCGGTCGCCACCGGCGTTGGCATCGATCACAGCTAGGTACGGCAGAACCACAGCGGCCACGACGAAGACAATCGCCCACCAACTCTGCCAGACCATCCCGACCACTGCAGCGAGGATGAAGCAGACAATGCGAATCGACATCGCTACGGTGTAGCGAATCATGCGGGCCCGCTGCTCCACGCTGTGCTTCAGCGGAGCGTCGGTGATGGAATGGACCGGATTGGTCATCACTTCATTCTACGCGGTGTAGAACAGCCTGTCAGGGGCGACGTAACATGAGCGGTCGCGGCGTACCAGCCGGTAAGTCTTCGACTCACGTAGGGTGGGGGTCGAGCAAAATCTGCACCAAGCAAGGAGCCGCATGAGCGAACGATCAGTACTTGTGACCGGAGGAAACCGTGGCATCGGCCGTGCTATCGCCGAGGCGTTCATCGCCAACGGCGACAAAGTAGCAGTCACCACGCGCAACGGAGACGCCCCAGAAGGCGCCCTGGGCGTCGCAGCAGACGTGACAGACTCAGCGAGCATTGATGCAGCCTTCACCACTGTTGAAGAAGCACACGGGCCGGTGGAGGTCCTTGTAGCGAATGCGGGAATCACTCGAGACACTCTGCTGCTTCGGATGAGCGAGGATGACTTCTCGGATGTTGTCGACACCAATCTCACGGGCGCTTTTCGCGTGCTGAAACGGGCGTCGAAGGGTATGCTGCGCATGCGCAGAGGCCGGGTGATCCTCATCGGCTCGGTGGTGGGTCTCTATGGCTCCCCGGGGCAAATCAATTACTCGTCCTCGAAGTCAGCGCTGGTGGGTATGGCCCGTTCGTTGACTCGTGAGCTTGGCGGCAGGGGTATTACAGCGAATGTCGTGGCACCCGGTTTCGTTCGTTCAGATATGACCGACGCCCTCGATGAAGAGACGCAGAAGAAATACCTGGGCAATATTCCCGCTGGACGCTTCGCGGAGGTAGATGAAGTCGCTCGCGTGGTGCGGTGGCTTGCCGGAGAAGACGCTGGATACATTTCAGGTGCTGTGATTCCAGTCGATGGTGGTCTTGGGATGGGCCACTGACTCCAGCGGCCCCACACGAATCATTGGGTGGCCGAGCATTGCCGCGATGCGGCACTCACGAGCCGCACAGAAGGCCGTACTCGGCCAGTCACGCTGTAGAAAGGATGTCATGGCAAACAAAGACCTAGAGGGCAAGGGCGCGATCATCACCGGTTCATCCCGGGGAATCGGTGCCGCAACAGCCCAGCTCATCGGCGAACGGGGTGCTGGCGTCGTCGTTAATTATCGATCCAAGGCACCCCGAGCCAAAAAGGTGGTTAAGGGTATCGAGGAAGCTGGCGGCAAGGCCGTGGCTGTCCAGTCCGACCTCACCGAATCACAGGGCACACAGGCTCTCGTGGATGCCGCAGTCGAGAACTTCAGCTCCGTGGATCTGCTGATTCTCAACGCGTCTGGTGGTATGGAATCCGACCGTGGTGAAGATTACGCACTGACCTTGAACCGGGACGCTCAAGTCAACATGGTCCAGGCTGCTATGAAAGTCATGCCCAAAGGCTCGCAGATCATCTTTGTCACAAGCCATCAGGCACATTTCATCCACGACGTGTCCACGATGGACGCCTACGAACCGGTGGCTCGTTCCAAGCGCGCAGGTGAGGACGCTCTCCGAGCAATGACACCGGCTCTGGACGAGCTCGGCATCACCCTCACCATTGTGTCGGGAGACATGATTGAGGGGACGATTACGGCGACCTTGCTCAACCGTGCAGAGCCCGGTGCCATTGAGGCGCGCAGGGAGGCCGCGGGCAAACTCTATTCCGTGGAGGAGTTTGCCGCTGAGATCGCAGCGCTGGTCAATAAACCAGGACTGGGGCAGGCTCACACCGAACTTGTCGGCGGCGCCGAAGATTTCCTAGCCCGCTCGCGCTGATTGAGCTTGTCCTAGCTGAGCAGAAGCAGCCCCGTCGGAACGGCCAGGAGCGCCGCTGATCCGGCCACAACGCCGAGCACAGCTAGTTTTCCCAGCGGTTCCTTGGGCGCGAGGAGCCGCTGGAGACGGGCACCTGTAATGAGCGTATTAGATGTTCCAGGTACGTCGTTGTCGAGTTGAGGTGCGCTGGCTGGACCATCATCATGGGGTGGCGTCTGAGCTGAGCTCAGGGCTAGAGACCGCAGCAACGTCTCTGGAGAATACCGGGTCAACGCCCCATCATCGGCGAGCATCTCAGTGAGCTCCAGGACGGCGTCTCGTCCGTAGCGATTCGTGGGAAGCCAAGGCAGTGCGCGGTACCAGGCTTCGAACGCCATGGTGAGCAGATGGTGCCGCTGCCTCAAATGGGTCTGCTCATGGGCTACCACGGCCCCCAACTCCGGTTGGCTCAGCGTGTTGAGCAGCCCTCGGGACAGCACCGTTACGGAACTGGCGTTTGTGCGTCCCGGGAGACAGTAAGCCAGGGGCGTCTCATGCTCGATCACCTGGGTATCAGCGTCGTCGACGGTGTTCGGCAGGGGAGTGGAGAGCAGGTCTACCAGTTGTCGGTGCCGACGGCGAGCACCCAGCACACGGAAGTAGGTGCGAGCCAGGGTGAGCAGAAGATGTCCCCCCAAAAAAAGCCCCAGGCACAGAGCGAAGATATGCCAGGGATGTACCTCCAACTGACCCAGCGTTTCGTAGTCTTCACTCAGCGTGAGTTGCACCGCGGAGCTGAGAGCATGTGGGAGGCTGTCGCCGAATGGGGATAACCCATAAACGATCGGTGCACCCACCATGGATAGACCACCGGCTAGGGCGATCGCCTGCCACAAGACCATAGCGGCCCAGGGTGAACGCCCACGGAAAGAAGCCGTGTGGAGAATCTTCGGCACAGGTATAGCCAACAACACGGCCAGGGCCGCAAGAAACAGGGCGAGAAATTCCACCTCACCAGTCTATTTGGCGGGACCGGATCAACACACCTCAGCCGAGGATGCGGCGCAGTGCGGCGGCCTCAGATTCTGAGACACTTCCGATGAACCGCGCAAGAACTGCCTCGCGATCGGGAACCGTACCGAGTACCTCGTTGAGCATCTCTACGGTGTGCTCTTCACGGGAGGCAACCGCGGCATAGCGGTGGGGCCGGGAGGACCGTTCGCGCAGCACCATACCCTTCTTCTCCAGCCGGGCAAGCACGGTCAAGACTGTGGTGACGGCCAAGTCCTCGTCTAGCTGCTCACACACTTCATTGGCGCTCAGCGGATGCTCTGAGTCCCACAGCAGAGTCATGACTGAACGCTCAAGCTCACCGAGTGAAGCCATGCTGGTTGCTCCTTCTAGGCAGGATAGTTATCTCTATAAGATACTCTGATCCGGAGCAACTTTCTACAAGCCGTAGAAGTGTTGCATCGTGTCGTGGCTCAGTTGGGCAGAAGGGCCAGTGCGGCACGGCTCATGGCCTCTGGGCTGGAAGCGACCGCTTCAACGGGCTGCTCAACAGGCAGACCCGAGCCGTCACGCCGGATCAGCTCTGTGGGCAGAGTGCGCGCGGCACCGCGACGATCAGCTGCCAGGGCTGGTGCCAGCACGGCGGCCCCCAAAGTCAGATGATCCTCACCTCGAAGAAAACGGTGGGCACGTACTCCACCGGTGGCGCGGCCTTTAGCAGGGAACTCGTCCACATCGGTCACCTTCACACTGGCGTAGCCGAGACCATCGAGGGTCTCGTCGCCAGCGGAGCATGTCACAACCACGGCAGCAGCAGGTGCGTCGTGAGCAGATGCAGGAATGACACTGAAGCTCAGGACCGTGTCATCAGCGGCAAGTTTCATCCCGGCCACGCCTGTGCCGGTGCGCCCCTGAGGCCGGACGCTGGATGCGTCGTAGCGCAGCAGTTGGGCGGAGCGAGAGATGAACACCAATTGATCGTCGTCTTCAGCTGCAGCTGAGGCTCCGATAATGTGGTCCTTCTCCTTCAGAGTGATGATCTCCCAATGGTCTCGGTTCAACGGATAGTCGGGATTGACGCGCTTGACCCGACCAGCAGCAGTGGCGAGGGCAATCACCTGATCCAGCGGAACGAAGCTTATGAGCTGTTCTTTTTTCTCCAGTTGCAATGCGCCGGTCATAAAGTCCTTGACTTTGCCACCCTGGTTGAGGTTGACCGATCCTCCAGCGATCTCCACTGCGGGCATCTCTATCACCGGCACGCGAATCATTCGGCCATGGCTGGTGACTGCCCCAATCTCACCTCGAGCTGTTGTGGCCACTAGCGAACGCAGAACATCGTGTCTGCGCCGCCGGGAGGGGTGCAGCAGCGAGGACCGGTCAGTGGTGCGGGCCAGCATCCCTGAGTCAGAGAGCACTACCCAGCAGGGCACGTCTGGGATCTCGAGTGAGCCGGAGGACACGGCGTCTTTGCCTCCAGAGGCGGGCGCCGACGCTTTGGCCGCAGCGGGTGTCTGCTCGACGTCAATAAGCTCAGTCCGACGGTCGTCGCCGTATTTCTCTGCAACATCAGCGAGTTCATCTGCGACTGTTGTTCGCAGCAGGGTGTCGGAGTCGAGAATGGCGCGTAGTTCAGCTATCTCCTCCTCGAGCTTCTGCTTCTCCTGCTCAAGGTCGAGGGTGGAGTAGCGAGTCAGCTGACGGAGCCGAAGCTCCAGAATGTGCTCGGCCTGCAGCTCTGAAAGATCAAAGATCGACATCAGGCGAGTTCGTGCGGCGGCTGAGTTGTCAGCTGCCCGAATGATCTGAATGACTTCATCAATGTCGAGTATGGCAATCAGCAGGCCCTCGACCAGATGGAGGCGATGCTGACGTTTTCCGAGCCGATGAGTCGTTCGGCGGCGTACAACGTCGATTCGGTGATCTACGTAGACGTGGAGAAGCTCTAAGAGTCCCAAGGTGCGCGGCTGATCGTTGACCAGGGCGACGTTGTTGATTCCGAAGTTAGTTTCTAAGGGCGTGTGCTTGTACAGCTGAGCCAGGACGGCGTGCGGATCGAAACCGGCTTTCAGCTCGATGACCATCCGGGTGCCGTGCTTGCGATCGGTCAGATCCAGCACATCAGAAATTCCCGCCAGTTTCTTGGACTGAACGGCTTCCTTGGTCTTGGCGATGATGCTCTCGGGACCGACCATGTAGGGCAGCTCAGTGATCACAATGCCATTGCGGCGCGCGCTGACCTGCTCGATGCTCGCCTTAGCTCGAATCTTGAAGCTGCCGCGGCCAGTCCGGTACGCCTCATAGACCCCCTCGAGACCGGAAATCCGGCCACCCGACGGCATATCAGGACCCGGTATGTGGGTCATGATGTCTTCAAGGCTGGCGTCTGGGTGCATGATCAGATGGCGGGCCCCGCTGACCACTTCACGCAGATTATGCGGTGCCATGTTGGTCGCCATGCCGACCGCGATACCTGAGGCACCGTTGACCAGGAGATTGGGAAACGCTGAGGGCAGCACTTTTGGCTGCATGAACTGGTTGTCGTAGTTCGGTTCAAAGTCGACGACATCTTCATCGAGGTCCGCGGTCATAGCCAGGGCAGCCTGTGCCATGCGCGCCTCGGTATAGCGCGGCGCTGCCGGACCGTCGTCCAGTGAACCGAAATTGCCGTGGCCGTCTACCAGGGGCAGTCGCAGCGCCCACGACTGAGCCATGCGCACCAGGGCGTCGTAGATGGCCGAGTCGCCATGCGGGTGCAGCTTGCCCATGACTTCGCCGACCACTCGTGCGGACTTGACGTGGCCCTTCTCTGGGCGCAGTCCCATTTGCGCCATCATGTAGAGGATGCGTCGCTGGACGGGCTTCAGTCCGTCGCGGGCATCTGGGAGCGCCCGGGAGTAGATCACCGAGTAGGCGTACTCCAAGAATGAGGTTTCCATCTCGGAGGAGACATCGATATCGGTGATGTTTTCCGGAGGTGTAGCGGGCGCAGCGGCGGCAGGGCGGCGAGCCATAAGAGGTGGAAGCTGTCCTTAGTCTCGTAAGCGGGCAGTTATCTGGTTAGTCTTGATCCTATGGGTGAGAAGCCGAAAGTCAGCGGATATCCGGCCCACTGGGAAGCAGATGTTGTGCTTCGCGATGGTGCGGCAGCACATTTGAGGCCAGTGGGACCGGAGGATGCTGAGCGACTTCAACGTATGCACTCTGCCCAGTCGGAGTCCTCAATCTACCTGCGTTACTTTACGTACAAGTCATCGCTGACCGATAAGGAGCTAGAACGGTTCACCAATGTTGACCATGTTGACCGGGTTTCAATGGTCGTTCTGCTTGACGACGAGATCATCGGTGTCGGCGGGTTCGACACAATCGATGACACCGCAGAAGCGGAAGTGTCCTTCAACATCTCTGACCGTCACCAGGGGCGCGGGCTGGGCTCCGTCCTCTTGGAACACCTTGCGGCTGCTGGCCGTGAGCGAGGAATAGAACGTTTCTCTGCTGAGGTTCTGCCCGAGAACCAGAAAATGCTCACAGTGTTTTCGGAGGCCGGGTACGAGGTTCAGCGAAAGTATGAGGACGGTGTGGTGCTCTTAGAGTTCCCCATCGACCCCACTGATAAGTCTCGGGCCGTGATGGAGTCCCGAGAGCACCGCGCCGAGGCTCGCAGCGTCGGGGAGTTATTGGCCCCCGAGCACGTGGCCGTGATCGGTGCGTCCCGGGAGTACGGCTCGGTGGGGTATCACTTGCTGCAGAACATTATTGAGGGTCGTTTCACCGGTGGAGTTCACTCGGTAAATCCGGACGCTTTTGAGATCGGAGGCGCCAGAGCATTCTCTTCCTTGGCGCACATCAAACAGGATATTGACCTCGCAGTGGTGGCTGTGCCCGCTGAAAAGTTGCTGGAAGTGGTGGCTGACTGTGGACGCCACGGAGTCAAAGGCATGCTTGTGGTCACCAGCACCAGCACCGATGAACAGCGCGAAGTGGTCCGATTGGCTCGCCGTTGGGGGATGCGCGTCATTGGGCCATCCTCTGCCGGTCTGATCAATACGGCTCCCGGAAGCTCACTCAATGCTTCGCTCTCACCAGTGATGCCGGTTCCCGGCGGAGTGGGGCTTTTCAGCCAGTCAGCGTCAATGGGCATCTCCCTCTACGCACAGGCTCACCGAAGGGAGCTGGGACTATCTGCTGTGATCTCTGCAGGCAACCGAGCGGACCTCTCTGGTAATGACGCGATGCAGTACTTCGAGGACGACGACGCCACGCGTGCGGTGGGAATCTACCTGGAGTCCTTTGGCAACCCCCGCAAGTTTTCGCGGATTGCTCGCAGGCTTTCGCTCACTAAGCCCGTCGTCGTTGCGACCACCGACTTGATGGGTCACCGTTTGCCTCCCGGACACGAAGTTCGACTCTCGCGAGCCCCGTTGAGCGCAGTGGACGCGATGCTGACCAATTCTGGCGTGATCCAGGTCGGGAACCATGACTCGCTTATGGATGTGCTTGAGGTGCTGGCGACGCAGCCGCTGCCCGCGGGGAACACTCTGGGTATCCTGTCCAATTCCCCGTCAATGTCACGGTTGTTGGCCGATGCAGGTGAGGCCAACGGGTTGAAGCCCACCACTGTCATAGGCAATCTTGATCTGGATCAGACTCGGTCACGTGCGGAGAAGAACCTGACGAGCGCCCTTCGGGAGCTCTTTGAAGACGATGAGGTTGATTCCGTCGCGGTGTGCCTGCAGCCGACGATCACTGGGGAGCATCACGATCACTCGCGGGCCATCTCCATGACTGCTCGGCAGTACACGAAACCTATGGTGATGTCCCTCATCGGGACTCTGGACTCCAGCATTCCGCTGAACTACGTCGGCAACGCAGGCCCGGTGATTGAAACCTCCGCCCTTCAGCAGGGAGTGCCGATCTTCTCTTCTCCGGCTCGTTCCATCTCCGCTCTGTCCAAAATCACCCGTTATCAGACCTGGCGTGCACAAGGAGTGGGGGAGTCGTTCATCCCGGAGGGCTTGGAAGGTACCAAGACGGCCCGGAAGGCGGACGCGCTCCTCTCTGGTTGGCTTGAGTCCGTCGAGGGTGCGGCCCTGCGCCGATTGACTCAGGAGGAGACGCAGCATTTGCTGGCCCACTACGGCCTCAATGTGCTTCCGTCTCTGCCGTTCGACACACCCGACGCCGCTGCAGCGGCCGCTGACCGCTTGGGGTACCCGGTGGCGGTCAAGTCCACCAATGCCTATCTCCGCCACCGGCTAGATCTGGGTGGGGTGCAGCTGAGCATTGATTCCGAACCGATGCTGCGGCAGATTGTCTCCGATATGCGGCGCAAGCTGGCCAAGTACGGCAGTCCCGGCCTGGAGGTGCAGTCGATGGCGCCGACCGGGCAGGGGTGCATCGTTCGTGCTATCGAGGACCCCATGATCGGTCCGGTGCTTTCTTTCGGAATGTCTGGCGACGCGGTGGACCTCTTGGACGACTGGGCCCATGCGGTGCCGCCGTTGACGGATCAGGATCTGTCTCGATTGGTGGGCACACCGAAGGCAGCTAAGAAGCTCTTCGGGTACCAGGGTGTCCCGGCCGTGGACTTTGATGCTCTTGGGGACACCGTCCAGCGGGTTGCGATGTTGAAGGATAATCACCCTCAGGTGGCGAATATTCAACTTTCGCCTCTCTTGGCCTCTCCGGAGGGAGTGAGCATTCTGCACGCGAGTGTAGATATTGCCAATCCTGAGCAGCGGACCGACTCAGCTCGTCGCGCTATCTCACGATACTGAGGACTATCCGACCCTAGAGCACGCGCCCGGTGCGCCGGACATGGCGGGTCAGGGCTAGCAGTCCCTGGTCGATGCTGACGGTGGGGGTCCAGTCCAACACTTTGCGCGTGTGGCGCTGATCAAACCAGTGGGCGGTGGAGAGCTGCTCTGCTAAGAACTTTGTCATAGGCGGCTCGTCCTGGTGGGGACCTGTGGCGGCCCATATCTTCTCCACGACCGACCCGGCTGCCTTGGCTAGGGCTGGCGAGACTCGAAGCGAAGGTCTGCGGGCTCCGCCTGCCTCCGCGATGCCCATCATCAGCTCACCAATCGGACGTGGTTCGCCGTTGGTCACTACGAGGCGCCGTTCAGGTATGGGCAACGCTGCGATGTGCGGGAGGCGGCGCAATCCTGCGACGAATGCATCCACTGCATTGTCGATGTAGAGCGTGTCCACCAAGGGCGCACCGCTTCCCAAGAGGGGGAGTCTGCCCGATTTTGCCCGGTCAATAATGCGCTTGGTCAACTGGCCGTCTCCTGGGCCCCACACCAGGTGCGGACGCATGATCAGCACGTTGATGCCCACTGAGCCGCGAGCCTCAGCAATCAGTTCTGCCTCAGCTTTGGTCTGGGCATAGTGCCCCACCACATGTTCTGGGTCTGCGGGCCCGGCTGGCGCGCCGATCAAGGAGTCTCCCGAGTGGGCCACAGAGGGGGAGGAGACGTGCACTATGTTCTCCACCCCGGCTGACCAGGCAGCGTTGAAGACTTGCTCAGTGCCGAGGATATTGACCTTCTCGAAATCTTCACGGCGTCCGGATACAGAGACCTTTGCCGCCATGTGGATGATGGCATGTTGACCAGCCACAGCCGCCTCCACGGCCTGAGGGTCCTCCAGAGAACCGCGAACATCGCGCACACCCGGCAGGTGTGACGGGCTGCGTTGGAATGTGGTCACCTGATAGCCGAGTTCGGCCAGCCGAGCTGCGACGCTGCGCCCGAGCAGCCCTGAGGCTCCTGTGACGAGGATGCGAGACGGCGGCAGAATCTCTGCAATATGCGGCGGAGTCATGGCGCTGGCACCTTCTCACCGGCGAGGATTCGGTTCGCCCACGAGGCTAGGGCAGTTCGGTCGATCTTGGAGTTGTGCCTGATGTCGGTGGGGAGGCTGTCGACCACCAACACGGCGGAGACTGGGGCGTCAACGGAGGCGTCGCGGACTCGCCTGCTGAGCTCAGGGAGGGCAAGAGGAGAGGAGCCCACCGTCAGGTTCTTGCCCGGTGATGGTTCAATGATGACGACGACGGCCTGGGTCCCAGCGGGGCCAACCCCCACTGCGGCTGAACGTGCCACCTCTTCAATGGCGTCCACACGTGTCTCCACCGCGCCGGGACCGAGGGGGCCGGCCGGGGTCGTCATCACATGCTGCAGCCTTCCCTGGACCCACAGGCGGCCGGAGGGGTCGAAGTGGCCGATGTCCCCGGTTCTGTGCCAGAGCAGACCGCGATGCCGATCGCGACGAGACTCGCGGTCGGTAAGCCACAGCCGGTCATAACCGGCTTTCAGATGTGCCGCTGAGACGACGATCTCGCTGAGGACACCAGGAGCCGAATCGGGATCTCGGAGGGCCTCTGCTGGCCTGCCGAGGCTGTTCAAGGGCGCGACTGCGAACTCAACACCTTCTACTGCGGTGCCTACGCAGACTCCGAGCTGATCTGTCTCCATTGCCGTGTGAATCTGCTGCCGGGTGATGTCCGTCTGGAGCAGCCCCTCAGTCATTCCGTAAGGGGTGTGCAACTGCGCCTGAGGGAAAAGCTGCTGCACCTTGTCCAGAAGCTCGGGATGCACAGGTGCGCCGGCGGAGAGCACCAACCGTATCCGCTGGAGTGCCTCTGCCTGATCCGCGGAGAGCTCCCCAGAGGTGGCAACGACATTGCTCAATGCTGCGGGAGATCCGAAGAACATGGTGGCATCGCCTGCTGCGGCCGCTTCGGCGACAGCTTCGGCTGTGAGTGTCGCGGGTTTTGTCACAGTCATATCAGGGGTCACGGATGTCGCGCCGATGGCAGGCCCCAGCAGTGCGAAAGGGGCGAAGCCGGCGATAAGCGAGGATCCGGGACTGACCGCGAACGTTTGCCGCAACAGGGCCACCAGAGCTCCGAGGCGCCGGTGGGTGTACACCACGCCCTTGGCCGGGCCCGTTGAACCTGAGGTGAAGAGGATCGCCGCCGCAGACTCAGGGTCTGGAATCGGCACCGTCTCCAACGTGGTGGAAGTCCCACGACGCAGCAGCCGCTCGACCGAGGCTTGTGCCCCGGTCAGGCGTACCAGCCTGGGGGAGAGCGCGTTGACGCTAATCCGCTTACCAGGCCAGCCCAGTGTGCTGGCTACGAGGAGGCCGGTCTTCTCTCCGATCACCCAGTCGGGCCAGGCGCTGCGCACAGCCCGGGTCATCCCCTTCAGCCCAAGCCCAGCGTCAGCGACCACAGCTACCGCACCGAGGCGCAGGCATGCGTAGAGGATAGCGGTGAGCTGGTTGCCTGGCTGCACCAGAAGGCTCACACGGTCACCGTGGCGCATACCGAGTTCGTAGAACCCTGAGGCGAGTGAATCGACCTGGGACTTCAGTTCCGCCCAGCTGACCTCCGTGGTCTGATCATCGGCGAGCTGCACCACGGAGGCCGAGTCCCGCCTCCACGACAACGCCATCTGATCGAGCTGATCGTGAAGTCCGCTAATCTCATCGGCTGGCGGGGGAGAAACCGCGGTGGTGGCGGCGGCGGATGTGAAGGTGTCGCTGAGCCAGGTGAAGAGAACTTTTGCGATGTCCCGGTCCTCGGCAACAAGATGTCCTGCACCTTCAAACCGATGCAGATCGGCCTGCGGAAGTCGGTCAAGCAGGTCATGGAGGTACTGATCACGGAAGACTGGGTCTTTCGGGCCCCACATCAGCAACGCAGGCTTATCCCATTCGCGCAGTGCCGCCGCCGACTCGTCCAGCACAGCTCGAGAGGCGTGGTGGGCAGAAGCAGGAATATCAGCGACGAATCCGCCGATGCCCCCGCGGCCGTTTCTGGACACATAGGGAGCGCGGTATGCGGCCGCCACTTCGGGAGCCAAGCCACCATCGGCCAATCCCAGAGTGACGCGAAGGAAGGCATTGGTGAGCACCGTTGAGCTCGGGAGAAGTCCTGGTGCCATGGCCGCTTGCAGCGCTGCGGGCACCGGGTCCCCAGAGGGGTGGTCCACGGCCGTGTTGAGTGTCACCACGGCGTCGACCATGTTCCGGTGACGGGTTGCCCAGGCTAAGGAGATGATGCCTCCCCAATCATGCCCCAGAGTCACCACCGGCCTGTCGACATCTAGCTCAAGAGCTTCAGCAAGTCCATCGAGATCGTCGAGGCGCTGACCGAAGCGCCGGTAGCTGGCAGCACCAGGCCCTGGCGGCTCAGGGTGCGCCAGGCGGTCAGAGAACCCCATGTCCAGTTGGTCTGGGGCGATGACTCGCCACGCGTTGTGCGGCGTGGCCACACGAACGGAAGCTTCGAGTACAGCCCTCCAAAGGTACGACCAGGTGGGGTTGCCGTGGACAGCGAGAATTGTTCCTGTGGGTGTGATGCCCTGAGCTTGGAGCGCGGGCCCAGTGTCTAAGACGTGGAATGCGTGGGGGCCATCCGAAGACTCCGCGGTGACCAGGCGTGACCACTGGGTCTGAATCCCGGGAAGAGGCGTCTTCGTCAGGACCTCAGCCGGCAGGCGTGCCCCATTTGCTGGGATGGGTCGCCACCAGCTCACCACTGAATCTCCACCATTGCCGTGTTGAGGCCCGACCCGACTCCCATGCACAGCACGCGGGCCCCGGTGAAGAGGTTCCCGGCATTGGCTTCGCGGGCCAGAGTGATGGGCAGTGAGGCAGGACCTACGTTTCCGAGTTCGGGGTAGGTCACCGGTACACGCTTCTTGTCGAGTTTGGCTGCTTTGATGATCGATGAGGTGTGCAGCGAAGAGACTTGGTGGGTCACATAGGAGTCCATCTGCTGCCAGTCAAAGTGCGACCTGGCATCCTTCCATGCGTCCATGACGAGTTCTAGGCCTCCGTCGAGGAGTCCACGAGCGTCAGTGAACATGCCTCGATGATCGCCGACACAGAGCCCGTGGTGTTGAGTGGCAGCACGCGTCACCCCACCGATGATTCGATGTCCCTCAGGGTGGGCGTCGGCAGGACCGATCACTGCAGCCGCTGCGCCACATCCCAGCGTCAGAGATGCGAACTCGCTCATGAAGTCTTCCCTCGACAGGCCGTCTTCGAGGGAGTTGATCCGGTCGATGGTGGCATCTTGGACTTTTCGGGCATCTTCGCCATTGACGATGAGTACGTACTTTGCCTGCCCGGCGTCTATGAGCGAACTGGCCAAAGTGATGGCATTGACGAATCCGAGGCACGCATTGGTGATGTCGAAGTTCATGGCCGAGCTCGGCAGACCGAGATCGTGGTGCAGGCCCACGGCCACAGAAGGCTCGAGGTGTTCTCTGCTCACTGAGGTGTTGATCATCATCGATACCTCTGAGGCGTCAATTCCGGCAGCTTGGAGCGCTTTGCGACCGGCTAAGACTGTGCCTGCTCGAACATCGCCGTCAGCCCGCCAGTTCCTGCGGGCCCGTACACCTGCGACTCGTTGCAGGAGCCCGTTCGGTAGGCGGAGCCGTTTCAGAGCATCAGCAAGCCGCTGGTCCAGATGCTTAGATGTGAGAACCTCCGGAGCCTCGACTTCTGTCACCGACAGCAGCGCGGCATTGCGGTGGTGGAAAGTCGCGTTTCCGTCGCCCTGGTTTTGAAGCACCGGTCCATTATCCAGAATCAGGCTGTCCCCTGCGAATCGAAACCACGCCGTCTCGAAATGAGGGGGGGTGCAGCCAGCGATACTATTGAGGGTTATGGGCACATCCACTGTCTCTCTGAAAGAGGCCATCGACCGCGGCGGGTTCTACCCGTCTCTGGTTCATCACACCGTTACTGAAGCTCTCGACGGCCGCGAGCCTGAACAACAGATCGTTCACGTCGACACACATTTCGACTTCGAAGAGGTCCACCGACACATCACCGTATTGGTGTTGGCCGAGGACGTCATGGTTGTGGCACATCTGGATGATCATGACGCAGATGAAGACCGGCCCTTCCAGCACGAGGACGCTGGACCATCAGGATCGTCTGAAGTGGTGGCGCGAATCTCAACTGAGGTCGTTCCCGTCGTCCGCCTGCGTTCACTGATCCTTTCTGAAGTCCACCGGCGGCCAGACAAGTTCCGACCGGATCGAGGTTTGGCGGAGGTTTCCCTGAACATCAACTGGACCGGCAGCGCCAGGTTCGACTCGATGCCCGCTGACTGCGGAAACCCTGAGTGCGTGGCGGACCATGGTGATACCGGAACACTCGTTCCTGAAGATGTCACCTTGCGTATTGCCGCAACTGCAGAAGGCGACACAGCTGTGGACGAGGCGCGCAGTTTCGTTCGCGCTCTGCGCCGCGCCACCGTGAAGTACTCCCGCTGACGGTGCCTGTGATGTCGATGCCGCAGCCGTCCTCCGAGGCGGGACCGCACCTTCGACATGTGCTGACATCAGCAGCGGCTGCACTGGGGGTCGATGGTTTCGACAACCAGCTCGGTGTCCCGGAGTCGAGTATCTGCGTCGTGGTTCTCGCCGACGGGCTGGGCGATCAGCTCTTGGCCGCGCACTCCGGGCACGCCCGGTTTCTGGGGGGAGCGTGGCGGCGGCAGAACACCGCACAAGTTTTGGACACTGGGGCGCCGACGACGACGGCTTCGTCCCTGGCGAGTTTCGGGACCGGGCTCTCCCCTGGGCGTCACGGGCTCGTCGGCTATGACGTCTTTGCGCCTGAGCTGGGCAGAGTGGTCAACATGTTGGGCCAGTGGGATGCCGAAGTGGACCCCGCAATGTGGCAGCCCTATCCGACGGTCTTTGAGCAGGCTGCAGCCTTTGGGGCTCAGGTGCTGACGTCTTCTCGCCCCAAGTTTCGACAGTCAGCGCTCACCCAAGCAGCCCTGCATGGCGGGGAGTTCGTAGGGGCCGAAACCATAGAGCAGAGATTCGTTCTGGCAGAGGAGTGGATCCGCCGACATCGCTCTGCAAGGGGAGGCATCCGCAACGGCCCTCCCGATCCGCTCATGATCTACCTCTATGTGGACGAATTGGACAAGGCAGGACACAGGGCTGGAGCGGGCTCCGATGCGTGGTTGAGAATGCTGGAGACCCTTGACTCTGCAGTCTCACGGTTCTCCGCGCAGCTTAGGCGAGATTTCGGCGATCAGGCCACAGTGGTGCTCACTGCAGATCATGGGATGGTCAATATCGCAGAAGACCGCAGGATCGATATCACCGGCCGGGCAGATCTCCTGGAAGGGATCTCACACACGGGAGGGGAACCGCGCTTCCTCCACCTCTACGCCGCAGATCCCGGCCAAGCCGAGCGCATTGCAGCCCAATGGGCCCACGTCTACGGTGATCTCGCGTGGGTGGTCACCCGCCAGCAGGCGGTTGACGCCGGGTGGTTCGGTGCCGTGGACCAGCGTGTGCTACCGCGTATTGGCGACGTCATGATCGCAATTCACGGCGATCTTGCACTTTTCCACACCGAGAGAACGGGCGAGGCTCCTTTGAAGATGATCGGTCAGCATGGTTCTCTCACCGAAGCTGAGCGCCGAGTCCCGCTGCTCGAGCTCACGGGACGGTCGTTAACTGCCTGAGATGTGTGTGGGCATCGAGTCAGTCTTTATTGCCGAAGAGGATGTCATCCCAACGAGGCATCGTCGGGCGCCGCGATGATCCTCGCTTCTTCGGGCGAGGTGCTGGCGGCTCTTCTTCCTCCTGCGGTTCAGATGCGGTGCCTTCCTCGGTCGAACCAGCATCAGCAGTGTTCTCTTCGTAGCTGAACCCCCACGCGTCAGTGGAGTCAACCTCTGGCTCATCACTGGTCTCTTCGGCGTCGACCGTCTCCTGACCCAGTCCGGGCAGCGTGTCAGTGTGCTGCTCCTCAGCCGGGGGCCTAACGGACTTCTCGTCCCGAGTCAGCAGCGTGGCGAGCTTATCGTCGCCGTTCTCGTCGGTGCCCAGACGCTGACCGCGGCGAGCTCGCAGAATGTCCAGAAGGTCCTCATGGTCAGCGCCGTCGCTTTGCGGAGCGATGGGTTTCACCGTGGGATCGGAGCCGGAGGCGCCAGAGGTCTCCGCCTGATCCTCGACGTCGAAGGGTTTGTCGACGGCGGCAAGGCGCCTTCCAGAGCTCGGAGCCCGACCAGCTGGAGGCAGTGAACTCAGCGACTCGGCCCATTTGTTCTCCGACCTCACAGTGCGAGCCGCAGGATCGAAAATCCACTCAGCGGGGGGTTTCTGACCGATCCCCGCCGCATGAGTGTCTGATGAGGTGAAATCAAAGTCACAGGTGACAGCCCACCGTCCATCTTCGCGGCGCCACGCATCCCAGACCATTGACTCCAGAGATACTCCCATGGCACGGAGCCGTACCTTAGCCATGGCTTCTAGAGTCGCTGGGGCGTCCCCGAAGGCCAGTCGATGCTGCTCCGCTGAGGAGGCACGGGCAACAACAGTGTCCCTCGCCCGGGCAGCGTAATACGCGCGCTCATCAGCAACAGGCCCCGCATAGCGCAGAATGTGCTGCCGGCTCAGCCCAGAGTCTTCAACAACCTGTTCGATACTCGCTCCTCCGCGCAGTCGTGCCTGGATGGCGCGAGGAGACAACGCGGGTGCGTCTCGGGTCTTCTCAGTGGGGGAGGCTATGCGGGCCAGAGCCGCACGCAGCGACTGGTCCACAGGGAGGCCGTACTCGGCGTCGGACCCGTCGGAGAGCAGCAGACGGGGCGTCTGACGTTCCATTCCAGGGTCGACTCCCACGATCCGCAGATCCTGCATTAGCAGTGTCCTCCGTGTGAAATCGGTGGTTCGGTCATCTATGTCGGCAACTGTATCGCGGAGCGCAGCTGGCTATGGGGGAGCGGCTCAACCCCGCCTGGAAGGATTGATTCCGTAACCTGATGACTCCGACTTGTCACAGAGCACGCGATACGACACAATCTGTGCGACCTCACTCGTTTGCCGGGCCTGCACCGACCTGGGCGAAAGACGCACGAACCACCATTGGAGCACCTGATATGGCTACCGATTACGATGCCCCGCGCAAGAACGACGACGACGTAAATGAAGACTCGATCGAAGAACTGAAGAACCGCTCCTCCAACCGTCAGTCCGCTGTCGTGGACGAGGACGAGACTGAAGCTGCTGAAGGCTTCGAACTCCCCGGCGCTGACCTCTCGGACGAAGAACTCCAGGTCCGTGTGCTTCCCGCCCAGTCTGACGAATTCACCTGCACCTCGTGCTTCCTGGTGAGGCACCGGTCGCAGGCTATTGAAGGCCCCAGCGGTCTGGTGTGTAAGGACTGCGAAGACTAAACCTCAACGCATGTGTAGTCGGTCTCGGAACCGGCGGTGCTCAATCCTCGCTGATTGAGACTCCGCTGGTCTGGACCGGTTCACGGGAGTCCAGGGCTTCCAACACCTTCTCTGGATGCCGACTGGAGAACAGCCAGTACGGAGTGGAGTCACGCGCATCGGTGATCTCCGCCGTAATCACAGGGTTGATCCACCCCCGAATGCACTGGTAACTCCGTGCGTCGAAACCTGGACCGAGCTGCTCCCGGGCGGCGCCACCGCGGTGTGCCACGACGTGGCCGAGGTACTCACGTTCCACTTGGGCACGGCCTACTTTGAGCCAATGATCGGTCACCTCAATGCGGGGAGTGATGGCTACTAGCGCCGCAGCACACACCGCCATACCGATCACCAGGGCAATGATTCCGTACGTCACACCGATCGGAAAGAAGATCGTGGAGAATGAGCCACCGATGATGACTCCCGATAACCAGATCCACCAAGCGGGCCACAACTTTTCGACGTAGCGTACAGAATCACTCATAGGATCTATCGTCGCATGGAACTCGGGACTGGTGAGTGGCGGCGACGCCGTCGAGTTCCTCTTGTGGCGAAAGCCCACTGAGCGGGGCCACCTTGGTGTGAATCACTTGCCGGTAGACTCATGAAACGTGAAGACCATTCAGGTTCCCCTCCAGCAGCTCGACTCGGAGCTGCCCATGCCGCGATACGCCCACGACGGTGATGCAGGAGCTGACTTGGTCACCTCCGAAGACTTCACCCTGACTCCAGGAGAGCGCCGCATGGTGCCCACAGGAGTTGCTGTCGCTATCCCCATGGGTTGGGTCGGTCTGGTCCACCCGCGCAGCGGTCTGGCCTCGCGGCACGGAATCAGCATGGTCAACGCCCCGGGCACTGTCGATTCCGGTTACAGAGGCGAACTGAAGGTGTTGCTGATCAACACAGACCCAAGTCAGACGGTCAGCTTTAGCCGCGGGGACCGAATTGCTCAGATCGTCTTTCAAGAAGTCGCACGTGCAGTCTTCAGCCCGGTCGAGACGCTGCCAGATACAGCCCGCGGCACAGGAGGATTCGGTTCAAGCGGGCTGAGTTCCACCCCTGACCACTACGCCCAACAGCTTTAAGGAGTTTCATGCTCTTCGGCAAGAAGAAGAAAGATAAGCCGCAGCAGCCGGCGACCATCAAAGAGGCGCTCGAGTCCGAGACTGCCTCCGCTGAGCCGCAGGTTGAGATCACGGAAGCTGAGGTATCGGCAGACGGTGATGCTGTCAGCGGCGATCAGGGAGCTGTGACCGACTCTGCTGCTGAAGAGGCCACTGAGGAGCCCAACAGCCCGCCGCCGAGCTTCAAGCCGGGCCAGGGCCCTCACGATTCCAAAGATGTGGACTCGGCCAAGGGCTACATCAACTTCGGTGCGATCCTGGTGCCAGCGGCTAAGGGGCAGAAGATTCGCCTGGACATCGATCAGAAGACCAAGCGTGTGGTGTCACTGACGATCAGCATCGGCCAAGCCAGCATCCAACTCCAGGCGTTCTCCGCACCGAAGTCAGGGGGCGTATGGCAAGACGTGCGGGAGCAGATCCAGGAGTCTGTCACCAAGCAGAAGGGACGAGTCAGAATCCTCGATGGCCGCTTCGGAAAAGAGCTGCACGCTCGTGTGCCAACTGTGCTGAAAGACGGACGCCAAGGCTGGAGAGCTGCTCGTTTCATCGGAAGTGAAGGAAACCGGTGGTTCCTCCGTGGTGTGATCGGCGGGCGCGGCGCTATCGACCGCAAAGCGTCAGCCGGAGTGGAGGAGCTCTTCTCACGGATCATCGTAGTCCGTGGCGACGATCCATTGCCGCCGCGAGAACTGCTTAAGCTCAAACCGCCGGAGGGGGCGAAACGGATCGCGGCCTCCGGGCAGCAGAACCGCACCAATGGGGTGTCCCCTTCCCCACCGCGCGGCCCATCGGATAGCTCCAACGATTCTCAGAACCCATGACCTCGCAGGACCCGTTGCGTCAGCAGTTTTCGAGCTCGGCAGCTCGGAGAGTCTCAACGCGAGAGGACGGCTCTCTGGATGTGATGGGTTCAGTCGGCGGCTGGCGGGGCATCATGGAGGCCGCCTTGCCGGCCACGAGCTTCCTGACGGCTTACATCATCATGGGGGACCTCGCTATTGCCATCGTGCTGGCGATCGCAGTCGGCGCAGTGTTTGCAGTGGTGCGCCTCGTGCAGCGTGGCAGTCTGGTTCAGTCGCTTTCCGGTCTCGCAGGCGTACTGATCTGCGCGGCGTTTGCACACTTCTCCGGTGAGGCCCGCGGCTACTACGTTCCCGGGTTCTTCATCAATATCGCCTATATTCTGGCTCTGACCATCTCCATTGCTGTGAAGTGGCCGCTGATGGGGGTGATTTTCGGAGTCATTCGCGGCGAGGGTTTCGAATGGCGGCAGGACAAGGTTCGACGCCGCGGCTACGCGTTGGCGACCTGGATCATCACGGCGGTTCTCGCCTCACGACTGATAGTCCAGCTTCCCCTCTACTTCGCAGACAACGAAACTGCCCTTGGAGTGACGCGGGTGGTCATGGGAGTGCCGCTCTACGCCTTCGCCCTCTGGCTGGGCTGGATGATCACACGTGAACGTGAGCCGAGTTCGGCCCCATGACCGGCCCCCATGTGCTAACTCTGACCGTGGGGCCGATGTCCCATGGCGGTCACTGCGTTGCTCGCCATGAAGGACGCGTGGTCTTCGTCCGCCATGCTGTTCCAGGTGAGACCGTCCGGGCTGTCGTCACTGACGGCGAAAACTCTTCTCGCTTCTGGAGAGCAGATGTGTTCGATGTGCTGGACGCTTCCGACCACCGCCGACGCCACCCCTGGAAGCAGGCTGACGCGCTACGTGCCTATGATCACGATCAACTTCCCGTCGGGGGAGCTGACTACGGCCACATCACCGACGTCCACCAACGGCGGCTGAAATCGCAGGTGTTTCGAGACACCATGCAGCGCATCGGCGGTATCGATATCAGCACCCTCGACACAGACCATGTGGGTCCGGAGGGCGATTTCACCGTTGAGCATCTGCCGGGTGCTGACGCCGCTGGCATGCATTGGCGCACCAGGGCCAGCTTCGGTATCAGCGGCGGTTCGCTTGCTATGAAACCCAGCCGGTCCCATGAGCTGATTCCGCTGCGGTCCATGCCTCTAGGTGTGGAGTCCATTGGTGCCTCCGGAATATTTTCCTGGAATTTCGCAGGCGCGCAGAGTGTCGATGTTGTGGCCCCCGGCGGAGAAGACCCACTGACCTTGATCGTCCGGGCAGAGAATCCCAGGGATACGAAATTTTTGGTCGAGTTCGAGGATCGTCTCAAAGGTTTCGCCGCATCCTCTCCGGAGGTTGGCAGCATCGTCCTGGCTTTGGCGCAGACCCAGCCTCGCAAGGGTCGTCGTCGATACAGTCAGATGCAACCAACCACGGTCGACTATCGCCTGCTACTCGGAAACCGCATGGTCAACGAGCCTCTCCCGACGCCGGTGGGGGACCGTAATTCTGTCTCACTTCCGCCGGAGGGCTTCTGGCAGATCCACCGCAGCGCGCCCAGCGCACTGGTGAGCACTGTTGACCGTATGGCTGAGCTTCCACCAGGAGGCTCCGCCATTGACCTCTACGCGGGTGCAGGACTCTTCACTGCATGGGCGTCCTCACGGGTGGGCCCCTCCGGTCGCGTGCTTTCTGTTGAAGCTTCGGCGGCAACGTCTGACGCGGCATGGGAGCTCTTCACAGGAGTCGCCGGAGTGGAAGTTGTGCAGGCTTCAGCCGAGAGCGTGGCGACTCGTCTCGACACCAGCGATGTTGTTGTTCTGGACCCTCCACGGGCCGGAGCCGACAAACGAGTCATAGCCGGCATCGATTCAGCTGACCCGGGCCAGATCATCTACGTTTCCTGCGATCCCGCTTCATTCGCGAGAGACGCCAAGCAGCTCTATGACGTGGGTTGGGTGATCTCTGATCTTGCTCTGCTGGACCTTTATCCCAACACACACCACATGGAATCTGTCGCACTCTTTAAGCGTACCTAGCAGTCGTCTCGACGCGGTGAGCCTCACCTAAGCCGAGTGGCGCACCGGTATGAGTAGGATGGATATCGATGAGCGCGCACCCAAGCGCTGTGGCAGCCCGCCAACGAGACTAAGGAGTCTAAGCGTGAGCACAGTGGACAGTTTCGGAGCAAAAGGCGTACTCAACGTCGATGGCTCCGACTATGAGATTTTTCGACTCAACGCGGTAGAGGGGTATGACTCCCTCCCGTACAGCCTCAAGGTTCTGTTGGAGAACCTTCTCCGGACCGAAGACGGCGAGAACGTCACCGCCGAGCACATTAAAGCTTTGGGCAAATGGGATGAGTCAGCCCAGCCCAATACTGAGATTCAATTCACCCCCGGCCGAGTTCTGATGCAGGACTTCACTGGCGTTCCCTGTGTGGTCGACCTCGCCACTATGCGCGAGGCCGTCGCCGATCTGGGCGGTGACCCTTCGAAGATTAATCCGTTGGCACCTGCTGAGATGGTCATTGACCACTCCGTGCAGATCGATTCCTTCGGCAACTCTGATGCGATCGAACGCAATATGGACATCGAATACCAGCGCAATGGTGAGCGGTACCAGTTCCTGCGCTGGGGACAGACTGCTTTCGATGACTTCAAAGTTGTTCCCCCTGGCATGGGAATCGTTCACCAGGTGAACATCGAGTCGCTGGCTCGAGTGGTGATGACTCGTGAGGTTGACGGTGTTCTGCGCGCCTACCCAGACACCTGTGTGGGAACCGACTCGCACACGACCATGGAAAACGGTCTGGGAGTTCTGGGCTGGGGAGTTGGCGGTATCGAAGCGGAGGCCGCGATGCTTGGCCAGCCGATCTCCATGCTGATCCCACGGGTGGTTGGATTTGAGCTTTCCGGCCAAATCCCAGCCGGTGCTACCGCCACCGATGTGGTCCTGACCATCACTCAGATGCTGCGGGAGCATGGTGTTGTCGGCAAGTTCGTCGAGTTCTTCGGTGAAGGTGTCGCGGCTGTGCCCTTGGCCAACCGGGCGACGATCGGCAACATGTCACCGGAATTCGGTTCCACCGCAGCGATGTTCCCCATCGACGACGTCACCATCAGCTACCTGCGTCTCACCGGCAGGACCGAGGAAGAAATCTCTCTGGTCGAGGCTTACGCCAAAGAGCAGGGCATGTGGCACGATCCTTCGCGCGAGCTGCGCTTCTCGGAGCGTTTGAAGCTCGACCTCTCGACTGTGGTCCCTTCCATAGCTGGCCCTAAGCGGCCACAGGATCGCATCGAACTCACCGATGCCAAAGAGCAGTTTCGCAAGGACATCCACAACTATGTGGCGGAAGAGACTGCAGTCGTCAACGACGCACTCAACGGCAAAGTAGATGAAGCTTCCGATGAGTCCTTCCCAAGCTCGGATGCACCTTCCCACACCCCTGATGAGTCACAGGACCCCGCCGATAAGCCACGACCAATGGATCCCTCAGCGGAACCTGTGGTGGGCCGTCCATCGAACCCCATCCCTGTGGCTATGCCAGATGGCCGTGAGTTCAACTTGGACCACGGTGCGGTGTCGATTGCCTCGATTACTTCTTGCACCAACACTTCTAACCCCAATGTGATGCTGGCCGCTGGCGTTCTGGCTCGCAATGCTGTGGAACAGGGATTGACCCAGAAACCATGGGTCAAGACTTCCATTGCACCGGGCTCCAAAGTGGTCACTGACTACTACGAAAAGTCCGGCCTCATCGAGTATCTGGAAAAGATCGGCTTCTTTGTGGTGGGTTACGGCTGCACCACCTGCATCGGAAACTCCGGTCCGCTTGAAGAGGAGATCTCCAAGACTGTTCAGGATGAAGACTTGGCGGTGACCTCTGTTCTTTCGGGCAACCGCAACTTCGAAGGTCGCATCAACCCGGATGTCAAGATGAACTACCTTGCCTCACCTCCGCTGGTGGTTGCCTATGCTCTCGCCGGGACCATGGACTTCGATTTCGAAAATGACCCGCTGGGCCAGAACTCTCAGGGCGAGGATGTGTACCTTCGGGACATCTGGCCGGACCCCATCGAGGTGGAAAAGATTATTGAGGAGTCCATCGACACTGAGATGTTCACCTCGAAGTACGGCACCATCTTTGACGGTGACCACCGCTGGCAGTCTTTGGACACTCCTGAGGGCGATACCTTCACCTGGGATGAGAATTCAACCTATGTGCGCAAAGCGCCCTACTTTGACGGTTTGGAACTCGACCCCGAACCCGTCACCGACATCGAGGGTGCGCGAGTTCTGCTGAAGCTGGGCGATTCTGTCACCACTGACCATATTTCACCGGCTGGTTCCTTCAAGTCAGATACTCCTGCAGGACGGTACCTTCTGGAGAATGGGGTCGAACGGAAGAACTTCAATTCCTACGGGTCCCGTCGCGGTAATCACGAGGTGATGATTCGGGGCACTTTTTCCAACATCCGAATCAAGAACGAACTGCTCGACGGCGTGGAGGGCGGTTTCACCCGTGACTTCACCAAAGACGGGGAACAGGCCTACGTTTACGACGCAGCCATGAACTACCAGGAAGCTGGTATCCCGTTGGTGGTCCTGGGTGGAAAGGAGTACGGCTCCGGTTCATCCCGTGACTGGGCGGCCAAAGGCACGAGCCTTCTGGGTGTCCGGGCAGTGATCGTTGAGTCGTTCGAGCGCATTCACCGATCGAACCTCATCGGTATGGGCGTATTGCCGCTGCAGTTCCCCGAGGGTGAATCGGCACAGACTCTGGGACTGACTGGTTTCGAGACATTCGCCATTTCTGAGATCACCAAACTCAATGATGGTGAAGTCCCGGAGACCGTGAAAGTCACCGCAACCAAGGATGATGGCTCCACTGTGGAGTTTGATGCGGTTGTCCGTATCGACACACCTGGTGAAGCCAATTACTACCGCAATGGTGGCATTCTGCAGTATGTCCTCCGCTCTCTGGTGAAGTAAGCCAAGGAGTTTAGAGCTCATTAGGGAGGGCCGGTCGTCAGACCGGCCCTCCCTAGCAGTTAATGCCCAGATGTCAGCTCAGCTGGGGACCCATGCAAATTCCACGCCCTGATGGCTTGGACGGTCACAGCTCGTGGTCCTGTTCGGCGTATAGTTCCCTCAGCCATGAGCATCTTGGCTGCGAATAGCGCTTCACCAGTGTTGGCCTGAGCTTCATCGAAGAATGACAGGTCCACCACTCCTGTTCCATCGTCTAAAGAGATGAACACGACCCTTTTCCCAGACGCCATCGGAGGGGTTTGCGTAGCCACGCGGATCCCGGCGACCCTGACAGAGGCTCCGCTGCGCTGGTTCAGCAGATCCTTAGCGTAGGTGACTCCTACTCCTTCAAGGCCTTCACGATGCACGCTCATGACGTGATCTGTAGTGTCCACACTGGTCAGATCAAGTTCTGTGGCTAACACTTCAGTATCGGTAGGAGGTGACTGACCGGTGGGAAGACTGCTGGCTTCAGTATCAGAGAGAGGAAAAGCCAGCTGACCGGCTGCCTGTGGGATCCGTGCCTGCTGGTTTCTCCGTGGACCAGTGCGCTCAATCCAGTCAAAAAGATCATTGCGGCGATTGCGTCCTGTACCTGCAGGAAGAAACGAATCTAGGGCACCGACTTTCGCCATGGACTTCATCGTGTTGAGTCTTGGCTTGGCCCGGGCCCGAAGGTCTGCCAGCGAATCGAAGGGCTGTTCGTTTTCAATTCGTCGGATCTCCGCTGCTGATATGCCTTTTAGCGTGGTAAGGGCCATACGGATCCCCCAATTGGAGTCGGGTTGGTTTCCGTTGGAGAGCCGAGTCGCAGGCTGTGTAGTTTCTAACCGGAAGTGACCAGTGGACCGATTAATATCCATCGGAAGCAGCGGTATCTCAAGACGACGAGCCTCGGCTACCAACAGCCGAAGTGGGTACATTCCGGGGTCGTGTTCGAACAGGCCCGTCATAAATGCCGCCGGATAGTGCGTCTTCAACCATGCGGACTGATACGTCGGGACAGCGAATGCTGCGGCGTGAGCCTTACAGAACCCGAAAGAGCCGAAACTGGCCAATTGGCGCCAGACCTCATCTGTGACTTCCTGCGTATAACCACGTTCTGCTGTGCTTGAACGGAAGAATGATTCAACCTCTGCGCTCTTATGCTCCCGCGACAAAGATCGACGGAGCTCATCTGCAGCGGCAAGCCCACAACCAGTCATCGTGTCGAAAATCCTCAGGACTTGCTCGTGATACACAATGACGCCATACGTCTCCTCCAAAATCTCGATCAGATCAGGGTGCGGATACCGCGTCGATTCGAAACCGTGACGACGTTCCAGGAAGGGGCGGACCATTCCTGCCCCCATCGGTCCGGGGCGAAAAAGTGAAATGTCCAGAATGAGGTCCTCCAGTGAGGCTGGAATGAGCTTCCCAATGAGTTCACGCTGACCAGGTGATTCGATCTGGAAGCAACCCAAAGTATGTGTGGATTGGATCAGGTCAAAGGTTGCCGGATCTTCAAAGCTGATGGTGTCGAGGCTGATGCGGTCCCCAGTGGTTCGTTCGATCTCACCAAGACAATGGGCAATGGCCGACTGCATACGCACTCCCAAGATATCTAATTTGATGAAACCTGCTGGGTCCATGTCGTCCTTGCCGAATTGGCTCATCGGCAAACCAGTCACACCGCTTGGCTGAACAGGCGTCAAGCTGAGCAGGTCTTTGTTCCCCAGGATGACGCCACAAGGGTGTGTGGAGATATGCCTCGGCAGACGGTCAAGGCGCTCAGTGAGATCAACCAGCAGGTCGAGTTGAGCACGGCCGGAGACGCGTTCGGTCTCAATACGTTCAGCCAGATGCTTCAGCTCAGGCTTATCCTCCAATGCCTGGCGAAACTCACGAGCGGGGAAGCGCCACATGATTTCTGCCAGTTGATCAAGCTCGTCATCAGGAAGACCAAGTGCCATACCTGCATCACGCACTGCCCCGCGGACCCTGTAGGCATTCTGCATGCTCATCAGCGTGACTCGCTCTTTGCCGAACCGATCAAAGACGCGCTGGTAGATTTCGTGACGCCGCTCTGATTCAACGTCAATATCAATATCCGGCAGGGTAGCCCGGTTCAGAGAAAGAAACCGTTCGAAGATCAGACCATGTTTCAGGGGGTCGATGGGGCTCACTCCTAAAGCGTGAACAACTAGGGAGGAGACTCCTGAACCTCGAGCAGCGCAGCGCACACCAAGCTCCTGAATGAGCCGCGTTACTTCCGCCACAGTCAGAAAGTAGGCTGAAAAACCTAAATCCTCGATAACTGCCAATTCGTGTTCCAAACGATGGCGCACCTGTGGCTGCTCAAGCCGTGCTGCTAGCCCCTGCTCACAGCGGAAACGCAGTTCCTCATCAGCGGAGCCTTCGATGCCGATCACATGTGCCTCAGGTATCTTTGGCACCCCGTAAGTCATATGTTGTGTGGGGTCGATCTGACAGGCATTGGCCAGATCTTCAGTGGTGCGGAGAATGGCCTCAGGCTCAACAACGACTGTGCTGGCTTTACATATCTCGGCCGCAATGCTGAGCATCTCGGTTTCCGGCTTGAGCCAGCCTTGGTCATTGGGCTGTAGTGGAGCTGAATCCAGGCTGCTGAGAACACGCACTGCATCGAGAACATCCGCAGTAGCCGCCTCCTCGGCTGTGCACAGCCGCACCGCATTGGTAAGTACTGTCGGCACACGGCAGGCCGCTGCAGCTGAGAGCATTCTTGCCGCGTGGGCAGTGGAAAGCTCTTCACCCGGCGGAGCAAGATGTGAAACAAGTTCTACATATACAGCGGCTCCAAGAAGCTGACGCCATTGCCGCAAAGCGGTGCGGGCTGGGCGGTATCGCCGCCCGGCCGCCAGCATTCCGATATCGGACTCTGGGCCCAACAGGACAAACAGCAGGGGGGCCTCGGTGGTTGAAGTGCGTGACAGCTGAGCAAGCCGCTCACGTGAAAGTGCCGGTTCCGGGCCGCTGCTGCTGGCCGATGTGCCTTCATGTGCGGCAGATACCGCCTGACACAGTGCGGCGTATCCCTTCCTGCTGCCATGAGCCAAGACGGTCACGCGTCCATGGCCATGTACTGCAAGGTCAGCGCCAAGGATAGGTGCTAGATCATGGTCACGGCAGGCTCCAATGTGTTGGACTGCTCCATAGATCCCGTTTCGGTCAGTCAACGCTAGGGCGGGTGCTCCTGCTGCAGCTGCTGCGGCGGCTAATTCTTGAGGTGTTGCTGTTCCGTAGTGGCTTGAGAAGCAGCTTGCTACATGCAGGTGGATGAATGTCATTCCACCGCCTCAGGCTCTTGAGGATTCTCGTGAATGCGCAGCAGACGCCAGCGGTCTGCGGGCAGGCTCCTTCCAACATCAACTGTGATGCGTTCAGCCGTCAGCGGGTCCTGCACTTGGATTCGCCACACTTCCTGGGACACCAAACCAGCCCGTCCCCGCTCAGCTCGTATTTCCTCAGTCCACCAGCGTCGCCGGGCGAACCAACGCAGCGGTTCAGCAACCACGTCATAACCACGCTCTCGCCACCACAAGTGCAGCGGCAGTCCCTGATCACTCACGACTACCTCTACATGCTCAGTGATGCGACTATCGGCTGATGCCCCTGCAGTGGCCTGAGAGACGTTCCTGCGGGCATAGTCTGTGGCCGCCTCTGCCGAGACCAGTCGGGTCACTCCCGAAAGTGGTCTCGGGTCTGACTGCTGCTCAAGTGAGGCGGAGGAATAATGTGGATGTGCTGTCATTGTCAGGCTCCTTGCATCATGGCGCGAACCTGATGGGAAGCGCGGAGCACCCATCGTATTCGAACATAGATTCGATAGCAATGATGATCTTATGCCTGACTACGGAGACACCTCCGACCCGGCCGCTGTGGGCACTGTCGGCACCTGGTGCGCAGCAGCTGTCCGGTGAAATCTCAGGTCAGCATGGTCGGGTGGAAAGCACTTCAGGCATGAAGAGACATGGAGAACGAGTACAGCAGGGGAGATGGCCCACATGCGCGTTGTTGTTGTTGGAGCTACTGGGAACGCCGGTTCGGCAGTTCTGGAGGAACTCTCTGATAGAGAAGAGATCACATCAGTACTGGGTCTTGCGCGAAGGTTACCGGAGACTGCGTGCGAGCCGTTCAGTCATGCCGAGTGGGCCACTGTGGACATCCAATTTCCTGATTCGGTAAAGACCCTCACCAAGCTGTTCTCCGGAGCGGATGCTGTGATCCACCTTGGCTGGCTGATTCAACCGAACTCTAAGCGAGAGCTGCTGCGCCGAGTCAATGTCGACGGTACCGAGCATGTGCTCAAAGCTGCCGCGGAAGCCTCTGTTAACCGGATTGCTGTCGCCTCCTCCGTGGGCGCCTACTCGGCGGTGGACGATGATCAGCCGCGCGATGAGTCCTGGGGCACCGAGGGCATTTCCGGTTCCCACTACAGCGAAGACAAAGCAGCCCAAGAGCGGGTGATGGATGAGTTCGAGGCCCTTCACCCAGATATTGCGCTAGCCAGGCTCCGCCCTGGTCTCATCTTCCAGGCTGAGGCTGGCGCTGAAATCCAGCGCTATTTCGCCGGACGTCTAGCCCCAGTGCAGCTTCTCCAGAAGGTCAGTCCGCCACTGGTTCCGATCCCGCACGGCATCCGGACCCAAGCGGTCCACGCCCGCGATGTGGCAAAAGCCTATGTTGAAGCGATCATTCGTGGAGCTCGTGGAGCATTCAACATCGCTTCCGACGACCTCCTCACCGGTGAAGCCATCGCTTCCATCGTTTCGGGTCGCAGCGCTGGCAGAGCCAGTATTGCGCTGCCATTTCCTCCGTTGAAGCCTTTAGTCAGGGCTGCTCACCGAGCTCGCGTACTGCCCATGGATGAAGGATGGTTGGAGATGGCCCGGCATGCCCCGGTCATGGATACCTCCCGCGCACGTTCCATCCTTGATTGGCACCCAGAAGCCTCTGGTTCGGATGCCTTAGCTGAACTGCTCGAAGGTTTGGCATCGGGGGAAGGGCACGGTTCGATTCCTCTGCGACCACGCAGCCAATCCGCAACGAACGAACACCCATTGCCCAGTCCTGAGCATGAGCTGCCTTCCAGCATTGATGCCGGACTGCTCCGCAGCTATATGGCGGACCACCTGGCCGGAGCCACGGCGGGGTTAAAGCGCATTCAGGCCATGGAGGGTGCTTTCGACGACACAGCTGTCTACCCGCAGCTGTCCCAGGTGGCGGATGCTATCGAATCTGAGCATCAGTGGCTCAGCGAACTGATTCAGGCTCAGGGGTTCCCGCGTCCAGTAATCGCTGCGCCTGCGCTCTGGCTCGGTGAACGACTGAGTCGAGCTAAGCCCTACGCTCGACCCCTGAAGCGCTCACCGGCCGCCTTGGTGCTGGAGACAGAACTAATGATGGCCGCCGTCACCGCCAAACGCCAGGGTTGGGAGGTGCTCTCGGACTACGCAGATGAGCTCGGAATAGAAGCCTCAGTGTTTGATCGGCTTGTCGAAGCCGCTGATGACCAGCGGAAGGACCTGGGTGAGGTCCATACCTATGCCAGACAGCGCGCCTTCCGCACTGACCGCGCTACTTTCGTACCGGGGGAGTAGCGGCAGATACTGGGATGCGGAGTCACTCGATAAGGCGGCCTAGTCGTCGTCGTATGTTCTCCCTGACTGAAAGTCGAAAGGAAACGTCATCAATTTGCCTGAGAACACCACCTATCAGACGAGCACACAGATCCAGCTCAGCTCCCGCCCCACCGGCTGGCCGACCCCAGAGAACTTCCGGACGGTCACCGTACAACTGGACGACCTCGGCGAGAACCAGGTGCGCGTCGCCAATGAGTTCATCTCAGTGGACCCCTATATGCGCGGCCGCATGAGCTCCGCCAAGAGCTACGTCCCACCCTTTGAACTCGGTGAAACGATGGACGGCAGCGCTATTGGTCGCATCGTCGCCTCCCGCGCGGAGTCGCTGCCAGTCGGCACTCTGGTATTGCACCAGCTGGGTTGGCGCGACGTCTCTCAGGGCGACGCCGGCGCATTCAGCGCCGTGCCCGAACTCCCAGGGGATTCACCTTCCCTCTACCTCGGCATTCTGGGAATGACCGGACTGACCGCCTATGTGGGACTGACCGAGATCGGCCCTGTGACTGAGGGAGACACAGTCTTCATCTCGGGCGCAGCCGGCGCTGTAGGCACCGCAGCCGGGCAGATCGCTAAACTGCTGGGCGCCAGCCGCGTGATCGGATCGGCAGGCTCGGATGAGAAGGTCGCCCTGCTGAAAGAGAAATACGGGTTCGACGCCGCACTGAACTACAAGACTGCTCCTTTGCGCGAACAACTGCCCGACCTAGCACCTGACGGGGTAGACGTATTCTTCGACAACGTCGGTGGCGACCACCTAGAAGCAGCCCTCGATGTGATGAACACTCATGGTCGATTGGCCATATGCGGCGCGATTTCCCAGTACAACGCAACAGAGCCGACCAAGGGTCCTGACAATATGGCCAACTTCATCACCCGAAGCCTTTCAATGCGCGGGTTCACCCTGAACCACCACCTGGATAAGGCCTCGGAATTCAACGAGAAGATGACCCAATGGTTCGGCGCGGGGAAAGTGGTCTACGACGAGACAGTGGTCAACGGTATCGGCAACGCTGTAGACGCTTTCCTTAACATGATGCGTGGTGCCAATACTGGCAAGATGGTGGTGCGCACAGGAACCCCCGACAACGACTAGTTTCCAGGCTGCGCACAGCGTATTCCTAGCGAAAGTGCACCTGACATGGGCGTTTGCCTCTTTTGAGTTACTCATAAAAAAGATAGGCTGTAGCTGTCCATCCACTTTCACGAGGAGCAAAGGAGTGTCATGGCTGACCACCAGATCCTCACCACCCGCCAGGGCCAACCAGTGCCGAACAACCAGAATCAGCGCACCATTGGATCCCGCGGACCCGCCACTCTGGAGAACTATCACTTTCTGGAGAAGATCAGCCACTTTGATCGCGAACGCATTCCGGAACGTGTGGTGCATGCCCGGGGTTTTGTGGCGTACGGGGAATTCGAGGCCACCGGCAAGATCGGTGATGAGCCTGCTTCACAGTACACACGGGCTAAGCTTTTTCAGGAGGCTGGCAAGAAGACCGACCTGGCTATCCGTTTCTCCACCGTCATTGGTGGCCGCGACTCCACTGAGGTGGCTCGTGATCCCCGTGGATTCGCGGTGAAGTTCTACACCGAGGACGGCAACTGGGACCTGGTCGGCAATAACCTGCCTGTGTTCTTCATCCGTGATGCCTTGAAGTTTCCTGATGTGATCCATTCGTTGAAACCGGATCCGATCACTTTTCGGCAGGAACCCAACCGCATTTTCGACTTCATGAGCCAGTCGCCGGAGTCAATGCATATGCTCACCCATCTGTTCAGCCCTCGGGGAATCCCCGCGACCTACCGCCATATGGAAGGATTCGGGGTCAACACCTACAAGATGGTCAACGAGCACGGGGAGACCGTCCTGGTGAAGTATCACTGGCTGCCGCGCCAAGGGGTTGCTTCATTGTCTGAGGAGGAAGCTGCCAAGGTCCAGGGCCAGGAGCTCGGCTCCGCATCCAAGGACCTCTATGAGGCCATCGAACGTGGTGACTTTCCGCAGTGGGACCTCTATGTCCAGCTGATGGAGGACCACGAACACCCTGAGCTGGAGTGGGATCCTCTGGATGACACCAAGATCTGGCCGGAACACGACTTCCCCCTCAGGCATGTCGGCACCATGACCTTGAACCGGAACATCCAGGACTTCCACAATGAAAACGAGCAGATCGCCATGGGAACCGGCGTACTGGTGGACGGCTTGGACTTCTCTGATGACAAGATGCTCGTCGGCCGGACCTTCAGCTACTCCGATACTCAGCGTTACCGGGTGGGGCCGAACTATCTCCAGCTGCCGGTGAACTACCCCAAGGGAGTCAATGGCAGGGTTCACACCCACCAACGCGGTGGCGAGATGAGCTACCACACCGATGTTGCGCCAGGGCAGAACCCTCATGTCAACTATGAGCCGAGCATCCACAATGGCCTCCATGAGGCCACTGCGAAGCCGAGCAAGCCGCCGCAGGTCAGCGGTCAGCTGACTCAGTCGAGCATTGAGCGCACCAATGATTATGTCCAGGCCCGGGGACGCTACAGCACTATCAATGACTGGGAACGCGACGAGCTGGTCAACGTCATGGGGACTCTGCTCTCCACCTGTGAGGCGGATGTTCAGCACCGCATGGTCTGGCATTTCTTCATGGTTCATGATGACTATGGCCACCGCGTCGGTCAGCAGCTGGGGATATCGGTCGATGATGTGGCACACCTTCGGCCGCTTGCTACCCAGGACTTCACTGACGCTGAGCATCAGCGGCTGAAGAATCTCGGCCGCAATGGTGACTCACTCGATCCAGCTCAGTGGGGCGGATGGACCTCCTCGGTGAAGAACCACCAGGCCGCTGCTGATGATGTGCTCTCAGGCGGTTTGGGTCAGCTTGAGTATTCACCGGAGAAGCCACCGGTGGGTGCATCCGCAAGCGTCTGAGTAGAGGACTACCGTGGCACAGAAATTCACTAACTGGTCCGGTTCAGTCAGCTTCACACCGGAGACCATCGCCACACCGGAGACCACCGGTCAGCTCATCACAGCGGTGAAAAGTGCTGGCCGTCGTGGCTCGACGGTGCGGCCGGTGGGCTCGGGCCACTCCTCCACCCCCATTTTCCGCACTGAAGACATTCTGTTGTCTCTGGACAATATGACGGGAGTACTGGAAGTCGATGCCGAGGCAGGCTGGGCAAAGGTCCTTCCCGGAACTGGCCTGCGAGACCTCGGCGAAGAGCTGGCTGAGCATGGTGTGGCGATGCAGAATCTCGGAGATGTCGATTACCAGGCCATCGCCGGTGCTATTGCCACTGGCACTCACGGCTCGGGGATCACACTGGGGAACCTATCCTCGACACTCATCGGCGGCACCCTCATCAACGGCCTGGGGGAGGAAGTGCCTTTCGGAGTCGACGCCGGGGTCCCTCCTGAAAGTCTAGCTTCAGATCAACTGCTGCGTGCAGTGCAGGTGTCATTCGGGACTCTGGGGGTGCTGAGCTCACTGACTCTGCGGGTGGAGCCGGCCCATCAACTGCACCGCCTGAACTGGGTGACCCATATTGACTGGGTATTGGAGAACTATGCGGAGCTGGTGAAGACCAACCGCAGCATGGACTTCTACTGGTATCCCCGCAGCGATCTCGCTCAGGTGCGCACACTCAACAAACCTGGTCATGAGCCAGCACTAACACCTGAGGGTGAGCCCTACAGCAGGCTGAAGAAGGATGAGACAGGGCCGAACTACGAGATCATCCCCAATGACCGCATGCTCCACTTTGAGGAGATGGAGTACATGCTTCCCTTTGACCAGAGCCTCACAGCGTTCCGTCGTGTGCGCGATCGGGTCAAGGTCAAGCATCGGGCTGAGGTGGGCTGGCGGGTGCTGGTTCGCACTATTGCTGCGGATCACGCCATGCTGTCCAATACTGAGGCCGAGTACCGGCAGGGCAGCCCCTCCATGACCATAGCGCTGCTGCAGAACAACACGCTGCCGTTCAAACGGTACTTCGATGACATTGAACCCATTTTCTGGCAGTTCGACGGTCGTCCCCACTGGGGGAAGAAGCACACGCTGAAGGCTGCTGAGTTAGCCCCGCTCTATCCGCAGTGGGACGCGTTCCACGCCATCCGTCGCAGTATGGACCCGGAGGGCCTTCTCATGAACGACTATCTGCGTGAGCTTTTCGGTGAGGAGACAGGATGACCCATCAATCCGAAATCAACAACGACGCCGGGGGAACCCTTGGTCGCAATACCTGGGTCTTTTCTGCCGGGTTCGCCCCCAGCCAGAGCACTGGATTCGAGCCTGACTTCACTTCGCGAAACACACTGTGCCTGCTCAACACCGGAGACCGGGAAGCTTGTGTGAGGCTCACGGTCTATTACGACGACGCCGAGCCGGTGGGGCCCTACGAGATCGCCGTAGGTGCCCGTCGCGTGAAACATCAGCGCATTAACGACCTCATTGAACCCGAGGCTGTGTACCTGGATAAGCCCTATGGTGTGGTGATCGACTCTGACGAACCAGTAGTCGCTCAGCTCTACTACTTAGACTCCCGTGACGGCAACTTGGCGGTTTCTCACCTCAATCCGGCGCCCCTGCCGTAGTGGGGGATCCCTGATCAATCAGCCCAGGGCCCTCCGCACGGAGGTCCAAGAGGCCAAGCAGGCGCGAACAGCCTCGGAAGATTCCTCGCTCATTGCTTGATGCCAGGCGCGCTCCAGGACATCTTCCAACGGGACGCGGGAAGCTCGTTCAGCGGATTCCACTGCAGCTTCCACCATCGCCAGACTCAAAATGTTCTGATGCACCTCTCCGAGCACTCCGGCCTGTGTGGCGGATAGCCGGAGTTGGAAGCAATAGTCTGCGTAGTTGGAAGCGGCGTTCCGGTGACCGGGTA
>NZ_VAVZ01000140.1 GCF_005771525.1 Nesterenkonia salmonea | reverse complement strand
ACGGCGACCGCCAGATCAGTGAGCACCCGGCCCGGGGCGTGAACCGGCAAGCCTTTGTAGGAATCCAGAAGCGGCTCCGAAAGCCCGGTCACCAGGCCGGTTCGCTCTGCCAGTTCTCGCAGCATGCCAACCCCGGCATGAGACACGACCCCCTGCCCGTCGGCGGAGACTTTCATGCGGCCAGTGCCCGGGATACGCTTCACTTTGAGAGTGCCCTCTCGACTCGGATGGTTTGGACTGTGGTAAGCCCATCATCCCTTGTCGGAGCGGCACTCTCGTCTATCTACGGCCTCTCAGGCCCTCGTGTCATGAAAGACCGAGG
>NZ_VAVZ01000014.1 GCF_005771525.1 Nesterenkonia salmonea | reverse complement strand
TAGCATGGTCCGGATGTCCAGAATTCATCCGTCGCTAGGTGTTCAGTATTCACGCGTCGTCGACAACCGGTGGTGGACCACTGATCACTAGGACCAATGGCCCTATCGGGGATGATCGATGCGGATCAGAATGGAATCTCGCGTAGGAACGCGCGAGGTGACCAGGGGGATTTCGACTGTGGATGCGAGCAGCATGAGCCGTGGCGACCGTGTGATTCAAGTTGCGGCTGATATAGAGCTCAATTGGACGCCGGAGCTCGAAACTGAAGACGTTCAGGTGCAGGTCGCCAACGGTGTGGTCACGCTGACCGGTGTGGTCGGTGACGAGCTTGGGTATCTCGCGTGCGGTCGTGCCATACGCCGCGTCAGTGGTGTTCTCGAGCTCAGGAACAACGTGACCGTGCAGCCTTGTGTCATCACACGAGACACCCATGCTGATCTCGCCGGCGACGTTACACAAGCCTTGGTCTGGGCCGCTGGCGTCCCCAGAGCCGTCAAGGCACACGTGCGGTCCGGTCACGTGACTCTGACCGGTCAAGTCGAATGGACCTTCCAGCGAGATGCAGCCCAGCATGTGATCGGGCACCTTGCCGGAGTGGAGTCAGTCGACAACCAAATCGCCATCCGCCCTCGGACACCCCGCACGATCGATGAAGAACGCATCGGGAGGGCATTGCTGCGCAATCCTTTGATCGATGCATCTGATGTGAATGTCACCATTATTGATACGACTGCGACTCTCACTGGTTGGGTCTGGTCGCTCGCGGAGAAGAAACAGGCAGGTCTAACAACCGGCGCCTCGCCGTGTGTGACTCATATCGACAATCGGCTCAGAATTCGCAGCCGTGGAGTGACCGGGCTTTCCGCAAAGTCGACTACCCCGCCGGAAGCGAACCAGATGGCAATTAAGCCGTAGCTCGAACGGGATCAGCAAGGAGAGTGGCACATGTTCGAATGGACTTTCTATTGGGGTCTGTTTGTGTCGATATTCTTAGTGCTGCTCAGCATCCTTGTGCTGACCCTCATTGTACTGATGCTACTTCTTGCGCACGAACGCAGTGCCGAAGCGAAACCCTCTTCTGCACCTGAAGACCTTCCTCCAGAGAGTTGACTCCAGGTCAGGTCTGCTGCCGAACGCACGGGCCACCTGCATAGGTTCATCAAGAAAATTGTGGCTGGTTGTTGAGTCTCTCGTCCTCAATATCGGGGACCACCATCACTGGGCCTTCCGCGCGGAGAAGCACTCCGCGAGACACGGAGCCCAGGAGCACGCCGGTGAAGCCGCTGCGGCCGCGGTTGCCGACCACAGTCAGCTGTGCCCGAGCTGTCGACCGGGCGAGCAGTATCACAGGATCTCCTGGCTTGACGGCGGCCGTGAGGGCCAACGTTGGGTAGTGTCCGGCGACCCAGTCCACTTCGGCCTGCAGTGACCGTTCTAACTGCGAGGTCCGCCGCTCCACCAGCCCTTGGTCTGTGGTCCCGAGCTCGGGATACCAGTCCGCCCAACCCTCCAGTGATGGAAGAGCCATCAGCATATGCAAGGTTGTACCTATTTCCTGTGCCACTTGGGCGGCGTGGAGTGCGGCAACCCTGCTGTGCTTCGATCGGTCGATTCCGACGATGACCGGGCGCGGATCGGATGGCGGCGCAAAGCGATCGGTGCCATCACCTGTGCTGGTCACATATTGGCGATGGACCACCACAGTCGGACAGTAAGCATGGGCCGGCAGTGCCGAAGAAACTGATCCCATGATGCGGCCGACGAATCCGCCGCGGCCGCGTGACCCAACAACCACGAGCTCCGCAACAGCAGATAGGTCCACAAGCACCCCCGCAGCGTCTCCCTGTTCCACCCGATAGAAGACCTTGCCTGGGTAGTCCCGGAGGTACGCACGAGCTTCTGCGAGCACCGACTTGGCAGAGGATGCTGCTGTCTTCGCTTCTGAGGTATTCGGTACAGCTGTCAGGGTCGTGTAAACCGGGGCTGGGACCGTGAAAGCAGTCACCACGGTCAGTATTCGCCCGCTGCTTCGAGCAGCGAGGGCTCCGTAGTGCAACGCTTGAAAGGACTGATCGGAACCGTCGAATCCCACCAGAACGGCTGGGTCACGGGAAGCTGGGTCGAACACGATCGGGCGTGGTGATGAGTGACTGTCGCTGTTCATGTGGTGCCTCCGCCGGGGGTTTATCCGAGGAAGTCGGACAACCACCCGGTCGGGGAGCTGCCCGCTTCGCATGTTGAGTACTGAAGGTTCAGTCGCCCACTGCCCTCCCTTGATCCACCCTCTATGACTGGCGCCGACTCCGGTAGGGCCAAAGGTCCCACGTCACGAGTCCTCTTCATGACGGGCGGATCCGCTCTGGTTCAAGATCGAGCAGATCTATCGCTCTTCCGGCGTCTCGCGCCACGCCTTCTAGGCCTGATTTTTTGTAGGCCGCCCGCTGGCGTGCTGCGCCGGTGCCATGACTCAGCAGACGCTCAAGTCCAGAGCGCACCAGTTCTGCGTCTCCAGAATCCTCAAGGTACGGCTCCGCGGTATGGAGCGCCTGCCGGATAGACACTTCAGCCGGTCCCGGCATACCAGTGAATGGGTCCAGTAATCGACCGCCTAGACCGAACTTCGCCGCTTGCCAGTGAGCTGCGTCAAGCAGCTCTGGTTCGGGAGGCTTTCGTGGCTGCTGGTCAATGGCTGCGCGCACCAAGCCGCGCATAAACGCGGCAAGCACCACGGCGTCCGGAGTCTGCAACTGCACATCGCAGGCTCGAATCTCTATGGTGGGGTGACACCGAGAAAGCCGGGCAAGCCAACAGATACCAGCAGGATCTGCCACTACGTCAGTCCTAAGCAATGCTTCAACCCGGGTCTGGTAATCGGCAAAATCTCGGAGGTGCGGAGGCACACCGTTGACCATCCAACGCCGGTAGTGGATGGCACGCCAGCTGGCGAAGCCGGAGTCGCGGCCGCGCCAGAAGGGTGAATTCGCCCCCAGAGCAGTCAGCAGGGGCAACCATGCCCGGATGCCGTTGAGTGCTTGCACCCCAGTCTCTGGGTCGGGGACAGAGACGTGGACGTGCATGCCATTGATGTACTGGTCCGCTGCTATTGCAGGCGCCAACTGGGCCATCTGCAGATACCTTGACTGGTCGCTAATGACAGTGCTGGCCTCTTGTATGCGCGGGGCAGTCCCGATAGGCGCGGCGATCATGCCAAATTCGCGCGCCATGCATCTGAGCTTCTGCCGGAACGTCAGAAGCGCAAGAGTAGCCGTGTCGCTGGTCTCCAGAATCGCCGAGGCATGTTCAATCTGGCAGGAAAGCCACTCCGGGGAGGCGGTGCCGCCGTAGGCTGTGAGTCCCAGCAGGCTGTTCGTTTGGGAGCGGGTTGGGGTGACTGGCAACGCGTTGTCCTGGCCGACGAGTAAGAACTCCTCCTCGATACCCATCGTCCATGCGGGGCCTGCCGCTGGAGTGTCCCCCAAGCCCAGTTCGACGGGGCCCGTTGTAGCAGTGGGAAGCGTCATCGGAGCAGTCCTTTCGGCATGTGCCCGTCGCGATGCGAGCCTGACTCCACTGTTGCCTATCGGCCTGCGCTAGGGCAGTGCCAAAGGTCCCCCCTAGGGGTGATGACCCTGTGGGTGGGGGAGGCGCTCGGTTTATCCACAGGCGTTAAGGCGGCGGCGTCGCTGGGCCGGTAGATTGGTGCCATGGCAGGACTGATTCGGCGCGAAGACATTGACGCTGTGCGTGAGCGCGCCGATCTGCGGGAGATCGTGGAGCAGTACGTGACTCTGAAGAAGGCCGGAATCGGCTCGTTCAAAGGCCTGTGCCCCTTCCACGAGGAACGTACACCCAGTTTCCATATCCGTCCGCAGGTCGGCAGTTACCACTGCTTTGGCTGCGGTGAATCCGGAGATGTGATTGCTTTCCTCCAAGCCATGGAGCACACCACCTTCCAGGAGACTGTGGAGCGCTTGGCGCAGAAGTTCGGGATCGAGCTGCGCTACGAGGACGGCGGAACCGGGCCGGACAAGGCCGAAACTGGACGCCGGCAGCGGCTGCTGGATGCACACAAGATCGCTGATGAGTTTTACCAACGCTGCCTCACCATCCCGGAGGCGCAAATCGGGCGGGACTTCCTCACCGGGCGCGGCTTCACCCGTGCGCACGCTGAGCGCTATGCGGTCGGCTACGCCCCCAAAGGGTGGAACAACCTCCTGGGGCACCTGCGCGCCAAGGGATTCCGGGACGACGAACTTCAGCACACCGGCATGTTCTCAGAGGGTCGTCATGGCATCTACGACCGTTTCCGCGGACGCCTCATGTGGCCGATCCGGGACATGACCGGCAACACCGTCGGATTCGGTGGCCGGCGCCTCTACGAGGATGACCCCGGTCCCAAGTACCTCAACTCCCCAGAGACCACCGTCTACAAGAAATCCCAGGTGCTCTACGGGATAGAACATGCCAAACGCAATATCGCCAAGAAGCGTCAACTGGTGGTGGTGGAGGGCTATACCGACGTCATGGCGTGCCATATCGCGGGAGTCGACACCGCCGTGGCGACCTGCGGTACAGCCTTCGGTGAGGGGCACATTAAAATTGCGCGCAGGCTGCTGTCCGATGACGGCACACCGGCTGAAGTGGTGTTCACCTTCGACGGTGATGAAGCCGGTCAGCAGGCCGCTGTGAAGGCGTTCAATGAGGCTCATCAGTTCAACGCCCAGACGTTTATCGCCGTGGGGCCCGAGGGAATGGACCCCTGCGATGTCCGCCAACACCGCGGGGATGAGGCGGTCCAGGCTCTCGTGGAGTCAAAGACACCTCTTGTGGAGTTCGTGATCCGCCGCCGGCTTCGCGAATGGGATCTCAGCGCGGTCGAGGGCCGCATCGGCGCACTGCGCGCGGCGGCACCGGTGGTCGCAGAGATCCGGGACGATTCGCTCCGCGCTGCCTATACTCGCGAACTCGCCGGATGGTTGGGCACGGACGTGGATGAGGTCAAAACCGCTGTGCGTGCATCCCGCAGCGCAGGCGGCCGCCGCGGCGGACCCGGACAGAAGAGCACGACGACGCCCCAGCAGCACCATACGGCCGGAACCACCCAGCAGAACGGGAATGCCCCAACGAGACACGGCGAGTACGGGGGGCAAGAGCCTCAGGGCGCAAGCGGCGTCGGCGGTTTCGCCTTCCCACGCCCCGACACGCGGGACCCTGCGGTGATGATGGAGCGGCAGGCGTTGGAAGTTATTCTGCAGCACCCCACACGGCTGACCGCTGAGCAATGGGAAGAGATCTTCACCGTACGGTTCACCGCACCTGCCCACCTGGCTGTGCACGACGGGATCCGGATCGCAGCCGCAGAAGCTTCCGACCCCAGAGTGTGGGTGGAAACAGTACGCCAAGAGGTGCCCGAGCCACTGCGCGGATTCGTCTCCGAGCTTGCCGTCACCTCCCTCCCTGCTAGGAATGAAGAACACCTTGACCGCTATTGTCAGGAGATCCTCAACCGGCTCGTGGAGCTGAAGATCCAGCATGAGAAAGCCAACCTATTGGGCCGGCTGCAGCGCATGGATCCCAGCGAGTCACCTCAGGAATACCGTCAGGTCAATGCTGACCTGATGGAGCTGGAACGTCGCCGGCGAACTCTTCGCAGCGCCGAATGAGGCGCAGGCCGCCCGTGGGCCCTACTTGGCGATGTCCGCAGTGGTGACGCTGAAGGCGTCGAACAGATCAGCGGCCTTAACAAAGAGATTCAGACCTGGCTCGCCAGCACCCATGCAGATCCGCCCCGAGATAGACGCATCGGCGAAAACCGGCCAGCGCTCACCGTCGTCATCCGATGCGCCGAACGGGGTGATGGTGCCTGGACGGTACCCCGTGGCATCGAACCCTTCGTCTGGTGCAGCCATTGAGGCTTTCTTCACTCCTGCAGCACGGCGGAGCTTCGCCCAATCAACCTGCTGATCACCGCGGATGAGCACCATGAGATAGCTGTGGGTCTGCGCGGTCTGGGTGACCTTGGTCTTGGCGACCAATGTCTTGACGATCTCCCGGGGCTCAATCCCCAGGTTCGCCGCTGCTTCCTCCAATGAGGTGGCGTGGCCCCGATCCACGAACTCGATCTCCACGCCATGGTGCTGCGCATCATCCAACACCCGCTCACGTCCGGACTGTTCAGTCATGGGCTCCAGCCTAGTCCAGCGTTGCGTGGCGCACCGGCGCCTCCCGGCAGAGCCGGATAGGTCAGTACCGGCGGTGATTGGTTGATACGGTGTTGTCCACCGCACAACTCGCGTGACGATGAGGTCCCGCCTGGTTCCAAGCGTGCACTACGTTTGACGATCGAGGAGGAGACTGCACCATGACAGAGCGCACACTGGCAGCTGACCATTCACGCCTTGCTGCAGAGCACGAAATTCCCGAGGCCATGCGCCATGATGTGGGGCTGCTCGGTGGTCTGCTGGGCACAGTCTTGAGTGAGTACGGCTCCGAAGGGCTGTTGGACGACGTCGAGACCCTGCGCTCGTTGACCATCGCTGCAGCGGAGCAGGACTCCGAAGAGACACTTGCCAAGGCCGAAGAGTTCGTCGAAGGTCTCAGTGCCGAGCGCGCCAAAGAAGTAGCTCGCGCCTTCACATGCTACTTCCTGCTCGCCAATCTGTCCGAAGAGCAGCACCGGGTACGCACACTCCGCGCCCGTGATGGTGAGCTGCCCCTGGAAGATCAGAAGCCCTCCGATTCGGTTGCCGCCGCGTTTACTCACCTTGCTGATGAGGTCGGTCAGGAAGAGGCCGAACGTCGGCTCAAAGAGCTGCGCTTCCACCCGGTGCTCACCGCTCACCCCACCGAAGCCCGACGCAACGCCATCACCGCCAGTGTGCGCCGAATCGGCAACCTCCTTGATGAGCGTGATGATCCGCGTATGGGAGCAGCTGCTCAAGCGCGCAACACCCGGGACCTGATCGAAGAGATCGACAATATGTGGCGCACCGCTCAGCTGAGGGTCTCGAACCCCTCACCCCTGGACGAAGTCCGTACCGCACTTGGTGTCTTTGAGTCATCCTTCTCCAGCGTCTTCACTGAGGCCTACCGGCGCATGGACGATTGGCTCCAGGGGGAGGACGCCGGCCGGGCCGCACCGAAGGCACCGGCATTCATTCGGTTGGGATCCTGGATCGCCGGAGACCGCGATGGCAACCCGAACGTCACCGCGTCCATCACCCGCCAGGCAGTCGCGCAGGCAGCGGACCGGATCCTGCAGAATCTGGAAGCGCGTACCCGGACCGTGGGGCTTTCGCTGACACTGGATGATCGTTACACCCCACCACAGGACGCCCTGCAGAAACTGTGGAATCACCAGAAGCAGCTCTCCGAAGAGCTCACCGAGGTCGCAGCTGAACACTCACCAGGGGAGCCGCACCGTCAGGTGCTGCTGGCGATCGCTGGACGCGTCCAGGCAACACGGGAGCGCAACGCTGATCTCGCCTACAGGGTCCCCGAAGAACTGGTGTCCGAACTCAAAATAGTGCAGGACTCCCTCGTTGCCGCCGGCGCTGAACGAGCAGCCTACGGTGAGCTCCAGGAGCTGATATGGCAGGTAGAAACTTTCGGTTTCCACCTCGCGGAGCTTGAAGTGCGGCAGCACTCAGCGGTCCACATCCAGACACTCAAATGGTTGGATGACCCGGACTCGGTGGAGAAGATGGCCGTTCCCGGTGAGGAGGTCTTGGAGACTTTCCGCGCGATTGCCTCACTGCAGCAGCGCTACGGAGTCAACGCGGCTCGGCGCTACATCGTGTCCTTCACCCAGAGTGCACAGAACCTCGCCGACGTGTACATCCTTGCGGAGAAAGCCTTGGGCGGGTCTGACCAGGCCCCGGTTCTGGACGTCATCCCCCTGTTCGAGACCTACGACGACCTGCAGAACGCGCCCCGCATCCTGGAAGAAGCCCTGGAAAATCCGCACCTGCAGAAGCGCCTGGAGCAAACAGGCCGGCGCATGGAGGTCATGCTCGGTTACTCGGACTCCTCCAAAGACGTCGGTCCTGTGGCCGCCACCCTCGCGCTGTATCAGGCTCAGGAGAAGATTGCGGCCTGGGCGGTGGAGAACAACATCCACCTGACGCAGTTCCACGGACGCGGTGGAGCGTTGGGCCGAGGCGGCGGTCCAGCAAACCGAGCGATTCTGGCCCAGCCCCCGCATTCGGTGGACCTTCGGTTCAAAGTCACCGAACAGGGTGAAGTCATCGATGCCCGCTACGGCAACCCGGAGATTGCGCTGCGGCACATCGAACAGGTGGCAGCTGCCACACTGATGGCCAGCGCGCCCTCGACGGAGAAACGCAACGCTGCCGCTGCGGAGAAGTACGCTGACCTGGCCACACGGCTCGACGACGCTTCCCGTGCGCGTTTCCATGACCTCGTCAAAGCCGAAGGCTTCGCTCCCTGGTTCGCCCAAGTCACCCCGCAGGATGAAATCGGGCACCTGGCCATCGGCTCCCGGCCAGCGAAACGTGGGCTCTCAGTGGAGTCCTTAGAGGATCTGCGCGCCATTCCCTGGAACTTCGCCTGGGGGCAGGCGCGCATCAATCTCACCGGCTGGTACGGCCTCGGCACAGCGCTGGAAGCAGTGGGGGACTTGGAGCTGCTGCAGCAGGCCTACGCCGAATGGCCACTGTTCGCCGCGATGATCGACAACATTGAGATGTCCCTGGCCAAAACTGATGAACGGATCGCTCAGCGCTACTTGGACCTCGGCGACAAAGCTGAGCTGGCCAATGCCGTGTTGGAAGAGCTGCACCTGACAGAAAAGTGGGTACTCGCGATCACTGGCCAGGACCGGCTCCTCGCCGACCACCGGGTTTTAGGACGTGCCGTCCAGCTGCGCAACCCTTATGTGGACGCCCTCAGTCTGATCCAGTTGCGCGCACTCCGCCGGCTCCGCTCCGGTGGTCTCACGGAAGAGCAGACCCACGACCCACGCAACCTTCTGCTTATCACCCTCAAGGGAGTTGCAGCCGGTCTGCAGAACACTGGGTAGGGTTGACTCCATGATGCAACGCCTCATCACACCGGACAGTGACCCCTTCCAATGGCTTGAAGATGTTGAGGGGGAGGATGCGCTCGCATGGGTCGAACAGCGTAACCGCACCGCGGAGGGTCAGCTTCAGGACGAACAGTACGACCCTCTGAAAAGCTCCCTGCGGGAGATCCTCGATGCCTCAGACCGGATACCCGGTGTGACCGCGCGGGGGGAATGGCTCTACAACTTCTGGACGGACGCCGATCACCCACAGGGCCTCTGGAGGCGCACAACCCTGGACTCCTACAAGGCCGAGACTCCTGAATGGGAGACGCTCCTCGACCTTGATGAGCTCTCGGAAGTTGAAGGCACAACCTGGGTATGGCACGGGGCCTCCGTGCTCCGACCGGAACAGGCATCCGATGAGGTACCTGGGTATTCAAGGGCACTGATCAACCTCTCACCAGGCGGGTCTGACGCTGATGTCACCAGGGAGTTTGACCTCAACACCCGCCGTTTCATAACCCCAGAAGAGGGCGGGTTCTACCGGCCTCAGGGCAAAGGTGGGCTCAGCTGGATCGACGCCGATACGGTCTACTCCTCGACTGACCAAGCCGGTCCCCAGGAGGACACCCCGGTCACGAGCTCCGGGTACCCTCGGGTAGCCCGCAGGTGGGTCCGCGGCACTGCGCTGGAGGAGGCAGAACCCATCATCTCGGTGGCCGAAGATGACATGGTTGCTTCCGCCGGCTATGACTCCACTCCGGGATTCGAGCGGCACCTCGCCACAAGGGTGTTGGGATTCTACGACTCAGAGACCTACCTCATCGAATACCATGAGGAATCTTCCGGGTCCTTGGGAAGCGAACCTGCCCTCACGCTCACCCTCGTCGATGTCCCCACCGATCTCAACGTCGGCTTCCACCGTGATCTAATTTTCTTCGCCCCACGCACTGAGGCGACTGTCCGCGGCGTCGTGCTTCCGGCAGGCAGCCTCTATGTGGCAGATGCCGCAGAGTTCCTGCACGGCAGCGAAGACGACCCCGACGCCGGGCAGCTCACCGCCCTGTTCACACCTACTGAAGCCACCTCCCTGCAGGGCATCACCGCTACTAGGAACCTCTTCGCGCTCACCGTGATGGAGGACGTCGTCGAGCACGTCGAGGCGCATTGGCGCGACGAGAACGGCGAATGGCAATCCCAACGCGTGTTGAGCGACATCACCGGCTCCCTCGCAGTGGGAGCTTATGATTCACGTGAGACTGACGATATCTGGATCACGGCGCAGGATTTCCTGACCCCCACCACTCGGTACCTCGGGACTTTGGCACCGCTGCTGAAGGGGGAGCCGGAGACCTACGAACTGATCAAGCAGGCGCCGGAGCGGTTCAACGCAGAAGGACTGGCGGCTGTGCAGAGCTTCGCCACCAGTGACGACGGCACCCGCATCCCGTACTTCCTGATCGGGCCCGCTGAAACCGTCCAGTTCGCGGCCGATGGGGCCCCTCGGGAATCCATCGCAGGCGCAGAACCGCAGCCCACAATCCTCTACGGCTACGGTGGGTTCGAAATCTCCCAAAAGCCTGGATACCTTCCGCTGGTGGGGAAGGCGTGGCTGGAGCGTGGAGGAGTCTTCGCCCTGGCGAACATCCGTGGAGGCGGCGAGTACGGACCGCGGTGGCACCAAGCCGCACTCAAGGAGAACCGAAACAAGGCGTATGAGGATTTCGCTGCGGTGGCCCGAGACCTGGTCTCCAGCGGAGTCACCAGCACTCAGCAACTGGCCTGTCGAGGCGGATCCAACGGTGGTCTCCTGACCGGAAACATGCTCACCCAATACCCTGAACTGTTCGGTGCTGTGGTCATCCAGGTGCCCCTGCTGGACATGAAGCGCTACTCGCACCTGCTGGCAGGTGCCTCCTGGCGTGCCGAATACGGTGATCCGGACACTACCGACTGGGACTACATCCACACCTTCAGCCCGTACCATCTGCTGCAGCAGGATGCGGACTACCCGCCAGTTCTGCTGACCACCAGTACCAAGGATGACCGAGTCCATCCCGGTCATGCACGCAAAATGACTGCGGCGCTCGAGCAGGTCGCTGCCGATGTCACGTACTGGGAAAACACCCAGGGAGGGCATGGGGGAGCGGCGAACCCTGATCAGCAGGCCACCATGAACGCCCTGATCTACCGGTTCCTAGCCCAACGTCTGGGCCTGGACTGATCTGGCCGGTACCACGGGCAGTTCACACCACAAGCGATGTAATATTCTGGAGTACCGACGGTTCTGTTGAGAGGTATCTGTGTCTGACTCTGCCTACGCCGTTGAGGCTCGTGGCCTGGTGAAAACCTTTGGCGATAACGTAGCCGTCGACGGCATCGACCTCACTATCCCTCGTGGAGGTATCTACGGGGTGCTCGGGCCCAATGGTGCCGGCAAGACCACTGCCATCCGGATGCTCGCCACTTTGCTGCGCCCAGATGCAGGGGAGGCCCGAATATTGGGCCACGATATCTTCACGGAACCGAAAGCTGTGCGGGAACGCATTGCGCTGACCGGACAGTTCGCCTCCCTCGATGAGGATCTCACCGGCATCGAAAACCTGATGTTGCTCGGCAGGCTGCTCGGCTTCACCAAGCAGGACGCGCGGCGCCGCGGTAAGGACCTGCTCAGCGCATTCGGTTTGGCCGAGGCCGCAGACCGGCAGGTCAAGAAGTACTCCGGCGGCATGCGCCGGCGCCTGGACATCGCCGGGTCGCTGATCGTCACCCCAGACATGATGTTCCTGGATGAACCGACAACTGGAATCGATCCGCGCAGCCGGAACCAAGTGTGGGACATCATCCGAACCCTGGTGGCCGGGGGCACCACGATCCTGCTCACTACCCAGTATCTGGAAGAAGCTGACCAGTTGGCGGACCGGATCGCGGTCATTGACCACGGGCGAGTCATCGCTGAAGGCACCCCGGGCCAGTTGAAATCCCAGGTGGGCGCTGGGGCGTTGAAGCTCCGTCTGGCTGACCCAGCTCAGCGCGAAGAAGCAGCCGGGGTCCTGGAACGCAACTTGGGCAGCTTAGTGGTGCGGGAGAAAGACACCGCGGCCCTGACCATCCGGTTGGGCGAAGGTGCCGGGGCATCGCCAGCGATGAGAGCCCTAGAAGAAGTAGGCGTAGCAGTGGAGACCTTCTCCTACGGTCAGCCCAGCCTCGATGAAGTGTTCCTGGCACTGACGGGGAAACCGGCTGAGACCGAGAACGACGACGCATCCGCCGCTTCAGACTCCGAGAAAGTTGCCTGATGAGCCAGACCACCACCAGAACCGATCCAGAGGGTTCCGCAGAAGCCGCCAAAATTCAGCGGGTGCTGCTGCCAGCCGACCAGCGACCATCCCCATCGGGTCCGATCAGTGGCTCATTCACATTCGGCTGGCGTGCACTGCTGAAGATCAAGCACATCCCCATGCAACTGTTCGACGTCACGATCTTCCCGATCATGATGACGGTAATGTTCACCTTCATCTTCGGTGGCGCTATGGGTGCTGTGGTTTCGGGAACCGGCCAAACCGGTGGCCCGGCAGTCAGCGAGTACGTCCAGTTCTTCATTCCGGGGATCTTCGTCCAGACCCTGATCATGATCACCATGTACACCGGCATCACCCTCAATAAGGACATCTCCAAGGGAATTTTCGACCGCTTCCGGTCACTTCCGATCTGGAGACCAGCTCAATTGGTCGGCGCACTGCTGGGGGACCAGGTGCGCTATGGCCTGGCTGGCACCATCATTCTGACAGTTGGCTTTATCGTTGGGTTCAGGCCTGAGGGTGGGCTGTTCGGTGTGTTGGCCGGCTTCGCGTTGCTTTTGGTGTTCAGTTTCTGCCTGTCTTGGGTGTGGACCATGGTTTCGTTGCTGATGCCTAATGAGGAAGCCGTCATGGGGGTGTCCATGACGATCATCTTCCCGCTGACGTTTGCCTCAAATATTTTCGTGCCCACTGAGACCATGCCGAGCTGGTTGAGCGGCGTCGTGGAGGCAAACCCGGTGAGCGTTCTTGTCTCAGCTATCCGGGAGCTCATGGATGGGACGGTAGACGCCGGAAGCATCGTTGCTGTGCTCATCTACTGCGCGATCCTCGTCGTCATCTTCGCTCCGATTTCTATGTACATCTACAACCGGAAGTCCTAAAGTCTGGTCTTTTGTACAGGTGCATCGGGCAGAAACTGCGGAATTCTTAGTTGTATCGCAGGAAGAGTTCACGAGGAACCTTCCGGGTATTGCTTGGAGAGAATCATGATCCGTTTGTTTGCCGCAGTGGCCTTCACCGCTTCCAGCGTCTTCGGCGGATCGCACGCTGACGCAGGTGCTGCTTTCGAAGCGACGCAAGAAACTGCCATCACAGTTGCCGCAGCAGAGGCATCCGAACTCTCCCAAGTAGGATTCATCAGCGGAGTCTTTTGCCGGGTGACGCGCACCTGCTGATCACTTCTGCCCCTGGGGCGTAGCGGGTCTATAGACTAACCTTATGTCTGAGCCCGAAAAAACCTTTGGTCAATGGGTTCATGACATTCGCCCTCTTCCCGGGGGTAAAAAACTCTCCGCGGTGTTGCTCGCAGTCTGTATTGTCGTTATGGGCAGCGACGTCCTCGCGGGCACATATGACCTGAGTTCTGCACGGGGCATCACTGAGATGGTGGTGCCGTTCCTTCCCCTGCTGGCCTTAGCGCTCGGCGGAGCCAAGTTCGCGGTTCCCGTGTGGTTTCTTGCACTCTTAGGTGTTCTACTGCTCGGTGCTCCCTCGTTCGTCATCATCTGGCTGATATTCCCAAACCTGATCGTGGTGGCATTCTGCTGCTTCCTCCTGCCGTGGCGGCCAGCCCTTGCCTTTACCGGCGCGTCTCTACTGCTGGTACCCACTCTGGTGCTGCCCGAAGAACGAGCTGTTGACCCGGTCATCCTCCTCGGAGTGGCTGTGCTCCTGGCCGCCATTGCTGGTCTGAGCTTGAACGTCTACCGCCGAGGCCAGGAACGTAGCGCACACCGTATACGAGACCTGGAAAAGCACCAGGCGCTGGTCCGTGCGGAGGAACGAACCCGCCTGGCGTACGAACTGCATGACATCGTCGCCCACGACGTCACCGTTATGGCCATGCAGGCACGCCGCGTGGACTATGTCAAAGACCCGGAGAAGCTCAAGGAGATCCTCCATGGGATCGGCGGCACCGCGCGCCAGACCCTCCAAGACCTCCGCAGTCTCGTCGCACTGCTGAAAGAGGATGAAAGAGAGCAGCGCGCACCTGATGCCAAGGAAGCACCGACCGCCTCAGAGGACGTTGAGCTCCTCGACGCGGGGGCCATGTCTGGCGAGACAGCCACCGCGGTGGGGTTCGTCCATGACATTGACGGTGTGGTCGACGCCTTGAAGCGCTCCGGCTTCCAAGTCAGCCTCACCATTGAGGGGAAGCCTGCGCGCGTTCCGACCAGTATGCGGCAGGCGTTGCGTCGAACTGTGCGTGAGCTGGGGACCAACATTCTCAAGCACGCTCAGCCTGGCAGTGAGGCTGAGCTCCTGCTCCGAGTCGAAACGCACCAGGTCACGCTCTGCGCCCACAACGAGGTCTCCACCGCTCAGCCCATCATGTCGTCGCATACGGGACTTGAAGCCATGCGCGCGCGTTGCGACGCCTTCGGCGGACACGTGGTAGTCAGGGAAGCACAGGGTCGGTGGATGACCACGATCGTGATGCCGCTGGAAGGACTGCATTCCAGCCCACCGGGTGAGCGTGGCAAAATGAGCCTCATGCGTCTGCCCCGGGAGGATCCGGGGATCGGCAGCCGCGTCGACTGATATTTTGAGAGAGTGGGGCCGGATGGCTCGTGTACTGCTGGTGGATGATGAACCACTCACCCGTGAAATCCTGCGGGAGTACTTGTCTGTGGACGCGGAGCTCGAGGTTGTCGGGGAAGCCTCCGACGGCCATTCCGCAGTCGTTCAGGCGACGGCACTGAAACCGCATGTCATCCTCATGGATATGCAGATGCCCGTGATGGATGGAGTGAAAGCTACTGCCGAGATACACGCCCAAGACCCACGTATCAGCATTCTGGGACTGAGCACCTTCTCAACGGACCGCTACGTGGTTGACCTGCTGCGGTCCGGGGCATCGGGCTACCTTGTCAAAGACTCTGCGCCTGAAGAGATCCGATCGGCGATCCATAAAGTCATGGCAGGAGAATCTGTCCTTTCAGCACAGGTGACCCGGCATGTGGTCAGCGGTCTTGAGCGTTCCGTGCCGGCGGAAATTTCTCCCGATAAGGAACTACTCGCCACGCTTAGCGAGAAGGAACTTGAAGTGATCCGCCTACTCAGCCGCGGTATGAGCAATCGTGAAATGGCGGAAGAGCTGTTCCTGACGGAGTCCACTATCAAAGCGCGTTTCGTCAGGGTCATGGAGAAGCTCGGGGTGAGAGATCGAGTGCAGATTCTCGTCACTGCCGTTGAACGGGGACTGGTGGATCTTTCCCCCGGAAGCCGGCCCCCGCGCTGAGGTGTCCGGCTCAGGAGCGTCCCAGGACCTCGCGCAGCGGACGCAGGAGAGACTCCGCAGCCTGAATCACGTCGGCATCGGGTACGGCGTTGAGCACCTCATCAGGTTCCAACAGGAGCTGTGCCCCCCACCCTGCTGTCTCATATTGGGCGAGGGAGCGCACCAATTGCTGAGGTGAGCACCAGGGCCGGCGCAGGTTGGCGAGCCCATACCGTCTGGCTCGGTGCAGTCGGTCCGCTTCACACCGCTCAAGAAGTTCCTCTGCTCGTGACAGGGCTGTGGCCATAATCGGAAGCCCTCCCTGGCCAGCGACGATCAGCTGCCAGTTGATGCGGGGTGCGCCACGCGACAACGTCCGGCTTACCTGCAGCAGGGCGCTGTGGTGAGCCGACGTCACCGAATCGGGAAGGATCGTCCCCGGCCCCGCCGCGAGCAAGCAGATTCCGAGGAATGTTGCGGCCTGACCTGCGGTCGGCCCGGGATCCTCACCGGAGACGAACAGCTGCTCAAAGCCGCTGACCTCTGAACGTCGAAGAGTGCTGGGCTCCGGCTCTTCAGGAGCTGAGAAGTCTGCCTCACCCGCAGTTGAGACAAGGCCCTCCATCTCGATGAGCTCATGAGACGGTCCCACACAGGCGAGAAAAGGATCGGGCAGGAGGAAATTCTCTGTGGATGCGGACCGAAGAGCTTGAGTCCACTGAGCGGCTTCGCCCGGAGGAAGACTGACCACCGCACCGAGAAAACCCTCTCCCGAACACCATTCCAGCGCGAGGGGGGTGACGCCGCTGTGTGCTTCCACTTGCTGCATCAGGGATATGAGGTGACCCTCCACGTATTGGTCCGTTTGGATACGCCAGTGCACAGCGACCAAGGTGAAGACCGACCGCTGATCGGCTACGACGAGGGGGCGGGTCCTGGAGATGGTAGTCACGTGTGCTCCTCAGATGGTCATTCCTCCGTTGACATCTACACGTTATGCGGAATCCGCACGTGCACTGCTGTACTTGAGTACAGAATTGAACGAGCCGAAAGTTCGCCCACCAGCGCCCGCTGAGGTGGGCGGACACTTGACGGGGCGCGAATTCGCCTCCCAAAACCTACGAGCTTTACCCTTGGTGGTGTGCAGGTTCTTGACGAGGTGACGGAGGAGCTGGCCGAGGTGGTGCGGTCCGCGTCCCGGGTTGCAGTGCTGACAGGTGCGGGAATTTCTGCGGAGTCCGGCGTGCCCACCTTTCGGGAGGCCCAGACTGGGCTGTGGGAGCAGTTCTCAGCTGAGGACCTCGCTACCCCAGAGGCGTTCCATCAGGCACCGGCACTGGTGTGGACGTGGTACCGCTGGAGGCAGGCGCTCATCCTGCAGGTTGATCCCAACCCGGGACATACGGCCTTGGCCAGGTGGCAGCGCCAATTGGGCGCAGCCGGCGGAGACCTCAGCATCACCACGCAAAACGTGGATGACCTCCACGAACGTGCAGGCGCCCAGGTCCTGGCGCATTTGCACGGTTCTATCTTCGACCACCGTTGTGCAGAGTGCTCGCAGCTGGCTGACCTGCCGGAACCCGATTACGACGGGTTGGTACTCCCGCCTGAGCCCACAGACCCCCCGAGCTGCGGCGAGTGCGGTGGAACCCTTCGGCCTGGTGTGGTGTGGTTCGGGGAGATGTTGCCGGTGGACGCCTTTGACAGTGCCGCGGCGACCATCCGTTCTGCAGATCTGGTCGTGGTGGCAGGAACATCGGGTATTGTTCAGCCGGCAGCATCCCTGCCTCTCCTCGCGCTGGAGAGGGGCACCCCGTTGGTCGAGGTCAACCCTGAAGAGACTGACATCAGTGATGCCATGGATTATTGTCTGCGCGGACCCTCAGGGACAATGCTGCCGGCACTTGCTGATGCTGCGCTCTGACTTTGCAGCGCATCGACCCGTAAGAGTAAGGATTCGTCTGTGACGTTGTGGGAAGCCGTACTCCTGGGCGCGATCCAGGGCCTATTCATGTTCATTCCGGTGAGCTCATCATCACACCTGGTGATTGCAGAACACTGGCTGATGGACACCGGGTCTATGATCCCGGCTCCCGACACGCCGGAAATGATCTTCTTCAACCTCGTGGTGCATCTCGGCACAATGGTCTCGGTCGTGGTGGTGATGTGGCGGCCGCTGATCAAACTGCTCTCCGGCACCGTTCGTGAGGTGGGTTGGGTGTGGCGGCGCAGGACCCTGCGGCACATGATTCACCTGAAAATGATGCTGCTGGGCGTGATCGTCGTAGGTATCACCGGGGTGCTCGGACTGGTCATCCGCGAATACGGAGCTGAGGTTTTCGCGACACCATGGATCGTGGCGGTCTTCTTGTTCATCACCGCGGGCATTTTGTGGTGGACCGACAGCGTCACCTACACCTGGCGCGGTGCCGCGCAAATGACCATCGCGGTCGCCGTCGTGATCGGTCTTGCCCAAGCCCTGGCCCTCTTCCCAGGAATATCACGGTCCGGGATCACCATCGCCGCCGCCCTAGCACTCGGCATGCACCGAAGAATCGCCGCCCAGTTCAGCTTCTTCGTCGCGATTCCGACGATCATCTCCGCCACCGCAGTCCAGTCCCGCAGCTTGGTCGGGCATCAGGGTGGCTTCAGCATCGGGGCCGAGGCGTACTGGGCAGCGTTCATTGTGGCCGCCGTGGTGGGAGCCCTTGCCCTGTGGATGGTGCTGACCCTGCTGTACAAGGCAAAGTTCCGGATCTTCGCGGTCTATGTGGTGCTCTTCGGGATCTTTATCCTCATCTTCCAGCCCGACCTGTCCGATCCGCCGCCGCTGGACGAAACGCCGATCCAGGAGGAGCAGGACGCCGAAGCCCAGCAGACCGGGCTCTCCGACTAGGCTGGGAGTCGTCTGGGCCGGCAGTCGGCCCAAGGTACAGCGAGCGATCAGACGGGAAACAGACAATCGTGATGTGGCTCTATGTCATTGCTGTCATAGTTCTGAGCGTCATCGTGGTGCTGCTCGTTGGAAAGTGGGAGGGAGCCGCGGCTCCCGACGAAGAGCCTCCGGCAGGTGCCCAGCAATCCCTCCAGGCGCTTCTGGACCAACGCTCTGAGCGTCGAGTGAGCGCCAATGACCTTGAACAGGTGGAGTTCGACACCGCTGTGCGCGGCTACCGCATGGACCAGGTGGACCAGCTCCTCGACGCGCTCGCCCAGCAGTTACGTCAATCTGAAGCCCCGCACAGTGGATCGGATTCGGGCGAACGTCGTGACATCACCCCTGAGTGAGAGATAATAGGGGAGTAAGAACTGACGGGCACGACGACGGAAAGAGGAAAATCCAGATGGCTGCAATGAAACCGCGTACAGGTGACGGTCCGATGGAGGTCTCTCAGGAAGGGCGTAGCTTGATTATGCGTGTGCCGATTGATGGTGGCGGTCGCCTGGTGCTCGAAATCAACAAGGAAGAAGCTGAGTCGCTCAAGCAGTGCCTGATCCGAGCCGTCGGGGAGTAGTTCAGCGCTTGACCGCAACAAGTAGGCCAGTACCTGTGCTGAACAGGGCGCTCACCACATTGTCGTCTTCCCGTAGCATCGCCTCCACCCGTCGCATGGCCTGAGTCGAGGTCTCTCTCACAGCGGGTTTGGGCACTCGGTCTGCGTCAAGAGCGTCATTGAGGATGAGCGTTCCCCCAGAGTGGAGTAGGCGTAATCCGTGCTGCACGTAGTCGGCTGCTGATTCGCCCGCTGCATCGATGAACACCAAGTCATAGCCCCGTGGTGTCAGCCGAGGGAGCACCTCAGCGGCCTTGCCGGAGATCAGCCTCGTCCGTGAGGACTGCACACCGATGCTCCGAAGCAGCTGTCGCGTCGCGCCTACAGAGTCAACATCAGCGTCGATTCCGGTGAGCACAGCGTCTGAAGTGGCTCCACGCATGAGGGCGGCTCCGGCCAGACCAGCTCCTAGGCCGATGCCCACGATGTTCCGGGCACCACATGCAGCAGCAAAGGTCGTCAGCGCTGCCGCCGTCCCATCAGAGATAGGTTCCGTGCCCACATCGGCGCTCCGGTGGCGGGCCTGCTCCAGCAGGCTGTCCTGTCCGGAATGTTCCTCGGCGTAGGCCCAACTGGCGTACTTGTTCTTTTCCGGCGTACTCATATGTGAAGCATATAGTGCTGCAACGAACCCCCAGGTGAGCCAACATTCTCAGAAAAAAATAAGCTTATTCACAGAAAACCTCGGCACACTATGGGCGATGTCTCGGATGCCCCTAAGCGCTGTGCGCCCAACACGCGCACCCTCTCACTTCTCCGTGGGCTGGGTGGTCGCGGTGGTTGTGACTTCGCTGGCGATTGTGGCCTGTGTGATAGTAGCCGCTGCTTGGGTGATTGGTGGACGGGCAGCACCTACGACGTCGTCTGTCCATGAGCTCCTGCCGCCGGAACCCCGTCAGAGCCCCGCCATTACCTCTGGTGAGAATGAAGCCACTTCAGTATCAGCTCTGCAGCCCCCTGTAGCGGTGGAGGAGGACTACGTCATTGGTGAGGCTGCTGGGATCCTTCCAGGCGCATTGGAAAGCGCGACGGTCAAAGAGATTCCCGTCGAGAGACTCAGCGACCTGAAGTCGCTCGGATGGGCCCTGCCTTTTCTGGACCGTGCTGGGTTCAGTCATGATTTCGTGGAAACCAGCTCCGCCAACAGCGAGCGGACTATCCAAGCGCGACTCTCCGATGGTGTGGATTTCATCAATGTCGCAGAGACCCGGGCTGAAGTCGCGGAGGCAGAGCTTCACCCGCTGCGCGAGAAGCTCGACAGTCTGGTGGACGTGACTCGAGTCAGCGCCGAGGTGATTGCACTGGATACCGGACATGAAGCCACGGTCTTTCTCTCCGATGATTCAGACGTCTGGACGGCGGCGATCGAAACACCCCATGTCCAGTACGTCGTCACGACCAGCCTGCCTGCCGAATCCGCTGCAGAAGTAGCCTCCTGGGTGATGGTCACCGACAGATCCCGCGTTCACCTGTCACATTCGGCGCCCGGTCCGGCAGACAGGCTGGAGCGCGGCTTCGATGAGATGCTCACCTGGTTTGACGCTGAATAGCGCTTCCTAGAGAAATCATCACGGTAAAGTTGAGCTGTGCCTGGCTTCAACATCTACGAGATCTTCATCCTCATCGTGCTGGCCCTGGTACTTCTGGGTCCCGAGAGACTTCCCCAGTATGCACAATCATTGGCCCGTTGGGTGAAGAAGGCGCGTCTGTGGGCCGATGATGCGAAGGTCCGTTTCAAAGAAGAAACAGGAGCAGATTTCGACGATGTCGATTGGCAGAAATACGACCCCCGGCAGTACGACCCTCGCCGAATAATCCGCGATGCTTTGGCTGACGAGCTCGACGATGTTTCGCTGAGCGGTCCCGCGAAGAGACCTCTTCAGAGTCAGCGTTCGGGTGCCCGCAGCAGTGCTAAGCCCGTGGATCCTTTGGAACTGTTCGGAGGAGGCAACTCCGGCGGCAAGGGTGCCCTGGCCGCAGGAGTTGCCGGAGCTGCCGCGGCAGGTGCACACACTGCGCAGGAGCCTTCAGATGCCGTGGATGCCAAAACTGGGCAGGGGGATCCGGCGCCATTCGACGCTGACGCCACATAAGGCTGAGGCCTCAGACCAGGACCCGAATCCCCATGGACAGGGCCAGGACGCCGCCCAAGAGGGCAACAGCGCTGACGGCACGTCGCATTGCGGCGTCGTTCATATGCCGCTGCACCCACTCCCCGGCGTACATTCCACCAATGATCGCGATCACAGATCCAAGCCACGCCCACCACGGTAGGCCGGGGAGCTGACCGTCGTCGATCGCCCATTTGGTGCCGAAGGAGACGATGGAGACGATCATCCACAGCGGCTGCACTGTGGCGATCATGGCGGGGATCGACCACCGTGAAACCACGGTGTAGATGGCTGTAGCCGGTGCTCCCACTGCGGCCAGAACTGTACCTGCCCCCACCGCTGCACCTGTGGCTGCGCGAGTGAAGGGCCCGTCGATACTCAACCGAATGCGGTGCACCACAAAAGAGACCAGAATCCCGAAGATGACCAGTGAGCCGACTGCCACATACAGCACACCCTCATGGGCGTTGACAGAGACCCAGGCGGCCGGAGGCATGACCGCCAGGGCGGGAATCAGGATCCAGGCCAGCCGCTTCCACTCGATGAGCCGCCAGGTCCGCCACATGATGAAGATCGGCGCAAAAATGGACAGGAAGTTCGCCAGCATCACACCCTCGTGAGCTCCGATGAGCAGCACCACGAAGGGCGAGAGGATGAGACCGAAGCCGGATCCGGTAACCCGCTGGATACCCGAGGTGGCGAACACCAGGGCAAGAATCGCTAGGGATATCCACGTCAGCTCCGCCAATCAGCTTCCTTTCCCCATGCCTACCCCGAAGGCCTCACTCTGACGCTCCAGCCGCTTTTCCGCCACCTGGGCAGCGGTATGTGCTCTAGATCGACTTGAAGTGGAGCCGGTCCTGGGACTTGGCCCGAATCAGCTGAATGGCCAAGACCGCTGCCACCAGTCCGATGCCAATCAGATCATAGGTCAGATCTGCCGAGAGCATCATCACCGCACCGACGGCGATCACCGGACGCAAGTACCAGGACATATCTACCATGAAATGTCCTTCAAGAGCGGTGGCCAGCAGAAGAATGGCCAAAACGGCCGATCCGACGACTTGGACACCGGTGACAAAGTCGACATCGCGCAGCAACAGATCAGGGTTGTACACAAAGATGAAGGGAATCACGTACCCGGCGGCGGCCAGCTTCATAGAAGCGACCCCTGTGCGCATGGGTCGGCCTCCAGATATGCCCGCAGCCGCGAAGGAAGCCAGAGCCACTGGGGGAGTGATGTTCGCGAAGAGGCCAAAGTAGAACACGAACAGGTGTGCAACAAGTGGTTCTACCCCGAGTTCCACCAGAGCAGGTGCGGCCATAGTTGCGGTGACAATGTATGCAGGGATGGAGGGCAGGCCCATACCGAGCACCAGGCAGGCGAACATGGACATCACAAGAGTCCAGAACAGGACGCCGCCCGAGAGGTCCACAATAGCGCTGGCCAGAATGACTCCGAAACCGGTAATGGTGACGACGCCGACCACAACACCCACAGACGCGCAGGCGACCGCAACGGAGATTGCTGAGCGGGTGCCCTGATCCAACGCTTGAATAATGTCCACAGGGCCCATCCTGGTGGTCTTGCGGATCATGGAGATTCCCACAGTGACCAGGATGGTAAACAGCGCTGAGTACAGGATCGTGTAGCCGGTGAAGAACAGCATGTAGACAAGGAAGACCAGCGGCAGGAGCATATGCCCCCGCTCCTTCAACACCTGGAGAATATCCGGGAGGTTCTCCTTGGAAATGCCCTTGAGCCCCATACGTGTGGCCCGCAGATGAATCTGCGCAATCAGGCTGAGGTAGTACAGCAGCGCGGGGACGATCGCAGCCAGGGCCACCGTGGTGTAGGGAACGCCGATGGTCTCGGCCATAATGAAGGCCGCCGCACCCATGATCGGTGGAAGGATCTGCCCACCCACACTTGCGGTGGATTCCACAGCCCCGGCAAAGGTGCGCGTGTAACCGATCTTTTTCATCAGCGGAATGGTGAACGCACCGGTGGAGACCACGTTGGCGATAGCGGCACCATTGATTGAGCCCATGAACCCTGACGCTACGGTCGCTACCTTCGCTGGACCGCCACGCGTTTGGCCGGCGATCGCCAGAGCCAGGTCGTTGAACAGCTGACTCATGCCTGATTTGGCCAGAAAAGCGCCGAACAGGATGAACAGGAAGATATAGGTCGCTGAGACACCGATAGCGGTGGAGAAGACACCCTCGGTGGTGGCGTAGAAGTTGTAGAACAGGGTGTCCAGATCGTACCCGCGGTGGCGGAAGAGCCCAGGCAGGTCGCGGCCGTAGACACCGAAGAGGATGAACAGCACAGCCAGGATCGGCAGCGCCCAGCCGGTGACGCGCCGCGCAGCTTCCAGTACCAGAACTACGAGCAGTGCGCCGACCAGCACATCGGTAGTAGAGAACCGGCCTGCTTGGAGGACGATGTTTTCGTAGTTGACGATCAGGTAGACCGTGGGGACGAGTGCCAGCAGGGCCAGGGCGGCATCCGGGATACGCCACCAGTTCTGCGCTTTCCTGAACGGTGGGTAGATCATGAATGTCAGGAACAGCATGGCTGATACGTGGATGGAGCGGTGCACCATGGTCGCCGGCGGCCCCGCGTAGGCAGTCCACAAGTGGTAGAGAGCAGTGAAGACCGCGACCGCTGAGATCAGATAAGCAAGCGGCTTCCAATCGGTGGTGCGTACCCTTGACTCGGCGTCATATTTGGCAACGGCCTCAGCGGCCTCATCCTGCAGCACATCGCGGGCATCGGACTCACCAGGGGAAAGTTCGACGACGTCCCCTTGGGTTTCATTACTTCGCTTGGTGGTCATCACTGGGTCTCAATCCTCAGCTGTAGTGGCTCGCGGTCCGGAAGGTCGTCAGCGGAGATCGTGACCTCGCCGTCGATGGTGAATTCAAAATCTGCGTTGTGTGAGTGGAACCACGTCAGTGACTCAAACTCGCGGTCGATGTTCTGGATGCGAATGACCCCGTCATCGAAGCTGACGTCCCCTTCATCCAGGGGCATCCCTGCTCCGTACTCAGAGAATTCTGTGGATTCCAACAACAGGTGAGCGTCGTCGTCCGGCTCAATCACCGTCCGGTACGTGTCTGTCCAGGGTGACTGTTCAATGGAGTGAATCCAGCTCTGGGAGATCACTGTCCCGTTAGTGACAGGAGTCTCAGCCAACACCTCATCGGTGCGTTGGTGAGAGATGACTGCCTGATGCCCCTGATCTGGGTCGGCGCATCCGACAGTGCCTCCAACGGCAACCGTGGCGGCGGCTGAACCCAGAGAGATCAGTCGCCGCCACGGTGAGCCTGCTAGAGGCTTCGAACCGTCCACGTCACCTAGGAGTCCTGCTCATCGAAGTACCGGGCTGCACCGGGGTGCAGTGGCACAACGATTCCTTCGTCAATGGTGTCGAGGGTGATCTGCTCGGCCGCGGCGTGGGAGCTGTGGATGCGGTCCAAGTTGTCGAACAGTGCGGCGGTGATGTCATAGACGGCGTCCTCTGACAACTCGGAGGAAACCATGAGGTGGTTCGTCACGCCTACGGTCTCTACGTCCTCATCGTCAACGTAAGTGCCACCAGGGATCACGTCTTCGGCGAAGAACTCGTACTCATCGAGCAAGTTGTCGCGACCCTCACCGTCGATGGGGATCACCACGAAGTCTGTGCTGGTTCCCAGCTCCACCAGGGTGGGGTTGGGGAGACCTGAGGTGACGAACGCTGCTTGGATATGACCGTTGGCCATCTGATCTGTGGCCTCTGCGTAGGAGAGGTAGTCCTCACTGATGTCGTCATAGTCCATGTCATAGGCGCCGAGGATCATCTGCGCGTTGAGCTCCACGCCGGAGCCCACATCACCTACGGCGACGTTCTGACCTTCCAGATCCTCAACGGATTCAATACCGGAGTCGGCCAGGGCCACCAGTTGGACGGTGTTCGGGTAGAGGGTGGCGATGGCCATGAGGTTATCGCGGGCATCATCTTCGAATGGGCCGGTTCCCTCCATAGCCTGAACGGTGGCATCCCCCATGGTGAAAGCGAGTTCAGCGTCACCGTCGGTGAGCATATTGATGTTCTCCGCCGAAGCACCGGAGGCCTGGACTGAGGTGTCAGAGTCGAGCTCATCGGCCAGAATATCGGTCATGGTCGCACCGATTTGGTAGTAGACACCTGAGGATCCACCGGTTGCGATGGTGAGGAACTCGGCATCCATATCTCCAACTGCTGACTCGTCGACCGCCTCCCCGGCCTCGGCGTCAGTATCGGCTCCGTTAGCGGTGTCATCGTCGCCATTGCACGCTGTCAGAAACAGGGCCGCTGCGGAAGCTGCGGCGGTGAACTTAAATGCTTGACTGCTCCACGTCATCGTGAATTCCTCCAAGGTGGTGATGTGATGTGCGGGACAATCCTAACGGTTCACGCCACGTTCAGGGGCAGTTGACGTCCGGTAATGCCGCGTGAGCGGCTCGCGAGGCGGTCAGCGATGCCCTGCAGAGCTTGTGCGGAGGGAGAGTCCGGAGCGGAGATCACCGCTGGGGCGCCGTCGTCCCCGGCCTGCCGAAGGGCGGTGTCCAGAGGGACGGAACCCAATAGCGGCACCTCGCTCTCCAACTGCGCACTGAGCCGGTCTGCGACGAGTTGCCCGCCGCCGGAACCGAAGAGGTCGAGCACCGTGCCATCAGGCAGAGTCATCGGTCCCATATTTTCGACTACTCCGGCAACCCGCTGCTCGGTCTGTGTGCTCAACGCTCCGGCGCGTTCGGCGACCTCCGCTGCGGCGTTCTGCGGTGTGGTCACCACAAGCAGTTCCGCACCGGGCAGAAGCTGTGCCACAGAGATGGCAATATCACCGGTGCCTGGGGGGAGGTCTAGGAGCAGAACATCGAGGTCACCGAAGTGCACATCTGTGAGGAACTGCTCCACTGCTCGATGCAGCATCGGGCCACGCCAGGCCACCGCCTGGTTGCCGTCGATGAACATCCCGATGGAGATGGTCTTCACCTCGTAGGCCACCGGAGGAAGGATCATTTCATCAATACGGGTGGGTTTATCGGTGATGCCCATCAGTCCGGGGATGGAGAACCCGTGTACATCTGCGTCGACGATCCCCACTTTCAGACCCCGAGCGGCAAGTGCGCAGGCCAGGTTCACCGTCACGGTGGACTTGCCGACACCGCCCTTGCCGGAGGCCACAGCGTAGACCTTGGTGAGTGAATCAGGCTGGGCGAACCTGTTGACTTTGGCGCCGTGGCCATCACGCAGCTGCTCTTTGAGGTCGGCCCGCTCCTGGGGCGTCATGACGTCAAGCCGCACCTGAGCTGTCCGGATCCCCTCTGCGCGCACCGCGGCTGAGCTGACATCTTCAACAATCCGGCTGCGCATAGGACAGGCTTCGGTGGTGAGTTTCACGGTGATCTCGGCGGTTCCGGTGTCGGTGACTTCCACCGCCCCGACCATGCCGATCTGGGTAATGGGCACCCGAAGTTCAGGGTCAAGGACTTCGTCGAGTCGGCGTCGGACTCGTTCGGCAGCAGCTGATTCGGACACGTCACCAGTGTAGTTGGGGGCACAATAGGATCTATGGCAACTCTTCCCCTGCACACCGGCGCACTGCCACGAGGCGAACTGCTCGGCCGCTACCGCACCTACGAGGACGCACAGAAGGTCGTGGACCACCTGGCCGCGGATGAAGACTTTGACGTCAAGATGCTGACGATCGTCGGCAATGATCTGCGGTCCGTGGAGAAGGTTCGCGGCCGGCTGAGCTATCCACGGGTGGCCGGCACTGGTGCGTTGCAGGGCGCCCTTTTCGGCGCGTTCATGGGTTTGCTGCTCATGCTGTTCACCCCAGAGGCGCCACTGCTGAACCTCGGCATGGCCGTGCTGATGGGTATGGCAATCTGGATGATCATCGGGGTGGTGAGCTTTGCCGCCCGGCGTGGTACCCGCGGGTTCGTCTCCGCCTCCCAGCTGACCGCGACCACCTATGACGTGGTGTGCGATTTCCAGGTGGCGGTGAAGGCACGCCAGCTGGTCCCCGGAGCAGGAGTGACCAGCCTCAACGCGATGAATGACCCCACCGGGCAGCCCCCCGCAGGGCCGGCTCCAGCCTCAGCCGGGCCCGCCCAGCGGCAGTTTCAGCAGAACCCGCCTCAGGGACACCAGAGCCAGCCGGCTCAGCACCAGCCGCAGGCGCAGAACCAGACCCACAGCCAGCCGCAGGCGCAGGACCACTATCAGGCACGCCGCCCCCAGCAAGACGGCGGCCAGGTCCACCCTGAGAATCAACAGGTCACGCCGGCGCCTTCGGAGAACGCCGCATCACAGGGCGCCTCAGCCACGGCGGATCATGATGAGCGGACCCGCGCCACTCAGGAGTGGCAAGAACCAGGCGGCAAGCCACGCTACGGTGTCCGGTTATCGGATGTTGACAAGCCCGACAGTGAGGGTTCGCCCGACAAATCAGCTCAGGACGAGCCGGAGCAAACGACCGCGCCCCATCAGGACAACACCCACAGCTAGCGGGCATTGCGGTAGGACTTCTGGGATTGGTCTCAGCAAGTCCCACCCGGTGTGCCAGGCGGCCGTAGCGGGCCAGCTCAGCTCTGCAGGCGAGCGATCCACGCTTCCACGGCGTCCGGGGTGCGGGGGAGTGACGTTGACAGGTTCTCAGCGCCGTCCTCGGTGACCAGCACATCATCCTCAATCCGGATGCCAATGCCGCGGTACTCCTCCGGCACCGCGAGGTCCTCGTTCTTGAAGTACAGTCCCGGCTCAATGGTGAACACCATGCCCGGCTCCAGGATGCCGTCCAGGTAAAGGTCCCGCTTGGCCTGGGCGCAGTCATGAACATCTAACCCCAAGTGGTGGCTGGTTCCATGGGGCATCCACCGCCGGTGGTGCTGCCCCTCAGGCGAGAGCGCCTCCTCAAGCGGCACGGGAAGCAGCCCCCAGGCGTCCAAGTGCTCCGCAAGCACGGTCACCGCGGCCTGGTGGATGTCCCGGAACCGGATCCCGGGCTTCACCACCTCAAATCCTGCATCAGCGGCGGCCAGAACTGCCTCGTAGACCTTCCGCTGCACCGGGGTGAACGTCCCGGAGACCGGAATGGTGCGGGTCAGGTCCGCGGTGTACAGCGAATCAGCCTCCACTCCGGCATCCAGCAGCAGCAGCTCGCCCGGCTCGATCCGGTCGTGGTTGCGGATCCAATGCAGGATGGTGGCGTTGTTGCCTGAGGCTGCGATGGTGTCGTAGCCGAGGTCATTGCCTTCCAGCCGGGCACGGGCAAAGAATGCACCTTCAACGATCCGCTCACCGCGGTCATGGCCCACTGCGCGGGGGAGGGCGCGGACCACATCTTCGAACCCGGCGATGGTCGACTCCACCGAGTGCCGCATCTGCTGGATCTCCCAGTCGTCCTTGACCAGGCGAAGCTCGGAGCAGAACTCCGTCAGCTCAGCATCGAGTGCATCAGAAGCCTCCAGGTCCACCCCGGTGTTGACTCGGGAGGTGTCCACAAGTGCTTCCACGTTCAGGTCCACCTCGCGGAGCAGCCGGATCCGAGTTCCGCCGATCTCCACGGCACCGGCGTTCTTGGTCACGGCCGGCTCGAGCTCACCCAAGTCCTTGGTGCGGATTCCGAGCCGCTGCTGGAACTCCTCCAGGCCTGGCCGCGGCCCAATCCAGAACTCGCCGTGGCGTGAGTCCGAATAGAACTCTTCGGTGTCACGCCCGGCCATGGGCTTGAAGTACAGGGTGATCTCATGGTCACCGCCGTCGTCACCTGTTCCGGGCTCCACCGGTTCGAACACCAGGACCGCGTTGGGCTCATGGTCGACGCCCAGCCCGGTCAGATGCGCGAAGGCAGAGTGCGGACGGAAACGGTAGTCGGTGTCGTTGGACCGCACTTTCAACGGCCCGGCCGGCACCACCACTCGCTCGCCGGAGAACCGCTCAGACACAGCACGACGCCGCCCCGGGGAGTACTCGGCGACAGCGTCAGCTGAGTGCGTGCTCGCCTCGGAATCGGCCCAGTGCGAGGCCATGAACTGCTTGAACGCCGCGGATTGTGGGCGCTGTGAACGATTGTTGACTCGGTCTTTGAGCTGTTGGGAGTCTTCGGAGGTGTGTTGTTCAGAAGTCATGGGTTTCAGTCTAGGTGCCCTCGATTCTCGGTGATATCGGAGGTGAGCTGGTTACAGTAAACGGATGAGCTTTGACCTGCACACGCATTCCACGGTGTCCGACGGCACCGAGTCTCCTGCTCATGTGGTGGCCGAAGCTGCCCGCGCCGAGGTGACCGGCCTGGCGCTGACCGACCACGATTCCAACGCTGGGTGGGATGAGGCGCGCAGGTCAGCGGCCGCGCACGGGATCGGCTTCATTCCCGGTATGGAGGTCACTTCCAAGACGGCGCATGTCAGCGTTCATATGCTCAGCTATCTTCATGACCCTGAACATCCTGGAATGTTGGAGATCAACGCTGCGGCCCGCGGGGGTCGGGTGGAGCGGGCCAAGCGGATCTGTGATAGTTTGGCGGAAGATTTCCCGATCACGTGGGATGTCGTACTCGAACACGTTCAACCTGGAACGTCCATTGGGCGCCCGCATCTGGCTGACGCTCTGGTGTCCGTGGGTGTGGTCTCGGACCGCAGTGAGGCTTTTGCGAAGTACCTGCACCGCAGGACCAAGTACTTCGTGGATCAGGACAACCCCCACCCTGCGGAGGTCGTCCAACGCATTCGGGACGCCGGCGGGGTGCCGATCATCGCCCATGCCATGGCCGGGGCCCGCGGAGGCACATTGACACTTGAAGAGTTGGAAGAGCTCGTGGAGGCGGGAATGTGCGGTGTGGAGGTGTACCACCGGGACAATCCGCAGCAGGGACGCCAACTCTTGCTGGACCTCGCCGACCGGCACGACCTCATTGTGACGGGGTCTTCCGATTATCACGGCACCCGAGGCAAACCGAACCGGCTGGGGGAGAACACCACGGCCGATGAGCAGGTCGTTCGCATCCTCGAATTGGGCACCGGGTGCTCAGCCAGCGGGCCGCTGCCCAGCTAGCATGTGCCCTGCTTCACATGGTGCTCTAGACTTTTCACCCATGACCACCGCACCGGCACCCGAACCCGCTAGAGCTAAGCGGCTCCCACGAGAGCAGCGTCGGCTCCAGCTGTTGGAGTGTGCGCTCCAAGTCTTTGTGGCTAAGGGATTCCATGCTGCCTCCATGGATGACATTGCGGAATCCGCTGAGGTCTCCAAACCAGTCCTCTATCAGCACTTTCCGGGGAAACATGAACTGTTCCTGGATCTGCTGGACACGCACCTGGGTCAGCTTCAGTATGAGCTCACTACTGTCCTCGCCCGGTCGGTCACCAATAAGGAGCGAGTCTCCGGAACAGTCACCGCGTTCTATGAGTTCATTGCCCGTAAGGATGAGGCCTACCGGCTGATCTTCTCCTCCGGGATGGACAATGACGACGACGTCACCGAGCGTCTCGAGCGCTTCCACGATGCCATGGCAGGGGCGATCGCTGAAGTGATCGCCGATGACACCGGCCAGCCGATGGCTGAGGCTACGATGCTCGGCCATGGCTTGCTCGGAATGGCAACATCGGCGGCCCGGCACTGGTCGAAGTTGTCCGAACGGCCCGACCTGGAGACCTCCGCCCAACTGACAGCGCGTTTGGCCTGGAGAGGAATCTCCGGATTCCCTAAAGAGTCTGAGGGCTGGTAAAAGGTAGGATTGGCAGTCAGACCTGTACTGCGGCGTCGTCGTGCCTTCATTGTGAGAGCTGCGGCGCCGAACCCAAACCAAGGAGTGGCATGGAAGTACGCATCGGAGTCCAGAACGTTGCCCGGGAAATTCTCATTGAGACAGACGAGTCTGCGGAGGATGTTCAGAAGGCCGTCGCCGAAGCGGTTGAGAAGTCCAAGCCACTGTTGAGCCTCACAGACCGCCGCGATAAGACCGTGGTGGTTCCAGTGAATTCCATCGGATACGTGGAGATCGGCTCGGACACAAAAAAGACGGTGGGTTTCGCCGCCGTCGCTGAGTGAAAGTACGAATGACAGACACTTCAACAGACACGTTGACCTTCGCGGACTTTGCTGTCCGCAGCGAAATCGTCGACGCCTTGGCGGAGAAGGGCATCACTGCTCCTTTCCCGATCCAGGCGGAGACGCTTCCGATCGCGCTCGCCGGTAATGACATCATCGGCCAGGCGAAGACCGGAACGGGCAAGACCCTGGGTTTCGGCATCCCTGCGCTGCAGCGGGTGGTAGCCCCCGGCACTGAGGCGTTCGACCAACTGCCCAGCCCGGGTGCCCCGCAGGCACTGATCGTCGCCCCGACACGCGAACTTGCCGTTCAGGTGGCCGGGGACCTCACCGCAGCTGGCACTAAGCTCAGCGCACGCATCGCCACGATCTACGGTGGCCGTGACTATGAACCGCAGATCAAGCAGCTCAATGCCGGGGTGGAGATTGTTGTCGGGACCCCAGGCCGTCTCATTGACCTGCACCGGCAGAAGCACCTGAATCTGAAGAACGTGAAGATCGTGGTGCTGGATGAGGCTGATGAGATGCTCGACCTTGGGTTCCTGCCCGATGTGGAGAAACTCCTCTCCTACGTTCCAGATGTCCGCCAAACCATGTTGTTCTCGGCCACCATGCCGGGCCCAGTGGTCTCAATGGCGCGGCGTTTCATGACGAAGCCCACGCATATCAGCGCAGCTGACCCGTTCGACATGGGCGTGACCAAGAAGGACATCCGCCAGGTGGTCTACCGGGCGCACCAGATGGATAAGGACGAGATGATCGCCCGTATCCTGCAGGCTGATGGGCGCGGACGGACCATCATCTTCACGCGCACCAAGCGCCAAGCGGACAAACTTTCCGATGAGCTGAAGACCCGCGGTTTCGCCGCCGGCGCCATCCACGGAGACCTCGGCCAGGGCGCACGTGAGCAGGCGCTGCGTGCGTTCCGCAATGACAAAGTCGATGTGCTGGTGGCCACCGACGTCGCCGCTCGCGGTATTGACGTCACAGATGTCACGCACGTCATCAACTACGTGTGCCCGGAGGATGACAACACGTACCTCCACCGCATTGGGCGCACCGGGCGAGCTGGGCAGAAGGGCACCGCGGTGACCTTTGTTGACTGGGAGGATATGCCCCGCTGGAGCCTGATCAATAAGGCTGTGGGGCTGGACATCCCGGAACCGGTGGAAACCTACTCATCCTCGCCGCACCTGTTCGCAGATCTGGACATCCCTAAGGGAACCAAAGGGCGGCTGCCTCGGCATCAGCGCTCCAAGGAGGGCCTTGAGGGCGAAGAGATCGAAGACATCGGTGGCCCGGGTGGAGCCCAGTCCAAGGGCGGACGCGGCCGTGATGGAAAATCCGGCGCCCGTTCCAGGGGCCGGGGTCGCAGCAACCGCGGCGGTCCGGAAAAACGCTCTCCGGAGGCCAGCAGTGACAAGGCCCCCCAGCAGAAGAAGGAGTCCGCTGAGGGCTCAGGAAGCGGCCAGCGCCGCCGCCGTCGCCGCAGAAAAGTCTCCGGCTCAGAGGGCGGCGACTGACCACACCCGTTGAAGGGGTTGTGCTCTAGTCGAGCATGCCCTGGTCGTCCAGCCACCACTGGGCGACATCAGCGGGGCTGTCCTGGGTGGACTGGGAGTAGGCGTTGATGTCCAGCAGTGCCTGCTGGTCCAGCACAGACTGCACCTCATTGATGGCGTCCCGGGCCTGGTCGTCCACATTCTCGGAGACCACAGGAACCACATTCTGCGGCAGCACTAGAGACTCGGTGTCCTCGAGGATGACGAGGTCGTTATCCTCGATCGCTGGGTCTGCGCTGTAGATATTGGCGACCTCCACGTCACCGTCGAGCAATGCGCGCAATGTCAGCGGCCCGCCGGAGTCTTCGACCGGCACCAGGGTCAGTTCCACGCCGTAGGTATCGGCGAGGCCGCCGATGCCGTAGGGGCGCGTTTCGAACTCCGAATTGGCCGCGATGCTCAAGTCCTCGTCCACATCATCGAGATCCGCAACAGTGGTGAGGTTGTTCTCCTCTGCGAACTCTGCGGTCACCACGTAGCTGTCCTGGTCAGTGGCAGCAGCGTAGTCCAGGGCTTCCAAGCCCTCTGGCAGCACGTCTACCAGGGCAGCGTGGACTGAGTCAGGGTCTCCGGAATCGGTGTCCGGGTCAATGTATGCCGCAAGGTTGCCGGTGTATTCGGGGAAGACATCGATCGCCCCGGACTCCAGCTCCGGGATGTAGACCTCCCGCTGACCGATCTCGAACTCGCGTTGGACCTCATGGCCCTCGTGCTCAAGCACCTGGGCGTAGATCTCAGCGATGATCGTATTGGAGTAGTACTGCTGGGAACCGACGACCAACTCTGCGGAGTCACCATCGGTTGCGGCGTCGTCGTCATCGGTCTCCAGGGGATCGCCACCACCGCCGCAGGCGCTGAGAGTCAGCAGGGCGATGCCGGCACAGGCGGCGGAGTACATTCTCATGATCGTTTTCCTCTTCATTCTTTGGGTGACTACACAAGACCCAGTAGCCGCCGGAGCAGCCGCTGGGAGAATTCGAAACATGCATCAAGGATGATGGCCAGCAGGATCACGGCAAGGGAGGCTGCAAGCATCAGCGGATAGTCCTGGGTGCGCAGGCCCAGGAATAGCTGCCTGCCGAGACCGCCGGCTCCGACATAGGCCGCCAGAGTAGCTGTGGCAACCACCTGCAGGGTCGCGTTGCGCAGCCCTCCGATAATCAGCGGCAGACCCAGCGGTATCTCCACCTTGATCAGCACCTGCCAGCCGCTCATCCCTTGAGCCTTCGCGGCATCTGTGGTGGCGGGACTCACCGATTCCACACCGGCGTACGCCCCGGCCAGGATCGACGGAACCGCGAGCACCACGAACGCGATCATCGGCGCCGTCAGCCCGATCCCCACGAACAGCGCGGCCAAAGTGATCAGTCCCAGGGTGGGCAGTGCGCGCACCAGCCCACTGCTGATGACCGCCAGGGCCCGCCCGCGCCCGGTGTGACCCACCGCGAGTCCCACCGGCAGGGCGATAGCCGAAGAGATGATCAGGGCCAGTGCGGTGTACCAGAGGTGCTCCAGCATGCGCGCCCCGAATCCGCCGGGGCCACTCCAAGACTCGGCGTCCAGCAGCAGGTCGAAAGCCTCCACCAGATGATTCACCTGCCACCCCCTCGTGCCCACGGCATGATGACGCGGCCGGCAGCAATGAGCAGCACGTCCAGCAGAAGTGCCAGTAGCGCGGTCATGAGTATCCCGGCTGCGATGGACGGGACGATGCCGCGCTCGAACCCGTCAGTGAACAGCGAACCCAAAGACTGCACACCCAGCACGGCGCTGACGGACACCAGCGAGATCGTGCTGACGGACACCACACGTAGCCCCGCCAGCAATGCAGGGCCCGCCAGCGGCAGCTCCACGGAGAAAAACCGCTTCGCCGGAGAATACCCGACTGCGGTGGAGGCGAGTCTTACTCCGCTGTCCACGGAGTCCAGCGCATCGGCTGCGGAGCGGACCATCAGCGCCAGCCCAAAGATGGTCAGCGCAACGATGACATTGAACGTGTCCCTGACCCCGGTGCCCAGAATAATCGGCAGGACAATGAACAGCGGAAGCGACGGTATGGCATAGAGCAGCCCGGTTCCGGAGACCACCACCTCGCGCAGCGGACGCACCCGGTTCGCCGCCCAGGCAATGGGGAGGGCGATGAGGAAGGCGGAGGCCACCGCGGGAAGGGCGAGCAGCAGGTGGGCGAGTGTCAGGTCAGTGATGCGGGGCAGGTTGTTGAGGATCCACTCCATGGCAGGATTGGCTCAGTCAGTTTCGCTGCGCTGGTCAGGTGCGGCGTTGACCACACCGAGCGGTCGGCCCCGCCCATCGCTGACGAGCCAGCCGCCGCCTTCACGGGGCGCGGCGCTGAGCGACCGGCGTGCTGAGTCCAGCCCCAGAAACTGGGCGACGAAGTCATTGGCCGGCGCTTCCACAATGTTCTCCGGGGTGCCGATTTGGGCGACCTCGCCGCCCTTCTTCAGCACCACAATCTGGTCACCGAGGGTCAACGCCTCATCAATATCGTGGGTGACAAAGATGATGGTCTTCCGCAGGTCCGTCTGGATGCGTTGGAGTTCACGTTGCAGCTCCACCCGCACCAGAGGGTCTACGGCGCCGAACGGCTCATCCATCAGCAGAATATTGGGGTCTGCGGCCAGTCCGCGCGCCACCCCCACCCGCTGCTGCTGACCACCGGAGAGCTGCTTCGGGTACCGGCGCGCCAGTGCGGAGTCGAGCCCCACGATGTCCATCAGTTCGTGCGCCCGCCGGTGTGCATCAGCTTTGGACTCCCCGTTCAGCCGGGGCACGGTGGCAATGTTGTCGATCACCCGCCGGTGCGGCAGCAGCCCCGAGTCCTGCATGACGTAACCGATGCGCCGGCGCAGAGCGACCGGTTCGGTGGTGGCAACGTCGGCATCGTCAATGAGGATCGACCCTGAGCTGGGATCGACCATGCGGTTGACCATGCGGATCAGAGTGGACTTGCCACAGCCTGAGGACCCCAGCAGGACAGTGCAGGTATGGGATGGGACGTGCAGACTGAAATCGTCGACTGCGACCGTGCCGTCGGGGTAGGTTTTGGTGACATTCTGGAAGTCGATGGCCACGGGTCAGGCTCGCTTTCCACGAAGATGTGGCGGACTGAGTCCGCTGATAGGTCCACACCAGGTGATGTTGAAGCCTTCCATAAGACCACTCTAGATCCTGATGAGAGGTTTTGTGGAAGCCGAACACTTATGTTGAGACGCAGCGTCTGGTGCAGGCTGGGCGCTGTGAAAAGATAGTGACTTATGAGAACGACGACGTCAGGTACGGTTTTGATCCGCACAGCTCACCCCGAGGAGTATCAGCGAGTAGGGGATCTCACCGTAGCGGCCTACGTTGACGGCGGTCACCTGCAGGCCGGAGACTTCTACGTCCAGCACCTGATGCGGGTCTCCGAGCGGGCTGAGAATGCGAAGCTTCTGGTTGCTGAGCTTGACGGTCGAGTCGCAGGCACCGCCACCGTGACGGACCATGATGGCCCCTTCGCCGAGGTTTCGCGGCCGGGGGAGTTGGAGTTCCGTATGTTGGCGGTCGCACCTGAGGCTCAGGGTCGCGGCATTGCCCGCGCACTGGTGCGCCATATTGTGGCGGAGGCGGCGGTACGGCCAGAGATCCGGGCAGTGTCCCTGTGCAGCCTGCGGTCCATGACCGCTGCCCACGCGCTGTACGAATCAGAAGGTTTCATCAGGGTTCCGGACCGCGACTTTGTGCTGGACATCCCAGCCAAACGCGACACGTTCCCGTTTTTCATCAGAGAGGTGTGATTCCACGGTGTCCACGACGTTTACAGTCTTCGCCGTCTGCACAGGCAATATCTGCCGTTCACCAGCTATGGAGAGGCTACTGGTCCAACTGTTCCACGATCAGCCGGATATTGCTGTGACCTCCGGAGGGACCTACGCCCACGATGGTGAGGATATGCAGGAGCCCATGAAGCAACGTGTGGCGGACTACGGCGCCGATGTGGACGGCTTCTCAGCCCAGCAGGTCACTCCCGCAGCTATCAGGAGCGCGGACCTGATTCTGTCCGCCACCCGGGTGCATATTGAGGATATGGCAGCCGAGGTGCCCGAGGCGCGTGAGCGGATGTTCACCCTCCCTGAGTTCGCACGCCTGCTGCAGTCTATGGACCGTGCAGGTCTCGACGACGCCGCAGGTGGAGACAGATCACCAGCGCAGACCTTGGCAGCCCTCGTTCCTCAACTGGACCATTCACGGCGCAGCGCCGGAGCCGCCACGCGGGAGGACGACGTCGTCGATCCCTACATGCTCCCGGAGTCGGTGTATGACACCTCATTCGGTCAGATTCGCGATTCGGTGGAGGCAATGGCCCAGGCTCTGCGGCTCTCAGAGTGAGCTGAGCCCGAACAGCTGCAGCACCAGGGGAAAGGCGAGGAACGCCACGGCGTCGAGCAGGAAATGCGCGATGACCAGTGGCATCACCCGCCCGTACTTCAGGTAGACGGCTGCAAAGATGACTCCCATCAGCGCATTGCCGATCCCTGGGCCGAAGCCCTGATACAGATGGTATGCGCCGCGCAGGACGGCCGTGGCAAGCACCAAGATCCAGATCCCGATCCGGGCGCTTCCGGCTGGGCCCGTCAACTGAGGCCAGATCCGGCGTGCCCGGTCAAAGAGGTAGGCGATCATGATGACCTCCTCCAGCAGCGAGTGCCGCAGTGCGGCCAGCAGCAGCACCGGGGAAGTCCACCAGTACTCTGTGACATCGGCCGGGACGATCTGTGTGGTGAGCCCCAGGGTACGTCCGGCGAAGTACACCCCCAGCGTGCCGAGCCCGATCAGCGCGAACAGGCCGGCACCAATGGCCCAATCCTTCCCGGGGCGCCGGAAGTCCAGTCCCCAGCGGCGGAACGGATTGTCTCCGTGGAGGAACACCAGGTACACCACCAGCGCGACAGGGGCTAGGGCGAACACTGAGTCCAGTACCTGAAAACTGAAGTCGTAGAACTCCTCCCGGGAACGGGACCGCTGAACCGTTGCGGTTTGGTCCGCCAGTGGGGCAATGCTCAGCCGTTCCGCGAGTTGAAGTACCGCGTAGGTGGCACTGCGCCCCAGGGACAGCGCCAGTACGATCCCCACCTCCCACGCATAGAAGCGGCGGTCGGGGGCGTGTGTCATGGAAAGAAGTGTAGAGAACAGAGAAGCCGGCCCGTTAACACGGACCGGCTTCTCTAGGTGTGGATCAGAGGATCAGTGGTCCTCGTCCTTGTCTTTCTTCTCCACCACCAGTGTTTCGGTGGTCAGCACCAGGGCTGCGATGGAGGCGGCGTTCTGCAGGGCAGAGCGGGTCACCTTCACCGGGTCGATGACGCCATCGCTGATCAGGTCACCGTATTCGCCCGTCTTGGCGTTGAAGCCGTGGTTGGGCTCAAGCTCGGCGACCTTGGAGGCCACAACGAACCCGTCCTCGCCGGCGTTCTGAGCGATCCAACGCAGGGGCTGAATCAGGGCCCGCTTGACGATGCCCACTGCAGCAGCGGCGTCGCCGGTTAGTGCGGTGACGTCGGCATCCTCGTCCAGGACGGAGAGAGCGTTGATGAGGGCGGTACCGCCACCAGCAACAATGCCTTCCTCCAGAGCGGCACGGGTGGAGGACACGGCGTCCTCAATCCGGTGCTTGCGCTCCTTCAGCTCCACCTCAGTGGCAGCACCGACGCGGATGACGCTGACGCCGCCGGCCAGTTTGGCCAGCCGCTCCTGCAGCTTCTCGCGGTCCCACTCGGAGTCACTTGCCTCCACCTGGGACTTGATCAGCGCAACGCGGGAGTCGACGTCGTCCTTGGAACCGGCGCCGTCCACGATCGTGGTCTCATCCTTGGTGACGGTCACACGGCGGGCGGTGCCCAAGTCATCGAGGCCGACCTGGTCCAGCTTCAGACCGAGGTCCTGGGTGATGACAGTGGCACCGGTGAGGGTGGCAATGTCTTCCAGCATGGCCTTGCGGCGGTCGCCGAAGCCGGGAGCCTTGACGGCCACAGCGTTGAGCGTGCCGCGCAGCTTGTTGACCACCAGGGTGGAGAGAGCTTCGCCCTCAACGTCCTCAGCGATGATGAACAGTGGCTTCTTGGACTGCAGCACCTTCTCCAGCACGGGGAGGAACTCCTGCATATTGGAGATCTTGCCCTGGTGGATCAGGATCAGCGGGTCTTCCAGCACAGCTTCCTGACGCTCAGCGTCAGTGACGAAGTGTGGGGAGAGGAAGCCCTTGTCGAACTGCATACCTTCGGTGATGTCTAGCTCCGTGGATGTGGTGGAGCCTTCTTCGATGGTGATGACACCATCGGCACCGACAGCATCGAACGCGCGGGCCAGCAGATCGCCGACCTCATCGTTCTGAGCGGAGATTGCGCCTACATAGGCGACCTCTTGCTGTCCGGAGACCTCACGTGAGTTCTCCCGCAGGCGCCGTGTGACGGCGTCGACAGAGACCTCAATACCGCGCTTGATCTCGCTTGGTGCCGCGCCGGCGGCCACATTGCGGAGGCCTTCCTTCACTAGCGCCTGTGCGAGCACAGTGGCGGTGGTGGTGCCGTCTCCGGCGACGTCGTTGGTCTTGGTCGCGACCTCTTTGGCCAGCTGGGCGCCGAGGTTTTCATAGGGGTCGTCGAGCTCCACCTCACGGGCGATGGTGACGCCGTCGTTTGTGATGGTGGGCGCGCCCCAGGACTTGTCGAGCACGACGTTGCGGCCACGGGGGCCCAACGTCACCTTGACGGTGTCGGCGAGCTTGTTGATGCCTGTTTCCAGTGCCTTGCGGGCGGCATCATCATAAAGCAGCTCTTTTGCCATATGTTCTTACTCCTTAGAGAGTCGAGCGGTGGGTTTTTACTTCTCGACCTTGGCCAGGACGTCGCGAGCGTTGAGCACCAGGTACTCTTCGCCGCCGACTTTGACCTCGGTGCCACCGAACTTGGAGTAGATGACTACGTCACCTTCTGCAACGTCAACTGGCAGGCGCTCGCCGGCGTCGGACACTTTGCCCGGGCCTACTGCGACAACTTCGCCCTCCTGGGGCTTTTCCTTAGCGGTGTCCGGGATGACCAGACCGGAAGCGGTGGTCTGCTCAGCTTCCAGGGGGCGGACAACAATACGATCCTCGAGGGGCTTAATGGAGACTGACACGTCAGTTCTCTCCTTTGCTGAAGTTGAATCTTCTCTTGGCTGATACCGAGCACGACGACGCCGCACTCGGTCTTCTTGTTGCTCGCCTTGGGAGTGACCAACCGTCGTCGCGGGAGCCGGAGGTCTCCTTCAGGCTTCATGGTCCTAGTCGGTTGACGGCCGTCCAGAACTTAGCACCCGAGTACTTCGAGTGCTAACAGCACTATAGAACGCGCATTAGCACTCAATCAAGCAGAGTGCTAGAAACATGTCGTGGTCATTCTGCTCTCACACCATCGGCAGGGAGGCCTGTTCAATGAAACCGCCATCCACAGGCAGGCATACGCCGTTGATGTACCTGGCCCCATCTGATGCCAAGAATACCGAAGCGGTGCCTATATCAGTGGGAGTGCCCATGGCGCCGGTAGGAGAGAGTTGGTTCCGTGCGTCCACCATCTCCTCCGCAGATGAGTAGTTTCCAGTGATCTGTTGGAACATCATAGGTGAGGCGATGAAGCCCGGAGAGATGGAGTTCGCGCGAATACCCTGGCGTCCGTACTGCACTGCCAAGTGGGAGGTGAACTGGATGAGCCCGGCTTTGGCGGCGGCGTATGCAGGATAGTTGTATCCCACGTAGCGCATACCTCCCACCGACGCTATGTTGATGATCGAGCCGCGGCCCTGATCGAGCATCCCTGGGAGCACGTGTTTGACGGTGATGAAGGCGCTGGTGAGGTTCAGGCTGAGGGCGCGTTCCCATTCCTCGACCTCCAGCTCTAGTGGACCGCCCATCGTCGCGACCCCTACGTTGTTGTGCAGGACATCGATTCTCTCCTTCAAGCTGAGGATCTGACCTACGCAGTCCGCGACTGATTCCGTATCTGTGACATCTCCCTGGAGTGTGAGCACGTCAGCCTCTGGGAACCTATCCAGAACCGTGTCGCGGGCTCTCTCCGCGGATTCTGCGTGAAGATCAACAATTGCGATGCTGGCTCCCGCCCCTGCGTATGCAAGGGCGCTGGCTAGCCCATTGGTTATTTCGCCATCCGTTGAGCCACCGCCGAACACTGCTGCGGTCCTGCCTGTGAGGTTCATGTGTCTGACTCCTATGTGGTGGTTTGCAGCTGTCTCTACTAGAGCGCGGTTTGGATGGTGAGTTCGAACGTGACGGCGACTGGATTCTTCCCAGGCACCAGGAGACCGGAGTGGACCTGACCGTTTCTGTCGACGAGAGTCGTGGTCAGCTGAGTCTCGAGACCCTCAGCTCCCATTCTCACAAACCCTGTCAGAGTGATCACCTCTGTGCCAGGGCCGGTGACATAGCGAACTTCTCCCGTGCGCTGGTCCGTGAGTGTTGCGCCGATCAGGCTGCCGAGGCCCGCCCGCACCACGGCCTTGGTGTACCCCGCTTCGCGAGAGACCGTGAGCACAGCCTCGGTGATGTCTTGATTGGGCAGAACGCGGGCCACGGTGGCGGAGCTGTGCTGGTCAGTCATGAGGGGCTCTTTCGTAAGGGATCGGCTGGGCTCGAAGGTCGGCATACTCGTTTCTGGATCGTCGAGGCTCGTCCAGTCCACGTCGAGAAGCCCGAAGACCGCGGCTACCGGGGCCGGTGAGCCGACTACGGTTTCTGGCCAGATGTGTCCAGCCAGTAGACGACCTGACGCATCAGTCCAGTGCAGGTGGCTATGGACGAATGGCCGTTGGTCGCGAGTGCCGATAGTCGCTGATCCGTAGAGAAGATGGCCTTGCTCGGTGGCACGGTCCTCAGAGAAGGACACACAGCGCTGACCGTCCTCCGCGGCAGGTACGCAGTAGTGCAGAGGGGAGAGGACCCCTGAGAACAGCTCGGCGAAGCCAGCCGTGACATTGAGGCCCGAGGTGATGCGCAGCAGCTCTTCGCTGAGAAGAGCGCCGCTGCGGAGGCTCTGGAGTGCGCCGATGGTTCGACTTTTGTGCGCCTTGATTCGGGGCCAGCCGTGGGGGCCCCAATGATTCAGCATCGGCGGGGGCTTCGCGCTGACTTGTTGCGTTGAAGGTTCGGACACAGTGTTTCTCCTTGGTTGGATAAACGGAGGAGGTTCCGCGCTGGGGTGGTAGCGCTTCATCCTTGGGTGATACCAGCATCCGGAGGGTGTTCCATGCTGGCTCAAGGGCCCATTCAAGCGGGTGGGCGGAGACCTTTGCTGCGTTAGGCGGTCTGTTCGAGAAGCATTTCCCGAACCGTGCGTCGGACAATCTTGCCGTAGCCTGAACGCGGCAGCTCGTCCCAGAATCTGATGCTGCGAGGGACTTTGTATCGAGCCATTCGTGTCTTGAGCCAGTCGCGAATCTCATCCTCTTGGACTGTGACTCCTGGTTCGAGCACGCAGACGGCTGCCCCTATCTCTCCCCATTCTGGGTCGGGCATGCCTAGGACAAGAACTTCTTTGACCGCGGGATGGTCCAGAATCTTCTCCTCGATTTCGCGCGGATGAATGTTGGACCCCCCTGAGATATACATATCCGAGACGCGTCCCGTGATGAAGAGGTAACCGTGTTCGTCCACCAGGCCGATATCGCCAGTGCGGAACCAGCCGTCACGAAAGGACTCCGCGTTGGCCTGTTCATTATTCAGATATCCGGAGAACACCGCGGGTCCTGCCACACAGATCTCGCCAGTGCAAAGACTTGGGACTTCCTTACCCTTGTCGTCCTGGACACTTATCTGCATCCCAGTTCGTGGGTAGCCGCAGGTGCTGAACGGCACTTCTGGGGGAGACGGGTGATCGTGGTGATGCGGAGGCAGTACGGTGATATTGCCGGTGACCTCGCCGAGACCGTAGTACTGAACGAGCACATCTCCCAGCACCTGGCGCGCTCGACGGGTGTCTGCGTTGGGCATCGGAGCGCCGGCGTAGATGACGTATCGCAGAGTGGAGTGGTCGTACTTCTCGACGGAGGAGTCTTCTACCAGTCGCTTCAAGATTGTGGGCACAACAAAGATATTGGTGACCCGCTCCCGTTCGACCAGCTCCCACACCTCAGCCGGTGCTAGGCCGGACGAGGTGGGTATGACGGTGGCAGCCCCTCGCGCGACCTGCGGCAGCATATGGATGCCGGCGCCGTGGGAGAGCGGCGCGACCACAATTGAGCGGTGCGTGTCCCCGGTGTCCGCCATGAGATCTGCCAGATGGTTGGTGACAACGAATCCCATCTGATCATGAGTCAGAACAGATGCTTTGGACCGACCGCTGGTGCCAGAGGTGAAGAAGTACCACGCGTGGTCTCCGCGCCATACCGGGTAGTCACGGACGGTATGCACAGGTTCGGTGTAGTGCCCCACGGAGCCTTCGCCCTCACCGTCCAACCACAAGGTCGGTTGGTCGAACGGCACCGAATCAGCTGATGCCTGGGCATGGGACTCAGTGGTGCTGTGTGCGATCATCACGGCGGGTTGGCAGAGTTCGGACAGCTGCGCGATGTCGCTGGCGTGCAGTCTGGAGTTCACAGGAGCAATCACGGCACCCGCACGCCAGACCCCAAACATCGCCTGAATGAACTCGGGACTGTTGGGTCCGTCCAGCATGACGCACTGATGGGGCTGAAGGCCTCGCTCCAGGAGCTCCTCAGCGAGCGCTGAGGCGCGAAGGTCAAGCTCCCTCCACGTCCATCTGACGTCACCATGGATAACTGCCAACCCGTGCGGACTTCGACGTGCCGTTTGAGTGAGCGTCTGTGCTAGGTTGACCGCCTTGAGGGGAGGGCTCTGGAGGCAGTTCTGCGGTGCAGAGATACTCACGTGGCCTCCAATACTGTCGCGTAGTTCGCGACTGCAGAGCCACCCATATTGAAGACTGCGGCCCGGCCTGCTGTTCCAACCTGCATGGCGCCAGCCTCGCCCGTCAGCTGCATAGCCGCCATCACATGCTGGGAGACGCCGGTAGCGCCGATAGGGTGGCCCTTCGCCTTCAATCCGCCCGAACGATTCACCGGGAGACGTCCACCGGACTCGGTCTCACCAGCCGCCAGAACTTCTGCTGCCCTGCCTGGCTCGGCGAGGCCGAAGGCCTCATACTGCAGCATCTCGGCAATCGTGAAGCAGTCGTGGGTCTCTAACAGGTCGAGGTCTTTCAGCGTCACTGACGCTTCCGTGAGAGCGCTGTGGAAAGCTTCTCGAGCCCCGGCGAACTCCAGCGGGTCACGGCGAGTAGCCAGCGCAAGGTGGTCGTTGGCCTGGCCCCGTCCGCGGATTGCCACCGATCGACGTGACGAGCGCGCAAGGTCCGCTGTGGTGACGACCAAGGCCGCCGCACCGTCGGAGACCATCGAGCAGTCAGTGCGCAGCAGCTTGCCCACCACATAGGGATTCGCATCCGAGGGGGTTGAGCAGAATTCGTATCCCAGGTCCTTCTTCAAGTGAGCGTAGGGATTGTCGACGCCGTTTCTGTGGTTCTTCGCTGCGACCCGAGACATAGCCTCACGGGGGTCGCCGTAGCGTTCCGCATAGAGTTCTGCCAGCTGCGCGAAGACTCCGGCGAAGCTTCCGACGGACTCCTCGGTCTTCCGATGAGAGGCGCTGAGCAGAATGTCATTGACCTCGGGTCCGGAGACGGCCGTCATCTTCTCCGCGCCGACCACAAGCACTGCTTTCGCTCTTCCGGCTTCCAGCCGGTCCAAGGCGCCGAACAGTGCTGCGGAACCAGTGGAGCAGGCATTCTCAAAGCGCGTTGCAGGCAGAGTCGCGAGCGCTGGGTTGCCCGCGCCGACCAAAGCGGCTTCGAAACCCTGTCGGGAGAAGCCGTTGTTGTACACGCCTACGCTGATGGTATCGATGTCCTCAGGGCCTATGCCTGCATCGGCAATCGCCTTCCCCGAGACATCAGCCATCAGGGCTTCCACATCTTCATGCGGCTGTTTGCCGAAGGGAGTGTGCGCCCAGCCGACTATGTGCGGTGTGCCGTTCATCTGGATCTTTTCCTCTCGAGCGAATCTGTGCTTTAACTCACAATCCCAGCTGTTGCGTGTTCCCGGAACCAACTTGAGACGAAACCTGAGGCCGAACTTTGCTCATTCTGTCTAAGGTGCTTCATGGCTTTCGACACAGCGAGCAAAAGATGATGTGCTTTTTCGTCTTCCAGAGCTGGTGAGCTGGGTCACTGAGGGGCACAGTAGAGAGAGCGCTCAATAGTGTCCTCGATCGATCAGGAGTCCTTGTGTCTATTCTCCGCCGAACGCCTCGCTCAGTGAGCGGCAGTGGTGAAGAGCCCTGGACGGAGGAGGATGCTCAGAAGGATCTTCTCCGTGACCTTCGCGAATGGGGTGGTGGGACCGGACTGGTGCAGTCTGAGCTGGAGCGGCGCACAATGGCTCACGACGCTTCCTGCTATCTTCTGCAGCCTCAAGCTGTGGTCCGCCCAGAATCGGCGTCACAGATGGCGGAGCTTTTCCGGATTGTTGACCAGCATGAGGTGGGGCTGACTTTTCGTTCGGGCGGAACATCTCTTTCGGGTCAGTCCGTGTCAGATCAGGTGCTTGTGGATACACGCCGGAACTTTCGGCTGATCAATATTTTGGACGATGGTGCTCGTGTGCGGGTTCAACCGGGAGCTACGATCCGTCAGGTCAATCAACGGTTGGCCCGCTTCGGCCGCAAGCTGGGTCCGGACCCGGCCAGTGAGGTCGCATGCACCATCGGTGGCGTGGTCGCCAATAATTCGTCAGGAATGCACTGCGGCACTGAGCTCAATACCTACCAGACGCTGGAATCAATGGTCCTGGTGACACCTTCAGGAACTGTAGTGGACACTGGGGCACCCGAGGCAGACCAGGTGCTGAGACTTAAGGAGCCAGCACTCCACGCGGGATTGGCCCAGCTGCGTGAGCGTATCGTGAGCAGCCCAGCCTCTGTGAGAACAATCCGTCAGCAGTTCTCCATGAAGAACACTATGGGGTACGGGTTGAACTCATTCATCGATTATGAGGATCCGGTGAAGATTCTCGAGCACCTCATGATCGGTTCCGAGGGCACACTTGGCTTCATTGCAGAGGCAGTCTTTCGAACGGTGGAGATCATGCCCCGGGTGGCCACGGGACTGTTGGTCTTTCCTGACCTCATGTCGGCGACGGATGCAGTGCCCGAGTTGATAGGCGTGAACTCGGCGACAGTAGAGCTGATGGATGCCACCTCACTGCGTGTTTCTCAACGGTCGGGACAGGCCCCAACGCAGATCGCCAAGATAAAGGTCCGTGAGCATGCCGCGCTGTTGGTGGAGTACCAGGGCCGAACAGATGCAGAGCTTCAGCAACGCGCTGATATCGCCGGGGAGCTGTTCAGCCGACTCGCTCTCAGCGCGCCCGCTGAGCTGACCCAGGATTCCGCATCCCGTGCCGCCCTGTGGAAAGTTCGCAAGGGCCTCTACGCTGCGGTCGCGGGGAACCGCCCCACTGGTTCAAACGCGCTCCTGGAGGACGTCGTTGTTCCTGTCCATGATCTTGGGGGCACCTGCCGTGAGCTCACTTCGATGTTCAGCTCTCATGGCTACCAAGACTCCGTGATCTTCGGTCATGCCAAGGACGGCAACATACACTTCATGCTCAATGAGACCTTCGACGACCCCCTCTCTTTGAAGCGGTACGAGCAGTTCACCGAAGAGATGGTTGACCTGATCCTGGACCGGGGAGGGTCGCTGAAGGCCGAGCACGGGACTGGCCGCATCATGGCGCCCTTTGTCAGGCGTCAGTATGGAGATGAACTCTATGAAGTGATGCTCCAAGTCAAGGCTCTGCTCGACCCGAGGGGCGTGTTCAACCCCGGAGTTCTCATTAACGAGGACCCACGCTCGTACCTCAAGGACCTCAAGTCCGCGCCCGAGGTGGAAGAAGAGGTTGACCGCTGTGTGGAGTGCGGCTACTGCGAACCGGTTTGCCCCTCCAAGGATCTCACCCTGACTCCGCGTCAACGCATTGTAGGAAGGCGTGCCATAGCTGAAGCCGAACGCCTGGGTGATGGAGCTTTGGCCGATCGGCTTCGCCGCGAGTACGACTATGAGGCGCTGCAGACGTGCGCCGTTGATGGAATGTGCGCGACCGCGTGCCCGGTCAACATCAACACCGGAGACCTGGTTCGCCGTCTTCGCCAGGAGAACCATTCCATAGTGGCTGACCAGGCCTGGGGAGCGGCAGCCAAGTCCTGGGGCGTGACCACCGGAATAGTAAGCGCCGGCCTCACCGCCGCCAAGACTCTGCCGGCTGCTCTGCCACAAGCTGCCGCCGCAGCAGGTCGCGCTGCGGTGGGAGCCGAGCATGTTCCGACATATCAGAAACGCCTCCCCCGAGGTGGACGGCGCCGGCCGCGGGCTCATCGTGAGAACCCACGGGCGGTCTTCTTCCCAGCGTGTGTCTCCACTATGTTCGGAACCGGAGAGATCCGGGATCAGGCTCTCGATGATGGTAAGGGCCCCGAGCTTTCGGCCGCCGAGGCGTTTCTCGCAGTCTGTGAGCGAGCGGGTGTCGCGGTGACTGTCCCAGCGGAGATCGATGGCACATGTTGCGGCACCCCCTGGAAGTCGAAAGGGCTTCCCTCCGGTTACTCCACCATCAGCCACCGGACCCTGGATGTGCTGTGGCAGGCGACCGAACATGGTCGCCTGCCTGTAGTCTGCGATGCGTCCTCCTGCACTGAGGGACTGACCACGATGCGGGATGCAGCCACAGACTCTCCGCAGTTCGGAGCTCTGCGATTCGTGGATTCGGTCGAGTTCGTGTCTGAACACGTGCTGGCTGACCTTTCGGTGACCAGTCCGGTCGGGTCGATGGTTCTGCACCCGACCTGTTCTTCGGTGCAGCTCGGAATCAACGGAGCCTTCGAAGCGCTGGCCCACGCAATGTCGCATGACGTCGTGGTGCCCGAGGCTTGGGGCTGCTGCGCATATGCCGGGGATCGCGGCATGCTGCATCCCGAATTCACCGCTTCAGCGACTCGGGCGGAGGCCGATGAGGTGCTGAGTCGGTCCTACGAGGCCTACGCTTCACTGAATCGCACTTGCGAACAGGGTATGACTGAGGCGACTGGTAGGACCTTCCGGCACATCCTTCAGCACCTTGAGCGCGCTACTCGCTGAGCTGATCTTGAGGCATCCAACCGTCCAGACTGTGGTCGAGCCTAGCTTCCTCCGTCTCGATGAGCTCCAACATGGCCAGGCCCAGGTGCAGGCTGAGTCGGGTGCCGCCGTCTGCGAGATCGAGGCCAGTGAGCTCAGATATGCGCCCCAACCTGTAGTACAACGTAGTCCGGTGGATGTGCAGAGCCTCCGAGGCGGCGGGCCCGTTGCCGCCGTGGTCGAGGTAGACACGAAGTGTTCGTCGGAGCTCATCGAACGGAACGGTCGCAACCACGGTCTGCATTTCGTGGGGCAGCGATGACCGCACCAGAACGTCACGTGGCAGTTGCAGTAGCACTCCCATGGGGCCCAAGTCCCTCCACAGAACTGCTGCGCGCGTGGAAAGGCCTCTGCGGACGGCATCCAACGCCACCTCGGCCTGTCTCGCTGACACGTGAGCGCTCGGCAGTTCACGCTGCGGTGATCCGATACCTGCGATGAGCTCGGAAGTGCCCGACGTCGCCTCACGGAATCGACTGATGGTCCGCTCAATCTCCGTGGTTAGCGCTCCAAGTGGGGGCGGTTTGCGGCACCCTAGAACTACAGAAGCGCCGGTGCCGGAGAGCGCATGCAGTGTAGCGCTAATCCGGGGACCGGGCAGGAGGCTGAGAGTCTCGTGCAGTGTCATGCGCTCCCCGGCCGACAGCACGCTCTCAGTCTCGTGGTCATGCGAGCGAACAGCCAATTGGACGGCGGTGACGTGCTCGAAGCCCTGCTTCCGCTTGTAGCGGCTCAGCTCAGCGAGCGCTTCGCGCCGCACCTCTGAGTGTCTCGAGAGCAGATCTCTGAGGGCCCACTGGTCGTCGCCGCCGTGGCCCGTGAAGAGAAGTGGTGCTATTTCAGCTGCGGTTTCCCTGATCAGTTGGAGATCAGGGTCTGACAGTGAGTCCTCAGGATCCACCATCATGATCATCCCGATCATTTCTCCACCCCCTCTTGCCGGGTGCCGAATGGGAGTGCAGACTCTTGGATGCACCATGCCCAGGGCTTTGTGCGGGGGAATCCGTCCCGGCCCGAGCCAATCGGCGACGCCCTGGTCGAGGATGTAGCTCACAACATCATCGCCTGTCTCTCGTTGGAGCAGCGCCCTGATACGCAGCGGATCTTCATCGCCGAAGTGAACACTGCGGTACAGGATGCGCACCATCGGGTCGTTGACCAGCACCGACCTCCGAAGGCGGTGAGCAAGAGCATCCACTGCTGACTGAATCGCCTCGGCATAGCCAGTGCGCTCGGCCTGCATCAGAGAGCAGCCAACGTGAGTTCAAAGGTGACAGCGACGGGGTTCTCTCCCGGGACGAGCAGACCTTTGTGAACTGTCCCGTGGCGATCCACGAGACTGCAGTACAGTGCCGCATTTTCGGAGCCTGAAGCGGTGTCAATGGTGCCAGTCACGCTTATCACCTCCGTTGCAGGGCCTTCGACAAAGCTGAGACGGCCTGTTTCGTCGTCGAGCAGCACGCCACCGATCAGACTTCCCAGTGCTGCGCAGACTTTCGCCTGGGCGAAACCGGCCTCACGTGCTGTCCTGAAAACAGCGTCAGTGATGTCCTCGTCAGGCAGGATCCGCGCTACTGCGAATTCCGCCCGATTCTGCCAGGCAGGACCGCCGGGGCCTTCCACGAGCGCTGAGGGGGAGAATGTCGGCAGGGTCGTCTCTTCATCCAGGTGGCTTTCCCACTGAGTATTCGCGAAGCCGAAGAGCAACACTTCCGGGGCAGGGCTGCCGACGACGGTCTGGGGCCAGATGTGGCCGCCGCGAACTTTGCCCTTTTCGTCGTTCCAGCTCAGATGTGCATGGACGAAGGGCTCACCATCACGCAGCCCGACAGTGGCTGAACCTGCGGTGATGTGAGCATGACTGCTGATGTGCTCGTCTGAGAACCACGCCGCACGATGACCGTCGCCCTCCGCAGGAAAGCAGTAGTGCAGAGGTGTTAAGACGCCGCCGGTCAGAACCACTGAAGCCGAGTCGGTTCCGAGTGAGGTAGTGAGTCGGATTAGTTCATCGTTCAGGCGGGAGCCCACTCTCATTTTTTCTCTGAGGTGGACTGCCGACGTTGCGTGAACGACCAGACGCTGCGAGCTGCGAGGTCCCGGATGTTGGAGCCGCCGTTGAAGCCAAGGTGGCCTGATGGGCTGCTCAGTCATGGTTGGCCGACTTACCCAATGGCAGATCCTCCACAGACCTTGAGGGTCTCACCCGTGACGAAGCCGGCCCGGGGGGAGGCGAGGTAGGCCACAGCGGCAGAGATGTCCTCCGGGTCTCCCATTCGTTTGATCGCTTGGTTGCCCATTGCGTAATTCACGTCCGCGGTCAGCGGAGTGGCCACCGGACCTGGAGCGACAGAGTTGATCGTGATTCCGAGGGATCCTACGTCCTTGGCCACCCATTTGGTGAATGCAATGATCCCGCCCTTCGAAGCGGCATAGGCCGGTCCGGAGCGGCCGCCGCCCTCGCCTGATGAGAGTGGTCCCCCCATGATCCCGGAGATTGAGCTCACGTTGACGATCCGCCCGTAGCTCTGGTCTCGCATGTAGGGGTAGATGGCCGCTTGTGTGAACAGGTATGTGCCCTTCAAGTTGGTAGCGATGTCCCTTTCCCAGGTCTCATCGTCCATGGTTTCCAGAGTGATTCGGGCGGCGGTGCCCGCATTGTTCACTAGCACATCCAGACGGCCGAAATGCTCCACGACGTCGTGGACACATTGGCGCACCTGAGAGCGGCGGCGGACATCGACGGTCCACGATTCGGCGTTTTTGCCCAATCGAGCGGCAGCTTCGGCCGCTCCTTCGATGTCGACGAGGGCCACCTTAGCTCCAAGGGCAATCAGCTCCTGCGAAATCGCATAGCCGATTCCTCGGGCCGCTCCAGTGACCAGGCATACCTGTCCGGTGAAGTCCTTCGCTGAGGAGGTCGGCTCGGCGTTGGGGGTCGTCATGGGTGTCATGCTCCTAAGAGGTTCGGCAACCCGTTGCTGAGCTGCGGTATGAAGGTGACGAGCATCAGCACCACGAGCCCGGCCAGGAGGAATGGCCAGATGCCGCGTGTAGCTTCGGCGTAGGAAATCTTGGCAATGCTTCCAGCAACGAGCAGGTTGACTCCCACCGGTGGTGTTACCAGTCCTAGGGCCAGGTTGATGGTCATCATGACGCCAATGGTTGTGATGTCCATGCCAAGTTCGAGCAGCACCGGCACCAACAGGGGGACAAGGAGGTAGAACGCTGACACAGCATCCAAGAACATTCCTGCGATGAGAAGGATCAAGTTGATCAACAGGATCAGCAGTAGCGTGCTCTCCGTCAGGGAGAGCAGAGCGTCTGAAACGCGTGCCGCAATCTGGTTGCTGGTGATGACGTAGGCGTATAGGGATGCTGCCGCCACGATGATCATAATGCGGGACGACTGCACTCCAGCGGTGGTGAAGACTTTCCACAGTCCGCCGAACTTCAGTTCACGGTTCGTGAGCAGACCTACCAACAGTGCGTAGATCGATGCCACCGCCGCCGACTCTGTGGGCGTGAATATGCCGCCGTAGATTCCGCCCAGGATGATCACCGGCACTAAGAGTCCCGGAATGGCGCGCAGCAGCGCTCGGAGAATCTCACGCCACGGCGCTCTTCGTGAACGATTGCCCACCTCTGCATCCGGATCCACGGTGTCATCAAGGGTGATGATGCCTTTGGTGGCGGTCTCACTCTGTGGGCCGACGCCCGAGTTCGGAGTATCACCTCCTGACGCGGCGCTGGGTGATGACGCACCAAGCCCCAGGCGCCCCAATCCTTTGCTGACGTTGAGATTCGCATTGGTGGTGAGCTGCTCCAGCTGACGCGGAAGGTAGCGCGCCACAATGTAGAACGCCAGGCCCATGAGGATGCCCGGCACGACACCCGCCATGAACAGTCGGCTGATGGAGACTCGCTGATGGTCACTTGCCACGACCGCGAACACGATGAACGCGATGCTCGGTGGAATGACGATTCCCATACCACCGGCGCTTGCCAAGAGTGAGGCGGCATGTCGTTTGGAATAGCCATGCCGGACGAGAGCCGGAATCAAGACGGCACCTAGGGCGGCGACCGTCGCGGGTCCAGAGCCTGAAATTGCAGCGAAGAGAAGCGCTGCGATGATGGCGGTCAGCGCGAGACCGCTCTTGTGGTGTCCTACGCACTTGTCGGCCAACTCCACCAGGCGCGTCGAGATGCCTGTGAGCTCCATAATGACCCCGGCGAGGATGAAGAACGGAATTGCCAGAAGAGTCTCAGACGACATGGAAGCAAACATGACCCCCGACGCCGGATTGAGGGCGTGGGTGCCGCTGGCATAGAGAATGGTGATCGCAGCTGACAGGCCCATCGAAAACGCGATTGGGATTCCTACACACACCAGGATCAGGAAACTACCGACCAGGATGAGTTCGATCATTAAACACTAGCCTCCTGTTTGAGGGCGGCCATACGGATCTGGGAAAAACCAGCTTGCACCGCGCGGATGGCCCCCAACGCCGCTCCGACTGGCAGAGCCATTGAGAAGATCCACTGGGGAACTCCCAGCGCCGGCGTCACACGACCCTGGACAAATTGTCGAGAAGTCATCTCCCAGCCCAACCACAAGAAGAGCAGAAAGAATGAGAGAGTTGCCGCGGCCACGAGACTGATAAGGATCGTCCGGACCAGCCCTTTGGAAACGGACGGCAGAAGGTCGAAGCTGGGGTGGCTGCCGAGTCGGACGCCTGCGGCGGCCCCGACCATAGTCAGTAGCACTGCCAGGTTGACTACTATCTCAGTGGTGAACGCGAGAGAGCCGTGAAGCAGATAACGGCTGACGACGTTGGCGAAGTAGACCACTGTCATCGTGGCAAACGCGGCCACGATGACAGTGTTCTCCACACTTGTGAGGATCCTGTCGAACATGTTTTACTCCGGCTGGACGGCCTCGAACAGATCTTCTGTCCAGTCGTCCTCGTGAGTGTCATAGACAGGTTCCATGGCCTCGCGGAATTCCTCTACCTGATCTTCGGATAGTTCCACGACCTCCATGTCTTCGCTCAGTTCAGCGAGCTGCTCCTCTTCGCGCGCACGATTCTGTTCGATCTGGTGAGCATTGGCCTCAGCGGCAGCGTCTTGGATAATCTGCTGATCGTCTTCGCTTAGAGATTCGTAGAGGTCCGCATTCATGCCCAAGATGAGCGGATCGTAAACGTAATTCCATACGGTCAGGTGGCCTTGGACCTCATCGAGACCGCTCGAGTAGATCACATCGTAGGGATTCTCCTGGCCGTCAATGGTCCCGGTCTCAAGTGATGTGTAGACCTCGGCAAAGTTCATGGTGGTGGGATCCGCACCGAGTTCGTTGAATATGTTGAGGAATAGGCTGGAACCAGGGACGCGCACAACGAGGTTCTGCAGATCCTCCGGGGTGGTGACCGCGGTGTCGGTAGTGGTTAGCTGCCGAAAGCCCGACTCGCCGAACCCGAGCATCTCGACCCCAATCTCGCGGCTCAGTTCGGCGTAGGCATCTCCCGCTGAAGCCTCAATAGTTGCCTCGGCCTCCTCGTAGTCTGAGTACAGGAATGGGGCGTTGATCGCGCTGAACCGGGAATCCAGCCCGTCGTAGATAATCGTGGAGTTGTAGGAGAAGGCCTTGTCCCCGTTCATCAGCTGCTCTACGCCGGTTGCAGGGTCCCCGCCGGAAAGCTGCTCATTGGCGTGGATGTTTATTTCCATGCGCCCATCGGAGTCCTCGTTGAGTCGATCGGCGAACAGCTCAGCTGCCTCGTACCAGGTGGAATTCTCACTGGTAGTGACGGTGAAGTCCCACGTGTAGCTCTCTTCACCGTCGTCATCACCTCCGTCTCCGCCGCACGCGCTGAGCGCGAGCGTAGTAAGAGGCAGTAGGGCGAGTGGGGCGAAACGTTTCACGGTCTCTCCTTTGTTTGGAATAAGTGTCCTGAGTCACAGCATGAAGACTGTGTGAAGTGTGTCACTGTCTGGTAATACCAGTCAACTTGAGGGGATGAATGGCCCCTTTGGTTACGACTCGCTGGTTATTGCCCTACGATCGATGCATGAAACAGATGCCCGATGTTTCCTCCAACGGTCGAGACCAAAAAACTCGAGGCGAGCCTTTTACTGCCGCCCATTTCAGTGATCCGATACTCGGCGACCTCGTTGAATTGCTGCGAACCAAGGAGCCTGGAGACCGGATGCCGAGTGAACGTGAGTTGGCTGCGAGGTTGGGTGTGAGTCGTACGGCTCTGCGTGATCGCATAGGGCAGCTCGAAGCTTTTGGGGTCCTGGAAAGACGCGAAAGGGAGGGCGCAATCTATACTGGGCTCCGTCCGGAGAAAATGGGCGAGGTCTTGATCCTTGGCCTTATCTCTTCGGAGATTCACGTAGAATCGTTGAGCGCTGTCCGCCACGCGCTGGAGCGTGAAGCTGCTATTCTTGCTGCAACAAGACCAGATTTATCTGGAATAGAAAGTATGAGAAATGCGCTGCTTGAGATGCATCAAAGCCAGCATGGATCAGATATTTTCTCCGCAGATGTTGAATTTCATGAGGGTCTTTTTGTGGCTTCAAACTCGTCTGGCCTGATCTTCCTTGCCCGTGTGCTCCGTGCTGTTCTCCAGGGCACTCTCAGGTTTGTGACGCTCGCTGAGGAGCGCGACATGGTGCGGCAGCTGCACAGCGACATTCTTGCTGCCATTGATGCACGCGACCCTGAGGCGGCCCGCCTTGCCATAGATCGGCATTTCGAACAGCTTGAGGTGCTGTTCGAGAAAGATGCCCGCCACCGTGCCCTGGAGCAGTGATCTTCGACTGCGGTGACCTACCGGAGGCACGAGAGAAGGAGAGAGTCCGGGCAGTTTGATACGCGTGACGATGTTCGTTGCTCCGGCCCTTCAGTCCGGGAACGCGCCGGGGGCGGCCTTGCGGTGAAGGCCGAAGCGGAATCCCAGCCCGGATGCCACCAGAATTGCTGCGCCGAACACCCAGCCGGAGAGCGCAAACGCGTGAGTTCCGGACAGCAGCACACCAATAGTGCAGCCAAGGCCAATCATCGAGCCCCAACCGAGCAGGATGCCACCAGCGAATGCCGTGCTGGAGTTGAAGGCTGTGGCCTTCTCCACTCGGAATCTGCGCCCAGGCAGGGCCGCCGCCAGGGAGGCCAAGACGATGCCCAGAATCAGCCAGCCATTGGTGGTGATGGTGTGCGTCACCACAGCCACACATCCGGCCAGCCGTTCATCTAGGCCCGGCATGAACTGATCCAGCCAACCAACCTCTGTCATGCCGGTCCTGGTCAGTGAGGAAATCTGCTGAGTGACGCCCAGAGGCTGGTCCTTGTAGTAGGCCAAAATCGCCAGCAGGCCTACGGCGACCCCCGTGGTGAGCGCTGGCCAGCGTTTGAAGAACACCAGTCTGCGCAGCTCGGTGGCGTCCACGGTGCGGTCTGCACGGCCCTGCACGCGGGGATTCCAACGCAGCAGCCATACACCGATCGCTGCCAGCACCCCGAGTTGGACCAGCACCGCAAGTGCGTACCCGTTACCGGCAGGCAACCACGGGACCGGCGCACCCAGAATGAAGTGGGAGTACATGAAGTCCCAACTCAGGAAGCCCAGGCCAAAGCCGACCACTACGCCACCCAGGGCCGGGATGGATCGCAGGTGTCCTTCCGGCAGTCGGTACAGGTGGCCTGCTATGCACCCCCCGGAGATCACCATTCCCACACCGAAGGCGAGCCCGGCGACCACCAGGGCAATCGAGACCGGCGCGATATGCGCATCAGATGGAACGTTGTCAGCACTGGGGGTGGGTATCCGGGTGGAGAAGATGGCCGCATAGCCGATCATGCCTACCGCGATGGAGACCAGAATGGCGTACATTCCGCGACTGTTCTTCTTCTCGAACAGGTCCCGGAAGATGCAGAAGAAGCAGTATCGGCCTCGCTCGAACAGGATGCCGAGACCAGCACCGATCAGCAGCATCAGCGCGGCGTTAGACCCGCCGAGGCCTTCCCCATCGGTAGCGGCGAGATACCCAGCGAGTCCGAGCAGGGCTGCGGCCACGGACACGGCGATCGAAGTGCGAACTGTGTCCGCCCTCGTCCAGCCGAGTTCTCTGTCAGCCTTCACCTCAACAGTCATGGAAATCCTTTCGGTGCGCGCAGGAACCGGGCCTGCCGAAGCAGACCCGGTTCACTCGACGGTGTGATGTGAGCAGCTCAGTCGCCGGACTGGCCCCAGAGGCCTGCCCGCTCGCCTGATGTGTTGGCCACCGGAACGCCTACGCTGTTGCCCCATTCGGACCAGGATCCGTCGTAGACCTTGACTTCTTCACCGAGGATTTGGCTCAGGGCGTACCAAGTGTGGGAGGCACGCTCGCCGATGCGGCAGTAAGCGATGGTGGGGTTGTTGAAGTCCACGCCGGCGTCTTCGTAGATGGCGCGGATCTCCTCGGCTGGGAGGAACTCACCGGTCTCCTCGTCAACGATCTGCGTCCAGGTGACATTGACCGAGCCGGGGATATGACCCCAGATGGCGGCCCCTTCGCCCTGGAAAATATCTGGATCCACGCCGATTTCTCCGGTGTGTTCCTCAGCGGAGCGAATGTCGACCAGGTTGACCCCGGCCGTGGACTCGCCGTCGGATGCTGCGTTCTCTTCGGCAATTTCCAGAACTTCGGGCTGGAAGGCGCGAATATCGTGGTTCTGCGTCTCAGCCTCGAAGTTCCCTTCCGGAACGGAGGGCACATCCTCCACCAGCTCGCGCTCATCGTAGAGCTCCCATTTGTGCAGCCCGCCGTCGAGCAGCTTGACGTCTTCCACCCCGTAGAGGTTGAACACCCAGGAGGCATATGCGGCGAACCAGTTGTTGTTATCGCCGTAGAGGACCACCGTGCTGTCATCGTTGATGCCGAGCGACTGGGCGAGTTCGGTGAACTCATCTGCTGAGATGAACTCCCGGGTGTTGGGCTGGGTGAATTCCTCTGACCACTCCACGTACTGGGCTTGGGGGATATGCGCCTCGGAGTAGGGGGTGAGTTCTGAGGACGGTAGGTTCTCCGAGACATCCAGCAGCACAATGTCCTGTTCGTGGAGGTCTCCCTCGTCGAGACGCTCGGCGAGCCACTCGGTGGTGGCAAGCGGCTCATCGGTGTGGACGTCCTCGAACCCGCGGTTCTCACCTGGGATTTCGGCCTCGGTGACCGTCGTGGCGGCTTCCCCTGCGGTGGTTCCGGAGCCACCGGTGGTGGTCTCGGCGTCGTTGTCTGCGGTCGAGTTGGCCACAACGAATCCGGCGGTGCCCGCCAGAGCGGCTGTGGCGATCACCGCGATTGCCGTCTTGCCTGCGGTACCCGGACCTGTGCCGGTGGGCGTGGGGGAGGTGCTCTCTTCAGTGCTCATGGGTCTGCCTTTCACATTCTGTGGTGTGTTTGTCCCCACTATGCGGGAATATCTTCAAGAGCATAGAAGATAAGTTCATATATGTTCATATTCAGTGTTCAAGGCCCGAGTTCGGCTTCCTGATCCGCACACACCACCCGTTGCTGCATCCCGCGTCTCGGAATGTGGGAAACTCGCGCTCACATCGGTTGAGTTCCCCACATCCCGAGACGCATTTTCCGGTGGGGGCGCCGTCTGGAGTGGGAGGATGTCCGGTGGGGCGCCGTCCGGGGCTGGCGTTCCGCGTTCTGGGGTTCTGCGTTATGGCCAGGAATCCGGTGCCGAGTAGACTGGCACAGGCTCGGTACCGAGCCGATGCGAACGACTCCGAGAGGCCCCACTTTGAGCCACATCCATGACGAGGGACACGACCCCTTCGCCCTGGTCGGTCTGACCTATGATGACGTGCTGCTGCTGCCGGGTGAGACTGACGTCCTGCCGTCCGATGCGGACACCTCCACCAGGCTGACCCGCAACATTCAGCTCTCAGCACCGGTGGTCTCGGCCGCGATGGACACCGTCACTGAGGCGCCCATGGCGATCGGTCTGGCACGGCTGGGCGGCATCGGCATCATCCACCGGAACCTCTCCATTGAGGATCAGGTCAAACAAGTTGATCAGGTCAAACGCTCCGAGTCCGGGATGATCTCCGATCCGGTGACGATCCGCCCAGACGCCACCATCGCTGAGCTGGACGAGATCTGCGGCCACTACCGCATCTCCGGCCTGCCGGTGGTCGATGACAACGGCACCCTGGTCGGCATCATCACCAACCGCGACATTCGCTTCATCCCAGATGCCGACTACTCCACCCTCACCGTGCGCGAGAAGATGACACGTGTGCCGCTGGTGACCGCCAAAGAGGGCATCTCCAATGATGAGGTTCTGCGGATCTTCAGTGAGCACCGGATTGAGAAGCTGCCGCTGGTGGACGACGACGGCCGCCTCACCGGACTGATCACCATCAAAGACTTTGATAAGGCTGACAAGTACCCTCAGGCGACCAAGGATGAGGAAGGCCGCCTCCGTGTGGGAGCCGCCGTCGGTTTCTTCGGCGACGGCTATGAGCGCGCCATGAGTCTGATCGAGGCTGGCGTGGACGTGCTGGTGGTGGACACCGCCAACGGTCATACCCGAGGCGTGCTGGAGATGATCTCCAAGCTGAAGTCCGATCCGGCCGCCAAGGGCACCGACGTCATCGGTGGCCAGGCTGCTACCCGCCAAGGGGCGGCTGCACTGGTCGAGGCCGGCGCAGATGCGATCAAAGTCGGCGTAGGACCAGGCTCCATCTGCACCACCCGCGTGGTGGCTGGTGTTGGCGTGCCTCAGGTGACGGCGATCTATGAGTCTGCCAAAGCCGCGATCCCAGCGGGAGTGCCGGTGATCGCCGACGGCGGCCTGCAGCACCCTGGTGATATCGGCAAGGCCCTGCTGGCTGGCGCGGATTCGGTGATGCTGGGTTCACTTCTGGCTGGCGCGGCGGAATCACCGGGTGACCTGGTGTTCTACAACGGCAAACAGTTCAAGGCCTACCGCGGCATGGGGTCTTTGGGCGCCATGCAGACGCGCGGGAAGAACACCAGCTATTCCAAGGACCGTTACTTCCAGGCGGATGTGCCCAGTGATGAGAAGCTCATCCCGGAGGGAATCGAAGGTCAGGTGCCCTACCGTGGTCCGCTCTCAGCGGTGCTGCACCAGCTCACCGGCGGGTTGCGTCAAACCATGTTCTACGTGGGCGCGCACTCGATTCCTGAGCTCAAAGCCAAGGGCAAATTTGTTCGCATCACTACGGCCGGGCTCAAGGAGTCCCACCCGCATGACGTGATGATGACCGTCGAATCTCCAAACTACCGGGGTAAGTAAGGAAGCACACCTGTGAACGAGATCCCTATCGGATTGGCCAAGTCCGGACGCCGGGCCTGGGCGCTCGACGACGTCAACATCACCCCATCGCGCCGCACGCGCAGTCCGCAGGATGTCTCCTTGGACTGGCGGATTGATGCGTACAACTTTTCCATGCCGGTCATCGGGGCTCCGATGGACTCGGTGATGTCACCGTCAACGGCCATAGCCTTGGGCAAGCTCGGTGGTCTGGGGGTACTCAACCTTGAAGGCCTGTGGACTCGCTACGAGGATCCTGAGCCGGTGTTGGAAGAGATCGCGCAGTTGGACGCCCGTGAGATTTCGCCGGCCAACACGCGCCGGTTGCAGCAGCTGTACTCTGAGCCGATCAAGGCTGAACTGATCACGGCGCGGCTGGCGGAGATGCGCGCTGCCGGCGTCGTTGTTTCTGGGTCGTTGACTCCGCAGAACACTCAGGAGTTCTACCAGACGGTGGTTGACGCCGGGGTGGATATGTTCGTCATTCGCGGCACCACCGTGTCTGCGGAGCATGTCTCAGAGTCGCAGAATCCCTTGAACCTCAAGGACTTTATCTATGAGCTCGATGTTCCGGTCATTGTGGGCGGCGCCGCTGGGTATACCCCTGCGCTGCACCTGATGCGCACCGGTGCTGCTGGTGTGCTGGTCGGGTTCGGCGGAGGCAGCGCGACGACGACGCACCGCGCCTTGGGCATTCGAGTTCCGATGGCCACCGCCATCAGTGATATTGCGGCTGCTCGCCGGGACTACCTGGATGAGTCCGGTGGGCGGTATGTGCATGTGATCGCCGACGGCGGCCTGGGTTCCTCCGGTGACATTGTGAAGGCACTTGCCATGGGCGCGGACGCGGTCATGCTCGGCGCCAGTTTGGCCCGCGCTGAGGAGGCACCCGGCCAGGGATGGCACTGGGGACTGGAGGCCGTGCACCCGAACTTCCCGCGCGGGCACCGCACTCGAGTGGGCACTGTGGGTTCGTTGGAAGAGGTGCTGCTGGGTCCGGGCCATCACACCGACGGGTCCTCAAACCTCATGGGTGGTCTGCGGCACGCCATGGCTTCCTGCGGGTATGTGGAGCTGAAACCCTTCCAGCGCGTCTCGGCGACAGTGTCGCCCCTGGGCAAGATCTGAGGGCCTACCTAGGCTCTGTTGCGCCGCCAAAGCACGTAGGCTGCGGAAGCGATCAGCACCAGTCCGCCAATGACGGCCGTGATCAGTGCCCAAGGACTTCCGAGGTCACTGCCGGATGTCTGTTCGGCGTCGGCTGCCTCTGAATCTTCATTTTCTGAGTCTGTGGTGTCAGCGGTGGGACTGGTCTCGGAGTTCTCTTCTGCGCCGGGGTCGTCGGCGTCTTCTCCGGAATCGTCCTGGTCACCGTCGGCTCCGGGGACTGAGTCGGGGATCGGCCATATGTTGCGGTCGGAGTAGGCGGGGTCAGAGTCATCGACTCCAGGGTCATCGGTCTGCAGGGCGTTGCCGTCGGCGCTGACGGCGAACGGCGTCCACGCCACGACCCCGGCGTCCTCATGTGTGGCGACCAGCCCGTAGATGCCGTTGTAGTCGGCGCCGTCGCTGTCCACCATGGTGCGCCAGGGGGTGTCTCCAGGGCGCACGAACGCTCCGTCGCCTGCCGGTTCTGTTGCCAGGAATCTCGCGTCCTCACCGTCGGGCGGAAGCAGCCAGAGGTCTGCTCGCCCCTCCACACCGTCGATCTGCAGAGTGAAGGTCTCATCCAGCGGGAGGACCGGATCCTCCTGATTGATGCTCACCAGTCCGTAGCCCTGCTCCGTCAGCGAATCCAGGGTGGGTGGCTCAGTACTGGGTTCCAGGTTCTCTGCGATATCCGGGAGGGGCCAGTGTTCGCCGGGGCCGCCTGCAAGGTCGCCTCCGTCTGGTGTGAGCACCGGGTAGCTGCTCCACGTGATGAGGTCTCCGGTGGACTCGTCCAGGGCGAGGAACGCGTACCACCCTGTGGCTGGAACCTCTGCCCGCGGCAGGGTGACCTCGATCAGTTCGACCTCCCAATCGGTGGCGGTCTCTGCGCCGGGATTGGTGTAGATGTCCGATTCCGTCTCTCCGGAGCCGATGAGCACCGGGTTGTCCTCCTCAGGGGAGTAGACCCAGACCTCGACGCTGTCGGGGATCTCGTAAGGCTCCGCTGCGATCATCAGGTCCAGGGGTTCGTCGGTGGGAAACGCACTGACTCCTTCCGCCAGCAGGACCCCGCCGTAAACATCGGAGCTCAGGGCCACCTGCTCGTGGTCCTGTTCGTCGGCGTGGGCCGACGCGGGTGAGATCAGAACGACGACGCCCGCCGCACCTAGACCACCGAGTAGCTGCCTGTGTGCCATGCTGAAGAGCTCCTTGTCAGGGACCTTTTCGTCTTGACACTAGCAATACCCCGGTCGGTCCGCTAGGGCTGTGAGGTGATCTAGTTAGTCGATCGATTCCAGGTCGTGGCGGGAGGCGCGGAGGATCACAGCGCCTACCCCGAGCAGCATGAGCGCGGCCAATACAATGGCTCCGATGGTCGCACCGGTGATGGCCAATCCGGTGCTGATGCCTGAGTCCTCAGCGCTGGGAGTTTCGCTGGCGTCCGGGTCTCCGGCCCCGGCGCCGTCATCCTCTGCAGAGTCGTCGCCTTCTTCAGCAGGGGTCTCACCTTCAGCTGGGGGAGACTGGCTGCTGGCGAAGGCGATATCCGCCACGATCGGGTCATGGTCGGAGGACCGCCACTGGTCCTCGCGGAAGATATCGCTGGCAGTGTAGTTGAAGCGTGAGTACTCCAGTGCGATCGGCTCGACCGCATTGATCTGCCAAATTTCGGTGCTGGTGACAGACTCTGCGGCACTGGGGGAGGAGATCAGATGATCCAGTGAACCCACCTCAGCCTGGAACATGTAGCTGAAGTCACCTGAGGCGGCAGAGAGGTTGCTGTAGGCGGCGTCGGTGAACACCTGCAGCGGGTCCTCATTCTCGTAAGAGTTGAAGTCGCCCATCAGGTGCACGTTCTCCGTGCCGGTGGAGTCTACTAAGGCATCAGCGAAAGCCTGCACCCCCTCAGCTTGTGCAATTCGGTCCACATTCCAGGGGGACTGGCCGTCACCCTGATCAGCATTGGGATCATCATCCTCGACGCCGGAGGCGCCTTTGGACTTGAAGTGGTTGACGATCGCGATGAACTGGTCCTCCTGGCTTCCATCGACCGGCTGGAACTGAACGGCGAAGGGTTCGCGGGCATTGGAGTAGATGTCGTCCAAGTCGCGGTCGAGCGCATCGAAGTACTCGGCGTTGAGCTCGGAGATACCGTCATCGAACAGTATCCAGCTGTCGACCACCTCGAGCGCCTCGGGTTTGTAGATATAGCCGTTGCGGATGACGTCCTCTGTCTCCAGGTCCGGGACTGCGTCGGGTTCGGCGACGAAGTCCCAGGCCTCGTAGCCGAGGTCCTCGTTGAGCGCGTCCACGAGCTCCGCGTGGGCGAAGTCCCGGTTGCCGTCCGAGTGGAAGTGTCCGGAGTTCTCCATTTCTTGCAGTGCGACCATATCGGCGTCCATGGCGTTGATCGCAGCTACGATCTTGGCTTCTTGGCGTTCGAAGGACTCCTGGCTCCATGCCCCGCGCACCTCACACCAGTCGGCGGTGGTGGGGTTGCCCTCGCGGTCGGCGTTGAACTCGCAGCCGGGCTCATCCTCACCCAGACTCACAAAGTAGTTCAGCACGTTGAACCCGGCGATGCGCAGGTCAGCTTGTGGCTCGCCGGGTGTTTCATTGCCGGTGCGAGTGTTCTCGAAGCTCGCCGGTGTGGCTGGGTCCTCCGGGCCGTCGAGTCGTGTGGTGGGCTGCAGCCGGTATTCGTCGAAGTCGTAGTGCAGGATCACCGGTTGCTCGAACTCGACCCCAGCTCCCACCCGCACCGGATCTTCAGCGGTGATGTAGGGCAGTTCCAGATCTGAGGTCTGGAAGTCGTTGGTCGCGCCATCGTCCAGATAGAGCAGACGTTCCCGGTTCTCCTCCGCGAGCTGCACGGCCGGTTCGCCAGGCTCGACCACTGAGGTGGGGTTGAACAGCGGGTCAGCGCCGGCGACAATGCCGATCTCACCGAATCGGTTGAGTGTGTAGTGATCGGTGACCGTGTAGTCGCCCTGCGGGGCGATGAGCATTCCTAGGAGAGCATCGCGTTCATCTGCGGTCTCTGGGACTTGGATCTGCGCCGGAGTGACCGGGTCAAAGTCTTCATCATCGAGCACCATCAGCTCGTGATGCGGTGTCTGATCCGAGTCCGGGAAGAGGCTGATCTGTTTCTGGCCACTGGCCTCGTGCACGGTGGCATCGCCGGTGAGCTCCACGTAGTCGCCGATCTCTACCTCAGCATCACCGGGTTCATCGCCCACGGTGGGTGGGGAGTAGACGAAGATCGCCTCTGAGCTTTCATGGGTCTCCAGATCCAGGTTACCGCCGGTGCCCTCGGCTTGGATGTAGAACCCGGAGCGGCTTCGCTCATTGGGGTAGACGGCGGTCACCACTCCACGGGTGGTCACTGGCACATCGCCGGTGGATTCATGCTCATCCAAGAGGTCGACGACCTCAGCAATGTCAGCCTCTTCTGCCTCCTGGGCTTCGGCGCTGACTTGGATGGACAGCTCCACCTCAGTGCTCGTGACAGGCTCAGTGAGCACCAGTGGCAGTTCCCCGCTGTTGCCGGTCTCGTTCGGAACCTCGAGACGCACCTCCGCCTGGCCGCGCTCATCAGTTTCGTCGACGTAGCTGTCGTCAATGTCAAACTCTTCAGCGACCGATTCGCCCAGCTCAACCTGCAGCGTCTCACCGATAGGCATATCCGGGTGGGAGAAGGCGAGCGATGAGATGTTCAGGGCGAGTTCATCACCAGGGGAGTAGACGGCGTCGTCATCAGTGACCCATTCGATGCCCATACTGCCGCGTTCGGTGCCGGGCTCCAGGGTACCGGCCTCGCGACCGTATTCGACGATGGCTTCGAGGTCGTTCTGTCCGGTGTCGTTGGCCTGCGCCGCGTCTTCGGTGACCGTGAGTCCGCCACCACCGGCCGCCATATAGCTGTTCATGGTCACCTCGTAGGTGCCTTCAGGGTCTACTGGTTCGCCGTCGATCCACACATCGGTGATCCGCTGGCCGGACGCGGCCTCGGGGTCGTAGGTGTAGAACACGTTGCTGGATTGCCCGTGCCGGGAGAAGCGGCCCTGATCATCGCGCCACTGCTGTTCAAACAGGGTGTAGATCTGCTCACCGCTGAAGGTGAGGTTAACCAGGGTGTTGGCGAAGGGCTGGACGGTTCCCAAGTCGCGGACGGTGACATCGCCCAGCGGTAGGTCAGCGCGTAGACCGCCGGAGTTGGTGATGGCGAAGTCCACATCAGGGTTGGTGGTCTGGGCCGCCCAGAGCTGCGCGTCAGCGACCAGCTCACCCACGGAGGAGGCTGCCCCACGGTTCTCTGAACCGTCACCGTTCTGGGCCCGGGCGAACGGAATGTCTCCTGGAACATTGGCGACCACTTCGGATCCCAGCTCGTCAGCCACGGCTTCGGCGTCGGCGACGATCTGGTCTACCTCTGGGTGGGAGTCGCAGGCGAGTTCATCGGAGTCCAGGTCGATCAGCCGAGCCTGGGAATCGACGACCTCTCCGGTGTCGGTGTCATAGGAGATCTCCACCAGGGAGAGGTTCTCGCCGTACTCGCCCGCCTGGAGCAGATGCATGCCGTCGACATCATGCACATACGTCTGGTGGGTGTGCCCGGAGAACATGGCGTCAATCTCTGGATGCGCATTGAAGATCAGGTCTCCGAACGCGCTTCCGGAGGCGGAGTCCAGGCTGGAACCTGGCAGACCTTCGTGCACCAGGACGGTGACTACGTCAGCGAGATCGTTCTCGGTGAGGTAGTCAGCGTAGTAGTTGGCTTCCTCTGACATGGAAGTCCACTCAATATGGGATATGCCCTCCGGGTTGACCAGCCGCGGCATGTCTTCAGTGTTCAGGCCGATGAAGCCGATGCGCACACCGTCGACTTCGATCACTTCATAGGGGGCGTAGAGGTGCTCACCAGTAGCGACGTCCCGAGCGTTGGCGCCGAGCCAGGGGAAGTCTGACAGCGGCACAATCCGGTCATCGAAGTCTTCAGCACCCTGGTCGAACTCGTGGTTTCCCAAGCTGGTGACGTCTAAGCCCATGGCGTTGAACGCATCAATAGTGGGCTCGTCCTCCTGGATGAAACTGGTGAAGGTGGAGGCACCGACCTGGTCGCCTGACCCGGTGAACACGGTGTTGGGGTTCTGCTCCCGGTAGGCGTCCACGGTGCAGGACATGGTGGAGGCGGACTCTTCCAAACGGCCGTGAAAGTCATTGGTGTTGATGAGCTGAAGTTCGACGACGCCGTCTTGGGTTTCTTCGGTTTCTGCCCCCGCAGTTGCGGTGGAGACACCAAGGAAGGCGAGTGTCAGGCTACTGAGTGTGAAGGCTTTTGTCTGGAAGAGCACAGGTCCTACCTTAGCCAGATCAACGTGAACGCTGTGCGACAACAACCTGAATGCTGTCCCAGAGAGCCACAGTATGGTGGTGTCACGAGATTCTGAGCGCAATGGACAGGATGAGACAGCATGCGGATCGCAGTGACAGGATCAACAGGAAAATTGGGCACCGTTGTGGCGCGTGAGCTGCGCGCAGCTGGTCACGAGGTGATCGGTCTGGACGTTCAGGGTGTCCGTGGAGCGGGTTTCGTGAAGGTGGACCTGACGGACTACGGGGAGGTGATTGACGCCCTCGGTGGTGTCGGTGATCGGCACGACGGCGTCGACGCGCTGGTTCACCTTGCTGCAGTCCCGGCGCCGGGCATTCGCCCGGATGTTTCAACTTTCCACAACAACATCACTGCTAGCTTCAATGTGTTCTGGGCGGCTACGCGTCTGGGCATTGACCGCATTGTCTATGCCTCAAGTGAAACTGTTCTCGGCCTGCCCTTCGACACGCCTCCGCCGTATATTCCGGTGGACGAGGAGTACCCTGCTCGCCCTGAGTCAACGTACTCGCTGGTGAAGCACCTTGAGGAGCAGATGGCGATCGAGCTCGTGAGGTGGAACCCCGATTTGTCCATCACTGCGCTGCGCTTCTCAAATGTCATGAACCCCGAAGACTACGCGGCCTTCCCCGATTTCGATGCGGACGCAAGGCTCCGCAAATGGAACCTCTGGGGCTACATCGACGCCCGAGACGGAGCCCAGGCCATCGAGCGAACCCTGGACGTCGCTGGACCAGGCTTTGAGCGCTACATCATCGCTGCGGCTGACACAGTGATGTCGCGACCCAATACAGAACTCGTGGCTGAGGTCTTCCCGGACGTCCCTCTGCGCGGTGAGCTCGGGGTCAATGAGACGTTACTCTCCATTGACAAAGCTCGCCGCGAGTTGGGCTACAACCCGCAGTACTCATGGCGCGACTCCTGAGGTGCTAGGCAACCGCTAGAGTCGTCGCTCCATGGACCAGATGTGCGGACCTGGGCCGTCGCTGTTGTGACTGACGGTGTGAAAACCGTGCCGGTGGTAGAGGTCGACGTTGCGCTGGTCCGAGGTCTGGAGCACAACAGCTTGCGCGCCCTGAGCGGTAACAGCATCGATTCCCTGCCTGATCAGGACGCATCCCAAGCCTCTACCTTGATGGCGTGGGTCCACCCCGAGGGTGGCGAGCACCCACGCCCCTGGCACCGGTGTGCTCTCGGTGAGCCGGTTGATTCGTGAGCCGTGCAGTTCCACAATCTCCTGCGTGACAGTGCTGTCAGGTTCGGGCGCATCTGGGGGAAGCAGGGCGAGGACTCCGCGGCAACTCTCAGCGACCATCACGACCCCGTGTTGCCGGGCATGCTCCAGGCACAGACTCTGCAGCCGATGCAGCCGGCCCATGTAGCCGTCTTCCGGTATCACCCAGCGTGTCCACGGGTAGTCCTGGAAGGCCGCAGCAAGAGTGTCAGCCGCTGGGGCTACATCGAGTGCTGTGGCGTGGCGGACCGAGGCCTCCATGAGCAGTGTCCTTCTTTCCGGGTTATAGGCAAGAATGTGTGTACACGTTGGCCCCGGATCCTTGATCTGACGCCGATGTAGGGTC
>NZ_VAVZ01000139.1 GCF_005771525.1 Nesterenkonia salmonea | reverse complement strand
GGCCCGGAACTTCCCTCCAGGCTTCGGTATCAGTCGCTGCTTCACCGGCGAGGGCTGGAACTGACGCGCCTTCACCCGGTGGCGAAGATCGGTCAGAAACTGCAGCCAGGTCCCCTCAGCGACAAGCCGACGAGCTGTCAGCCCATCAACTCCTGCTGAGCGCGCCCCAGTGTTTCCTGCAACCCGCTCCCACGCTACGCGCAGGAAAGCAGGGTCAGCCACGAGATTAAACAGGTCGCTGAAACAGGCCGTGGCGTCCTGCTTCGACCATTGATGCAGTTTGAGCTGTATTCCCAGTACCCGCTCCCGAGCCTCAACGAGGC
>NZ_VAVZ01000138.1 GCF_005771525.1 Nesterenkonia salmonea | reverse complement strand
CCAGAGCTTGTGGCGCGGCTGGTGCGGGAGCAGGTTCCCTTGACCGTGTGCCCGCTGTCTAATGTGGCGCTGCGAGGGGTTTCGACCTTGGCTGAGCATCCGCTGCCTGCCATGTTGGAGGCCGGGTTGAGTATCTCCATCCATTCTGATGATCCTGCCTATTTCGGCGGGTATGTGGACACCAACTACACCGCCATCCAGCAGACTTTTGGTCTGAGCAGAGATCAGCTGGCCCACCTGGCCAGGAACTCTGTGGATTCGAGCTTCATTGAGGATTCACGGGCCAAGGAACTGCACTCTGAGATCGACCGGTGGATCGCAGGATAACGGGACCT
>NZ_VAVZ01000137.1 GCF_005771525.1 Nesterenkonia salmonea | reverse complement strand
CACGGGGTGGAACCCGAACGTGCGTTTCCACGTCGCGGCGGCGTTCTCCTTCTCCGAGTGGGCGATGCTGATGGTCGCGTCCACATCGATCACCAACGGCCCAGCATCCTCAGCACTGTTTTCAGGGCCAGCGCCCGCCTCCCATGCCCTGGCGCGCGCTTCAGCACGCGCTTTCCGGATCGCTGGCAAGCGGTCTTCGGTAACCCTGTCCAAGACTCGCCAGGTCGTAGGCATCGACGCCACGGGCCCGAAAACGTCCTGGCGATCCGTCAGCGTCTGGATCCCGGAGATGTTGATCGCGCCATCAGCCACGGCGACCGCCAGATCAGTGAGCA
>NZ_VAVZ01000136.1 GCF_005771525.1 Nesterenkonia salmonea | reverse complement strand
CGGATGGACAAGCTGGTCAAGCAGCTGGGCATCGACTCGCTGTCGAAATCACAAGTCTCACGCATGGCTGAGGACCTCGATGAGCACGTCGCTGACTTCCGGACCCGGCCGTTGGATGCCGCGGGCCCGTTCACCTTCGTGGCCGCTGACGCGCTGACGATGAAGGTCCGGGAAGGCGGACGGGTGATCAACGCGGTGGTGCTGGTGGCCACCGGGGTCAACGCTGATGGCCACCGCGAAGTCCTGGGACTGCGGGTAGCCACCGCCGAGACCGCTGCGGCGTGGAACACGTTCTTCGCTGACCTGGTCGCCCGCGGGCTGACTGGGGTCAAGATGGTCACCA
>NZ_VAVZ01000135.1 GCF_005771525.1 Nesterenkonia salmonea | reverse complement strand
GCGCGAGAGCTTCGCGCGTGGCTCCGCCGCGGCGCTGGTGTCTTGGCGCCACACGTGTCCGCAGTCGGCACAGCGGTAGCGGCGCACTACAACTTCCAGCACGGTCGGTCGCCAGCCCAGCGGCTCGTGGGCCAACCGCCGGATCACGGTGTCACGAGCAGCGCCTTCGCTGCCGCACCGTCGGCACCACTGATCTGGTTCCACCACGCGGCACGCGAGGACCGCACGATCCGGTTCAAGTCGTTGCCCGATCACGCTCAGACCGAGGCCGTCGAGTCGAGCGAAGGCGGTCAGGTCAGGGCGGCCGAAGCCGGCCGGCGGGGTAGCGTCGGACACGTCGAGGTCT
>NZ_VAVZ01000134.1 GCF_005771525.1 Nesterenkonia salmonea | reverse complement strand
GAGCCGCGGGCCGCCACATCCCTTAAGGAGTCAGACCAACCGGTCCACACATCAATAGTGAAGAGCCGCTAAAACACGGCTTGAAAGCAATCCAAGCTCACTGAGGGTCACACAGTGTTAGCGCTTATCAACATTCTTGCGCTGGGTCTTGCGCTTGGTTTCGATAAAGTCATGCCGTGCGTAGCTGGCGAGCTGCAGCCACCATAGCGGAGGTGTCCGTGAGGTCTGTGTAGTGTGCGCGGCTGGTGATCGCGTTGTGTCCGAAGAAGGCAGTCCGCACCACCTCTGGCACAGTCCCTCTCTGCCAGACTGAGGTGAGACCCCCGGGCTGAGCGGTTATGAGACTGGGAGATCCATTCA
>NZ_VAVZ01000133.1 GCF_005771525.1 Nesterenkonia salmonea | reverse complement strand
CTGCGCACCAGGATGCGGGCGCTCCTTTCTGAGGATCAGCCGGGTCCCGGTTGGCCAGCTGCTGATGTTCACATAGTCGGTGGCATCAACCACCCACGCCCCGTCCCGGACGTTGGCGTCGGTGTTGATTGCTGCCTGCCACAGCTGGGCTGGGATCTGATCGACTACCTTCTGGACGGGCTGGGTGATGAAGTAGCCGAAAGAGAACTCGACTCCGAGCTCCCGGCAGTGGTCAGCGAAAGCATGGGAAGCCCCAGCCGAATCGCTGCGCACCAGGACACCAGGACCGCGTTCAGCTCCGGGGCGTACATGAGCAGGCAGGGCTTCGATGGCTTGGTCGATCACGGTGATGTGATCAGCAGCAGTGTT
>NZ_VAVZ01000132.1 GCF_005771525.1 Nesterenkonia salmonea | reverse complement strand
GGCGTGTCGAGTGGGTCGTCCAGGGGCGACGCAGGAGCGTCGACGCGACGTGCTGAGAGGTGGCTCCAACCGAGCGCTAGGACACAAGCTACAGGCATGGCGATAGGTCAGGAACGGCGTCGCTCCCTGCGCAGGAGGGAGCGCAGAGTCTCGGCGTTCGCGTAGCCGACCCGTAGCGCGATCTCGGCGGAGGTGAGGTCCGTGGTTGCTGAGAGGTGCCGAGCTCGTTCGGTGCGAAGCCGTTGGACGAAGCCGAGCGGAGTGAGGTTGAGCGCCGCACGGACTCGTCGTTCGAGGGTGCGCCGGCTGGTGCCGAGCGACTGCGCGACGAAGGCGACGTTGAACGGTTCGTCCAGGCGGGCGCGCACGAAGCGTTCGAACTCGACGACGAT
>NZ_VAVZ01000131.1 GCF_005771525.1 Nesterenkonia salmonea | reverse complement strand
CGAACACTGCTGCTGATCACATCACCGTGATCGACCAAGCCATCGAAGCCCTGCCTGCTCATGTACGTCCCGGCGCTGAAGCCGGTCCTGGTGTGCTGGTGCGCAGCGACAGTGCTGGGGCTTCCCACGCTTTCGCTGATCACTGCCGGGAACTGAAGGTGGAGTTCTCTTTCGGCTACTTCCTGACCCAGCCCGTTCAGCAGGTCGTTGATCAGATTCCGGCTCAGTTGTGGCAGGCAGCGATCAACACCGACAGTTCCATCCGGGAGGGGGCGTGGGTGGTAGATGCTACCGACCATGTGAACATCAAAAGCTGGCCCGCCGGCACCCGCCTGATCCTGCGGAAGGAGCGGCCACATCCTGGCGCCCAGTTGTCCTTCACTGATGCTGACGGGCACCGGGTCACCGCGTT
>NZ_VAVZ01000130.1 GCF_005771525.1 Nesterenkonia salmonea | reverse complement strand
TTCAAGGAGAGTCCCTCATGTCCACACCCGCATCACTTCCGTATGCCTTCGTCGCCAAGATCGTCGCGGCCGATGGACAGCACGACGCGCTCGCCGATCTGCTCGCCGGCGCTGTCGCACTCGCCAACGAAGAAGTAGGAACGATTGTCTGGTTCGCGGTCAGGACCCACGCCGACACCTTTTGGATCTTCGATGCATTCCCCGACGAGGCCGCTCGCGACGCCCACGCCAACGGCGCCATCGTCGCAGCCCTGATGGCCAACCAGCACCTCCTCGGCGCAGCACCCGAGATCCTGGCGGCCGACGTCCTCGCGTCCAAGCTCCCGTAGTCCGCCAACGCACGAGACGATCGCGCCCCGCCGCGTCGGTCCGCAGATAGACGTCGAGGTCTCCCGACGATGGAGGTTCCTACGCCATCCATCCGA
>NZ_VAVZ01000013.1 GCF_005771525.1 Nesterenkonia salmonea | reverse complement strand
CACACCGCCATCGGAGGCGCTGTTCCCTCAGCCCGCGTTCACAACCTCACGGGGAACTACAGCTAGGCGCGTCGGCGTTGCAGGACCTGGTCCAGGTTGATCGACTCTTGGGAACCTGAGCTTGCCGGCAGATCCTCCGGGCTCGCAGAGGGCTGCTTGAGCTTCACATCATGGGAGGGAACGGGCTCCTGCTTAGCCAATGGCTCGGGATCAGGGCGTTCTGCTTTCGCCGCCACCATGTAGTGGGCGGCAGGAACCGTCCGGACATCCCAGGTTTCCGCTGAACCTGGGCTCGGGTGAACGACACGTGGCACCTGATCAAAAATAACAGCCGGTGAATCCTGCTGACTGAAGAGCCGATCCGCGCTGTCCGGGAGTCCATCGGCGTCGAGGGTCACGAGCGAGTCAGGACCGCCCTTACCAGCTTCATCAGCGCTGAGCGCATCAAAGGGTCCACTGCGGCGTTGCCCAGTCTGAGCAACTTCCGAGGGCTGCTGAGCGTGCGTTTCTGCAGCGGCAGACACCATGTGAGCCTGCTGCCTGACCTCTGGCTCAGGGTTCATAGCCTCCCGCATGGCTCGTTCCACCCGGTCTCTGCGCTGAGCACGACGTCGCAGAGCGGCTGTGACCTGCAAACTCACCAGAGAAGCCAGCAGCACCACTGCACAGATCGCAGGCACGGTCCACGACATCGCAGTCACAAAGGGAACAGCTATCGCAGTGCCAATGCCGATGAGCAGGGCCAGCAGACCCACAGCTGCGAAGATCGTGCGTCCCCAGTGGATGCGGAAAGACTCGCCCTCTGGGCGCCTCCCCTGCGAGTTCGATGGCCTAGATTCCTGGGCGTTGATACTGCTCATCTGTGTCTCTCTGTCGTCACGTTCAGCGCTTCGCAGCCTGCCGGTGCGGTACGCACGTCTGCGCGCAGCGCGGGCCTGACGCGTGGTCAGTCCCAGATTCTGCTGCCCAGACTGCTTGGGTAGCCGTTGAGCTCTCAGTATCAGCGCCGCCAGGAAGAGCCCGGCGACCAGAGGAATCAGTACTGATGAGTGAATGGGCAGGCTGGGGATCATGTCAATAATCCCTGCCATCTGCGGCCAGAGGCCCAACGTCATGGAAGTCTCCACCTACTTTGGGGTCTCATCAGTCCAGCTCTGGAGCGACGGGGGTGTCGCTGATCTCATAAGACTATCGAAGGGATCGCCGTACCGACGACATATACACGAACCGCTGTGACAGTTTGCCGGTCCGTCGGCAAGAATGGGGTCATGACTCCTGCGAACCCAATGAAGCACTTCGCCCCTGACCGAGTGGCAATCATCGGCGGCGGCCCCGGCGGATACGAAGCGGCCATGGTGGCCGCTGACGCCGGAGTTGAGGTGACCATCATTGAGGACAAAGGCATGGGCGGCTCGGCGGTCCTCACCGACGTCGTGCCCTCCAAGACACTCATTGCCACAGCAGATGCCATGCGCCGGGTCAACGCCTCTACTGCGTTCGGTGTGCGTTTCGGGGACAGCAGTGAGGACAAATACGAAACCTCAGCCTGGGCGGACTTCAGCAGGGTCAACGAACGACTGCTGAAGCTTGCCCAATCACAGTCGCGGGATATTCACCAATCTCTGGAGTCAGTGGGGGTGCGGATCATTCCCGGGCGAGGCCGCCTGGTCCCGCCACACAACGTAGAGGTCACCAGTCCTGACGGAGAAACCCAGGTTGTGGAGTCCGACGCCGTGATCATCGCCACCGGCGCCCACCCCCGCGAGTTGGACACCGCTAAGCCTGACGGCGAGCGCATTCTGAACTGGACCCACGCCTATAACCTCACCGAGGTTCCTGAGCATATGATCGTCGTCGGTTCGGGTGTGACTGGCGCCGAGTTCGCCTCGGCATACCGCAGGCTCGGTGCGGAGGTCACACTGGTCTCGTCTCGCGATCAGGTGCTGCCTGGTGAGGATGCAGATGCTGCTGCTGTGCTGGAGGACTCATTTACCAGGGTCGGCGTCAAGGTCGCCGCTCGAGCCCGCGCTAATTCTGCTGAGCGGACAGCCAACGGGGTCAGTGTCACCCTCAACGACGGCCGGGTTCTGGAGGGTTCACACTGCCTCATGGCGGTCGGCGGGCTCCCCAATACCGCGGGGCTGGGGCTTGAGGAGTGCGGTGTGGACACCACCGAGTCAGGGCATATCCGGGTAGACACCGTCTCCCGCACCACTGCGACGAACATTTACGCCGCCGGGGACTGCACTGGGCTCCTTCCGCTGGCCTCTGTGGCAGCTATGCAAGGTCGGATAGCCGTGGCCCATATGCAAGGCGGAGCGGTGAAGCCTCTCCAACTGCACCGGGTAGCGTCGAATGTCTTCACCTCTCCCGAAATCGCAACCGTAGGTGTGACCCAGGCCCAGGTAGATTCGGGGAAGTACCAGGCAGATGTCGTGAAACTGGACCTGGCCACGAACCCGCGGGCGAAGATGATGAACATCCGCGACGGTTTCGTCAAGATTTTCGCACGGCGGGGCTCCGGCACGGTCATCGGCGCGGTGGTCGTTGCACCGCGCGCCTCTGAACTGATCTACCCGCTGGCTCTCGCCGTCACGCATAAGCTTCATGTGGATGACGTCGCCACCACTTTCACGGTCTACCCCTCGCTGACCGGTTCCATCGCGGAGGCGGCAAGACGGCTCCACCTGCACGTGCTCGACCCCGCCGAGGAGTGAACTCAGCCGGGTTAAGCTTGGCACCATGACTGAGCCTCGCCAACCCACAGCCGTCGACGCATTCGCTGAGCACTACTTCGCACAGACTCTTGAACTCTCCCCCGAAGATGCCACATATCTCGGAATGCCCGGCAGGGAAACGGAGTACGGGGACTACTCCCCCGAAGGCAAGCAGCAGAGGGCCCAGCTCGACGCCGCGACGCTGCGTGAACTGGTTACGCTGACTCCCGCTGACCATACCGATGAGGTCACCCTTCACGCCATGCGCGAGCGTCTGACCTTGTTCACCGCGTTGCATGAGACCGGGCGAGAAGATCTCAACAACATTGCCACCCCTGCCCATAGTGCCCGACAGATTCTAGATCTCATGCCCCAATCCACTGACGAGGATTTTGCGAACATTGCCGGCAGGCTGAAGAACCTACCCGGCGCCCTCTCCGGCTATTGGGAGTCGCTCAGCGCCGCCCGGCGCGCAGGCAACGTCTCAGCCACACGCCAGGTCCAGGCCGCCGCAGGACAGTTCGCGTCCTACGCGGCTGAAGGCGGCGCATTGGAACAACTAGTCACAGCCGCCCAAGCTGCAGGAGTCAGCGAAAACGTGGTTGCTGATGTTCGCCGAGGCGTTGATGGAGCCTGCCATGCGTACCTCGATCTTTCACTCAAGCTCACCGACCGTCTGCTGCCCCACGCCCCGGCAGCCGACGCCGTCGGCGCCGACTACTACCGGTTGGTATCGCAGAACTTCACCGGAACCGCGCTGGACTTGGAAGAGACTTACCAGTGGGGGCTTGAGGAGCTTGACCGTCTGGTCACAGCTCAGGAGGCCCTCGCTGAGCAGATCGCCACCGGGGCTTCCGTCGATGAGGCCAAAGAGAAGCTCAATGCCGATCCCGCGCGCGTACTTCACGGCACCGACGAACTGCAGAAGTGGATGCAGCGACTCTCCGACCAGGCGATCGCCGATTTGAGGGATACTCACTTCGACATTCCGTCCCCGATCGACCAGTTGGAGTGCCGGATCGCACCAACCACCGATGGTGGCGTCTACTACACAGGTCCATCCGAGGACTTTGCCCGGCCGGGCCGAATGTGGTGGTCGGTGCCGCCGGAGGATACAGAGTTCACCACCTGGGCGGAGACTACAACGGTCTACCACGAGGGAGTCCCCGGCCACCACCTGCAGATCGCTACCGCGGTGCTCATCAAGGATCAGCTCAATGTGTGGCGGCGCAATGGCTGCTTCACCTCCGGCTACGCCGAAGGGTGGGCACTCTACGCCGAGGACCTCATGGCTGAGCTGGGATACCTGGAGGACCCTGGGGACAGGATGGGCATGTTGGACATGCAGCGAATGCGGGCTGCCCGAGTGGTGTTCGACATCGGCCTGCACTGCGGTTTCCGCGCTCCAGCCGAATGGGGCGCGCAGGTGTGGAACCCCGTCATCGGACGAGCCTTCCTCAAGGAGCACCTACCTATCTCGGAGGCTCAGCTGGAATTTGAGCTCACCCGATACCTGGGCTGGCCCGGACAAGCGCCGAGCTACAAGGTAGGTCAGCGAGTTTTCAAGCGCATCCGGGCCGAACGAGAGCAGTCAGCCCGGATGTCCGGGCAAGGATTCGATCTTCGCGCGTTCCACACCGAACTGCTCCAGCTGGGTGCCCTGGGCCTCGATACCCTGCGCTGGGCCATGCAGAAATAGTCCACATCAGAAATCGCACCGGCGTCCCACGGTAGATTGGAGATCATGAGCAGCGACGACCACACCAATGACCCCACCAGCCTGCCCAATCAGCAGGCGGAGAGCGCAGCAAGAACTCTGCTGCAAGCCTCCGGAATTGACCGGATCGACCTGGCCTGCACTCTCGGCTCCGGCTGGGGCGAGGCTGCCGGACACCTGGGAGAACTGGTCACAGAAATCGATGCACAGGATGTCCCGGGATTCCGTACCTCGTGGGTGCCAGGGCACTCCGGATCGCTGAAAGTCATCAGGACTCCCACAGGTAAGCATGTCCTGGTCATCGGAGCCAGAACCCACTACTACGAAGGTCATGGAGTCGACGCGGTGGCACACGGGGTGCGCACAGCTGCTGCCGCCGGAGCCGGCGTCGTCGTGCTCACCAACGGATGCGGTGGACTGAACCCCCAGTGGGATCCGGGCACCCCGGTGCTGATCCGCGACCACCTGAACCTCACCGGAAACTCGCCACTGCGCGGTGCACACTTTGTAGATCTGACAGACCTCTACTCCCCGCGTATCAGGGAAATCGCCCAGCAGGTTGACCCCTCACTGGATGAAGGGGTCTACGCCCAACTGCCTGGTCCCCACTATGAGACTCCAGCAGAAATCCGTTATCTGAAGACCATCGGAGCGGATCTGGTCGGCATGTCGACAGCACTGGAAGCCATTGCAGCCCGGGCAGCCGGCATGGAAGTCTTCGGCATCTCCCTGGTCACCAACCTGGCCGCAGGGATCTCAGCTCAGCCGTTGAGCCACGAGGAAGTCATTGAAGCAGGGCAGGAGGCCGCACCGCGCATCGCGGCACTGTTGGCCGGGATTATCGACAAGACGTTGGAGGAGAACTGATGGCGGAGCTGGGCAGCGACACACTGCTGAAAACTGTTGAGCGGTGGATTGAGCTCGATCCCGACCCGAGCACACGTGCGGAGCTGTCGGAACTGCTCGACGACGCCCGGGGTGGCGGTCAGGTGGCCTACGACTCGCTGGAACGGCTCTTCGCCGGACGTCTCGCATTCGGCACCGCCGGCCTGCGCGCTGAGTTGGGGCCGGGCCCGCTGCGCATGAACCGTCTGGTAGTGCGCCAAACTGCAGCGGGTCTGCTGAAGTACGCCACTGGGAAACTGGCCTCAGCCCGCCGGATCGTCATCGGCTTTGATGCTCGTTACCAATCTGATGAGTTCGCGTTCGACACTGCAGAGATCTTCCGCGACGCCGGATGGGATGTCCACCTGTTCGATCAGCCGGGCCCGACTCCCCTCTTGGCACGCCAAGTACTGGTCCAGGACGCAGACGTCGGAGTCATGGTCACCGCTAGTCATAACCCGCCTCGCGACAACGGATACAAGGTCTACTTGGGCGGGGAGCTCTCTCGGCACCTTGAGCCCGACGGTCTCGGAGTGGGCGCGCAGATCGTCTCTCCAGTGGACCAAGACATTGCGCAGACCATCGAAGCTGTTGTGGGCGAGGACTTCGCCGCCGATGCAGCAGCCCCAGCTGCACTCCCCGCTGCTGAAGTGTCCCGTCCCACTGGCGTGCACACCATCGGGGAAGAAGCACGGCACAGCTATCAGCGGGAGGCCGTCGAGCTTCTGGATCCTCAGAGCTATCCTCACCGGGACCTCACGATCGTCTACACCGCCATGCACGGAGTCGGAGGCGAAGCCGTCACCGACCTGCTGGAGGCAGGCGGGTTCACCGAGGTCATCGCTGTCAAAGAACAGTTTGAGCCCGATCCCGCATTTCCCACCGCGGACTTCCCCAACCCGGAAGAGGATGGCGCCCTTGATCTGGCGCTCAAGGCTGCTCGGGACCATGATGCAGACCTTGTGCTGGCCAATGACCCCGACGCGGACAGGCTTTCCGCAGCTGTCTACGACACTGCAGCCGAATCCTGGAGGCAGCTCTCAGGAGATGAGATCGGCGCCCTGTTGGGTCGGCACATTCTGGAGCGCGGCCCACTGCGTGACGGATGGCAGACTACTGAGCGTGATGACAAGCCCGTCATCGGCAACTCTGTGGTGTCCTCCAGACTTCTGGGCAAACTCGCTGAGTCCCGCGGACTGGGTCATGAAGAAACCCTCACGGGCTTCAAATGGTTGGCCCGGGTGCCGAACATTATTTTCGGCTACGAGGAAGCCATCGGATTCGATGTTGACCCTGTGCATGTCAGGGACAAAGACGGCGTCTCAGCGGCATTGATCTTCAGTGAGCTGATGGCCGATCTCAAAGCCAAAGGGACCACTGCCATCGACGCATTGGATGAGATCGCCGCCGAAGCCGGAGTGCACGTCACCGGTCAGGTGACCATTCGGGTTGATGACCTGTCCCAACTAGGTGAGGTCACCGCCGCGCTGCGTAAAGCTCCACCTGCGGAGATCGCCGGGGATGCGGTGGTCGAGTCTTTGGACTTGCAGGCGGTGCCGCTGCCAGGAAAAGAATTCACGGCCGCAAAGTCCACAGACGCGCTGATCTACCTGACAGAGGCTGGGCACCGGGTGATTGTCCGGCCCTCCGGCACCGAGCCGAAGGTCAAGTGCTATCTGGAGGCTGTGGCGGTGCCTGAGTCTGAGAATTCGAGCGCTGTCTCCGACGCCCGAACCGACGCTGAAACGCACCTGAGACTCATGCGCAGCTCCATGCAAGAGATTCTGGGAAAGGACTGACCCCGTGACTGCTACTCCCACACCAGCCAGTTTGGCTGGTCTTATTGACCACACGGTCCTGAAACCCGATACCGATGAGGCAACGGTCCGCCGGGTGATCGACGAAGCGAAAGTCCACAGCTTTGCTGCAGTGTGCATCAACCCCAAATGGGTGGCCCTGACTGCAGAGAGTCTGGTCGGCACCTCGGTGAAAACCTGCACGGTGGTGGGATTCCCTCTGGGAGCAACCACCACCACCCAGAAAGTCTTCGAAACCCAAGAGGCAGTGGCCGCCGGTGCCGAGGAGATCGACGTGGTGGTGGACATCGCTGATGCGAACGCTGGAGCCGAGGACGCCGTGCGCGCCCAGATTGCCGCGATCGCTGCCGCAGCGCATGCAGGCGGAGCTTCCCTGAAGGTCATCCTGGAGACCACCCTGCTATCAGAGGGCGCCAAGGTTCTCGTCTGCCGAGCAGCGGAGGCCGCAGGTGCTGACTTCGTGAAAACCTCCACCGGATTTGCTGGTGGAGGGGCAACTGTTGAGGACATCGCCCTGATGCACCGTGAGGTGGGAGGCCGGCTCGGCATTAAGGCCTCAGGCGGGGTGAGAACTTACGACGACGCCGTCGCTGTCGTCAAAGCCGGGGCAACACGAATCGGAGCCAGCTCGTCTCTTGATATTGTGGGAGCAGATAATTCAAGCACCGGCGGTGTCTACTAGTAGTGGCATTGCCGGTGGCCACCACTGCACAGTAGAGGGATCGCATGATTGACGCTCGCGGCCAGGTCAAGGCCTACTCCGGACAGGGACACTTCCTCGGCAATATGGTTGCCTTCCTCGTCGTCTTCGGACTGTTGCTGGCATCCATGGTGGCGCTTAATTTCTGGGACCTGGATGCTGCATGGTGGCCCGGGCTGGCCTTCATGGCACTCTTCACCGGCTCCTTCCTGATCGCTAAAGAAGTGATCGGAGTCTCGGACACTCTGGAGCAGCAGGATCTCCATGGCGAGCACGGCGAACCGCTCGACGCCATGGCTTCCAGGGAAGCCGAATCAGCTGCTCCGCGCGGAGAGCGCCAGCCCTCCGATCAGCGCTGAGTTTCAGCACCGGGTAGTTACACGCCCCGCTGTTCACGCAGTGGGCGCGAACAAGGCGTCGTAGACCTGATTCAGCCACTGAAGCAGAGCACCATCGGTGAGGTCCTCGCCGCCGATTTTCTTGGTCGTGGGCTTGGTGAGCAGCACTTGCTGCATCGACGCTTTGTGCTGACCGGTAAACATCCGCTCCATCCGCAGTTGCCGTGACTCGGGCAGTTCTGCCACTGGCGCGAACCGGATAAATTTGCCCTGGGCTCCAACATCGGTGATGCCCACCGCGCGGACCCGGTTTCTGAAGCGTGCGACTTCCACGAGGTTCTGCGCTGCCGCAGGCAGCTCACCGTAACGGTCCGTCCACTCGGCAACCACCTCGTGGATCTTGTCCTCTGTATCCGCGGCCGCCAGCTTCCGGTAGCCCTCCAGCCGAAGGGGCTCCGAGGGCACATAGGCGGCCGGGAGGTGGGCGTTGATGGGCAGCTCGATCTTGACCTCTTCTGGGTGAGTGTCCTCATCCCCCCGGAAGTCCGCGACGGCCTCGCCCACCATCCGGAGGTAGAGGTCGAACCCGACACCTTCGATATGCCCGGATTGTTCCCCTCCCAGGAGGTTTCCGGCACCGCGGAGTTGGAGGTCCTTCTTGGCAAGCCGAAAACCGGCGCCGAGCTCGTTGTGTGCTGCCACAGCTTTGAGCCGTTCCAGCGCATCCTCACCCAATGGCTTCTCAGCCGGGTAGAGGAAGTAGGCGTAGGCACGCTCACGGGAACGTCCGACTCTTCCGCGCAGCTGGTGCAGCTGGCTGAGCCCGAAAGCGCTGGCTCTGTCCACAATCAACGTATTGGCATTGGAAATGTCGAGTCCGGTTTCGATGATGGTGGTGGAGACCAACACATCGAATCGGCGTTCCCAGAAATCCTGAACGATCTGCTCCAGCTGGGTCTCGCCCATCTGACCGTGAGCTACCTCGACCCTGGCCTCTGGCACCAGCTCGCGGACGCGCGCGGCCACTCGGTCAATATCGGCGACCCGGTTGTGAACGAAGAAGACCTGACCTTCACGCATCAGCTCACGGCGTATCGCCGCCGATACCTGTTTATCGGTGTAGGGGCCCACATATGTCAGAACGGGGTGTCGCTCCTCGGGAGGCGTGTTCAACTCCGAGGTTTCCCGGATCCCGGCCAGCGACATCTCTAGGGTCCGGGGAATGGGCGTTGCGGTCATGGCGAGCACATCCACATTGGTGCGCATCTTCTTCAGCTGCTCCTTGTGCTCGACACCGAACCGCTGCTCTTCGTCGACGACCACCAGTCCGAGGTCCTTGAACTGGACATCCTTGCTCAGTAGGCGGTGGGTGCCGATGACGACGTCGATGGTCCCCTCCTGTAGCCCGAGCATGACTTCCTTGGACTCCTTGGCGCTCTGAAAGCGGGACAGCGCGCGGACCCTCACCGGGAACCCCGCATAGCGTTCGGTAAAGGTCTCATAGTGCTGGGAGACGAGCAGGGTTGTCGGCACCAGGACTGCCACCTGTTTGCCGTCCTGCACTGCTTTGAAGGCAGCGCGAATCGCGATCTCAGTTTTTCCGAATCCCACATCGCCGGAAATCAGCCGGTCCATAGGGACCTCAGCCTCCATATCTGCCTTGACCTGATCCATGGCGGAGAGCTGATCTGGGGTTTCGACGTAGGGGAAGGCATCTTCCAATTCAGCCTGCCACGGTGTGTCAGAAGCATAGGAATGACCTCGGGAAGCCATGCGAGCCGCATAGAGCCGGATGAGCTCTGCAGCGATCTCTTTGACCGCTTTGCGGGCCTTTCGTTTCGTGGCTGACCAGTCAGAGCCGCCCATCTTGGACAGCCGCGGCTCATCCCCGCCCACATACTGTGAGACCTGATCCAGCTGGTCAGTGGGGACCATGAGCCTGTCTTTGGGCGCGCCACGCTTTGATGAGGCGTAGTCCAGCACCATGTACTCGCGCATACCGGCCGTTCCGGCGCGGATGGACTGAGGGGACCCCACCGGGCGCTGAATGAGTTCGACGAACTGCCCAATACCGTGCTGTTCGTGGACCACAAAGTCGCCCTTGGCGAGTGAGAGAGGGTCTACGGGGTTCTTCTTTCGGCGGGTCGCCCGGCCCTTCCCCGCTCGAGAGTCCTGGCGGATGGCCCGGCCCAGCATTTCTGACTCGGTCAGCAAAGCCAGCTGCAGGGAGTCCAGTGCGAAACCCTCGGACAGGTTCGCGGTGGTGACCGTGATCTGCCCAGGCTGCGGGGCGTCGTCGAGCGTTCCGGAGAGCTGATGCGGCACGTCGTGGTCGGTGAGCAGCTCAGCCACCCGCTGGGCGGAACCTGAGCCGGCAGTAGTCACCACCACTGACCATTTGTCTTTGGCTCGGCTCGCCAAGAACTCCATGACCTGCTCAACCGAGCCGCGGTATCCGATCGGTTCCCGGGAGTCGAGGGAGACGATGTCAGCGTCCTGCTCGAGCTCAGAGTCCAGCCCCAGAGACGTGATCGACCACCAACCGACTCCGTACTCCAGGGACGTTTCGCGGGTTTCCGTCAGGGAGGCGAAGGCCCCAGTGTCCAGTGAGGACTGCGCTTGGGCGGTGATGTCGATCGGCGCTGAGGCACCGTCGGAGCTGGCCTGCCAGGCCGCGGCCATGAACTCCTCATTAGTGGCAGCCAAGTCATGGGCACGGGTGCGCACCTTCTCCGGCTCGACCACCACCGCGAGGGAACCCTCCGGCAGCTCAGCGACCAGCGGCACCATGGAGTCGGCCAACACCGGTGTCAGTGACTCCATGCCTTCGACTGCCTGGTGCTGGCTGATCTTCTCCAGCATGTCGACCGCATGTGGCATAGAGCTCATCAGCTTCTTGGCCTGAGCGGCAATATCGTCGGTGATCAGCAGCTCACGGCAGGGCACCGCGTGCACCGCAAGCGGGGGCTCATCGGTTTCGATCGACAACTGGTCGGCAACCGAGAAGTGACGCAGCTGTTCGACCTCGTCACCGAAGAACTCCACGCGCACCGGGTGGGTCTCATTGGGCGGGAAGATGTCCAGGATTCCACCTCGGACGGCGAACTCACCGCGGCGTGTCACCATGTCTACCCGGTTGTACGCAGCACCGGAGAGGCCCGCCACCACCTCATCGAACTGGTAGAACTCGCCCTTGCTCAGGGTGACCGGTTGGAGGTCTCCCAGGCCCGCAACAATGGGCTGAATGACGGCCCGGATGGGCGCGATGACCACATCCAAACGTCCCGCCTGTTCAGGGTGCGCCAGCTGGCGCAGGATCCCAAGGCGCCGGCCCACAGTGTCAGACCGCGGAGACAGCCGCTCATGCGGCAGGGTCTCCCAGGAGGGAAAGTGCGCGATCTGCGCATCCGGCGCGAAGCAACTCAGCGCGGACTGGAGTTCTTCTGCCTCGCGGTCAGTGGCAGTGATGGTGAGCACCACGGCGTCGTGGTGGTTCTTGCGCAGGCCAGCGGCCACTTCAGCGATAAGCGCAGGCCGGAGCCCTGAAGTGGAGGCGATCTGCAGCTCATCAGTCCGCTCGGAAGCCGGATGCGCGGCCGCGGAGACTACACGCGCATATGACGACGACGCCGCCAGCGCGTCTCGTAGACCTTTCAGCGACACGTGAATCACCTCACCATATTCAGCCACGGAGAAAAAGACCTCCCTTACATTACCGGCAATGTGCAGCACGTGGAGCTGTATGCTCGAGTTGTGATCTGTCCCACTGGAAAGCCCTGGCTGGATGAGTTGGCTGCTGCTACCGAACAGTTTGCAGCTCTGCTGGTCTCTGCTGAGCGCAATGACACCGACCTCACCTCCCCTGTGCAGGCCTGCCCTGGGTGGGATCTTCGGGAATTGGCGGTCCACCTTGGGAGAACACACCGTTGGGCCGTAGGCATCCTGGAGGGGGCCGACCCCAGGCAGCGCCCTCAGATCGAGCCGGATGAGCAGGAACTGCTCTCCGAGTGGTATGCCTCGGAGGCTGAGACCCTGCGCAAGGCGCTGGCTTTCGCGGGCCCCGATGCTCCCTGCTGGACACTGGTGGAGGACCAGCGGACAGCACTGTTCTGGCAACGCCGCCAGGTACACGAAACTATCGTCCACCTGTGGGATGCACACCATGCGAAGGGGCAGAGCCTTCAGATCGATCCCGTTCTAGCCTTTGATGGTGTCGCCGAAATCCGCGACGTCATGTACCCGCGGATGCTCAAGGCGGACCGGGTAGCGCCACTGCAGAGGAGTCTGGTGTTCACGGCAACCGATCTTGACACAGAACCGGTGGTCATCGGAGATGCCAAGCAGACTGCCGCCGTGCAGGGGCCAGCGGCGGAACTCCTGCTGCTGGTCTGGCACCGGATTCCTTGGAGCCCTGCCTACGGTGACCCGGAGGCGGCGGAACTCATCGCGCAATCCCTGGTGCCATAAGGGACTCGCCTAACTAGTAGGATGCCGGTCATGAGCGAACAGATGAGCGCCACGGGCCTCGCTGCGGAGCTCGGTGCGAAGACGCCTATTGTGGCTGCACCCATGGCGGGTGGACCCAGCACGCCAGAGCTCGTGGTCTCCGCGTGGTCAGCCGGCGGGATCGGGTTCCTTGCCGGGGGTTACGCATCGGCTGCGAAGTTGGCGGAGCAGATCGATCACGTCCGGGCGGTAGCGCCCCTGTTTGGGGTCAACCTCTTTGTGCCGAACCCTCTCCCGGTGGACCCCACCGAGTACTGCCGCTACCGGGATCAGCTGGAAGACTGGGCTTACCATTATGGCGTGGATCTGCCTGAAAAGCCTCAGGAGGACGACGACGCCTGGGAGAAAAAGCTGCAGCTTCTGCTCGACCAGCCAGCGCCCGTAGTGAGTCTGACATTTGGTCTCCCTCAAGCGGAGATCATCACGGAACTGCAACACGCGGGCTCGAGGGTCCTGCAGACCGTCACCAGTGGCGCAGAGGCCCTACAAGCTCAAGCAGCCGGCGTCGACGGACTGATCCTGCAGTCGAGTCAGGCCGGCGGACATTCGGGGACCTGGTCCCCGCGCCAACCGTTGCAAGAGACCACGACACCGCAACTGGTGCGCACTATCGGCGCCGAATCGACGCTGCCGCTCTGGGCTGCTGGCGGGATCGCGACACCTGGCGCGGCGCGGGAGGCCATCGCTGCGGGAGCTGAAGCTGCTGTGGTGGGTACTGTCCTCCTGCGGTCCCCGGAGAGCGGCGCCAACGCCGCACATAGAGCAGGGTTGGCTTCCACTAAGTACTCTGACACCGCACTGACCCGGGCGTTCTCGGGCCGCCCGGCGCGGGCGCTGCGCAATGAGTTCGCTGAAGAATTCTCCGCCTCAGCCCCACTGGGCTTTCCAGCACTGCACTATCTCACCAGCCCGCTGAGGAAGGCCGCCGCAGCGCAAGGGGACAGCAGCGCTGTCAACCTCTGGGCTGGCACCGGATACGCGGAGGCGGTGGCTGAGCCTGCGGCGGATATCATTCGCCGCCTTGCCAGGCACCCAGATCCCGAAGCCTAAGTTTCAGCTCCGCCGAGCTGGGCTTCGACCCGCTGGACCTTCTCAGTGAGCTGGTCGGTGTGCCCAGGCCTGATATCAGCTTTCACCACGAGGCTGACCCGGGGGCTGGTGGCGACCACGGTGTCGGTAGCTCGTTTAATGACCTCGAAGACCTCACCCCACTCCCCCTCCACGATGGTGAACATGGAGTTGAGCTCATAGGGCAATCCCGACTCTGTGACCACTTTGACCGCTTCCGAAACTGCTCTGGTGAGGGAGGCGTCGTCGTGCTCTGTGGTGGTGGGCGCAACAGAAAAGGCAACCAACATGGCTTCAGGCTACGCCGGCTGGGCCCTGGTTGTGAACCCCATAGGAGACAACACGGTGAAGGCACCCTATGCTGAGCTCATGGGCTCCTTACCCTCTTTGACGACAGTGCGATCACCAGAGTGCTGTGCGTGGTTGCTCACCCTGACGACATGGAATACGGCGGTTCGGCCGCAGTCGCTCGTTGGACGGCCATGGGTGTAGAAGTCTCCTACCTCCTTCTCACCGCCGGCGAAGCGGGGATGCGCAGCGTCGAGCCTGGAAGGGCCGCTGAACTGCGGTTCGAGGAGCAGCGCAGCGCCTGTTCGGAAGTGGGAGTCAGCGACTTGGAGGTACTTGACCTTCCCGACGGCATGCTGCAGCCTGATCTGCCCACCCGGAAACACATAGCACGCCACATCCGCAGGTTCCGCCCCGATGTAGTGTTCACCCAGCCCTGGGACGTCTACGTTGAGTGGGGACTCAACCACGCTGATCATCGCGCCACCGGAATCGCCACCATGGATGCGATCCGCGATGCTGATAACCCCTGGATCTTCCGTGACCTGCAGGAGAAGGAAGGGTTAGAGCCATGGGGTGCGCAATGGCTCCTAGTGCCCAATGGGGCAGCCGATCACGTCATCGATGTCTCAGGCGAACCTGTAGAGCAAGCGATCCGCTCACTCCAGGCCCACCAGGCCTACCTCTCGGAACTCGGTGACCACCCGGACCCGCGCGAGATGATCGAAGGCATGACCAGCGGGGCCGCGCGGCAGGCTGATGACTCATCGGTCACCCACGCCCTGGGCGTCGCGGTATACCCAATGTGAGGGCTCTCTGCTGAAGGCAGAAGTAGTGGATTGGTGAACCGGAGACTCTGTATCGTGACCGCCATGGATGAGCTCACTCGGTACCGGCAGTCACGCAGGGAGCACCCGAGCGCGCAACCACTGTGGAGAAAAGTCTTGGGCGCACGTCTGCGCAGGCTTCGGAAGAGCCGCAGGCTCACGCTCACCGAGCTCGCAGCCAGGGCCGGGGTCTCACCTCAATACCTCTCCGAGGTGGAACGAGGTCGCAAAGAAGCCTCTTCCGAGATGATCGCCGCAATCTCAGGGGCTTTGGGGCTGACATTGATGGATCTCACCTCCCATGTGACGGACGAACTGCAGCGAGGCACATCTTCCCACGCTGTCTACCCACTGCGGCCAGATTCAGGCAGCTGGACTCAGCTGTCACTGGTGGCATGACCCTCTGGGGTGAACTCTCCAGTCCTCCCCTTCAGCACCTCGTCTGCCAGACCGTAGTCCACGGCGTTCTGGGCTGTGAACACTCGGTCCCTGGCTGTGTCCTCGCGCAGAGTCGCCACATTCTGTCCGGTATGCCGGGTGAGTACCTGTTCGATCTCACCGCGTATCCTCACTAGCTCATCAGCGTGCAGAATGAGGTCCGGTATCGAGGCGCGCCCGCTGTTCATGGCCGGCTGGTGCAGCACGATCCGGGTGTGGGGCAGCACCGCCCGACGGCCGGCCTCTCCCCCGGCGAGCAGCACCGCCCCCGCAGCGAACGCCTGTCCCACACAGGTCGTCGCCACCGGAGCAGCGATGTACTGCATCGCGTCGTAGATCGCCATCATCGCGGAAGGGTCCCCGCCTTCACAGTTGATGTACAGATCAACCTGGTTCTCCATCGACTCAGCCTCCAGATGGAGCAGCTGGGCGATCACCACATTGGCGACCCCTGAGTCGATAGCCGTACCCAGGTAGATGATCCGCTGCGACAGCAGCTGCGAATAGACATCTATCACTCGTTCGCCGCGGAAATCCTTGGTGATGACGTTAGGAATCGTGTAGCTGCTCACCACTGGTCTCCTTCGGCGGAAGACGCAGCCTTTTCCACTGCTGTGGTCAGTCCAATGGTGTGCCGTGGCCCGGTGGGTGAGATATCGGCAAAACTCGACACAATGTGATCGATGAAACCGTATTGCTGAGCTTGTTCGGCGGTGAACCATCGGTCGCGTAGCGAGTCTGCAAAGACCCGGTCCACGGGTTGGCCTGTATCTTCAGCGACGATGCCGAGCACTGTGTTACGCATATCGCGCAGTTCCTCTGCCGCCAACTCCACGTCTGCGGCCGAGCCGGCGATACCCGCCGAACCCTGGTGCAGCAGCACTTTGGCGTGCGGGAGGGCAAAGCGTCTTCCGGGAGTGCCGCCAGAGAGCAGAAACTGCCCCGCGCTGGCGGCCATGCCCAGCGCCAGGGTTGACACCGGGTTGGGGATGGCCCGGATGACATCGCGTATGGCAAGCATGGCCGGCACAGACCCGCCGGGTGAGTTGATCCAGAGCCAGATGCCCTGGGTGGGACTATCAGCGGCGAAAGTGAGCAGTTTGCCCATCAGCCAAGACGCATTGTGTTCCTCAAGGGCGCAGTCAAGCATCAGGACCCGCCGGTGGGCTAACTCTTCGTGGATGTGGGCGCTCATGTGCCTGCCCGTATTCTCTTCGCTCATGGAGTCCACTGTTGTCTGCGCATCTCACAGATGCTTACTTTTGCTGCCCTTGGCAGTGCTGCTGTGGGCAGTGCTGCTCTTGGCGGTGCTGCCGGACCTCCGTGCCGCGGACTAGTCCTCAGTGGGGTCGAAGATGGCAGCCATGAAGAGGGGCCAGCTGGTTTCCTCATGCACGATTCTCAGGCTGAACGGCCGATCCACTGTCATCTCGACGGTCTTGGGAGGATCCGCAGGTGCAGAGGTCACCCCAACGATCTCGGTGACGGCAGCGGCCACTGTTCCTTCTTCATCGATGGTGAGCACGGCCTGGTGGGCCAACTGGCCGATTTCCACCGCTGGATCGATCCGCGACAGGTCATTGCCGGCCACCGTCTCTGATCCGCCCAGGTTCCGCAACAGTGCGACGAGGTCTTCACCAGTCCGCAGGTCCACGGTCGGCAGTGCCAGATCCACCGTGGCGCGCTCCTGACCGATAAAAGCAGCATCCACAGCAGCCCAGTCCTCATCGGTGAAGTCAGTTGGTGCAGACCCCTCAGCAGGCAGCACCACATCCATGGCAAACGCTTCGGTGTAGGGCAGTCGTATGATCTGGGCGTCGTCGTGCTCGGTGTATTCGGCCTCGAGCGTCTGGTGCATCGTCTCCGCATCGACGGTGGCGCCATCAGGGGTGGTGAAGTCTCTTTCCGAAGTATCGGCCGGATCGAACTGACTCTGCCACCGGGCAGCCAGGAGAATTGCGTTCTGCAGGACAAAGACCAAGTCAGCATTGGGTGTCTCGACAGCAGACTCCTCGATCAGCCCGCCGGTGTGCTCGTTGACCCAGTCATCGAGGAGACGTTGGGAACCGGCTGCGCCGAAGTCCGTGGTGACGACCCCAGCATCGAAGGCAGCTGCGAGGACATCCATGAAGTCCTGCTCCGGTGAGGTGGACTCTGCTAGCACCAGCTGGTTCGCCAGATGCAGGAGCGGGGTCTCTGGGAGCTCATCCTCCTGCACCACCTCCGGATCACCATCGTATTCCAGCACGGCTGCTTGGAGGGCGCTGAACGCTTCAGTCCTCTCGGATCCGGCAGCCCCCAGCAGACCATCCAGCTCCTGCGCGGCGGGACCCCGGGCACCTTCGGCGAGCATGGCCAAAGCCACCAGGATCGACGCCGGGGACACCACTGTATTCTGCCCCTCGGCCAGCTCGGACAGGGACTCAGAGCCAAACCGAGTAGAGGCATTGACCACTTCCGTCAGCGCATCGGCCTCATTGAGTGAAGCTGGCTCGTACTCGACCGATGAACGGTGGTCCTCGCCCCCACCACCACAGGATGTCAGTGCCAAGAGCCCAATGAGGCTGACACTGCCGAACCGGGGGAGATCATCCAGGTGCATACACCGATGGTACGTGCTGGGCCGGTTTAGTCGGCTGGCTTCGCTCTCCTGCGCAGGTATACGCCAAGCTCGTAGATGGCCAGAGCGCTCACCCAAAGGAGCGTCACAGGCACCACAAACCACAGCATGGCGGCGCTGAACGGGCCCAATGCCTCATGGTCGGCCGCAGCCAGCACCAGATACGCCACGTAGGCCACATACATGCCCGTCAACACGAAACCCTCCCAGCGGGCGATCGCCTGGCCGGTGAAAGCCAAGGGCAGCAACACCAGTGCAACGGCGACCATAACGGGCAGGTCAAAGTTCACAGCAGCCTGGTCAACGTCGATTCCCGTGGGTGAAAAGATGCTGGTCAGTCCCAGCACGGCCCCAATGTTGAAGATATTGGAACCCACGAGGTTGCCGACGGCCATATCCCGCTCGCCTCGCACCGCAGCAATGACTGATGTGGCCAGTTCCGGCAGGGAGGTGCCTATCGCCACAATGGTCAGCCCAATGATGAGGTCACTGACTCCTAGGGCGGCCGCGATAGTGGTGGCCGAACTGACGAGGAACTGGGCGCCGACCACCAACATCACCACACCAACCGCTATCAGGATGATGTCCACCGTGGTGGACCGTAGTGGAGTGGACCGCAGTCTGGAGGTGAGGCGCCCGGCACCCTGGTCGAGGATGCCTTCAACTCCGAGCTGGGGATCTTCGCCATGGGACAGCCTCCGGCGGGCGTACCAGATGGTCCCCACGAGGTAGACCACCAGCAGGCTGAACATCACCACGCCGTCGATCAGGGAGAAACCGCCGTCCAGCGCAAGCACCAGCGCCAAGACGGAGAACCCGATCATGATGGGGATATCTGCTTTGATGAGCTGGACTTTGACCAGCAGAGCTCCGAAGATCGCCGTCAAACCCATCACAAAAAGTATGTTGGCGATATTTGACCCGACCACGTTTCCCACGGCCAACCCGGGCGATCCGCTGAAGGCCGCGCCCATACTGACAGCGAGCTCTGGCGTAGACGTGGCGAACGCCACTACTGTCAGGCCAATGATCAGTGAGGAGAGTCCAACGGTTTTCCCCAAAGAGGCAGCACCGCGGACCAAGGCTTCGCCTCCCAGGACGAGGAGGAGGAAACCACAGATCAGAAGGACGAGGCTCAAGAGGGTCACTCGTCACATGGTACTCAGTGCCTGAGCCGAACGGGGTACCTCTTGGCCGACGCGCGGTGCCGAAACTGCCGTTAGGATGACAGGGCAATGAAGGCGCACCTCAAAGCCAAGGAGCAACTGTGGCCATCGAATCTGAAAAAGTGATCCCCCACTCGGTCGAGAACATCGTCCAGGCCTACACCACTGAGGAGTTCCACAAGCACCTGGCCTCCAAAGTCGGTTCGGAGCTGAAGAGCTTCGATGTGACCCGAGCCGATGACGGCAGTGTGGTGATCAGCTCAGTTCAGGCCATGGGTTCTGAGAAGCTGCCTGAGCTGGCACGCAAAGTGATGAAGGGCACTGTCACAGTGAACATCACCGACACTTGGGGTGCCCCAGACGCCGGCGGATCACGCCGCTCGGACACTCTGGTGAATGTTGCCAACGCTCCTGTGAAGGCAATCGCCTCGCAGAACCTTCACTCGCGCAGCGAATCGGAGACTCTGGCAACGGTGCGCGGAGACGTGGATGTGAAGGTCCCGCTGATCGGCAAGAAGCTGAAGGCCCAGGCTGAACCCTATATGGCCAAGTTCATAGAGCTGCAGGCCAAAGAGGTGAGCAGGTTCATCGAGTCTCAGGGCTGAGACGGACCCGATCGCCACTTATCAGGTAGTTGTGGGGTCATCAGGCTCCTAGAGCACTCTGAGACTCCAACAACGGCCTGACGCGGGGATTAGTGGAAAGTATTCTGCGCTGTCGTGAGGTCCTGAAGAAGGACAGCCTCAACAGCGTCCGCCGCGCGGCCGACAACCTCCGGGAGTTCCTTCATTTCCCGGTCGGAGTATTTCTGCAGCACATAGGCGGCGGTGTCCATTCGTCCGGGAGGTCTGCCGATACCGACGCGCACCCGGATGTACTCTCGGTCTCCCCCGAGGTGCTGAGTGATGGATTTCAGACCGTTGTGTCCACCCTCGGATCCACCACGTTTGAGTTTGAGCCGACCGAAGTCCAGATCCAGCTCGTCGTGAACGACCACCAGCTGGTGCGCTGGCACCGAGAAGTAGTCCATGACTTTCCGGATGGGCTTGCCGGAGACGTTCATGTACCCCTCGGAGATCGCAAAGATCACCTTCGGTCCGCCGTCACCGAGCCGCGCGCCCACCGCCTTCGCGCCGACCTTGGTCCGCGTATAGCTCGCGCCCATCCGCTCCAGGAGTTCGTCGAGGACGACCTGTCCAATATTGTGCCGAGTACCCTGGTAGCGAGCCCCAGGATTCCCGAGACCCGCTACCAGCCACGTGTTATCTGCCATACAGACAGGCTAAGGCACAACGGCCCTGCCGATCACTCGGAGTCGTCACCCTCAGCGCCGGTCTCGGTCACTTCACCCTCAGCGGACTCTTCGCCCTCTGCAGCCTCAGCGTCCTCGTCCTCCAGCGGCTGCTCCTGCGGCTCGTAGATGGAGACCACAGGGGATTCCAGGTCGGTGAGCGCCAGTTCCGTGCCCGAGGGAAGCACCAGCGACTCCGGAAGCGCGTTCTCGTCGCGGTCGGTGATGTCGATGCTCACCGAGTCGGGCAGGTTCAGGGCGTCGGCTTCGACGGGAACCGTCGGCTGGTCGAGCATGAACTCGAAGCCGTCGGCAGGCTCACCGATGACGTCCACAGGCACATCGACCACAATCTTCTCGCCCTTGCGCACGGCCAGCAGGTCCATGTGCACGATGAAGGGCTTGATCGGGTCGCGCTGAATGTCTTTGGGAACCACCATCTGCTCGTCACCCTCGATGTCGAGCGTGATCAGCGCATTGGGGTTACGCACGGCCAATGCGGTCTGGTGGCCAGGTAGGACCACGTGGCGTGGATCGTCGCCGTGTCCGTAGATCACAGCGGGAATCTGGTCGGCGCGGCGTGCACGGCGGGCAGCGCCCTTGCCGAACTCGGTGCGCACTTCAGCAGAGATAAGAATCTTGTCAGCCATCGGGAATCCTTCAACAGTTGTGGTCGTTTCGCCAGGCTGATGAGAAGGAGAGAGATCGACGCCGCATCAAGCAGCCGCCAGAATGAACTCACCCCGTCGATCACGGGACTGGCATCATATTCGACGTCAGTCCCCTCGCCTGGGCACAGCTACATAGTGTACACCCCGCGGAGCCCTAGGCCTCGCCGTCGAACAGGGTGGTGACGGAGCCGTCGGTGAAGACCTCTTTGATGGCGCGGGCGAGGATCGGGGCGATCGACAGGACCGTCAGCTGCTCGAACCGCTTCTCCGCCGGAATGGGCAGCGTGTTGGTCACCACCACCTCACGAGCGCCGCAGTTGGACAGCTTCTCAGTGGCAGGAGCGGTGAGGATTGCGTGCGTCGCCGCGATGATCACGCTCTTTGCTCCGGCATCCTTGAGAATCGACACAGCCCCGGCAATGGTCCCCCCGGTGTCGATCATGTCGTCGATCAGCACACAGGTGCGGCCTTCGATCTCGCCAACAACCTGTTTGGACTCAGCCCTGTTCGGCTGCGTGAGATCACGTGTTTTGTGCACGAACGCGAGCGGAACCCCACCCAGTCGGTCCGCCCAGCGCTCCGCGACCCGCACACGGCCAGTGTCCGGGGACACCACCGTGACCTCCTCACCCGCGACCTGCTGACGGATGTGATCGGCGAGCAGTGGAATTCCGAACAGGTGGTCAACGGGCCCGTCGAAGAACCCCTGGATCTGATCGGTGTGCAGATCAACGCTCATGATGCGGTCGGCACCTGAGGCCTTGTAGAGGTCAGCGACCAGACGGGCGGATATGGGCTCGCGGCCGCGGCCCTTCTTGTCCTGACGCGAGTATGGGTAGAACGGAGAGACAACCGTGATTCGCTTGGCAGAGGCTCGCTTCATGGAATCGATCATCAGCAACTGCTCCATAAGCCATTTGTTCAGCGGCGCTGGGTGAGACTGCAGCAGAAAGACATCCTTGCCACGAACTGAATCGGAGGATCGCACGTAGATCTCTCCGTTAGCAAAGTCGTATGCGCTCATGGGAAGAAGTTGGGTGCCCAACTCTTCGACGATCTCCTGCGCCAGCTCCGGATGCGCCCTCCCCGAAGCGATGACCATCGTCTTCTCAGTGCTTTGCCTGATCTCGTCCATGCTCGGGTGTTCCTACTTTCAGTCCGTGGCGGTGGGGGCGTCGTCGTCATAGTTCTGTGCAGCCTCGGCCGCACGCGCTGCTGCGGAGCCAGGCCGTTTGCCCTGAACCCACCCCTCGGCGTTGCGCTGTGGGGCGACGGAGAGTGCGAGCGCTCCGGGAGGTACGTTCTTGCGCACCACGGCACCGGCTCCTGTATAGGCGCCGTCGCCAATCTCAACGGGAGCCACGAACACCGTATTGGAACTGGTGCGCACATGCGATCCAATCACTGTGCGGTGCTTGTTTTCCCCATCGTAGTTGGCTGTGATGTTGCCGCAGCCAATATTGGTGTACTCACCGATTGTGGTGTCACCTGCATAGCCCAGGTGGGACAGTTTGGAACCGCGCCCGACGGTGACATTTTTTGTTTCGTAGAACGCGCCGATTTTTCCGTCCTCGCCAAGCACTGTGCCCGGGCGCAGGTAGCTGAAGGGTCCGACGGCGCCGCCTGCTCCGATCGATGCGCCCGTGGCGTGTGTTCGAATGACCTGGGCGCCCTCTCCGACCGTGACATCGCGCAGCGAGGTGTCCGGCCCGATGACGGCATCACGTGAGATATGAGTGGCACCGTGCAGTTGGGTGCCGGGCAGTAGGGTGGTGTCCTCTTCTAGCGTGACAGTGGTGTCGATCCACGTGGTGGCTGGGTCGATGACAGTGGTACCTGCACGCATCGCAGCGAAGATTGTCCGCCGGTTGAGTTCGGCGCCGAGTGCTTGGAGCTGAACTCGATCATTGGCACCTTCGACCTGCCATCGATCTTCAGTGACTAGGGCCGATACCCGACGTCCTGATGACCTTGCAATGGAGAGCACATCAGTGAGGTACTTCTCGCCCTGAGCATTCTCTGTGGAGACCTGCGCGAGCGCCTCAGTGAGGGCGGCAGCGTCGAATGCGTAGATCCCCGAGTTGATCTCTTTGACCTGGCGCTGAGCCTCATCGGCGTCCTTCTGCTCGACAATTCCCGTCACCTCATCACCGGAGCGCAGCACTCGTCCGTATCCAGTGGGGTCCTCCAGTCTGGTTGTCAGGACGGTGGCAGCGCTGCCGGTCGTATGATGCTCCGCAACGAGATCGCGCAGCAGTTCAGGAGTCAGCAGGGGGACATCTCCATAGGTCACCACTATTGTTCCGGTGTTGGTGGAGACACCGCGCGCAGCGAGCGCCTCCAGCCCACATTCGACAGCACGCCCGGTGCCGGAAACATCATCCTGATCCGCGAGAAGGACTGCAGGGTCATGACTGGTGATGTGTGCGGCGACCGTTTCCCGCTGGTGGCGCACAACTGCCACTAATTGCTGTGGATTCAGGGCTCGCGCGGCCGAGAGCGAATGGCCGATCATCGAGAGCCCACCGAGCGTATGGAGAATCTTGGGAGTACGTGACTTCATTCTTGTCCCGGCCCCGGCTGCAAGCACAATGACTGCTGTGGGGCGGACTTCAGTGTCTGACACGTAGGCGCTCCTGCTCTCAGTTGTCATCAAGCTCCGCCACTAGGACTCGAACCTAGACTACCGGTACCAAAAACCGATGTGCTGCCTTTACACCATGGCGGACTGTGCGCTCCCAGCGCGCAATACATGGTACCGGTCCCGGAGCAGATCTCAGAACAGATCTTTGTGTTCAACGAAGTGATCGACTGCCGGATGGGCCGGCCCGGTGCCGTAAATCCGCAGAACTTCAGCCAATTTAGGGTGGGAAGTTTCCAGCAGGTCGGCTGATTCACGAATCTCAGCGCCGGAGGCGACAGCGCGCAGAAGACTACGGATACCGGCCACAACTGCCGCGTCGGAGGCTTGATCCGCCATGAGCTGAGTGGTCCGCCCCATGGTGCCCTTGGAGTTTTTGATGTGCTCCAGCTGTGCAGGTATCTCCTCAGTGTGAGCTTGTCCGGAGTTCAGCTGGTCGACCAACTCATTGAGTTGATGGACACGAGAAAGCACCGCTGGGTTTCCAATCTTTACGCGTTGCGCGCTGTTGAGCTGCGAGAGCATCGGGGCTGACAGGCCCAGGATGCTCGCCAGACTTGCCTGGTTGAGCCCGAAAGCCTGTCGGATTCGATCGAATGTCTCATTCAGCGGCTCGCCGTAGGCAGCCCGTTGAGCTTGCCGATTAGTGTGGGTCGTATCACTCATCACTCACACACACTCCTTTGCAGTCTGTTTGCTACCGTAAACTCTACGGCATGGATGCAGGCGGCGGAGACTTCCGAAGTGGGCCGACAGGCCCCTGCAACCCGAGGGAGACAGGCGCACACCAAGCTATTGACTTTGCTATAGCAACCTTATATGTTTGCTCTAGCAAATGTAGTTCAGATGTCTGAGAGCGGGGCGTCGTGACACCGAAGGAATCACCAGAATGACACCACACCCTTCAACCTACCCCGAGTCGAAGCGCACACCATTTTCCACGGCCACCCCGCTTCGAACCCTGACCGGCCTGACCCTCACAGCAATTCTGGTGGGGGCTTTCATGCCAAGTGCCTACGGAACACCACTGACCACCGGGCCAGAGGATTCAGACGATACTGCGCAGGATCCCAGGCACCAGATGGAACACTCTGAAATGATTCTCGTCATGGACGCCTCCGGCTCCATGAATGCAGATGATGCAGGTGACCAGACACGAATCGCTGCGGCCAAAGACTCTCTCAACAGCGTGGTGGACTCCCTCGAAGACCACCAACACGTGGGGCTGCGAGTGTTCGCAGGAGAAGTCACGGACAGTGAAGCACCTGAAGCCTGCGAGGACTCACGCCTGGTGGTGGACATCGACACTGACAACAGGGATGAACTCCGCTCCGCCATCGACGACTATGACGCCGTGGGTGCTCGCACCCCGCTGGCCCACGCCTTGGAAGAAGCAGCCGATGACCTTGGCGATGAAGGTAACCGCACTATCGTCCTAGTCTCCGATGGTGAGGAGAACTGCGTCGAGGATCCATGCGAAGCCGCTCAAGCGATCGCCGACCAAGGCATTGACGTCGCCATCCATACCGTCGGATTCCAGATCGAGGATGAGGAGTCCGAGGCCGCCCGTGAGCAGCTGCAGTGCATTGCTGAAGCAGGCGGCGGCGACTACTTCGACGCAACCGACGCCGAAACGCTCACCCACACGCTGGAGCGGATCACCTACCGGGCCCAGATGCCTTTCAGCCTCTTCGGCGAAGAGGTGGAGCCGGGATCGAATCAGGACAACGCGCCCGTATTGGAGCCCGGGGCTCAATACATCGGCAGCTTCGAGTACGAAACAATGTACTACCGGGTCCCCCGCAACATGCAGGATTCCACACTCCACGTAGGCATCGCGACCTACAACGACAGTGCGGACAACTGGGAAAACGCAGAAATCGAACTGACGACGATGGGCGATAACCGAACCTGCGGGAGAGACCGGGTCAACCGGTGGGGCACCACCGGCGCGAACCTGTTCCGCACAGCTCAAATCTCCGCCGCGCCAGAATACGACGGGGAGAGCCGTGATGCCGGCTGCTGGGAAAACGACGAACTTCTTCTGGCCATTCACTCCGGTGGACGCTTCGGCGAGGGTGACGAAATCCTGGGTCAACCATTCGAGCTCATTATTGAAGAAGAGCCCGACCCCACTAACGGCGAGGCCTACTACCTCGACTACCAAGATCAAGGCCTGCCGTGGGAAGCAGACGACCTCCAATGGCAAGACATGCCACGGGACCGGGATAACGATGAGGAGATCATCGCAGGTAACTCGCTGAACAACGCGGCTGAACTGGAACCAGGAGAGACCTATGACACCGACATCCTTCCCGGTGAGGTCCAAGTGTACCGAGTCGCCGCCGACTGGCATCAGCAAATCCAGGCCGAAGCGTTCTTCCCCGAGCCTGACAGCGCACCTTCAGAGAACATCCAATCCAACTCCACCCAGATCCACCTCGACATTCTCAGCCCCTACCGCGGCTCCGCCACGCCCTCCCGCAACAGCAGCGGCTCGGATATCGCCGATGCTCGCTCCAGGCTTGACCGGACCGACGCCACGACACTGCACCGCTTCACTCATCCAGTGTGGTGGCCCAACCGCTACAGCACCTCGGGAGGCAACAGTGAACACCCGGCTACCGTGGCAGGAGACTACTACGTAGTTGTCAGCGCGGAACCCATTGATGACAACGTCAGCTATTCCATGCCATACCGGCTCACAGCGGACACGTTCGACTTCATTGATGCGGAGGTCCCCGACTATTCGGCCGAGGCATCCAGCACAGGAGAGGCGGACTCAACAGAAGCGGCACCTGAGCCCGAACCGGCTGAAACCGATGAAGAGGCAGTTCCCCAAGACACTGAGTCTGCTTCGGAACCGCCAGCAGAACCTACAGACAGTGAACCCGAGGATGCCAGCAGCGACGAGAATGAGGAAGCATTGGCAACGGAGCAAACGGGCTTCCTGTCTGGAGCGACAGGATTACTGCTCGGCCTCAGCGCCTTGGCCGTTCTCCTATTAGCGGTCGGCGGGTTCATCCTGGCGCGAGTCCTCTCATCGTCCAACTCTGAAGACACAACGCGTCAGTGAACAGGAGCCCGACTATGGTCCAGACACCTAAGCGTGCCGCCGGTTTCGGCGGTACCTTAGCGGCGGTGCTGGCACTGGCACTGGCACCGCCGGCTGTGGCTGCCACTGCAGACGAAAATACCTCATGGCGTGGGGACCGGGTCGAGGCGGGTTCCAACCAGGACAATGCCCCGGTCCTGGAGCCCGGTCAGCTCTACATCGACACCTTCCACGCCGAGACCATGTTCTACCGTGTGGGCCGGACCATGGAAGACTCCACCCTCCATGTGGGCCTGACCACTCACGGCACTGACGGCGAGACGACCGACGATGTCGATGTTGAACTCAGCACTTTAGAGGGAGACAGCTGCGACTCAGACCGACTTGGCTGGGAAGCCTCCAGTGCGGGTAATCTGCTCCGCGGCACTCAGGTTCGAGCCACGGCACCGCTCGACCCTGAGAGCGGTCAGGCCGTTCCCGGTTGCGGCTCCGACAGCGAGCTCCTCCTAGCAGTCAACACACTCGGTGAGGATCTTCGCGAACAGGACTTCGAAATTCTGGTGGCGGAAGAGCCCGAACCGGTCGGCGCAGAGGAACTCCGAGACGCGTTTGAGGATGATTCAGATCTCTGGGGAGAAGACGGCGTCCCCTGGTATGAACTCCAGCGCGACAGAGAGGCCGATAACCCCATCGAGCCGGGAACGACGTGGCACGACGCCCCACAAGTCGAACCGGGTCTGACCTACGACGCGCAGCTGGCACCCGGAGAAGTGCACATTTTCCGTGTCGACGCCGACTGGGATCAGCAGATTCAGGCAGAGGTGTTCTTCCCAGAACCCACCAGTGAACTCTCCGAGAGTCTCAGCGGATGGACTGACGCGCAGATCTCAATCGTCAGCCCATACCGCGGAGCGGTCACACCAGGGGGGCAGCGAGAAGCAGCCGAGCAGAACCTATCGAGTCGGGTGGACCACGCGAATGCCACAACCCTGCGTGCCCAGTCCTACCCCATCACCTGGGCCGGACGTTACGCCCAGAGCGCGGGAGACAATGCTCGCCACGCGATAGTCCCGGGCGGCTACTACCTCGCCGTCGCCATGGAACCGAGCGAGGAAGAAGCTGATTTTCAGGTTCCGTATCGGCTCACCACCGCGGTCTACGACGCTTCCGATGACCCACCTCCTGAATACGATGCCTCCCCCATCTCGCCCGCGGACACAGACGGTTCGGGCACAGGCCTCAGCACCGGCCAGGCCACGGCGATTGGGATAGGGGTGCTTGGTCTGTTGCTCCTCATAGGAGGCGGAATTTTCCTTGCGAAGGTCTTGCAGAAACGGCCGGCGGATGAGTGAGGTCAGCTGAACCCCAGAAACAGCGCTGCAGCCAACACAAGGAGCCCGAGGCCGAAAAGGATGAAGGCGATTGCGAGACCCTGGGCCCGCTTTCTCCGAGTCTCGTTCAGTGCGGGCGCACGCGGTGCAGGGCTCTGTTGCGGCGCAACAGTATTCCGGGCGCCATTGAGATCCCGCGACTGAGGCTCATAGGAGACATATCCCTGGTCAGTCGTCCGGTCGCGGACAGCCAGCTGCGGGACAGAAAGTGGCCGTTGCGGCGACGGGGCCGGCAAATCGCGCGTCGTGGATACGGCCCGCGGCCGCGTTGGATTCTCTGAGGCAGGCCCGTTTTCGTCCCAGCCTTCGGGCAGGTCGGGAATATGGTCGAAGATTTCAATGTCCTGGAGGATTTCTTCGGCGGCCTGGGACCTCAAGAGACCCGTTGCAGCCAGGGCCGCGCGAGCGTCTGAAGCAGATTGATAGCGCTCGGTAATGACGGCCTGCCCGAGCCGGGCCACCACGCGCGTCAGCTCCAGTGGGATAGGCTCCTCACGCTCCGCCATGGAGAATGCCTGGAGGACATGGGTCTCAGCCTCGGGCGCCGTGCCAGTGAGCATTTCCACGGCACACATGCCAGTTGCGTAGAGATCAGCTGGGGCGTGAGGCTGCCACCCCTGGTGGAGGCACTCAGGTGCGACATACCCCGGCGTACCCATAGCGAACGGCCCCTGGGTCAGGCGCGGCGCGTTGTCCCCTGCGGCAATTCCGAAGTCACCCAGCCAGAGTCGTGGCATGCCGCGTCCGGTGGCGTCCAACATGAGGTTCGCCGGTTTAACGTCCCTGTGAACGATGCCTTCGGCGTGGATCTCCTCCAGCGCAGCCAGTAGTTGGTCCAGCAGCACTGCCGTCAGCGCCGAGGGCAGTGGGCCGAAATCGTTGACCAGGGTGGAGACCGACCCACCACGAATGATCGGCATCGTGAAGAGCACTTTGTCGTCCTCCCCAGCCCACCCTGTGGGAGCGAGTACATGGGGGTGTTCGAGGCGCATGGACTGTTCACGCATGAACCGCAGCAATGATGCGGCATCTACCTGACGCAGCACTTTAGCGGCCACATAGCGCGATGTCTTGCGATCCCAGGCGCGCCAGACCACGCCAGCACCACCCTCACCGAGGGGGTCAACCAGCTCGTAGCGCCCTGCGAATATGTCACCCACTGGTGGCAACCCTATATGAGGCTTGAGAAGGCTCCGGCTCCGATGCTGAGGATCAGTAGGGCCACCAGAAGCAGAGCCACGAATCGCGTGGCAGGTGTGACCTTCATCGACTTCTTCTCCTCCTGCGTTGAGTGTTCTCCAGCGTGCACGATATCAGTCGGTCAGTTCGGAGAGTTCCAACCAGCGTTCCTCGAGCTCGTCAACTTCAGCCGCAACCTGCTGCCGCTCGGCTGTGATTTTGCCAAGGGCCTCGAAGTCGCTCTGGTCATGAGCCGCCATGTGCGCATCCAAGGCGTGGACCTTCTCCTGGAGTTTCTGCAGCTTTCGCTCAATGGAGGAGGCTTCCTTCTGCGCAGCACGGCGCTCGGGGCCGGAGAGGCTGGACCCGGCATCCTGCTGTTGCGCACCTGAGCCCGTGGGGTTCGGCTGCTTGGGGTTGGAACTTGTGGTGTCCTGCTGCTCCCGGAGCTCCAAATATTCATCGACACCCCCAGGGACGTGGCGAAACACGCCGTTGAGGATGGCGTACTGCTGGTCGGTGACGCGCTCCAACAGGTAGCGGTCATGAGAGACCACCAGAAGTGTGGCTGGCCAAGAGTCAAGCAGGTCCTCAATGGCAGCAAGCATATCGAGGTCGACGTCGTTCGACGGCTCGTCGAGAATCATCACGTTCGGTTCACTGAGCAGCACCAGCAACAGCTGGAGACGACGCCGTTGGCCGCCAGAGAGGTCCCCCACCCGCGAGGACAGGTGAGCACGGGAGAAGCCCAAGCGTTCCAGGAGCTGGGAGGGGGTGAGCTCCTTGCCCTCCACCATCACTTCCGTTTTCTCCCTCGCGAGCACTTCACGGACCCTGTCTCCTTCGATCTCTGACAGCTGCGAAAACTGCTGGTCCAAGATCCCGATCTCAACGGTCTTGCCACGCTTGACGCGCCCCGAGCTAGGCTCCACAGTGCCTGCCACTAGTCCCAGCAGCGTGGATTTTCCTGCGCCGTTGGGTCCCAGGATGCCTGTGCGCTCACCTGGCGCGATACGCCAGGTGACTTCCTTCAGGACAGTTTTGTCCCCGTAGCTGACTGAAACGTCAAGCAGGTCAACAACGTCCTTGCCCAGCCGGGCAGTCACCGTTTTCTTCAGCTCAATGCTGTCCCGCGGCGGGGGAACATCGCTGATGAGCTGATTGGCGGCGTCGATCCTAAACTTTGGTTTCGATGTGCGCGCGGGGGCGCCGCGACGTAACCAGGCGAGTTCCTTGCGCATGAGGTTTTGTCTCTTGGCCTCTACTGCGGCCTCCTGGCGGTCCCGTTCGACGCGCTGAAGCACATAGGCGGCATAGCCTCCGTCGAAGGGTTCCACAGTTCCGTCGTGGACTTCCCAGGTGGTGGTGCACACTTCATCGAGGAACCACCGGTCGTGGGTGATGATCAGCAATCCACCAGAGTTCTTTGCCCAACGGCGTTTGAGATGACGTGCCAACCAGGCGATGCCTTCGAGGTCCAAGTGGTTGGTGGGCTCGTCGAGGGCGATCAGGTCCCACTCCCCCACGAGCAGTTTCGCCAGAGCGACCCGCCTTCGCTGGCCACCACTGAGAGAGTCGATGGTGGCGTTCCATGGCAGGTCGGAAACCAGTCCGGAGATGACCTCTCGTATCTTGGCATCGGAGGCCCATTCGTGGTCAGCCTGATCCCCGACGATCGAAAAGCCCACTGTGTCGGTGAGCTGCAGATCATCAGATTGGTCCAGCACCCCGAACCGCACCCCATTGCGGCGAGTGACCCGGCCGGAGTCTGGTTCCACGCTTCCGGAGAGCATTCCGAGCAACGTCGATTTGCCACCCCCGTTATGGCCGACTATGCCAATCCGGTCACCTTCGTTGACGCCCAGAGTGATGGATTCGAAGACAGTATGCGTCGGATACTCGATATGCAGAGCCTCAGCGCCAAGTAGATGTGCCACCTGTCTAGGGTAGTGACACTCCAGTCCTGGACAAATCGAAGGCCCTAAGCGCCGATAGTTTCGCGAATCCCGGTGATCAGTGACAGAAGCGCCCCCACAAAGGCCAGGAAGATCACCAGCCTGCGCACGGCAGCATCACGAACCCATCCGCGGATCAAGGTGCCGATGCCCAACCCGGCCACGATAACTGCCAGGCTTCCGGCCCAGAACCACCAGGGGAAGACGGGTATCTCGTCACCGCTGAACGTCACTTTGGTCAAAAATCCGGCAACTGAGAGCAGAATCCAGAAGGGCTGCAGTGTCGCGGCGAACGCCCTGACGTTCCAGCGTGACACCACCGCATAGATAGTCATGGCGGGTCCTCCCACCCCGGCCAAGACCACGCCGCCACCCGCCCCGATCCCAGTGAGCACGCGAGTCACCGGACCGTCCGCACGGGCATGGATACGACCGACAATCAGCGACAGGGAGAGCCCGATCAGCACCAAAGACGCCACCACGATGTAGAGCGGTCCTGGCGCAGACACAGCGGCGACCCAGCCGAACAACGGCATGACCAGGAGCGCCACCGGAGCGATCAACAGCAGCCGACGCCACTCAATGTCACGCCACACCAAGGCCAGCATGAGCAGCGGGGCGACGAAAGCCAGCATATTGGTCAGCATCACTCCGGTATGGGGACCCAGAATGACCACAAGAAAAGGGGCAAGCATCATCGCGAAGCCCAGCCCGGTGATCCGCTGCAGCACGGCTGCCACCAAAATCAGGCCAAAAACGACAGCGAGGAGTACGCCTTCTTCGCCCATGGTCTACAGCAGCCGTGCCCCGGGTGCTGGACCCGAGACCGGAATAGCCCACACATCAAGCCGCTCTTGCAAGCCAGTGGCCAGCTGGCTGGCCGCTGAGGCGTCCCGAGCTAAGAACATCACCGTGGGCCCAGAACCGGAGACCATACCCTGCATCGCACCTTCTGCCATCCCTGCGTCCATCATGTCGTCGAGAGCGGGGAGCATCGCCACTGCCGGAGCTTGCAGGTCATTGGCCATCAGAGTGGTGATCATTTCCGCATCCGCAGCACACGCGGCACGCACAAGATCATCGTCCAACTCGGGGTCATCGGCTGTCAGCTCAACAGCATCACGCATGGCGTCCAGTTTCCTATACACCTCAGGTGTCGAAAGGCCAGTGCTGGCAGGCACAATGACCAGGTGGAGCTCACCCCGGGTGAGCAGCGGAGACAGGTTATCCCCCACGCCCTGACCCACGGCTGCTCCGCCGAAGATGGCGAAAGGCACATCTGCACCTAGGCGCGCGCCAAGCTCCGCCAGCTGCTCTTTGGTCAGACCGGCCTCCCACAGTGCCGAACAGGCAACAAGGGTGGCTGCAGCGTCGGCCGATCCTCCACCCATCCCGCCTGCAATGGGAACATTCTTAGTGATGGTGAGATCCACGCCGTAACTGGGCCGCTCTGTGCCGGGAAAACTCAAGGTGGCGGCGTCGCGCTCCTGGAGCGCCTTACGCAGCAGGTCCGCTGCCTGATAGGCGAGGTTGTTCTCATCCAGAGGAATCTGTACAGGAACCGTCCCGCCTGTGGCGTGATCTTGGTGTTCCACACCAGTGAAAGCTGAGCGTTCTGAAAGGGAGACGGTGATCGCGCCGTCCTGCCGAGGACTGGCGAGGACCTCCTCATAGAGGGAGACCGCGTAGTACAACGTGGCCACCTCGTGGTAACCGTCGGCGCGCAGCGGCCCGACTCGCAGGCTCAGGTTCACTTTGCCCGGGGCCAGGGCTGTGACATGGCCAAAGAACTCGCTGTCTCTCATCCCCTCAACCTTAGCCCTGACCACCCACTTTCCCGTCCTCCGTCGTCTCCGCAGCAGAAGAGGATCGCTCAGCCGCAGCCCCGGCTGTGGATACACTGGGGTGCTGTGAGTGAGGTAATTGCAATTTCGGGTCAGACGCCTTCGGCCTACCGGCCGGAGACCAGCACAGCTGTGGGCGAGGCTGATGGGCCGGTGCGCAGCCAGAATGACGAGAAGTCGAAGAAGAAACGTCGGCTCGAATATCCCCCCGCGCCAGAACCCCTTCCCGTACCGGTCATTGACAATCACGCGCATCTGGACTTCCGGGACGGCCTCGTGAAGGTCAGCGTCAGCCAGCATCTTGATGCTGCCCAGAGCGTGGGCGTCGCCGGCGCCGTCTTGGTCGGCTACGACTGCGCGAGCAGCGAATTTGCGGTTCGCTCCGCTCAGCGTGATCACCGGGCCAAGGCCGCCGTAGCCTTGCACCCCAATGATGCTCCACACCTTGCAGAAAAAGGCGAGTACGACGACGCCTTCGCCCGCATCACCCAGCTCGCCAGCGAGCCCGAGGTCGTCGCTGTAGGAGAAACTGGGCTGGACTATTTCAGAACCGGTGAGTGGGGGCGTGAAGCTCAGCGCAGGAGCTTCTTTGATCACATCGCGCTCACGTCTGAGCGGGGACTTGCCATGCAAATCCACGACCGCGATGCGCACAGCGACGTGGTGGCCGTCCTTCACGATGCCCCCAGCCTCCCCGATGCAGTGGTCTTCCACTGCTTCTCCGGGGATGCTGAGCTGGCACGGATATGCAACCGCAACGGGTGGTACATGAGCTTTTCCGGGAGCGTGACCTTCAAGAACTCTCATGATCTGCGAGAGGCCCTGGTACTGGCTGATCCGCACCTGATTCTGGTGGAGACGGATTCACCTTTCCTGACGCCACACCCTCACCGGGGTCAGCCTAACGCCCCCTATATGGTGCCGCAGACGATGCGACTGATGGCCGAGGTCCGCGGTTCCGACCTCAGCCAGTTGTGTCAGCAGGTCATGTTTAACACGCACCAGGCCTACGGGCAGTGGACCGCGGCTCAATGACTCACCCCACACCCGATGGCGCTGACGGTGCATTGCCGGGTCTGCTCTCTGCCGCCGACGTCCGCCGTCTGGCTCAGGAATTCGATATGTGGCCCACTAAGCGCTGGGGGCAGAACTTCGTCATCGATCCCAACACGATCCGGAGGATCGTGGATTTGGCCGACTTGGCCGGTGACGAGCATGTGTTGGAAGTAGGTCCCGGTCTCGGGTCACTGACTCTGGGCCTCCTGGACAAAGCGGAGCATGTCACGGCCGTGGAGATTGACCCGAAACTGGCGGCACAGCTGCCGGAGACTGTGGGTCGTATGCGCCCAGAAAAGGCCTCAAGCCTCACCGTGGTCCGCGATGATGCCCTGCGGCTCAAGCCCGGGGCGTTGGGCGGTCCGAGTGTGCTGGTGGCCAATCTGCCCTACAACGTGGCGGTGCCGGTGGTCCTTCACCTGCTGGAGGTCCTTCCGAGCCTGACCAAGGGCCTGGTCATGGTCCAGGACGAGGTGGCTGACAGGCTTGCGGCGGCGCCTGGATCCAAGATCTATGGTGTCCCCAGTGCCAAGATCGCCTGGGACACCGAGACGCGTAAAGTCGGCGTCGTGGGGAAGAAAGTCTTCTGGCCCGAACCTCGGATATCTTCCGGACTGGTCCGATTCGACCGAGGAAAACCAGCCTCCCAGGAGCTGACTCGTCAGGAAGTCTTCGCGGTGGTCGACGCCGCGTTCGCCCAACGTCGCAAAACCCTGCGTGCGGCGCTGAGCGGGTTCATCGGCTCCGGAACGTTGGCTGAACAGGTTCTGCGTTCGGCAGATGTAGACCCGCAGGCCCGCGGCGAGACATTGAACATCCATGACTTCACCCGGATCGCCGCTGCACTGCGCTCAGCCTCCGAACAGGTCTGACTCGGCGTGCACTAGGCGGTGTACAAGTCCTCAACCGCATCGGAGAAATCATCCATCACCTTGGCGCGGATCAGTTTCATCGACGGCGTCAGATGCCCGGATTCTATGCTGAGCTCAGCGTCCACTAGCGCAAACGACCGGATCGATTCAGCCCGAGAGACTTCAGTGTTGGCCCGATCCACGGCCTGCTGGACCTGCGCGTGAAGCGCGTGTGAGGCCGCCTCATCGGCGAGCGCGTCCCGAATGCTGAGATGACCGAAACCATTGTGCTCCGCCCATGAGCTCACGGCCTCAGGGTCGGGAAAGACCAAAGCTGCAGCAAAGGGCCGCCCTTCACCGACGACGACTGTCTGGGCTACCAACGGGTCGCTTCGCACTGACTCTTCCAACGGCGTCGGGAAGATGTTTTTGCCTCCGGCGGTGACGATCAGCTCTTTCTTCCGGCCAGTGACGGACAAGAACCCGTCGGCGTCTAAGGAGCCGAGGTCCCCGGTGCAGAAGAATCCGTTGTCATCGAAGGCTTCCTTCGTCTCATCCGGCCTGTTGTAATACCCGTGGAAAATCACTGGCCCCTTGAGGAGAATCTCTCCATCCTCAGCGATCTTGACCGTATTTCCAGGAACAGGGAGACCCACCGTGCCAATCCGGGTCGCACCTGGGATGTTGAGCGTGATGGGTGCTGTGGACTCGGTGAGCCCGTAGCCTTCCTGAACCGGCAAGCCGATGCCAGCGAAGAAGTGTGCGATCTCAGGGTTCAACGGGGACGCACCCGACACAATGTGGGTGACCTCTCCACCGAGTTTCGCGCGAAGTTTGGAGTAGACGAGCGGAGAAAACAGGGCATGTTTGGCCCGCAGAGCCAGGGACGGTCCCGAACCGTTGCCGTCAGCTGCGGCCTGCAGCGCCTGGGAGTAAGCAACTGCGGTTTTGCGGGCCTCCTCGAAGATGGCGCCTTTGCCATCGTCGCTGGCCTTGGCTGCCGCCGAATGATAGACCTTCTCCAGGACCCGTGGCACGACCAGAAGCCAGGTGGGCCTGAAGGTGCCCAGGTCATCCAGCAGCGTGGAGGTATCCGCAGTGTGTGCGACCTGGATGCCACGGTGCAGACAGATCAGCTGGACCGCCCGGGCCAACACATGAGCCAAGGGTAGGAAAAGCAGCGTGCGAGATTCACCCTCCCCTAAAATATCGGCGGCGAACGGCACAATATTTGCCGCTCCCTCGACAAGGTTGCGGTGCGTGATTTCTACACCCTTGGGTTTGCCGGTAGTCCCTGAGGTGTAGACCAGCGTGGCAACGTCATCCGCCCGGGCTCTCGTCCTGGCCGTCTCCAGCTGACTATTGGTCACGTTGGTCGAATTCGCGGCAATTTCATCCAGGTCAGCGGTCGACTCGATGGAGTAGATCTCCAACCCGGATTTCTTGCCACCGACCATATTGGCACCGGCCTGAACTGCGCTGCGCAGGTGATCACTTCCAATGAGGACCAACTGGGCCTCAGAACTAGCCAGCAGATGAGCGATTTGGTGGGCTGAACTGGTTTCGTAGATCGGTACAGATATACCGCCTGCGAACCAAATAGCCTGATCGACCACAGCCCAGGAGTAGCTGGTCGCCGACATCACGGCGACCTTGTCTCCGGGTTCAACTCCGAGACCAATGAGGCCCTTGGCGACCTTTTTAACCTGGGAGAGGAAGCTGCTGATGGTGATGTCGAGCCATCCACCAGCCCCGTTGCTGATGGCGTAGACGGGGTGCCCTGGCTGCGCCTCACAAAGTGCCACTACACCGTGTGTGACATTGATGTGGTCCCCAATCCGGGTGATCGGTTCTGTGGTGGTCTCGCGAATAGGCTGGGCGGTAGTCACCGCGCCAGTCTAACCACCAGTCCCTGGGCAAACCCGGTGATGAACCACCCCTCAGCTGAACGGGGAAGGGCTGTGTCAGCTCCCGGGGCCTCTGAGTCGGTTCGCCGCGTCGTACAACTCGCTTGCGTTCATCCCGTGCTCGCCGGCAACCCGTTTCGCTGCAGCCTTGAGCCGCTCCCCCGCCGCGGCACTCTGGAGGACGACGCTGGCAGCTTCCTGGACAGACAACGGGTCCACTTCACCGCCGTCTCCTGGGGCCGCTTTGTCCACGACCAGAACGATCTCACCTTTGATTCCTGTGCCTCGCTGGCGCACTGCGAGAACCTCGGCAAGCTCACCGAGCTCTCCGCGCAGAATCTCCTCATATTTCTTGGTGAGTTCTCGCGCTATGGCCACTCGGCGGTGGTTGCCTAGCGCCGCAGCGAACTCAGCCACGGTCGCAGCGATCCGGTGAGGGGATTCGAAAAGGACGGTCGTCCACTGCTCATGCTGCAGTCTTTCGAGCAGTGCGCGGCGGTCTGACTGTTTGCGGGGCACGAATCCACCGAAGGTAAAGCGATCTGTGGCGAGTCCGGACAGCGCGAGCGCTGTCGGTACGGCGGAGGCTCCGGGGGCTGCCGTGACAGTGACGTCAGCTTCGATGGCAGCTGCCACCAGGCGGCGCCCGGGATCCGACACAGCGGGCATGCCAGCATCGGAGACGACCAGTATTCTGGATCCTGACCGGGCCTGCTCAATAAGCTCGGCCGAGCGGCTGGCCTCATTGTGCTCATGCAGGCTCACCAATCGGGCATCTGTGTGCTCCCCCAGAGCTTGGATGAGGTGGCGTGTGCTTCGGGTGTCCTCGCAGGCGATCACCTCTGCGCTGCGAATCAACATCCGAAGCCGCTGTGTGGTGTCGGCCAAATTCCCGATGGGAGTGGCGGCCAGGACGATGGGGGCATCCCACAGCCAATCCTCAGACGGGTCTAGCACCTGCATCTTCTCCTTCGTTCCACCGAAACATGTCTCCTGGCAAGTAGCATATCCAGGGTGAACCGCGCCGACTCCACCACTGAGCGCCGGTCCCCCACCGGATCACGCGGGACTCGGCTGTTCTTCGAGACCAAGCTCGGTGCTGAACGGTTTGCACCTGGGGTCTGGGGATGGGTCATACCGCTTGCGGTCTTCGTCTGCGCCCTGGGCCTTCGGCTCTATGGGCTCAACAACCCTCATGCGCTGATCTTCGACGAAACCTACTACGCGAAGGATGCTTACGCGCTGCTTCAAGCTGGTTATGAGCTGAACTGGCCAGATTCGGCCGACGATGACTGGCTGGCCGGCGCACCACAGCCTACCAATGAGGGTTCTTATGTGGTTCATCCACCGCTGGGAAAGTGGCTGATTGCCTTGGGCATCCTGCCGTTCGGTATAGAGGATCCGTTCGGCTGGCGATTCTCCGCAGCGGTGGCGGGCGCCTTGGGCGCACTGCTGATCTCTTTCATCGCGCAGCGGATGTTCCGGTCGGTGTTTCTCGGCGGTATTGCTGGGGTCCTCACTGCTGTAGAAGGCCACCACCTGGTGATGTCACGTGTTGCCCTGCTGGATATCTTCCTCATGCTGTTCGTCCTCGCAGCATTCGGTGCTCTTCTGGTTGATAGGTACAGCGGACGACGACGCCTGGCCGGCTGGGCGGCTGAGACTTCTGGGGACTCTGCCCAATGGACAACAGGCCCGGTGCTGCTGTGGCGGCCGTGGCGACTGGCTGCTGGGGTGCTGCTCGGCTGCGCCGTGGCGGTGAAGCTCTCAGCCCTGTCGTTCGTGCTGGTCTTCGGAATTATGGTCGTCCTTTGGGACCTGCAGGCTCGCCGCATCATCGGAGTGCGGAAGTGGGTTCGGTCCGGACTCCTTTTCGACGCTCTTCCAGCAACACTGACGGTTCTGCCCCTTGCCGCTGCCACCTATCTGGTCTCCTGGACAGGGTGGCTGGTCAGTGAAGCCGGGTGGGGACGGCACGCCTACGACCCAGACCCCAGTGGCCTGGCAGCACTGGTACCGAGCGCCATTCGCGCGCTGTGGAACTATCACGGCTCTGCCGCGGATTTCCACACTGGTTTGGACTCAGAGCATGAATACGCCTCACATCCGTTGACCTGGCCATTCATGGGCCGTCCAGTCTCGATGCACTATCAGGGCCGCAGTCAGGGAGAAGAGTACGAACACACAGGGGAGATATGCCAGGCGGAGTCCTGCTCCTCAGCGGTGGTGGACTTAGCGAACCCGCTCATATGGTGGGCCGGCGGAGTCGGCCTGCTGGTCGTGCTGGCTTTGTGGCTGGGGCGCCGGGACTGGCGATACGGAGCGATACTTTCCGGATTCATCGCTGGAGGCGCCGTCTGGTTGCTGTTCCCTGACCGAACCATGTTTTTCTTCTACACCATCAGCTACCACCCCTTCGTCATCCTCACGGTGGTGGTGTTGGCCTCCTTGCTGCTGCGAGCAGGCACCGGCACATCAGACCGAGCTGGCAGAGTGCGATCGGCTGCCGAGATCGTGTCCGCACAGCAGCGCAATACGGTCATGGTGCTCTGCTTTGTTCTGCTCTCAGTGGCCGTATCGGTGTTCTTCTGGCCAGTGTGGACCGCAGAGTTCATACCTTATGATCAGTGGCGGTTGCGCATGTGGGTGCAATCGTGGATTTGATAGGACTCACGTGACGAAAGCGGAGACTCGCCGGAAGGTGAGAGCTGGCAGGGCTAAGCTCACCAGGGCAGAGGTGGCACGTCGGGGCGAGACGATCGCTGACTGCTTGGAACGCCATATCCACCCCAGGGCCGTGGTGGCAGGTTATGTACCGCTTCCCGGCGAGCCGGATGTGCTGCCGTTCCTGAAGCGGCACGCAGCCAGGACCGGACGTGTCTACGTCCCGGTAGTGCCCCCTTCAGGCCGTGTTCTCAGGTGGAAGCGGTGGACTCCGCACACCCCGATGCGCCAACACAAGAAGCTTCCGATCAGCGAACCTTCGGAGGGCACGCCGGAGGACATTGCCATGCTGGTGGAGCATGCCTCCGCGGTCCGTGAACTGGGCTCTGCCCAGCTGGTCTTGCTCATCCCCACCTTGGCATTGGACTCCACCGGTGCTCGCTTAGGCCAAGGCGGTGGGTACTACGACACCACGGCCGAAGTATTGGCATCCGTTCTCCAAGATGACGCAGATCTGCGCTGTGAGTTGATCGCTGTGGTTCACTCCGAGGAGATAGTAGAGTCCGGAGCATTTCCTGTGGAGGGTCACGACCTGCGGGTTGCTCGGGCAGTGACGGAATGCCGCGTATTTGACATTTAGACCCTATAATTGGCACTCGAAGTTCTAGAGTGCCAATCGTGAAGGACCGCTGTCATGCCTACCTATGCCTATGCTTGCAAGGATTGCGATCACGCGTTTGACGTGGTGCAGTCCTTCTCCGATAATTCGCTGACGGAATGCCCTCAGTGCAACGGTCGGCTGCGCAAGAAGTTCGGGAACATTGGTGTGACGTTCAAGGGATCGGGCTTCTACCGGACCGATTCTCGCGGGGCCTCTTCCAGCAGCGACTCCTCGGGCGAGAGCACATCCACGGCGACCAGTAGTGAAGGATCCACCAAGGAGAAGTCAGCGTCCACCAGTAGCGCCTCCACGGACTCAGGGAGCTCCGCAGCGAAGACCCCGGCGACTTCCTCCCGCTAAGAGTCGGGGACCGATATCCTCGTTTCTCAGCCTGCTGGACTGACCACAGTCAGGTGAAGCCTGCCTGAACTGGTGGACTCAGCGATCTCCGCGGCTGTGACGGAATCGACGGCCAGGATGACCACATTCTTGGAATCACTCGTGGCACCCAGCCAGTTCTCTGACTCATCCTGCGGTATCCAGAGCACCGGAGCTGCCTCCGCAATCCTGCGAGAACCTCCCTCCGATTCCGGGCCATCAGCTGATACCGTGACATCGACCCGCTGCCCCGGAGAGAGCAGACCGATGATCGCTGTGTCTGCGGGACGCACCGGCACCGCCACGGTGCCCGGTTCATGTCCTGTGAGCAGGCCTGGACCTACCAAATGTGTGGGATGAACCACCGCCCCGGCCGGCAACGCCACGGCCGCAGTCTGCCCGAGCATGTCGTGAATATCCGCACTGTAGTGGTCAGGGACAGCCTCCGCATCAATCTCTGCCTGCTCCAGCACCGAGGCATTGAGAATGTCGCCGGAGACCACATCACTGGTCACTCTCACCACTGTTGCCATCTCCATCTCTGAACGCTCGCCGGCTAGGAGCGCGGCTGCAGCTGCGGAGAGCGCAAGCACTACGGCAACCGCAATCCGGAACCGACGAATCAAGCGGAAGAGTCCACCCGGTTTGAGCCGCCGACGGACGCGGGGAGGTTTTCGTAGGGCACCGCTGCGCGACGGCTTATTCGCTCTGCGACTCCGACCTGCTCTGATCTGCTGTCGAGCCGCAGTCTGCGCAGAGTCACCAACAGTCTTCTTGGCTTGTTCAGGTGCCCTGTCGTCTTTCGGATGATGTGGAATGAAGGGGACTGACTTCTTCGCACGTCTGGTGACGCTGACCGCGACCACAGGGGCCGAGGGTGAGGCTTTGCGGACTCGCCGGGGCACCGGGCGGAGGATGTTCTCACTGCTCATAACGCCCAGCGTGCGAAACTCAGTGTCACTAAGCCGTCCTCTCCCGGGCTGCTGTGGAGTTTGCAGAGTGTCGGGCGGCCTCGGACTCAGAGTGGGGAAAACGTCAAGTCCTGAGGAATCAGGAACGCCTCTGCAACGAAGGGACTTATGATGAGTGCTGCACTGAGAACCGGCGACCCCCGAGGAATGGAGTCTGGACATGTGGCAGAACATCAGGTCCGTGGCAAGAATCGGCCCACAAGCCGATGAGCGCGGCGGGTACTCCCCCTCACGTCTGGCGTTGAAGCTGGCCACAAGCTCCACGACCGACTATGACAACACGGTCTATGAGCATGCACCCCAGGGACCTAAGAGGAAGATCCTGATGGTGTGCACAGAAGAGCGCGAAATGACGATGCGCAATGGCAAGAAATTCTCCACCGGAAATCACCCGGTGGAGATGCTGGTACCTATGCTGCATTTGGAGAAGGCCGGTTTCCATATCGGCATCGTCACTCCCACCGGGCGTCCGGTCGCGATCGAGATGTGGGCCATGCCGGATCAGGACCCTGCCGTGCAGGACATCTATGACCGTTACCGTGATGCTTTCGCCAACCCAGATTCCCTCAGCGACTTCGCCTCGACACTGCAGGCTCATCAGGACATCGCCGCCGTATTCATTCCTGGTGGCCATGGCGCCATGCTCGGCCTACCCGAGAACGAGGATCTGCAGCGAGTCATCCGTTGGACACTGGAGGAAGACCTCTTCATGCTGAGCATCTGTCACGGTCCGGCGGCACTGCTGGCTGAAAATCTTGGCGAGTCTCAGACGTCTTTTGCCTACCGGGGCTACTCGATGGCGGTCTTCCCTGACCGCACCGACAAGATCACACCCCTGGTCGGTTACATGCCTGGCCATATGCCGTGGTTCTTCGGTGAGCGCCTGACTGAGCTTGGCGTCAACATCGTGAACTCACAAGCCAATGGAACGTGCCATCGTGATCGCCGGCTCATCACTGGCGATAGCCCCAATGCTGCGAACGAATTCGGAAAGATGGCGGCACAGGCGCTGCTGTCCGAGTCAGGAGCCTGAGGCTTACCTAGCGAGGACTGGGACGGGAGGCTGATCAGTCTTCCCAGTGTGGTGGCCTCTGGGACTTCAGCCATTCTGCCCGCTGCTGACCCTCGTGCTCGGCTCCGGCGCGCTGGCCGCTCAGCGGATCGTGGACCTGCGATTCCAGAGCTTCGGGCTGGCCAGAGGTCGCCGGAGCAGTGACACGGCGGTTGCCCCGGCGCTGGTTTTGCCTCTTGGGTGCCTCACCATCTGCTGCAGCCATGTCAGGGGCGCTCATGGTTGTCGTCTTCGCTCTTGAGGGGATGGCCACAGTTTGTTGCGGCGGTGAGAATCTTCATCCTGGGCATCGGCGGCCCCACCGAAGTGCACGGGGCCCGTGGTGTGAGAAAGCACCCCACGGCCGTGTTGGGCGAATTCCGGTCCGGACCCGAGGCCGACCTTTTGGGCCACCATCTCAGTTGTGGCACCTGGGTCGGTGAAAACTTCAATGGTCCAGAGCACCATGTAGTGCCATCCGAGAGTGTCGAAACGTTCGGGCCGCAGACGTGAGCGCTCACGCACTGAGAGCTCCGCGTAGTGCTGCGTACCGTCGGAGACCATGGCAACCGGCGTCACAGGACTTTCGGCGGCAATTCGCCGCGGGCACGCAGCAAGGTCCAATGTGCCCCGGAAGCCGTCCTCGACCCGGCCGCCGCGAGCCCTGATGCGGTCCACCAGGTCAAGGACAAGGGGATCATCGAGTTCTGCCGAGCCCGACGGGTTGGAAGGGTCTCCCGTTCCGAGCTTCAGCAGGTCGTAGACCAGCGCTGCGCCCTGCTGAAGCGCTCCCCGGTGGAGATCTTCAGAGGCTATTGAGCTGACGACGGTCAACCGTCCCCGGGCACGCGTCACGGCCTGCGCGAAGTACTCTTTCCCGCGTGGTCCTGAGAGTTCGCCGAACTCGTGTGCAGGCTCTCCCTTGACACTCCGGCCGTACCCGATGGAGAAGATGACATCGTCTCGGACGATTCCATGAGATCGCTCCACGGGGGCGACCACAAATTTCTCACCCGTTCCAGCACCTGCTGCTCCGGCACCGGAACCACCTGGGACTCCGGCCGCCCCATGTTCGAAGAACGGAGACGCCCACGGATGGTTGGCGAGGTGCAGCCGAATAGCGTCCGCCACCCGCTTGGCGTGCCATTCGGAGCCTGTGACGACAGCCAACGACCGGTTCCGGTGAGCACGGACATGTTCGAAGACGAGATCTACCACGCGGTTGACCTCAGCGGTGGGCGACTCAACCGGTTCGCGGCCGCCGCTCCCCCTGACGTACTCCACGCCGAAGCGTCTACCCTGCCCAGTGAGCTGGGAGGCGTCGGGCAGCCGTGCCAGTCGGCCCCCGTACAGCTCCTCTGAGAGCAGCTGGGTGAGTTCCTGGTCGACACCCCGATGAACGTGGCGCAGGGGATGCTCAGGAAGAATGCGCGCCAATTCTGCGTAGCTGGATTCAGGTACCTGCGCCTCAGCTTCGCGGGCGATCGGATCGGCGGAGACGATCATCGGTTTGGGTGCACCGCTTGCGGGGTCCCCGAATGCCACCACCTGGTGAGCCCGGGAGATGGCGCCGAGCGCAGCCGGTACGGACAGTGTTTCGGCGTCGAGAAGAACGACGACGTCGAAACTCGGCTCTCTGCCGGCGGCAGGGAAATGTGCCGCGAGGCCCAGTGGTGACGTAGCCCAGATGGGCACCAGCGGCTGGGTCAGTTCAGATGCCACTGACTCCAGATCGGCCACAGTGGGTTGGGCTTCACGCAGCAAGCTTCGCAGGTGTGCGGCTGCCTCTGGGTGGGACTCAACTGCGGATTTCCAGCGCACAGCCAGGGTATGGTTCAGACGCTGCGCGCCGGTGGCGATGTGGGCTGCATCAGCTGCTCGGAACTCAGCTTCGATAGTGCGGAGGTTCTCCCCTGAGGTCATGGCGAGGTACTCGTCCCCGGAGATCATCGCCTCCAGGACAGACTGCCACCATGCGAGTTCAAGTTCGTCTGCCACGTGGTTGGCAGGGACTTCGCGTTCGGCCAGATCGTTGAGCAGTTCGTCGAATCCCTGTTCCCGCAGCTGTTCAGCCAACAGGGTCCGTTCGGGCAGAGTCTGCAGCGAGTGCTCGTCCTGCGCGAGGGCTTCTGCAGTGGAAAAGAGCGTCTCCGCGGGGACGTCGAACAGAGTCGCGCCCGCATCGTCCATGGGCACCAGCACGGAAGTCAGTTTCTCTAACCTGGTCTGGACCTGACCGACTCGATCCACGAGCGAATCCAGATTCTTGGGAACCTTGGGCAGGGAGGTGTCTCCGCGGTCGTTGGCCTTCGCCCACTTTGCCCAGTCTTCTCGTTCAGACTGGACGTCGACCAGGGATCCGTGGAGATCGTTGATGGAGACGCCGGAGCGGATGTACTCCTTAGCCACACGGCGCAGTCGGGAACGGGCCATTGAGCTCATCTCAACATTGTTCTGGCGGCGCCACCACCCCGGTGCAGTGGCCGCGATGAGGTCACCAACATCACGGGCGTAGATGTCGCTGCTGAAGCGTCCCAGCGACTCTTGCACCCGCTGGAAGAGCAGCACCTGGGAGTGCCACTCTGCGAAGCTCTGACCGGGCGTGACGTTGGCTGACCGACAAGCTGATTCGATTTTTTCCCACAGGTCAGGCAGCTCGGCATGCAACTGGTTGACCAGTACCTGGGCGTCTCTGGTCTCCTGCCGGTTGGACAGTTTTGCACCGAACCATGGACTGGTGCGCATCTCGGAGGAGAATTCCCCCAACTCGGCGATCCGCTTGAGTTTGACCGCGATGCCGGACCTGTCCACAGTGTTGTCCAAAACGGAACGCTTCAGCCGCACCGCAGTGCTCGGCGCAGGGTTGAGACTGATCAGGGCGGCAAGAGCCTGCATGGCCTGGTACGGCGAGCAGCTCCACCGCTCACGTACCTTGTGCAAGCTGGCTACATGGTCGCGCAGCTCATGCCGGCGCTGGGAGAGTTTGCGGTGGAGCTCTCCCAGTCGGGGAGGTTCAGCCCGCTCGGCTCTTTTGATGGCTCGAACGATTTGAGCTTTGAGCTCCTCCGGCGACGACGATGCGGTGACGTTGACAGCTAGAGTTCCCGCCTTGGCGGCGGAGAGCCGTTCAGAAAACTCGGCGAGCGTATCGGAACGCTCAGCAACGACCAGCACGCGCTTACCCGACCACGCGAGGCCGGCCACAGCATTGACAGCCGTCTGAGTCTGTCCGGTCCCAGGGGGTGTCGAGACCACTGTCGAGACCCCGGAGAGCACGGCGTCGAGCGCCCTCTGCTGATCCTGGTCCGCATCACAGATCAGCCGCTCAGACGCAGGGGAACGTTCATCCAGGGGGTCCAGTCCTGCAGCGAGAGCAATCGGCTCATCCTGGTTCAGGCTTGTGCCCTCCGCCAGCTGCTGCAGTAGCGGATGATCCAGGTTGAGCGCCGAAGGATTGCCAAGATCGGCGAGATCCGCGAACGTCGAGACGTAGAGCTGCTTCCACACCTGGAGACTCTTCAAAGGAGTCTCAGGGGCGGTTTCGGCGGCGGTGGCAGCAATCTTCGTCAGCAGGTCGGCAGTCCGTGCGGGGTCAAATCGCGCGGTGACGTAGCCGGCTTGGTGAAAGTCCTGAGGGTCCAGGGTGACATCGTGAACCTGCCCAAGATGACGCCGGAGCGCCGGGTTGAGCTTTGCCGATGCTGTGAACTGCAGTTCGTAGTCGTTCGATCCCGTGTGTCCTTCAGCGCGGCTTCGCAGAGTGATCGGGACCAGCATCACCGGCGCGGTGAAAGACTCGGTCCCTGCAGAGGTCGTCTCTGTCCAGGAGGCGATGCCTGCAGCCAGGTATCCGACTTCGATGCCGCGTTCCTCAGACAGCTCCCGGATCTTGCTGCGGATATTGGAGGCCGCTTTAAGCCCTGGTTCCAGCACACTGGCGTCATTGAGCAGAGTAGACAGACGAGTGCGCCTGCCCCCGAACAGTTGCATCAGCCCAGAAGCGTTTGCCTCTGTGAGATCAATGGCGTTGTGCTGGCTGGGAGTGAACCGCAGCATCGTGTCGTTCTCGGTGCCAGTGCCCTGGGATTCGATCCAGGAGAGGATCGGAGCGGTCTGGTGAGTAGCGGGTTCTGCGGCAGCCTCAGGGGAGGCCACAGCAGGAGGCAATACCACTTCGTCGTCGTACTCAAAATCCTCATGGACAGGAGACTCCGCAGAAGAGGCTGACGTTTTCTCTGGCACCGGTTCCCTCCGCAACACTTACAGGTCTGGAACGCAGGCTACCGCTACTCCCACTCGATCGTCCCTGGTGGTTTCGAGGTCACGTCGAGGGTTACCCGATTGACCTCCTCGACTTCGTTGGTGATGCGGTTAGAGATCGTTGCCAGCAGGTCATAGGGCAGTCGTGACCAGTCAGCGGTCATAGCATCCTCAGAGCTGACCGGGCGAAGCACCACAGGGTGTCCGTAGGTGCGCCCATCACCCTGGACACCCACACTGCGAACGTCGGCCAGCAGAACAACAGGCATCTGCCACACCTCGGAGTCCAGCCCGGAGCGGGTGAGTTCCTCCCGGGCGATCGCGTCAGCTGTGCGGAGGATATCGAGATTGCGTTCAGTCACTTCACCGATGATGCGAATGCCGAGACCGGGTCCTGGGAACGGTTGACGCTGGACTATCTCAGCGGGTAGTCCCAGTTCAGCACCGACGGCCCGCACCTCATCTTTGAACAGTGCACGCAGAGGCTCCACCAGTCTGAAGTCGAGGTCATCGGGCAGCCCACCAACATTGTGATGGGATTTGATATTGGCTGCGCCCTCACCGCCGCCTGATTCGACGACATCCGGATAGAGAGTGCCCTGAACCAGGAACTCAACGCTTGCTCCTTCCGCCTGGGCCTCCTCCAGAATGTTGCGCTCAGCCTCCTCGAAAGCACGAATGAATTCACGCCCGATGATCTTTCGCTTCTCTTCCGGGTCGGTGACGCCTTGGAGGGCCGAAAGAAAACGCTTCTTCTCATCGGCCACATGCAGCTTGGCACCCGTTGCGGCCACGAAGTCGCGTTCGACCTGCTCGGCCTCGCCCTCACGCATCAGACCGTGATCAACGAACACGCACGTCAGCTGATCACCGATGGCTTTCTGAACAAGGGCTGCGGCGACGGCCGAGTCCACACCGCCGGAAAGTCCGCAGATGGCTTGCGCATCTCCGACCTGCTCCCTGATGGCAGCAACCTGCTCCTCGACGATGCTTCCGGTCGTCCATTCGGGGTTGAGACCGGCCCCGCTGTAGAGGAAGTTTTCGATGACCCGCTGGCCTTGGGGTGAGTGCTTCACCTCTGGATGCCACTGAACTCCGTAGAGCTTCCGCTCCTCGTCGGCGAAACAGGCCACGGGAGCAGCCTCCGAAACGGCGAGGACCTCGAAGCCCTCTGGTGCAGCAGTCACCGCATCACCGTGGCTCATCCAGGTGGTCTGGACTCGGTCGGTCCCGTCGAGTAGCCCGTGGGGGGCGGTCGTCGCCCGGACCTCGGTCTTTCCGTATTCGCGCTGACCGGTGCGGGTGACCTCCCCGCCCAGGGCGTGCGCCATAGCTTGGAAGCCGTAGCAGATGCCCAGCACCGGAATACCGGCCTCAAACAGCTCTTTCTCCACCCCTGGAGCACCGTCAGCGTAAACACTTGACGGACCACCGGACAGAATGACTGCGGCGGGCCGTCGGCTGATGATGTCGGCTGCGGGCAGCGTATGAGGAACCACCTCCGAGTAGACCCTGGCCTCACGCACCCGGCGGGCGATGAGCTGGGCATACTGTGCGCCGTAGTCGACGACTAGGACGGTCTGAGCGGTATGGTCCGGGCGTTCTGCTGCGGGAGTATCTGATGTCACCTGACCATCGTAGTCGGTGAGCATCAGACCGGCGCGACCGAACCCAGCGGTGACCACCTCTTCCTCAGGTGCGGGAGGTCTCCAACTCCACAACGGCCCAAGACAGCGCTGGCAGCCGAAGTGTGACGACGCCGTCGTCAATCTGTACTGAATCCAGCGGAACCAAACCTACAGCTTGCTGTGCCTGCAGCGTGTTCGCGGTGTGTCGGTCACCGCCCTCCGGGACCGTGAGAAGCTCTGCACGGGCCACAGAGGTCGCGGCGATGCCTCGGAGATCCAGGGCGATCTCGGTAGCGTCCTCAAGTCCTCGGTTGGCGATGAAGAGCGCGAGCTTCCCGGTGTCCTCATCCCGTGTAGCAGCAGCATCCACAGCGTCGACATCACCGAACTTGGCAGTCGAAACTTTAGGAGACTCCACGACCAATTGCATGATGTTGCCCCGCGCCAGCTCTGAGATTCGAGCGAATGGCCAGAAGGAGGTCTGGCGCCATGCCGGTCCGCCTTCCTCCGCCAAGATCGGTGCAATGACATTGACCAGTTGCGCCTGATTGGCGATCTTGACCCGATCCCCGTGACGCAGCAATGAATGCAGCAGGGTCCCGACGACCACCGCGTCAGTCACTGAGTAGGAATCTTCAATGAGTCGCGGATGAGTTTTCCACTCTTTGGCCACCTGATGCGGCTGGTCCTCAGAGTCGAGGCCGCGTTGGTACCACACGTTCCACTCGTCGAATGAAATGTTGACCTGTTTGGTGTGCTTTCCAGCGGCCTTGACTGCGTCGATGGTAGCAACCACTCCGTCGATGAAAGCGTCCATATCCACTGCTTCAGCCAAGAAACTGGCGGCATCGCCGTCGTGCTCCTGGTAGTAGGCGTGCATGGAGACGTAGTCGACCTCTTCGTAGGTATGACTGAGCACGGTGTGCTCCCACGTTCCGAAGGTTGGCATTCCCCGATTGGAGGAGCCAACGGCGACAAGTTCAATGCTCGGGTCCACCAGTTTCATGGCCTTAGCCGACTCCTGCGCAAGCCGGCCATACTCATCGGCTGTCTTGTGACCGATCTGCCATGGGCCGTCCAGCTCGTTGCCCAGGCACCACAGCTTGATGTCGAAGGGCGCCTCAGCTCCGTTGGCTCGGCGCAGATCCGACCAGTATGTTCCTGAGGGATGATTGGCGTATTCCACCAGGGCTCTGGCAGCCTCCACGCCCCGCGTGCCGAGGTTGATGGCTTCCATCACTTCGACGTCTGCAGCTTTCGCCCAGTCCACGAATTCGTGGAGGCCGAAGGTGTTGGTCTCGATCGTGTGCCAGGCACCGTCTAGACGTCGTGGCCGGTCCTGCGTTGGGCCTACCCCGTCTTCCCAGCGGTAACCGGAGACGAAATTGCCTCCGGGATAGCGAACGACCGTGGGTCCCATCTCCTTGACCAGGGATAAAACGTCTTGGCGAAAACCACGGCTATCGGCTTCCGGATGGCCCGGCTCGTAGATGCCCGTGTAGACACAGCGACCCATGTGTTCGACGAAGGATCCGAAGATCCTGCGGGGTACCTGCCCGATGTGGAAGTCGCGGTCAATGACGATGCGTGCTGATGGCACTGTTTCTCCTTGTACTGCTTGTGCGGTGATGGATCTGGGGCGGTGGGGAAGGGAGCTTGCGAGCGGGTCTACTGGCCCCCGAATCCGGTCGTCGCGACTCCCTTGACGATCTGACGCTGAAAGAGGAGGAACACCACAATTAGCGGCAGCGCGGCCAGAAGCGCCTGCGCCATGGTTTGCGCGTACTGGATGCCGTATGCACTCATCACTGTCTGCAGACCCACCGGGAGGGTCATCAGGAACGTGTCATTGATGACTAGGAACGGCCAGAGAAAGTTGTTCCACGCCTGGATGAACACGAAGATCGACACTGCACCCAAAATAGGCCGAGACAGCGGCAGAACGATGGACCAGAAGACTCGCAATCGGCTGGCCCCGTCCACCCGGGCGGCATCTTCCAGTTCGATAGGTACGGCATCAAAGAACTTCTTAAGGATGAAGACGATCGGGGCCATGACGACCTGCGGCAGGATTAGACCCCAGTAGGTGTCCACCATGTTGAAGGTGAGCATCTGGTAGTAGAGCGGGATGATCAACGCCTGCGGCGGCACGATAATGGAGGCGATCACCGCGATGAACAGCACCTTCTGACCGGTAAAGGCCAAGCGAGAAAACGCATAAGCGGCAAGAGCTGAGATGCCCACGGTGATGATAGTGATGACCGCCGAAGTCCAGAGGCTGTTCAGCCCCCGTATATAGACATTCCCTTCGTCCAGAACTGTGCGAAACGCCTGGGTGGTAAGACCAGATTCACCGATCGGGTTGAGGCCCCCGGATGCGGCATCGGTTTCGGTTTTGAACGCTGTGGCGACTGCCCACAGGATGGGAAGCAGCCACAGCAGCGCCATGGTGACCAGCGCGATGAAAGCCACCACGCGAGCAGCGCTGAAAGGACTCTCCCCCGGTTTGCGCGGCCTCCGGGTGGACACCGTGACATCGGTTTCAGGCATAGTTGGTACTGAAGTGCTCATCGGTTCTCCCTCCGACGGGACAGGACCGTCATTTGGAAGATTCCCACGATGACGATGAGAGCGAAGAAGATATAGGAGATGGCAGAGGCGTAGCCGAACCGGTAACCGGTGAAGCCCGCCTCAAAGATGTATTGCACGATCGGCCTTGATGTGTCGGAAGAGCCGCCGTCCATCATCTGATAGGCCTGATCGAACAGCTTCAGCGATGCCAGCATCTGCAGTATCACCACCACCACCGTCACGGGACCGAGCTGCGGCAGCGTGATCGAGAACAACTGACGCCAACGTCCGGCCCCGTCTACCGCAGCTGCCTCGTACTGCAGATCAGGAATGTTCTGTAGAGCGGCGAGATAAAGCAGAAAATTGAATCCGACTGTCCACCAGACGGTGGCGATGGTGATGGAGATGATGTCGATATGTTCTGTCTGCAGCCAGGCGATTGGCTCGATTCCGAACCGTTGCAGAATCTCATTTGCCGCACCGAGCTCTGGGTTGAAGATCCACATCCAGATCTGGGAGATCACGGTTGAGGCCAGAAGGAAAGGCATGAAGAACGCCAACCGCCATAGCCACTGACCTGGCAGTCCTGTGTTGACCAAAAGTGCCATCACCAAAGCAAAAAGGATCAACGGCACCGTCGAAATGACGGTGAACCACACCGTGTTTCTTATCGATGACCAGACCACAGGATCCGACAGTGCCTCCGTGTAGTTCTGCAGTCCGATGAATCGCCCGCCAGCACCAGTCAAAGACTGGTCAGTCATCGACAAGTACACCCCGTGCATCAGAGGCCATATGACGAACAATACGAACGCGGCCATGAAGGGGGCCAAGAATGCCCAGGCTATGAGCTGGTTCCGTCGTCGTGCCACTTTGGCAGTGGGCCCTGTGCCGGGGGCCTCGGGCACGACGTCGGCACGCGGGCCGATAGCACTGCGTTCTGCTGCGACATCGGTCATGGTTCACCCCTCCTCCGGGTTCGCAGGATTAGCTCTGGAGAGAATCGCGTCCACGTGCTCCTGAAAAGCGTCGGCCGCGGCGTCGTAACCGTCTCCAGAGACAATGGCCCCGCCGACGATCTGACCGAAGTCTTGGATGAAGTTGGAGCCAGATCCGGTGAACCAGGCTGTGGGGTCATAGACCAGGTAGTCGGCTGCATCGGCGTAGTTGGCCTGCGGTAGCAGCTCTGCATACTCCGGATCCTCAAGGACCGGCCTGTAGGCAGGGATATGGCCGGCACCGGCCCAGGTGAGAGAGTTCTTCAGCAGTTCTGCAACAAAGGTGTAAGCGTGACCGCGAGCTTCATCATCCGGTTCGGACTGGTGGGGTAGAACGAAGGAGTGGGAGTCAGCGTAGACCGCTTCGTTCCCGAAGATTGGGGGAATCATAGTCGCGTCCACGGGAACACCGGCCTCTTGCATGGTGGGAAGTTCCCAAACTCCGGTGAAGTGGATACCGGTCTGCTGCCCAGCGAACTCTGCGATTGCGTAGTCGATGGTTCCCTGCCGCGCGGCGATTTCCCCATCGGCAATCTGGTGCATGAATTCCAGGGACGATACAAAGGCTTCTCGATCGAATTCGGCGGTGCCGCCTTGCGGGAAACTCATCTCAACCCCGTGCTGGCAGTACAGCGTGTAGAACAGCCGCCACATCTGATTCCCGTCGCCGAGAAACCCGTAGGAGAGTGCCCGGCCTCCCGTCACCGCTGCGATCTCGCGGCACATCTCGAGGAAGTCATCGGGGCTATCCGGCCGCTGCAGGTGCCCGTCACTGTCCAGCGCTCCCGCTGCTTCGCAGATGTCACGGTTGTACAGGGCAATGAAGGGATGGGCGTCCAGCGCCACGCTGTAGAGCTGGTTGTCCACTACGCTGGATTCCCACACGGGCGCGGTAAACATCTCTTCACTCACCCCGCGTTCGGCAAGCATCTCGAGGTCCCACGGGTCGAGCAGACCGCCTGGAACGTATCCGGGAACCCGCGCCGCGTGCATCATGGCGAGTTCCGGTGCACGGCCTCCGGCCCCGGCCATAGAGAGTTTCGTGTAGTACGGAGTGCCCCAAGCCAAGACCGTGGGGCGGACAAAGAATTCGCTGTACTGGGCGTTGATGCCGTCGATCAGCCCTTCCATAGTGATGCCGTCGCCACCGCTGAGCAGATGCCAGAACTGCACCGTTGTGGCGTTGGCGGGCCCGGTCTGGGCACATCCGGTGAAGGCCAGGGCACCCGCAGCGGCCAAACTGCCGCCGAGGAACTGCCTTCTGTTGACAAGAGGGGGACTCATGGGACACCTACCTTGTGCTGCGCTGACCGAAAAAGAGGAGAGTCACACCATTACATCGATGTAATGCTGCTAGCCAGAGTACACAGAATGTGCTCTGCGTCACACCCCTTTGGGGAAGTTCTTAAGGAGAAGCGGGAGGCGTATGCCCTCGGGGAGGCCCTTGAGTGCTCCTCCGGGGGATCAAGGTGTGCGCAACTTCCACCGCGCGGGTCGGTGCGTTGCGGTCGGCTACACGGGATGCCAGAAGGTCCAGTGCTGCAGTGACGTAGTCCTTGTGATCGAAACCTATGGTCGTCAGGGGCGGCCACGTGTAGGCGGCATGCTCAACGTTGTCGAAGCCCATCACCAGCACATCCTCCGGCACCCGCAGTCCGTAATCGTGCAAGACATGGAGTGCTCCCACGGCGATCGAATCGGTAAAGGCAAATACGGCGTCAAATTCCACCTCGCGGGCAAGGATCTCTCGCATAGCGTCGGCCCCGCCAGCGATGCTCCAGCGCACGTCCACCTGCAGCTCCGGCGCAGCTTTGACCTGGGCAGCACTGAAGGCATCGAGCACCCCCTGGAGGCGCTGGCCCAGCGTGGCCTGCTTGGCGAACATATCGGTTGTTGTTCCGCCCAGGACGGCAATACGCCGCGCTCCCTGCTCCATCAGATGTTGGGCTGCAGTCCGCCCCGCCTGACGACTGTCGATGAAGACCCGGTCCGTGCTGTGTTGCTCGACTTCACCAATCAGCACCACAGGCGGAAGGTGTTGAACGTGGTCGACCACGCTGTCTTCGAGACGTACAGGGTTAAGAATCAGTCCATCGATCTGATGGGTCCGAGCCCGGTAGACCAAGTCGTACTCGCGCGCTGGCTCAAAGGCCGTTTCCTCGATCTGGACGACGAGACCGCGCGCGTGGGCGGCCTCGACGACTGAGTGGGCGATGCTCGCTGAGAAAGCAGTGGCGAGATCGGGCAACGCAAAACCGATGACCCCTGTGCGCCCATTGCGCAGGCCGCGGGCACTGAGGTTGGGGACGAAGTCCAGCTCGACCATCGCAGCTTCGACTCGCGTTCTTGTCTTCTCACTGACGGGCACCGTCCCCGTCACGACGTTGGAGACTGTCTTCGGCGACACTCCGGCGCGTTCAGCGACGTCGCGCATGGTAGGACGTGAAATGGGGTAGGGCATTGTTCTACTGTACGAGAGCTGAGTCTGGTCACCTCTCGTCAAGCGGAACCGGTGAGGGCCGATCAGGGTGAGAGTCGATATCCACACTGCGGCCGCAGTTGGCTGCCGACAGGACTGCCTCCATCACTTCCAGAACATGCAGTGCAAGTTCACCCTGAGAGCGTCCTGCCCCAGGTTGGCCGTCAAACGCGCCGGACCAGAACAGGTCAGCCAGGCCGTAGCCGCGCGCCGCGTGTCTGTATCCGGCCGATACCGGTACCTGCTGCCAGCCGTCGGTCCCCTGGTTAAGCTGCACTTCCCCAGAAAAGTTGTTCGGGTCCGGAACGGTCAGTGAGCCATGCTCGCCGTGAATCTCCAGTGGCTTCGCGTGGGTGGCCACTCCGTCGAAACTCATCACCACAGAAGAGATGGCCCCGGAGTGATGAATCAGAATGCCTGCGACGTGGCTTGGCGTGTTCACCGGTAGCCGCTCGCCAGCTCTCGGACCGGAGCCGATGATGCGTTCGGTCCGCAGAGCACTGGACGCCCCGACGACGCGGGCGACTGACCCCAGGAGTGTGATGAGCGAGGTGATGTAGTACGGCCCCATATCCAACAGCGGGCCGCCACCGGGCTGGTAGTAGAAGTCCGGATTGGGATGCCAGCGTTCGTGGCCGGGGATAATCATCGTTGCCGTAGCGCTCAGCGGAACGCCGATACGGCCAGAGTCAATGACCTCACGCGCGGTCTGGACGCCGGTGCCCAGGACGGTGTCCGGCGCACCACCGATCACGACCCCTGCCGAGCGGGCGGCTTCGACCATAGACCGCCCTTCGGCCACCGTGGCCGCGAGCGGCTTTTCGGTGTACACACCTTTTCCTGCAGCGATCGCGGACAGAGCAACCTCTGCATGCGCACGCGGAATCGTGAGGTTTAGCACCACGTCTACGGATTCGCTGGCGATCAGCTCCTGGACGTCCATGGCTCGGGCGCCGTGGGCTGCGGCGACTTCCTGCGCTCGTGCGAGATCAAGGTCCGCCACTGCAGTCAGGTGAAGGTCATCGAGTCGACTGAGTGTGGAGAGGTACTGGCCGCTGATGTTGCCGGCGCCTACCATCCCCACCCTCAGCTGAGGGACCCCCGCGTTCATCGACTCGCCCACAGCATGCCGCGCTCAATCATGGTCCGAACGCTCGGGTGCTCCAGAACATCTACCCGGTGTCCCGGGGTGGAGACGAAAATCCGCCCCTTACCCCAGCGACGAGTCCAGACGGCCGGGTTCACGTGCTCACCCGACCAGGGGTCGAACTCCCGTTTCGGAAGGGTCGTGGTGGCCAGCACATCAATCAGCTGGTCATGCAGGACCCAATACTGTTCGGTGACGAGTTCGAAGCTCTCGATGCCCCGGGTAATGGGATGGTCTGCCGCTTCTGGCCGAATATCCACACGGTAGGGAATGTAGTAGTCGGACTGTTCGCCGGTGCGTTCATCCGGATGCTTGGCCGGATGGTGGGCGAACTGACCTCCGATGAGCTGCAGATAGTCATCCGAGGCTCGGTAAGAGTCGGCGATCCCTCCGTGCCAGCCGGCCAGACCAGTTCCTGCCTCCACAGCAGCTCGAAGGCCCATCACCTCATCCTTTTCGATGGTGGACATGGTCATGCACTGCACCACGAGATCCGTCGCGCCCATGGTCTCGGCGTCGGCGTAAACAGCTGGGGACTCGTAGATCTCGCAGTCATACCCGTGGTCTCGTAGGAAGGGCAGAAATAGGCCTGTGGCTTCAACCGGTTGGTGGCCTTCCCAGCCTCCGCGGACGATGATGGCTTTCTTGCTCACGCGTTTCTCCTTGCGGTTAGCGTTATCGATGCTGTCAACGGGCTACCGGGGTGTACCGGCTGGAGTCCTCGGCGCTGGCCTCCACTGCCTGGAGCACCCGTTGAACATCCAGAGCATCAGCGAAGTGCGGGCGAGCCTGCTGGTCGCCTTCCAGTGCCGCCACCACATCGGCCACCTGGTGGACGAACAGATCCCCATAACCCAGACCGTGGCCGACCGGCCACCAGCGGTCGGTGTAGGGGTGGACGGCGTCGGTGACGTGAATTCTGCGGAAACCCTGGGATTGCTGGTCGTCACGCCCGTCGAAATACTCAAGCTCGTTCATCCGCTCGAAGTCGAAGGCGATGGACCCTCTACTGCCGTTGATCTCCAACCTGTTCGCATTTCGGCGGCCCAACGCGAAGCGGGTGGCTTCGAATACTCCAACCGCACCACCGTCAAAACGCGCGGTGAAGGCGGCGGCATCGTCAACGCTGACCGGGCCTCTCTCTGACGTGAAGTCTCCTGCCCCGCCCAATCCTTCGGCGACACCTCCAACAGGACGCGAGGTGACGAAGGTGTGAAGAAGAGCGGAGACTCCCCCGATCCGCTGACCTGAGACCCACTGGGCGGCGTCGATGGAATGTGCGCCGATGTCTCCCAGGGCGCCCGAACCAGCTTTGTCTTTGTCCAACCGCCAGGTCAGGGGCGCGTTGGCATCAGAAAGCCAATCTTGGAGGTACTGGGCTCGCACATGCCGGATCTCCCCCAGACGGCCTTCCTGGACGAACTTGCGGGCCAGAGCAAGCCCTGGGGTGCGTCGGTAGCTGAAGCCGCAGAAACTTGCGATGCCCTTGGCCTCGGCATCCGCAGCCGCGGCGGTCATCTCCTCGGCCTCTCCGACGGAGTTCGCCAAGGGCTTCTCACACAGCACATGCTTTCCCGCGGCAAGTGCGGCGACGGCGATCTCGCGGTGCGAATCTCCGGGGGTGCAAATATCGACCACGTCGATGTCATCTCGGGTCACAGCGGCTCGCCAATCCGCCGTGCTCTCTGCGACGTTCAGCCGCTCAGCCGCTATGGCCGCGCGGCCTGCATCCCGTCCGACCAGCAGCGTCACCTCTGGAGTTTTAGGCAGGTCGAAGAAGCGACCCGCTGTCCGCCAGGCGTGAATATGGGCCTTGCACATAAAGGCGTGCCCGATGACGGCGATTCGAACTGATGACGACACCCAAACTCCCGACTACAACGATGGAATGTGATCTGGATCAACCTTATACCCGTCAGCACCGTCGTGCGCGAACAATCGGTCGAGGTAGGCGTTTCGAAAGCGCCCCTCGGGATCAAGCTGTGCCGCGAGCCGACGGAATTCGGAAAACTTGGGGTAAAGCTCGCCCAGTTGCGAGGCGGCGAAGAGCTTTCCCCAGTGAGGACGGGCTCCCAGCGGCATGAGCTGCTCTTCGATCAGCGGAAGCAGCGCAGCCACCTCCGTGGGGTGCTGACGCCATGTGAAGTGGATGCCCACCGTCTGACGGCCGTAGGCAGGACTCATCCACTGATCATCCGGCGCCATGGTGCGGACTTCGCTGAGCAACAGATGTGGCTCCATGCGCGACCCCAGACAGCGTATTCGGCGAAGAGCTTCCACCGCCTGTTCGCGCGGAAGAAGGTATTCACTCTGCAACTCGTCGCCGTTGCTGGGTGCGAAGTGGAGCTTGAAATGCGGCAGGCGAGAATCCCAACTTCCCCAGACTCCCGACTGCGCTGTGGTCGCTTCTACCGCACCCTCGACCAATCCGACGTCGTGGGCCAGCGCGCGTGTACCCAGCAGTTCTTCTGGCGGGTTCTGTGTTGACTTCAGCCAGGCGTGTCCAAAAGTCTCTCCCACCCACCGGGTGAAAAGGCTCACGCTGTAGGCGGACCCTGTGAGGACCTCGAAGTTTTCCAGGACAGCCTGCCACTGCAGTCCGCCATATACATCTTGCCGGAGCTCAAAGCTGGGCACGATGTCCAGACTGAGGCGAGTGACCACACCCAATGCTCCCAGGCTGACGACGACGCCGCCGAAGTCGTGATCACCGCGGCGCCACACACCGGTGCTGCCGTCAGCCAGCATCAGCTCCACCGCGTTGACGGCAGCCGATAGCGCAGGAACCTGGTCCCCTGATCCATGGGTGCCCGTTGCCACAGATCCGACCACGGTGATATGCGGCAACGACGCCATGTTCTGCAGGGCCCACCCAGACTCCTGCAGCCGTTGTGCCAGCTCTCCGTATCGGATACCGGCATCCACTGTGACCGTGTGTGCCCTGTCGTCGATTTCGAAGACCCGGGGCAGATCTTCCAGGCTGATGAGATCGCCCGTTGTGTCGGCGACGGTGCTGAAGCTGTGGCGGCTGCCAACAGCTTTGACCCGGTCTCCAGAGGTGATGAGGCTTCGCAGGTCGTCATAGCTGTGCGGAGCTGCGATTCGGCGCGCTGAGTATTCGATGTTTCCGGCCCAGTTACGAGCGGAGCTGACACGCCGTGCCCCACTGGACGGCACCGCGACGAAGTGCTCAGGAGCGGTGAAGCCTGCCTCCGCGTAGGCCTCTGCCACCTTGTGCTGCAGAAACTCACCCGTGCCTGCGTCGATGAGGGCAATCACACATCCGCCGAATCCTCCCCCGGTAATACGAGCCCCGTAGGCCCCCGCGGAGACGAGGATGCGCTGGGCGAGATCCACCTCTGGCACGGTGACCTGGTAGTCGTCACGAAGCGAAGCATGCGAAGCGTTCATCAGCGCGCCGACGGCATCGAGCCTGCCCGTCTGCAGCGCCTCGACCATATCGAGCACTCGCTGGTTTTCGGTGACCACATGTCGAACCCGGCGCCGCAGAACATCGTCGCTGAGCTGGAATAGAGCTGAGTCCAATGCGTCCTCGGCGACGTCGTTGAGCTCCCGCAATGAGGCCAAACCAAGCTCTGTCGAGGCCTGTTCGCATTGGGACCTGCGAGCGGCGTATTCGCCGTCCACCAGCTTGTGCGGAGCTTTGGTGTCGATAACAAGAATCTCCGCGTGCTCCCCTGCGAACGGCACGTGCTGCACCTGCTGGCTGCGGGTATCGAAAAGGACCGCATACCCTTCATGGGCCACCATCGAGACCATCTGGTCCATCAGCCCACAGGGCATGCCCACGTACTCGTTCTCGGCCCGTTGGGCGATCGTGGCCAGCTCCAGCGGTGCTATCTGGTGGCCGGAAAGCTCTGCCACCGCGCATGCTACGGCGCATTCCAACGCGGCGGAAGAGGATAGACCCGCTCCCAGAGGCACCGTGGTGTAGACAGCGATGTCCATGCCCGCCGGTGCGTATCCCGCCTCGTGGAGCGCCCAGAAAACGCCGGCCACGTAGCTGGACCACCCCTGGTGGGCTCCCGGAGCCAAGGTGGCCAGGTCAAACTCTTCCGACTCGGCGGCATTGACCGAGTGCACGCGGAGTGTGGTGTCTGATCTCCGGCTCGCCGCGGCGAGTGTGTTCTGCGGCAGTGCGAACGGCAGCACGAGCCCATCGTTGTAGTCGGTATGTTCACCGATCAGGTTGACCCGCCCAGGAGCGGCCCACATCCCGTCAGGCTCACGTCCGAAGCGCTCGACGAATTCGGCCCTGAGGTCCTCGGTCTTGTTCCGTTTCATTCGCCGCCGCCCTGGCCTTTTTCTGCGAGGGAGTCCCTGAGCCGCTGTGCCATCTCCTCAGGCGGGATGTCGTTGATGAACACTCCCATTCCAGACTCCGAACCTGCCAAGTACTTCAGTTTGTTGTCCGCCCGACGGATGGAGAAGAGCTGCAGGTGCAGCCGAAAGTCGGTCTCGGGCGCAGAGAGGGGGGCCTGGTGCCAGCCCGAGATATAGGGAAGGGGGGTGGCGAACAGTGCGTCCCCAGCACCGAGGACCTGGAGGTAGAGGCGAGCGAAGTCGCGGCGTTCCGCAGGGCTCAGCTCCGGCAGACTGCGCACCGCCCGGTGTGGGTAGATGTGGATCTCGACCGGCCAGCGCGCCCAGGAGGGGACGAATGCCGTCCAGTGATCAGTGCTGAGGATCACGCGCCCAGTTGCTGAATGTTCTGCGGCGTGCTGCTCAGCCCGCAGCGTCTCCGCGAACAAATCCAGACCCGTGGCGGCGCGAAACCGCCGGGCCTGGCTCAACATGGTGCGCGTCCGAGGCGTGGCGAAGGGATAGCCATAGATCTGACCATGTGGGTGGTGGAGTGTCACGCCGATCTCTTCGCCGCGGTTTTCAAAGCAGTAGACCTGATCCACCTGACCGGTGGCATACAGGTCCTGCGTTCGGTCAGCCCAGGCCTCCACCACAGTCTCGATTCGGCGAGCGGAGAGTTGGGCGAGCGAGGTCCCGTGGTCAGGGGTGAAGCACACGACCTCACACCGCCCAGCCCCCGGATGGCGTATGTCAGCGAGGTCGCCATCCTTCGTCCCGAAAGCCGCCAGCGCATCGCCGGCCAGGTGGGGTGCTAGCGCCCCACCTCCGGAGAAAGACGGGAACCGATTTTCAAAAACGACCACGTCATAGTCGTCCTGGGGAATCTCTGTCGCTCGGGACTCTGTGGACGGGCAGAGTGGGCACTGATCGGTGCTGGGCAGATGCGTACGGTGCTGCCGTGCGGCGGCCACTGCCACCCATTCATCGAGGAAGGGATCGTAGCGAAGCTCCGATGCGCCCGTTGTTCGGGCAATGTCACGGGGGTCCCGGACCTGACGATTCCGGGGTGCGTCGTCGAAGAAGAAGATGTCACGGCCGTCGGCCAGGTGTGCTGCTGTTCTGTTCATGAGGTCTCTCGGTGAGTCTGGTCTGATGAGTGCTGTGCGTCCGGCCGCGCTAGGTGAAGTTCCGGGACAGTGTCCTGCAGGTGTTGCTGCGCCTCATCTGAGAGCCGGTGATCGCAGATGACCGTTTCCACACCCTGCAGGTGCGCGAAGGTCATGACGCCGACAACACCCCATTTGGAGTGGTCAGTCACAATGATGCGCTGCTGCGCAGCTGCCATGAGCGCCCGGTTCGTCTCAGCCTCCCAGTAGTTCGGTGTGGTGAATCCCGCCTGGGAACTCATCCCGTGCGCCCCGAGGAACGCCACATCTGCGTGCATCGTCTGGAGCGCTGCGGTGGCCGTGGGTCCGACCAGCGCGTCCGACGGCGTCCTGATTCCACCGGTGAGGATGACCGTGCGGTCGAGCCGAGGCTGGGCGTGGAAGATGTCCGATATCGGCGGCGAGTTGGTGATGATCGTAAGGTCGGCGATGTCTCTGAGCTGTTGCGCCAGATGCCACGTCGTGGTGCCTGCGGAAAGAACCACGGACATACCCGCTTCGATTCGGCGCGCTGCGGACTCAGCTATGGCCATCTTCTCCAGTTCCATCTGATCCGATTTGGCCTGGAAGCCCGGCTCCGCAGTGCTCCTCGTGACACGAGACACCGCCCCACCGTGAACCTTGGTGAGAGCCCCTTCGGCGGCGAGCGAGTCAAGGTCGCGACGAATGGTCATGTCTGAAACGCCCATGGAGTCCACGAGGTCGGCTACCCGCACTGCACCCTGGGTGCGCAACATATCCATGATGTGAGATTGGCGCTCTGCGGCCAGCATGCGGTCTGAAGTGATCACTGCCTCATCACATCACACAATTTCAACAATTTCCATCAATCATCACCATGAATCAACACTTCGGCCCGCCGTAATCCCAGACCTGGTTTGCAAAGTTCCCGATCTCCGGGGAGTCGCTAGCGTTGACGAGTTAGAGCCCTTGCGCCAAGCGGTAGTAGGCGGCGTTCCATCGCAGTTCGCGGGCGAATCCGCGCGTGGTGGTCCCGGCGTCGATTGTGGCCAGTTCGACGCCTGCGATCTCGGCAAGACTCTCGAATGCCTCCAGGCCGAGTGCTGTGGTGAGGACTGTGTGGTGTGCGGCCCCAGCAGTGAGCCAACATTCTGCACTGGTGGCAAAATCCGGCCGTGGTTCCCATACGGCGCGTGCGACCGGCAACCGCGGAAGGGGAGCATCGGGGGGAACGATGTCGACGACGTTGGCCGTGAACCGGAACCGCTCCCGCATATCAGACATGGCAACGACGACGCCACTGCCAGTGTCTGTGTCAAAGACCATGCGGACTGGGTCTTCTCGGTCGCCGATCCCCAGCGGGTGAACTTCGATCCGTGGGACCTCGGTGGTGAGACTGGGACATATTTCCAGCATGTGTGCGCCTAGGATCTTCTCCTTGCCCGGGGTCATCTCATAGGTGTAGTCCTCCATCAGGGAGGCGCCGCCTGGCAAACCATGACCCATGACCTTGGCCGCACGAACCAGGAGCGCGGTCTTCCAATCTCCCTCAGCGCCGAAACCGTAGCCGTCGGCCATAAGCCGTTGCACGGCCAAACCGGGCAGCTGTCGCAGCCCTCCGAGGTCTTCGAAGTTTGTGGTGAAAGCCGTGAACCCGCCTTCGGTGAGGAATGAGCGCATCCCCAGCTCCTGGCGTGCCGCATAGACCAACGAGTCACGCCGCTCGCCACCGGGTCTCAATTCTTCGGCCACGTCGTAGGTGGTGTCATACTCTGTGAGGAGCTGCTGCACGTCCGCATCGTCAATCGACTCGACGCGCTCAACTAGGTCATTCACAGCCCACGTGTTCACCGAGGCGCCAAGACGAATTTCCGCCTCCGTCTTGTCCCCCTCGGTGGCGGCCACATTGCGCATATTGTCACCGAACCGGCACAGCCTCATGCTTCGCAGAGCCTGCCACCCTGCGGCGGCGCGAACCCAGGTGCTGATCTTATGCTGTACCCGCGGGTCGCTGGCGTGTCCGACGACCGTAGTGCGTGCGGTGGCCATACGCGTGGCCATGTAGGCGAACTCCCTGTCACCGTGAGCGGCCTGATTGAGGTTCATGAAGTCCATGTCGATCTCGTCCCACGGCAGCGCGGCCTCAGCCTGCGTGTGGAAATGGAGCATCGGCTTGGTGAGAGCTGCCAGACCGTTGATCCACATCTTGGCGGGAGAAAAGGTGTGCATCCATACGATGACGCCTAGGCAGTCTGGGTCGGAGTTCGCGTCCAACGCCGCACGGTGGATCGAGTCACGCTCTTTGAGCACCGGCTTCCACACGATGTCAGCGGCAATATCCCCCGACTGGTCGAGCATGCCAGCGACGGACGCAGACTGCTCAGCCACCTGTTGAAGGGTTTCATCGCCGTAGAGGTCTTGCGACCCGGTGAGGAACCAGATGCTCTTGCCCTCGAATGGTGACTGAAGTGCGCTCACGCTGTGTTGCCTTTCTGGCCGTAGACATTCTGGTAGCGGGCGTAGAGTGAATCGATCTGCGCCTGGTCGATGCGCACGGGGTCACCGTAGGCCCGCGCGTAGTGGACGGTGCGTGCTACTTCTTCGCACATCACGGCCGCCTTGACCGCAGCCTTGGCATCTGCCCCGATAGTGAAGGGGCCGTGGCGTTCCATCAGTACGGCTTTGGATCGGGATTCACGGAGCGTTTCGACGATGCCCTGACCTATCGAGTCATCGCCGATTAGCGCGAAGGGCCCGACCGGGACGTCACCGCCGAATTCGTCAGCCATCATGGTCAGAACACAGGGAATCGGTTCAGCACGAGCTGCCCACGCGGTCGCGAAGGTGGAGTGGGTGTGGACCACTCCCCCCACATGATCCATATGCCGATAAACGTAGGCATGAGCCGCAGTGTCTGACGAGGGGGTGAGCGAGTCCGCTGTGCCGTCGTCGATCTTCTGCCCGTCGAGAGTACAGACCACCATGTTCTCCGCACTCAATTCGTCATAGGAGACCCCTGACGGTTTAATAACGAACAGTTGGTGACCCGACGTGAGTTCCGGGACCTTTTCCGACACATTTCCTGCAGTCCAGACCACCAGCTCGTTGCGGGGCAGCTCAGCATGGAGGGCCGCCACGCTGGCTCGCGTTCGGCCAATGCGGTCTTGATCCGCTTCCGGAAGACCGGCAAGTCTGATGGTCATGATGTGTGTGCCTCCTGAGCGTAGGCCTGGCGGCGAATTGCCTTCAGGCGGCGCATGATGTCGTTGTCTCCGCGGCCGAAGTAGTCGTGCAGCCGCTTGTACTCGGCATAGAGCGCGTTGTACTGCTCAACTCGCTCGGGGTCTGGGGTGTACGCGTCAGAGGTGCGTCCTCCCATGACGCGTCCTGCTGCTCGGACATCTTCGTAGACACCGGCGGCCACCGCGGCGTGAATGGCCGAGCCGAGGGCGGGGCCTTGGTCGGAGGTGATGGTGGAGATGGGCAGGTTGGTGACGTCGGCGTAGGTCTGCATCAGGAAGGTGTTCTTCAGCAGGCCTCCCGCAACGACAAGTTCACGGACGGGCACCCCTGAGTCGTTGAACGCTTCAATGATGGTTCGGGTCCCGAACGCGGTGGCCTCGAGAAGTGCCCGGTAGATGTCTTCGGGTGCGGTGGCCAGCGTTTGCCCTACCACCAGACCTGAGAGTTCATGGTCAACTAGGACCGAGCGGTTCCCCGAGTGCCAGTCCAAGGCAATGAGCCCATGACCCCCGACCGGCTGGTCTTGGGACTTGAGGGTCAACAGCTCATGCAGGCTGAGCTCCGCATTCTGGGCTTCCTGGGCGTAATCGTGGGGGACTTGGTTCTTGACGTACCAGGCGAAGATGTCACCGACTCCGGACTGCCCTGCTTCGTATCCCCACAGCCCTTCGGTGATGCCCCCATCAACGGCCCCGCACATTCCGGGGACTTCGCTGAGCCTTTCGCCGTTCATGACATGACACGTCGAGGTTCCCATAATCGCTACCATCTGACCCGGTTCGACCGCGTTGGCAGCCGGAGCGGTGACGTGTGCGTCCACGTTGCCCACCGCTACTGCAATGCCCTCCGGCAGCCCTGTCCACTGGGCGGCCTCGGTGGTCAACGACCCGGCATGTCCTCCGAGGGGTGCAATCGGGTGATCCACTTTGTCCTGGACGAACTCTGCGAACTCGGGATTCAGTTCTGCGAGGAATTCTGGCGAGGGATAGGCGCCATCCTGGTAAATGGCCTTGTAACCAGCAGTGCAGGCGTTTTTGGTGTACCGCCCGGTCAGCTGCCAGACGATCCAGTCTGCCGCCTCAACCCAGTGGTCCATCACTGCATAAATCTCTGGATCCTCTTCAAGTAGTTGAAGGCCCTTGGCGAACTCCCACTCAGAGGAGATGAAACCGCCGTAGCGTCGGATCCACCCTTCTCCACGCTGATGAGCAAGCTCGTTGAGGCGGTCGGCCTGGCCCTGGGCGGCGTGATGCTTCCAGAGCTTGACGTAGGCGTGGGGGCGATCAGCGAAATGAGGGAGCTCATTCAAAGGCGTGCCGTCTTTGAGCACTGGAATCATGGTGCACGCAGTGAAGTCGGTGCCGATTCCCACCACCTGGTGTGGTGACACACCTGCCTCTGCCAACGCGGCGGGTACAGCATGTTTGAGGACGTTGATGTAGTCCTGCGGAACTTGAAGGGCCCAGTCAGGCGGAAGCTGTTCATCCCGATGGGCAGAGAGAACAGTGTCCATCACCGCATGCTCATAGGGGTGCACTGCCGTTCCCAGCTCTGCCCCGTCCCGTACCCGCACCACGAGGGCGCGGCCGGAGAGTGTTCCGTAGTCCACTCCGATTGTCACGGCGTCGTCAGCCATCTTTTACCTCTAGTTCGCTTTCTCTCCGGGATGTCATCGTGGTGTGTAGTCGAAGGTGTTCAGCGTCACCGTCGACTCTGTCGCTGCTCCGTCACTTGTGGCGAAGACGCCTATCCAGAGACCGAGGAACCCGCCTGTCGAGACAGTGTCCAAGGAGCGGCCGTCGATACTTCCGATCGATGTGCCGTTGACCACCAGCCGGTAGTCCTGACCGCGTGCCGTCAGTCTCAGCGTCACCTCGGGCGAGGCGTCGACTGGCTCTTCGCGCAGGATGGTGTCGTGACCGGCCCGACGGTGTGTCAGGCGCGCGGTATCGCCATGGTGTTCGCGACGGATGTCGAGTGTGGCGTGATCGTCCTCTGACTGGCGGATCAGGAGGCCGACCCTCTCCCCCACCGCGAGCCCCTCCAGCGAAAGCTCTGCAGTGACATCCACGTCCATATGCTGCTGACGGACCCCCAGGAACGATGGAGTGGAGGGTTCGGTAATGGTGGTGGCACTCACGGCCAGATTCCACCCTTGACCTGAGGGCTCAGCAAAGGACTCAATGGGTCCACGCAGCGCTGTCCAGCGCTGGTCATTGGGCGGGATCACGCCAGGCGATGGGTGCGAAGAGTCCTGTACTTCTGCGTCAGGCACGTGAACCCGCTGAGGCACTCGGCCTTCGCCGGGAGCAAAGACCGGCCAGCCGTCCTCCCAGACCACGGGCACCAGAAAGGTCTCCCTTCCGAGGTTGTAGTGGTAGCCCCCGTAGGTGCGCATAGCGAGTAGGACTGCCCACCATGTGCCGTCGGGGGCTTCGACCAGATCTGCGTGCCCGGCGCCTACGACGTCGCTCTGACGGCCCAGATGCCGGTGCGTGAGGATGGGGTTGCCGGGATTGCCTCTGTAGGGACCGGTGATGGTGTCAGACTTAGCGATCATGACGGAGTGGTGGTGCGCCGTGCCACCCTCTGCTGCGAGGAGGAAGTACTCTCCGTCTTTGCGGAAGATGTGCGGTGCCTCCGCCCAGATGCCTCCTTTGAGCGCGCCAGTCCAGATAACGGTTTCTGGGCCTCGGAGGACTTTGTGAACGCGATCGTACTCTCGCAGCCACACCTCGGTCTGCTGGCGCCATTCTGGGGCTTCGGCCAAACGGGTCCCGTGTAGCCACACTTTGCCGTCAGTGTCGAAGAAGATGGAAGGATCGATTCCGTCGGCATCCAACCAGATCGGATCGGACCATGGCCCTGCCGGGTCGGTCGCGGTGATGAGGAAATTACCACCCGGTGTTCCCTCGGGCGTTCCGACATGAGTGCACACGAGGTAGAAAACACCTTCGTGGTGGCGGATGGTGGGTGCGAATATTCCCTGGGAGCTCTTGATTCCCTCAAAACTCATCTGGTCGGGACGATCGATGGCGTGCCCGATCTGCTCCCAGTTCACCAGGTCGCTGCTGCGGAAAAGCGGCAGAGCGGGAAACACCTCGAATGTTGAGGTAGCCAGGTAGTAGTACTCCCCGTCCCGGCAGATGCTCGGATCGGGATAGCACCCGGGCAGGATGGGGTTCTCTGCGTAAGCCATGCACTCGTCTCTCATCAGGTGGTCAAGGCTGGTGCTGGACGCCTGGGTCGAAGGCCATACCGTTCATAATTCGGTCCCTCTCCCCGCGAACGACACCATATACGTGATGTGCACCACTGTAATGTTAACGTTCACATAGGACGTTTTGTCAATTGTCCCGGTGCTCGACTCACGAGCTCCTCCCTGCTGAGACACTTCCGTAGACTGGCGGCGTGCATTCACGTGAATCGTGGTGCATCGATTCCGCACCATCGAGGAGGATCTTTGTCGATAGCCAGCACCCACCGTCGCAGTGCCCCACGCAGAACAGCTGCGACGTTTTCCGCACTGGTCGCTTGTCTCTCACTGATCGCCTGCAGTCCGGAGCAGGCCCCCGAAGAGGGCGTCGCAGAAGAGCCACAGCAGACCTCGGACTCAGACACATTCACCATGGCTGAAGTCGAAGACAATGATGCGCCGGATTCTTGCTGGGCAGTGATGGACGGAGCTGTCTATGACCTCACTGCCTGGATCGATGAGCATCCCGGCGGCGGAGCACGCATCGAGCAACTCTGCGGGACGGATGCCTCTGAAGCGTTCGACGCCCAGCACGGCGGTCAAGAGAATCCTGAGGAGCAGCTTTCAGAATTCGAGATCGGAGTGTTGTCAGACTGACTCGACCAACCTTATTCGGCAGGACCGATTGCCCTCCTACTGTTTGACGGATCCGAGCATGATGCCTCGTACGAAGTATTTTTGGAGGAAGGGGTAGAGGCAGATGATGGGTAGTGTGGTCAGGAGCATGGTGACGGCTCGGACGTTGGAGGCGATTTGGGTGGATTCTGCTGATTCGCCGCCGAGTTGTTCGGTGCCGGTGGCTCCTGCGAGGAGGTTTCTGAGGTAGACGGTCACGGGGTAGAGTTCTCGCCGGTCGAGGTAGAGGAAGGCTTGGAACCATGCGTTCCAGAATTGGACGGCGTAGAACAGGACCATGGTCGCGATCACGGCCTTTGATAGTGGGATGACTACCCGCCAGAGGATGCCGTAGGTGGTGAGTCCGTCGATGGAGGCGGCTTCTTCTAATTCGGTGGAGAAGTTTTCGAAGAATGCTTTCATCACTAGCAGGTTGAAGATGCTGATCGCGTTCGGTAGCACGATCGCCCAGATGGTGTTGGTCATTCCGAGGGTGTTGATCAGCACGTAGTTCGGGATCAGTCCACCGTTGAAGAACATGGTGAACACTGCCACACCGATGAAGAAGGTCCGGCCTTTGAGGTATTTCTTACTGAGTGCGTAGGCCAGGGTGGTGGTGAGGATCATCGCGATCAGGGTCGCGACCACGGTGTAGATGACGGTGTTGGCGTAGTTACGCCAGAACATGGGGTCGGACATGACCACTTCGAAGGTGGTGATGTTGAATCCCCGCGGGATGAGGTTGACTTGCCCGGCGTTGATGAACCCTTCCGAGGAAAACGACTGAGCGACGATATTCAGAAACGGGTAGAGGGTCACTGCGCAGATCAGGATGATCGCGGTGGCGTTGAAGATCCGGAACGCGGTATAAGACTTTGAGTCTTGGATCGCGGTGGTCTTCGTGGGGCGGGCGTCGAAGGTTGTTTTCTTCGAGGGTTTCGTCCCTGGTTCAGCGGCGATGGTCACCATAGTGAGGTCCCCGTCATTCTGCGTGCTGCGTAGTTAGCGGACAGGATCAGGATCAGACCGATAATCGCTTCGAAGAGACCGATCGCGGTCGCGTAGGAGAAGTTCGATGAGGTGATCCCTACCCGGTAGACATAGGTCGCGATGATGTCTGCTGTGGCGTAGGTCAGCGGGCTATAGAGCAGCAGTACTTTCTCAAACCCGACAGCCATGAAGGTGCCGACGTTGAGTACCAGCAGCACCACCATGGTGGGCAGTAGTCCTGGGATGGTGACATGCCACATCTGTTGCCACCGGTTCGCGCCATCGATCCGGGCTGCTTCATAGAGCTGAGGATCGATCGTGGTCAACGCCGCGAGGTAGAGGATGGTGCCCCATCCGACGGTCTGCCAGACCTCAGAGGTGACATAGACGGTGCGGAACCATTCTGGTAGCTGCATAAACGGCACCGCGTCACCACCGAAGACCCCGATGACTTGGTTGATGGTCCCATTCAAACTGGTGAGCTGGATGACCATGCCCGCCACAATCACAATCGACATGAAATGCGGGAGATAGCTGATCGATTGGGCGATGCGTTTAAACGTGTTCGAGCGCAGCTCATTGAACATCAACGCCAACACAATTGGCGGATAGCCGGAGTTGGAAGCAATAGTCTGCGTAGTTGGAAGCGGCGTTCCGGTGACCGGGTAG
>NZ_VAVZ01000129.1 GCF_005771525.1 Nesterenkonia salmonea | reverse complement strand
TACCCGGTCACCGGAACGCCGCTTCCAACTACGCAGACTATTGCTTCCAACTCCGGCTATCCGCCACGCCCGCCTCATCCTGCCAATAGACGAGTGTCGGCGAGCTCTCGGTATCTGACGGGTACGACGATTCAAGCGCAGCACGGGTCCTAGCAGCGGAGTCGATGAGCAAGGTGTACTCCCTCATTAGGTCCCTCTCACCGACCACGGTGGAGTTGTAGGCCTCCTTGAGATTGGCAAGGTCTCTTGCGACAGCCGGGCCCTCCCGGCCGGGGACATTGCGCTGGCCCCAGCTCATGTTCTCAAGTTGTTCCCGGAGCTCGTCCATCTTATTCTTAAGATTCTGTGACCTATTTAGCAGAAATTGCCAGAATTTTATCCGGCTCTTCACAATCCAGGGTGTAGTTGTAGTCTGAATCCTCCGCTTTCGAGCAGGGACCGGGCGATG
>NZ_VAVZ01000128.1 GCF_005771525.1 Nesterenkonia salmonea | reverse complement strand
TCCCGCCCAGGCATTCGCGGGTGTGCTCATCGACGATCGAGGCGATCTTGATCGCCCGGCCGGTCTCGTCGGCATCGAACTGGAAGTCCACCGCCCACACCACATTCGGCGCGCCGGCCTGCGGGGCTTCTGCGGTGGAGGCCCCTACGCGCTTGCGTCGACGTTTCACCGGAACCCGCAGGCCCTCTTCACGCCAGAGCCGCTGGACCTTCTTATGGTTGAGCGCCCAGCCCTCGGCGCGGGCATCATGGTAGGCCCGCCGGTAGCCCCAGCGCGGGTGCTTCTTCGCGTAGGCGCGCAGCCAGGCCCTGAACCCTGCATCAGGATCACCAGGGTGATCAGACTTCAGGGTCCGCCGGAAGGCGGATCGGGCAAGCCCGGCCAGCGCGGTGGCTCTACGTTCACTGATGCCCATGGTGGCCATCAGGTGTCGCGCAGCTGTTCGGCGCCGGTCCGGGCTTAGAAGTTTCCCTCCGCCAGCTCCTTCAGCGCAGCCTTCTCCAGCTCCG
>NZ_VAVZ01000127.1 GCF_005771525.1 Nesterenkonia salmonea | reverse complement strand
TGCTGGTCACCGCCACCACCACAGAATCCTCCCCGGTGATCATCGGCCAACAGCTACGCAAAGGAGCCTCCCATTCCGCCCGCGGGGCCGATAAGACCCTCGCTGATGCCCTCAGCACCCTGAAGCGGATCCCCGGCCAGGATGCGCCGGTGGTGGTCCGTGCTGATTCGGCCTACTACGGCGCGAAGATCGCCGCGGCGGCCCTGCGGGCAGGGGCGGATCTATCAGTCACTGTGCGCCTGGATCAGAANGCTGATTCGGCCTACTACGGCGCGAAGATCGCCGCGGCGGCCCTGCGGGCAGGGGCGGATCTATCAGTCACTGTGCGCCTGGATCAGAAGATCAAGAAGACCATCGCCACCGTTGAGGACCAGGCGTGGCAGAAGATCGAGTACAAGGACGCGATCTTCGATGAGGCCACCGGCACCTGGGTCTCTGAGGCCGAGGTCGCTGAAGTCCCGTTCACCGCCTTCTCATCGAAGAGTGAAGACCAGCAGGTCACTGGTCGGCTCATCGTGCGTCGGGTAC
>NZ_VAVZ01000126.1 GCF_005771525.1 Nesterenkonia salmonea | reverse complement strand
CGCTCGTCGATGATGAGGAGCTTGGCGACATGTTGGGCCAGGTCGGGGCTGATCGATCGCACGAGTGAGAGCGCGAGGTCGATGTGGGCGAACGCGGCGCCGGCGGTGACGAGGTTCCCGTCGACCACGACCATGGTGTCGAGATCGAGGGCGACGGTCGGATAGCGCTTCAGGAACTCCGGCCCCAGGAACCAGCTGGTCGTCGCCCGCCGATGATGCATCCGTCCGGTCTCGGCGACGGCGAACACGCCGGTGCACGCCGCGGCGATCCGGGTGGTCGCGTCGTCGAGGCGCCCGAGTGAGGCGATGACCGAACGAGCATCTCGGCTCTGGAGGGCGTCGTGGGTCGCGGCGGCGGTGAGGGTTCCAAGCGCAGGGACGACGACCACGTCGAACTCTCCGGACTCCGACAGCGGGTGGTCCACCGACAGGGTCATCGATGCCGTCGTGGTCACTCGCCGTTTCGGTCCGAGGATGGCGAGTTCGATCGGGTCGATCCGCGGGTCGATATCGCCGCGGGCTCCGTCGGCCACCCGCA
>NZ_VAVZ01000125.1 GCF_005771525.1 Nesterenkonia salmonea | reverse complement strand
CATCGAGGTCCTCAGCCATGCGTGAGACTTGTGATTTCGACAGCGAGTCGATGCCCAGCTGCTTGACCAGCTTGTCCATCCGCCGAGTCGAGACCCCTGCCAGGTAGGCGTCAGCGACCACGGTGATCATCGCTGACTCAGCCCGCTTACGCCGCTCCAGCAGCCAGTCCGGGAAATAGGTGCCCGCCCGGAGTTTCGGGACAGCGACATCGACGGTGCCCACTCGGGTATCGAGGGCCCGGTGGCGGTAGCCGTTGCGCTGGGTGACCCGCTCGGCACTGGGCTTGCCGTACTCAGCACCGACCACGGCGTCGACATCGGCTGAGAGCAGAGCGTTGATCATGGTCTGCAGCAAGCTGCGCATCAGATCCGGTGAGGCATCAGAGAGGGCTTCCTTCAACACGCCTGCAGGATCGACAATATGAGGAGCGGTCATCGTGGTGATGTCCTTTCGAGTTGGGATGTGAGAGTTTCCTCGAAGGGGCCACCCGATGACCGCGCTCACGTTCAGGACCGTCATGGTCACCAGGTGCTACACCACTCTATGGGGCACTACT
>NZ_VAVZ01000124.1 GCF_005771525.1 Nesterenkonia salmonea | reverse complement strand
GTACCCGACGCACGATGAGCCGACCAGTGACCTGCTGGTCTTCACTCTTCGATGAGAAGGCGGTGAAAGGAACTTCAGCGACCTCAGCCTCAGAGACCCAGGTGCCGGTGGCCTCATCGAAGATCGCATCCTTGTACTTGATCTTCTTCCACGCCTGGTCCTCAACGGTGGCGATGGTCTTCTTGATCTTCTGATCCAGGCGCACAGTGACAGAGATATCGGCCCCGGCCCGCAGGGCTGCGGCGGCGACCTTTGCCCCGTAGTAAGCCGAATCAGCACGGACCACCACCGGAGCATCCTGGCCGGGGATCCGCTTCAACGCGCCGAGGGCATCAGCGAGGACTTTGTCCGCACCTCGTGCTGAGTGGGAGGCTCCTTTGCGTAGCTGCTGACCGATGATCACCGGAGCCGATTCTGCGGTGGCGGCAGTGACCAGCAGCCCATTCAGCCCTCGGGTGCTGTTGTACCCGAAGCCCGCTCCTTGCTTCTTCGCGGAGAAGACCTCGATGACGGTGTCATCAATATCGACGAACACCATCGGCGCTCCATCCCCAGCGGCGGGCACCGGAA
>NZ_VAVZ01000123.1 GCF_005771525.1 Nesterenkonia salmonea | reverse complement strand
TCGATGACGGTGTCATCAATATCGACGAACACCATCGGCGCTCCATCCCCAGCGGCGGGCACCGGAAGCAGTGGGATCTTCGCACCCAGGGCGGTGAGGAACCCAGAGGAAACCGCGGCAAGTTGCTTGACATGCCCATGGGTGTATTCCCGCAAATGAGAGCCCAGAGTGGAGGGCGCATACACAGAACCGAACAGCGAGCTCATCCCGCCGTGGCGCAGCAGATCCATGTCATCAATCGAATCAGCCCCGGCGACCATGCCTGCTACCAGGCTGCTGACCTTTGCCCCGGGGTTCGCGCCCTTATCAGCACCGGTATTCCGCACGGTGATCTTCTCCTCGGCAAGCTTGGCAAGCCCGGTGGACTGGGCGAAGGCCATCACCGGGACCAATCCGGCAGCCGACACGAGGTTGGGCTCATCGAAGCTATAGGAGACAGCCGCTGGGGCGTGGTTGAATAGCACCTGAGAGGTGCCCCTTTCTGGCAGGGAAACAGTGGACTAGACACTCACTATTTTCCCAGGTCAGAGGGGCATTTCCTCTATCAACCCACCCTCATCAGCCCCTCCTCATCGGTGGATCAAGG
>NZ_VAVZ01000122.1 GCF_005771525.1 Nesterenkonia salmonea | reverse complement strand
GAAATGTGTGTATGGCCCGGGCGTGTCAGGGGCTGCCGGCCCAGCCTTTCCTGGCCCAGAGTCCTTCTTCAGTGATGGCTGCGGTGCCGTAGGTCTCTGGGCCGATCGGTTCTTCCTCCACGGACTTCTGCTGGGTTTGCTTTGCTGCTTTTTGGTGCTGGCGCTGTACCAGTTCCCATGGGGCATGGGGGTGTTCGGTGAGGCTGTTGAGCAGCCAGTCCACGGCTTTGCGTGAGTGGTGATCGGGCATGCCTCTGTGATGGCGCAGTAGGTGTTTGATCGCGCTGTTGGGCCCGCCCTCCAGCCGGGAGGTGGCCCGCTCCACGGTGCGCTGTTGGTTTTCGACGTAATGATCGTCGAGGAAGGTGAACAAGGACTTGTCCCGGATCAGTTGCCGGTAGAGTCCCTGGACTCGGCGCAGGCGGATGTGGGTGTACCACCAGTTCTGGCTCGGTTTAGCCCATGAGGGTCGTTCCACGCCCTTCTTCGCGTAGGTGCGCTGCTTCAAGAACGACTCCCACTTTGCTTCCCAGGACGCATAAGCACCCATCCACGCCGCTGCGGCATCGAGGTCCTGGACTCGCATG
>NZ_VAVZ01000121.1 GCF_005771525.1 Nesterenkonia salmonea | reverse complement strand
CTGGCCTTACAGAACCAAAACTGCGGACTCGCTGCCGTCCTTCGCCATGTATGTGGCTTTCCCACACTCGGACTACTACGACGGCTCCGCCCCCTGTGGCGCCCATTAGGCGACGACGGCCCTGCCCGCCAGACCACTGGCTGCGGACTTGGAAGGGCAGACACCACAGGGTTCCCATGTTCCCTGTGCGACGGTTGGTAGGGGCGGTGCCCAGCTCTTCTCCGACAGCTCGTCTGTGAGTACGCCGCAGAGATTCCTCACAGCCACCAACACCGGCGTCACTTCCCAGTGCTGGAGTCGCTTCACCGTTCGTCCGTGAAGCGTCTGCTGCTGCCCGGCCCACATCCACCAGATTTGAGCCGGTTCCACGATTACGGAGGGTCAACCACTGGTTCACTCTCGTTACACCTTCCTACCTCGTTTGCCGAACCCGCACTGTCTGGTAGTGCCAGCACGTTCCGGCGTTGTCAGGGCTGCTTTCCACCCTCACCAGCGTCTCTTGGATCAGGCTGCCCTCAACTTGTACCCAGTCGCTGCGACGACCAGGCCACAGGGGTCTCTCACCCCCATCCGCACACACAGCGCCTCATGGCGCAC
>NZ_VAVZ01000120.1 GCF_005771525.1 Nesterenkonia salmonea | reverse complement strand
GGGAGGCGGCCCAGGGAAACAGACCAGCCGAAACGCTGATACTGCGCCCTGGGCCGACCTCACCTCGCCGGCGATGCGGTGGAGAAATGCCGCCGCCGAGTCCAGTTGGAGACCTTGGGCCACCGAGGTCGCAAGCAGGATCCGTTGTATAAGGCCCGCCGGACCCTGCTGACTGGGGCCGACCTACTCACCGATAAGCAGTACTCCCGCATCCAGGAGGTCTTCACCAGTGACGCCCACGTCGAAGTCGAAGCCACCTGGGCCTTCTATCAACACATGGTTGCCGCCTACCGCGAACCAGACCGGGCCGAAGGCAAGAACATGATGGACAACGTCATCACCAAGCTCTCCCGCGCCGTACCCAAGGCCCTGATCGAACTGACCACACTCGGGCGCACCTTGAAGAATCGGGCCACCGACATCCTCGCCTACTTCGACCGCCCCGGCACCTCGAACGGGCCCACCGAAGCGATAAACGGCCGCCTGGAACACCTGCGCGGCTCAGCCCTGGGGTTCCGGAACCTCACCAACTACATCGCCCGGTCCCTGCTCGAAAGCGGAGGATTCAGACTACAACTACACCCTGGATTGTGAAGAGCC
>NZ_VAVZ01000012.1 GCF_005771525.1 Nesterenkonia salmonea | reverse complement strand
CCCTGGCTGACCAACGAAAGCCTCGAAGAACAACAGGGCCAGCTACACCACTACACGGGACTTGACCCCGTTCGCGCTGCCGAAGATCACCTCATCAACCTCAGCCGATGGCACCCTTGACTCTTCCACTACCTGGCGGATCACGAGGGCGGCGAGGTCATCGGGACGTACTGCAGAGAGGGCTCCACCGTATCTGCCCACCGGTGTGCGGGTTCCGGATACGAGAAATGCGTCAGTCACTGTGTTGTTCTCCTTTAGAAGTCGGCTAGGGCCACAGCAGGATTCTCCAGGCAGCTGGCCACATAACCGAGGAAGCCGCCTGCGGCACCGCCGTCGCAGACCCGGTGGTCGAACGCGAGTGTCACGGTAGTGATCTTGCGGACGGCAATCTCCCCATCGACGACCCACGGGCGGTCCAGAGTCCGGCCGATGCCGAGGATCGCAGCCTCAGGGTGGTTGATGATTGGGGTTGCCCCGTCAGATCCGAACACCCCGTAGTTGTTGACCGTGAAGGTTCCGCCGGAGAGGTCCTTGCCTCCGATGGTGCCGGCACGGGCGGCCTCGGCAAGACGGCGGATCTCGCTGTTCAGGCCCTGCGCCGAATGCTTTTCGGCATGCCGAATCACGGGAACGACCAACCCACCATCTGTCTGCGCCGCGAATCCCAAGTTGATGCCATCAAAATGCACGATCTCCTCGGACCCGCCGGCGTCAACGATGCGTGAGTTCAGTGCTGGATACTTCTTCAACCCTTCGACAACGAACCTACTGAGGAAAGCCAAAATGGAAGGAGCCACATGGCCGGCCTCCTTGAGCTGCTGCCGCATCCCCACCAGTTGTGTGACGTCGACGTCCTGCCACACGGTAGCCTCGGGGATCTCTGTCCTCGACTGGGACATCTTGGTCGCGATGGCGCGTCGCATCCCAGTCATGGGGACGCGCTCCCTAATGCCGAGCCCGGTCAGCGAATCATGGCTTGCGCCCTGAGCCCCCGCAGCAGAGGATCCTCCCTGTGGTGATTCGGCTGCACTTCTCGGCTGAGGTGCGGTGGTTTGATCGGTGGCGGAGAGGACGTCACGGCGCATGATGAGACCATCGGGCCCCGATCCGACCAGTGAGCGGAGATCGACTCCGTGCTGGCGTGCCATTTTGCGCACCAGTGGAGACGACACCCGTGGAGCTCTAGTCTTTTCCCCGGCAGCGGTACTCCGCTCAGCTGATGATCCGCCGGAGTGCTTTCGACGGCGTCTGCGACCGTTCTTGCTTGCCGCGGTGCCGTAGCCGATGAGCACATTGCCGGAGCCTTCATCGGAGTCAGCAGAATGCGGCGCCCTGGTTCCAGCGCGTTCCTCTTCACGGTAGGACAACGCGCCGGCGTCGGAATCCTGCGCCTGCTTGCCGTTGGTGGTGTCGTCGCCTGTACTGACGGTAATCAACGGCTTGCCGACTTCAAGCGTTTCGCCGGCTTCTCCATGGAGTGTGTGCACCGTGCCGGCGTAGGGGGAGGGGACTTCGATCGCGGACTTCGCGGTCTCCACCTCCGCGATTGCTTGGTCGACTTGCACAGCGTCACCCTCGGAAACGAGCCAGCTGAGCAGTGTCGCCTCAGTGAGGCCTTCGCCCAAATCGGGAAGATTAAACGTGGTCATCTCAGTCCTCCCACTGCATCTCGTCGAGAGCGTCAAGGATGCGATCCACATCCGGCAGATGGTGTTCTTCCAATTTCGGGGCCGGATAGGGAATGTCGAAACCTGTGACGCGAAGTACGGGAGACGCCAAGGAGTGGAAGCACCGCTCTTGTATGCGGGCAGTGATTTCACTGGCCACGGACACGAATCCCTGGGCCTCTGCCACTACGACGGCGCGTCCGGTCTTTTCCACGGTGCGGATCAACCCAGCCTCATCGAACGGGACCAGGCTGCGCATATCCAGGACCTCGGCGCTGATCCCGTCTTCGGCGGCCGCTTCAGCAGCTTTCACAGCCGTTGCTACTGAGGGACCGTAGGAAATAATCGACACGTCAGTTCCTTCACGTACGACGACGGCTTGGCCCTGGGCGCCGATCTGCCGGGAGTGTGCACTATCGGATTCATACGTCTGCCGGAGTGTGGAAAGATCTTCGGGTGCCTTGGACCAGTAGAGTTTCTTCGGTTCGAAGAACACCACCGGATCGTCAGTGTCGATGGCTTCACGAAGCATCAGATAGGCATCAGCAGCAGTGGCGGGGGTGAAGACTTTCAGGCCTGCGGTGTGGGCGTAGTAGGCCTCTGAAGAGTCACAGTGATGTTCAACGCCCCCGACGCCGCCGCCGTAGGGGATGCGGATGACGATCGGTAACCGGACGCGGCCGCGGGTCCGGTTCGCCATCTTCGCGATATGGCTGAAGATCTGTTCCAGGGCGGGGAAGGCAAAGGCGTCGAACTGCATTTCGATCACTGGGCGCATGCCGTTGATCGCCATTCCCACGGCTGTTCCGGCAATTCCCGATTCGGCCAGGGGAGTGTCGAAGCACCGGTTGGCTCCAAAGCGTTTGGTCAACCCATCGGTAATCCGGAAGACACCACCCAGGGTGCCGACATCTTCACCGAAGACCACCACAGATTCATCGGCCTCCATGGCATCGGACATTGCGGTGTTCAGCGCGGAGGCGAAGGTGGTAGTGCTGGTGGCAGTTATGGTGCTCATCACTGGGCCCCTTCAGTGGTTGTGGCGCGCTGGAGTTCGTCGTCGAGCTGTGCCCGTTGGGCCAACAGTTGCGCGGTGGGTGCGGTGTAGACGTGGTCAAAGATCTCCAACGGGTTCTCTGCCGGTTCAGCGGTCATTGCCTGGCGCAGTGAGCTGGCAACCTTCTCTGCTGCGTCAGTGATGCGGCCCGCGGCGTCGTCGTCGAGGATCCCTTCACTGGTGAGGAAGGTCTGCATCCGCAGCAGTGGGTCCTTGCGTTTCCACTGCTCAACCTCTTCACGATCCCGGTAGCGAGTCTCATCATCAGCGTTGGTGTGAGCCTGCATGCGGTAGGTGACAGCTTCCACCAGCAGGGGCATCGAGTTTTCACGCGCCAGGTGCACCGCGCGCCGCAGGGTCGCGAGGACGGCGACCATGTCATTGCCGTCCACCTGCTCCCCGGCGAGCCCATAGCCGATGGCCTTATGCGCCAGTGAAGGGGCCGCGGACTGGCTGGAGAGCGGAACCGAGATGGCGTAGCCGTTGTTCTGCACAAAGAAGACCACGGGGACCTCGAACACCGCAGCGAAGTTCAGCGCCTCGTGGAAGTCGCCTTCGCTGGTGGCGCCATCCCCGCACATGGCTAGGACTACGGAGTCTTCGCCTCGCAGTTTGGCGGCATGGGCGACTCCCACCGCGTGCAGCAGCTGGGTGGTCAGTGGGGTGGACATCGCACCCACACGGTGTTCTTTGGGGTCGTATCCGCAGTGCCAGTCACCGCGGAAGGAGACCATGACCTCCAGCGGATCGACACCGCGTGAAATAACCGAGACAGTGTCCCGGTAGGTGGGGAACATCCAGTCGCCCGGTTCCAGACACAGCGCCGCGCCTACTTGGCAGGCCTCCTGCCCGTGGGAAGAAGGGTAGACCGCCAGCCTGCCCTGCCGGACCAGGGCATAGTTCTGGTCGTTGATGCGCCGGCCGGCCACCAGGGCGGCGTAGGCCTTCAGCAGCACCTCGTCCTCAGGGATCGGGTACTCATGTCCCGGCCCGGTGCCCTGCTGCTCGACGGGGACAAGTGTGCCCTGTGCATCGAGCATGCGGATTTGCTGCTGAGCGGGCAGCATATATTGCTCTGGAGTAATGCCGAAGCTGCGGCTTGCCTCAAAAATTCTGGAAGCCTGCTCTGCTTTTTCGTGGCCAGGCTCCGGTGTCGTTTTGGGATCGTCCATGATCACCCTCTCTGGATGGATGCGGAAGTGGCGCACGCCATGTGTGATACCTGTCACGCTAGTGTATCGTAAATACTGACCGATTGGTCGGTAACAGTTTTCGGCCAATCAAAAAACCGCAATCCAACCGTGGAATTGAGGACGCTGATGACCGTCGAGACTGCCGAAGCAACACCCGGACACGCACCCGAGAGAATCTTGCCGAGCTTTATCGCAGGTGACTGGTGGGCCCCGGCCAATCCCCAAAAGATTGCCGAAATCCACGACGCCGCCACGGACGCGTTGGTCTGCCGGGTCTCCACAGATGGCTTGGAGACGTCCCGAGCTGTCGACTATGCCCGCAGCGTGGGCCAGGCGGCTCTGGGGCAATTGACCTTCCACCAGCGTGCCTTGCGGCTGAAGCAGCTTGCGCTGCACTTGGGTGAGCACAAGGAACTGCTCTATGAGCTCTCTGATAAGACCGGCGCCACTCGCAAGGATCATCTGGTGGACGTCGACGGCGGTATCGGCACTCTGTTCGCGTATTCGTCGAAGGCCCGCAAAGAGCTCCCCAACTCCAATGTCATCATCGACGGTGGCGTCGAACAGTTGTCCCGCGATGGCAGCTTCATCGGCGAGCACATCTACACTCGGCTCACCGGAGCGGCCGTTCAGATTAACGCGTTCAATTTCCCCGTGTGGGGAATGCTGGAGAAGCTCGCCCCAAGTTTCATTGCCGGAGTACCCACCATTGTGAAACCCGCAAGCCAGACCGCCTACGTCACAGAGGCCTGTGTCCGGCTCATGGTGGAATCTGGGCTGCTGCCGGAAGGCTCACTCCAACTGATCTCCGGTTCGGCCCGTGACCTTCTCGATCACCTGGACTACCGCGACCATGTGGCTTTCACCGGATCAGCCGCGACCGCTCATATGCTGCGCGCGCATCCGAATGTTCAGTATGAGGGTGTGCGCTTCACCGCAGAGACGGATTCGTTGAACTCCGCGATTCTGGCGCCTGACGCTGTGCCGGGGACTGCCGAGTTTGAGGCGTTCATCAAAGCTGTGGTTCAAGAGATGACAGTCAAGGCCGGGCAGAAGTGCACCGCGATCCGGCGCACTATCGTCCCGAGTGAACACGTCGACGCAGTGGTTGATGCCCTGCGCCAGCGGGTTGAAGCCCGCGCTGTCCTGGGTGATCCCCGTGACGCGGACACCACAGTGGGGGCTTTGGCGTCGAAAGATCAGCAGGCCGAGGTCTCCCAAGCGGTGCAGCGACTCGTTGATGCCGGCGGCGAGGTGTGCTTCGGCGGGCCGGATGCCTCCACTGGCCGCGCCAATGCCGAAACGGGCGCGTTCTATCCGGTGACCACACTGAAGTTCTCCAATGCCCGGACCCCTGAGGTGCACCAGGTGGAAGCTTTCGGGCCTGTCACCTCAGTTCTGGGCTACACCGATATTGACGACGCCGTGGCCCTCGCTGCCCTCGGCGGAGGATCCCTGGTGGCGACGGTGTGCACTCATGATCCCCAGACCGCTGCAGAGTTTGTGCGGGGCATCGGCTCTCATCATGGGCGGGTGCACCTGCTGGACCGCGATGATGCCAAGACCTCAACCGGACATGGTTCGCCGCTGCCCCACCTTGTTCACGGCGGCCCCGGCCGCGCTGGAGGAGGTGAAGAACTTGGCGGTATGCGCGGGGTCAAGCACCACATGCAGCGCACCGCTATCCAGGGAACACCTGACCTCCTCACCGGTATCACCGGGGTCTGGCACCGTGGCGCCACGGCTCAGTCAGTGACTCCTGAGGCTGTTGCAGACGGAAGCGCTCGGCATCCGTTCCGGAAGTCTCTTGCCGAGCTGCGCATCGGTGACCAGTTCGTCTCAGGGCTGCGCGAAGTCCGCCTGGAAGACATCGATGCCTTCGCTCAGTCCACCGGTGACACGTTCTATGCGCACACGAACGAGGAAGCTGCTACCGCCAATCCGTTCTTTCCTCGGCGCGTTGCGCATGGCTACCTATTGGTCTCCTGGGCCGCGGGGCTCTTTGTTGACCCGGCGCCTGGTCCGGTATTGGCGAACACAGGTCTGGAGAACCTCAGCTTCCTGACGCCTGTCACCTATGGGGACTCGATCCGGGTGACCTTGACCGCTAAGCAGATCACGCCCCGTGAGACGGACGACTATGGAGAGGTCCGTTGGGACACTGTGCTGCACAATCAGCACGAAGAGATCGTCGCCACCTACGATGTGCTCACCCGTGTGGCGAAACGCATGCCGGATTGGGCGCAGTGATCGCGCTCGGATGCTCAGCGGTGCACTCGGCGGCGGTAGTCGGTCGGGGTCTCTCCGAATGTGCTTCTGAAGGATCGAGTGAAGCTTGAGGCGTCGCGATATCCCCATTGAGCGGCGATCGAGCTGACTGATCGCGACTGGTTGTGAGTGTTGCTGAGTTCTTGACGGCAGTGCTCGAGTCGACGCTTTCGGATCCACTCACTGACAGTCGTTCCCTCGTCGGCGAACACGGCCTGTAAGTAGCGTGTTGAGACGTGAAGTGCCTGGGCCACTGCCGAGACGGACAGGTGTGGATCCTTCAGGCGCTTGTCGATGTAGCTCACCGCTTCCAGGTACACCACGTCCCGGGTGGGCACTTGTGGCTCGGGTCGGAGGCGGGCTAGGAGGGTGGCCTGCACAAGCTGAAGCACTGCGGCTGCTGCACGGGGATCGGGGGCCATCTCCTCGCGCTCAAGCTGCTGGCTCAGGCTGGTAAGCAGTGATGAGGTAAGTGCTCCGAGCCCGGTGCTGCCGGGGATTCTCTGGGCCACCAGCGATGCGGCCTGGCCGTCGCTGAGTCCCATGGATTCATGGGGAATCTGGACCACGAACATGCCGTACGGGCCTTTGAATGATAGGTCGTACGGTTTTGTGGTGTCGTAAATGACGAGGTCACCGGGGAGGAGGAGTGCCTGCTGCTGATCCTGGCGGACCAGGCACTCACCTGACCGCTGAAGGGCGAACTTGTATACGCCGGGATTGCCAGCTGAGATACTGCGTCGGCTCCTCCTGACGTGCACTGGATCTCCACCGACTTCGGTGATGCTGAGCAGTCCCAATGGCTGACCACGCAGGTACCCATCGAACCCGCCAGTGTTCTGATGCGCAGCCTCCAAGGGTACGAAAGCGGAGTTGACGGCGTTCTGCCACGCATCGAACTGCTCTGCAGCATCTAGGGAGGTGCTGGTGAATCCCGTGGACGTGACTGCCTCTGTCCCCATTCGCGCTGCTCCTGACCTGAAGTTTTCTCTGGGTGTCCATCATCGCATTTTGTGTGATGAGCGCCACATCAGTGCATCTGGAGCACAGCATTGTGCACCCCGTGCCAACCCAGAACTTCAAGTCTCCGGCACGCTGAAGAAGTAATCCAGATCACTGATGGAAGGAATTGGTTGATGAGCACTCCAACCCAGCATTCGCAGGACTTATTGAGCCGTATTCAACCCGCACAGGGAGGCCGTGAAGTATTGGACCCCGCAACTGGTGAGCTTGTGGGCCGAGCTCCAGAAGCGTCGGTGCAGGAACTCGATCATGCCGTGGCCCGGGCCAAGGCGGCCCAGCCCGGCTGGGCGGCTCGCAGTGACGAACAGCGCAGCGCCACCTTGCACTCGGCGGCGGACACTGTTGAAGCCCACGCAGAGGAACTCGCTCAGTTGCTCTCGCGCGAACAGGGCAAACCGCTCAACGGTCCCAACGCCCGGTTCGAGGTCGGAGCCTGCGTCGCCTGGCTGCGTGCCACCGCTGAGTTCTCCCTAAAACCCGAGGTCCTGGTTGATGACGATTCCGGACGCGCCGTCATGCACTGGAGGCCACTCGGCGTCGTCGGTGCAATAGGCCCGTGGAACTGGCCCATGATGATCTCCGTGTGGCAGATCGCACCGTCGCTGCGTCAGGGCAACACCGTAGTGATCAAACCCTCTGGCTACACGACGCTGAGTGTACTGGCGCTGGTGGACGTGCTGAACTCTGTCCTGCCTCAAGACGTCCTCATTGCCGTGCCCGGGCGGGGGGATGTGGGCGAAGCGCTCAGTCGCCACCCGCAGGTGGACAAGATCATGTTCACCGGTTCCACTGCCACAGGCAAGAACATTATTAAATCGTCAGCTGACACCGTCAAACGCGTCACTATGGAGCTCGGAGGCAACGACGCCGGGATCGTCCTGGAGGACTCAGACCCCACATCCATCGCGGAGGACGTGTTTTGGGGAGCTTTTATCAATACTGGACAGACCTGCGCGGCGCTGAAGCGTCTCTACGTGCCCGAGTCTCTCTATGATCAGGTCTGCGATGCCCTGACCGAGGTCGCCGCCAAGATGCCCATGGGAGTCGGACTCGACGAGCAGAACGTGCTCGGCCCGCTCCAGAACAAAGCTCAATGGGAGATCGTCGACAAGCTCGTCACCGCAGCCAAAGATTCCGGAGCCCGTGTGCTGTTAGGAGGCACTCCTGACGCCGAGGCGCCAGGCTACTTCTACCCCACCACCCTGGTCGCCGATATTGACCCGCACAACCCGCTGGTGGTCGAGGAGCAGTTCGGTCCAGCGCTGCCCATCATTAAGTACACCTCTCTCGACCAAGCCGTCGAATGGGCCAACGAGCTCGACTTCGCCCTCGGCTCCTCTGTCTGGTCATCCGATCTTGACCGGGCTGAGGAGGTTGCCTCACGTCTCGTCGCTGGAACCACATGGATTAACAAGCACGGCGCGGTTGACCCACGGATGCCCTTCGGCGGGGCGCGCGAATCTGGCTACGGCCTCGAATTCGGAGTCGAAGGCCTGAAAGAAGTCAGCCAGCCGCACATCATCAACCGCTGACACCCGCTCTTGTGAAAGGACCTCTTGTGAACTCTCATACTGACTTCCTTGTCATCGGTGCAGGCTCCGCTGGGTGCGTGATCGCCCGGCGACTCCTCGATGCAGGACATACCGTTCGTATCGTCGAAGCCGGCGGTCAGGACACCAATCCAGACATTGACGACGTTTCTCGGCTGGGCTTCCTCTGGGGGGCTGCCGAGGACTGGAACTTCTTCACCGAGCCTGAGCCCGAACTCAACAACAGGCAGGTGCACCTCCCACGAGGCAAAGTTCTTGGTGGCTCCCACGCTCTCAACGCGACCATCTGGGTGAGAGGCGATAAGTGGGACTACGATTCTTGGGCACAAGCAGGATGCACCGGGTGGTCATGGGATGAAGTTCTCCCCTTCTTCAAAGCCATCGAGTCCTACCCTGAGGGCGACCACAACCTGCGGGGAACCGAGGGGCCGTTGGATGTCACCACTGACTACCCCCGCCATCCCATCCAACAGGCTCTCTACAACGCCACTGTGCAGGAGGGGATCCAAGAGAACAAGGACTACAACAGCGGTTCAGTCGATGGAGTCGGCTGGATGCAGCTCAACATCCGCAACGGAAGGAGATTCAACACCTGGCGGGCCTATCTGAAGCCTGTACTGGACCATCCCGGCTTGACCCTGGTGACAGGGGCGACGGCGCGACGGTTACACATCGCCCAGGGGGCCGTCACTGGTGCCGAATTTGAGCATGAGGGGGAGACCGTGACCTTCTCAGCTGACGAAGTCGTGCTCACCACCGGTGCTATTGGATCACCTGAACTTCTGCTGCGCTCCGGGATCGGCCCAGCGGATCATCTGCAGGAAATGGGCATCCCCGTCACAACAGAACTCCAGGGAGTGGGACAGAACCTGCACGATCACCTGCTGGTGCCAGTGGTTTGCACCACTGAGAAACCACTCTCACCACCGGAAATCGCCGCTACCCAGGTCCACTACTGGGACAGATCCTCCGAGTCCGTGCCGGTGGCTGACACTCAACCCATCTTCTTCTCCGTCCCTATGTACACGAACACCGCAGGCACTCTCATGGAAGGCCCGGAGGAGGGTTTTTCCCTGCTGGCGGGCATTGTGCGCCCTGAATCACGAGGTTCGGTGTCTCTGTCGGGGCCAGGAGCTGCGGACCCAGTTCGCATACAGCTCGGCGCATACACCGACCCGAAGGATCTGCAGACGATGCTCTACTCTGTTCGGCAGTGTCGGTCGATCGCTGCCCAGCCCGCTCTGCGGGAATGGGGTGCGAGGGAAATCTTCCCAGGCCCCGGTGTCGATGAGTCGGATGAATCTCTGGTCGATTACATCCGCAATACCACCACGACCTACCACCACCAGGTCGGCACCTGCGCGATGGGTACAGGAGAGATGTCTGTGGTCGACCCGGTGAGTTTCAGGGTCAGGGGCGTCAGTGGCCTGCGGGTCGCGGACGCCTCGATCATGCCACAGGTGACCACTGGCAACACGAACGCTCCCTCAGTGCTGATCGGGGAAAAGGCGGCTGCCGAGATCACCGGCGGTACACCCTTCTGACGGGTCTCAGCCGCGGAAGCTGGCGCCGTCCCCCCCCGCAATCAACACGGTTAGGCCGAACCTAGGCGGTCGTGACGGCGTCCTGACGGGCGGCGTTCATGACAGCCCTGGCAACGCCGGTGGCCACACGGTCATCCAGAGGAGACGGGACAATGTAGTCGGCTCGGAGATCTTCACCGACGACGTCGGCAATCGCAGTAGCAGCCGCGACCTTCATCGCTGAGGTGATTCTGCGAGCCCCGCAGTCAAGTGCTCCGCGAAAGATACCGGGGAAGGCCAAGACGTTGTTGATCTGATTAGGAAAGTCGGATCGGCCGGTGGCTACTACTGCGGCGTGCCGGGCGGCGACATCGGGAGCCACTTCAGGATCTGGGTTCGACAGAGCGAAAATGATCGCATTGTCGGCCATACCTGCCACGGCTTCCTCGGACACCGTGGAGGACGAGACTCCTATGAACACATCCGCTCCGTCGAGAGCTTCGACAATCCCGCCGGTGATGTTGTTCCGGTTGGTCTTCGCCGCGACCCGGGCCTTCGTGTCATTGAGATCGTTGCGTTGACCGTGGATTGTGCCCTTGGAGTCGGTCAGGGTGATGTCGCCGACACCAGCCTCGAGCAGGATCTCGGTCACGGCGATTCCGGCGGCACCTGCGCCTGCGATGACGACCCGAGTGTCGGCGAAACTCCGCCCCGTCAGCCGGGTGGCGTTGGTCAGTGCTGCCAGCACAACCACTGCTGTGCCGTGCTGATCATCGTGCATGACGGGGCAGTCGAGGGCCTCAATAAGTTTCTGTTCCAGTTCAAAACACCGTGGGGCGACGACGTCTTCCAGGTTGACCGCGCCGAAGCTGGGTCGCAGACGCACCATCGTTTCAACAATCTCATCCACATCAGTGGTGTCGATGACCAGCGGTATGGAGTTGAGGCCACCGAATTCCCGAAACAGGGCTGATTTGCCCTCCATGACGGGCAGTGAGGCGGCAGGCCCGATGTTTCCTAAGCCCAGCACCGCGGTTCCGTCAGACAACACCACGACTAATCGTGAAGCCCATGTATGCGAGGTGTGCATCGCCGGCTGTTCGTGGATGGCGCGGGACACCTGGGCTACTCCAGGGGTGTAGGCAATAGACAGTGCTCGCTTCGAATCAAGCGGCATTTTGCTCTCGACACTGAGTTTGCCGCCTTCATGGGCGCTGAGGACTTCGTGCTCGGTGATGGGGCCGGTCGTATGGGCATTCGCCATGGGAGATCTCTCCTTGAAAGTAACTGTTCAGGGTGACACGGCGCATCGCGGATCCCGCGGGAGCCCACACACGTCATTGGGTGGATCAGGGCTCCAGCCGTGCGCTGCCGTGGATGCCGAGATCATCGGTTCCCCACGCCGTCGCAGTGGTCAGTACTTTCTTTAGACCGTGGACAAGAGACTAGGGGATGCCCACGGCCAGGCGGAGATTCTTTCCTGAGGATTTCACTAGGTGGACACCAAGAGCCGGGTCTGAGCTCCGTGACAGCACAGAAATCCCGAAGTGGGCGTGCTCAGGGACTTACCGGCCCTTGAATGATGGGACACGCTTCTGCTGGAAGGCAGCAAAGCCTTCAACATAGTCTTCAGAGGCGCAGAGCGCAGCCTGCGAATGGTTCTCCGCGTCGAGGGATTCCCAGAGGCCTAAGCGCTGATCCCTGATCTGGGCAACCAGCTTCTTGGATTCACGGAAAGCCAAGGTGGCCCCATGGGCTGCAGCCTGGGTTTTCTCCCGAGCAAAGGACGTCACTTCATCTGCAGGAACAGCCCGCGAGAACAGCCCCGAAGCTACAGCCTCCCTGCCTGACATCAGCTCTGCGGTGTAGATCAAGTCGAGGGTGCGGTGTGCGCCGAGACGCTCAACGAACAGGGCATGTCCACCAGAGTCCAGCGTGGCCCCCAGTGAAGCGAAAGGCGATCCGATCTTGGCGTCCTCGGCTACATAGACCACGTCGGTGGCGATCGCCAGTCCCAGCCCGACCCCCAGGCACGCTCCGTGGACAGCGGCAAAAGTTGGTGCCGGAAACTGCGCCATACGCCGCAAGAGGGGAGTGACTCTCCCACCGAGGTAACCTATAACGTCGTCGCTCGCGGGGTCCACAGCTGAGATGTCCCGGCCGGCACAAAACGCGCGGCCATCTCCGCGAAGCAGCAGTGCACGCACTCCTGCTTCTTCGGCCTCCTGGTAGGCAGCATCAAGCTCGTCCAGGGCGTTTTCATCCAGTGCGTTGAGCTTGCGGGGGGCGTTCAACACCACTTCTGCGTAGTCACCCTCGATGCTCACATCAATCATCATCTGCTCCCGTCACGTGATTCGTACTGCCAGGCGGCTCATGCGTCGTAGTCGACCACCAAATGGTCTGAGGTGGGTCTGGTCTGGCAGGTCAGGACGAAACCACGTTCGACCTCATCAGCTTCCAACGCGTAGTTCTCCTCCATCTCAAAGTCACCGGAGATCACTTTGGCCCGGCATGTGCCGCAGACACCGCCTGCGCAAGCGAACGGAACATCGGAGCGTTGACGCAGCGCTGCGTTGAGCACGGTCTCCCCAGAACTGGCCGGGGAGTCCACTTGACCGGTCAATCCGTCGAGCGTGAATTCGATGCGCCGTGTTGGGCCCGCCTGGTCCTCGGCAACGCGTCTGCCCTGTTGGCCCGCGGGTCGATCAGGACGGCCAGTGGTGAAGAGTTCGAACCGTACCTTCTCTGCTGGGACGTCCCGGGAGTCGAGCTCATCCCTCACCAGTTGCACCAGTTCGAACGGTCCACAGAGAAACCACTCATCAGCATTTTCTGTGGGAAGTACGTGGTCGAGTAGCGCAGTCAGCTTTTCTGCATCGATCCGCCCAGTCAACAGTGGATTCAACCGCTGCTCCCGTGACAGAACATGATGCACAACAAACCGGGACGGGTAGCGATCCTTCATATCGCCGAGCTCTTCAGCGAACATGACATCAGCCGCTGACCTGTTCGCGTAGACCAGCTCAAAGCTCGTATCAGGGGATGCGCTCAGAACTGACCGCGCAATCGCCATAATCGGAGTGATACCGGAGCCAGCGGCGAAGGCGACGAGGCGGGCACCTGTATGACGAGCGATGGTCTCCTCGGCGAGTTCCTCAGGCCGGTTCATGGAGGTCAGTGCGGTTTTGGAGATGAAAGCCCCGGCAGGGTTCATGACATCGAGAGTGTCGCCGGGTTTCAACTGCTCATTGGCCCATGTGGAGAACACTCCGCCGATGTCGCGCTTGACCGCGACTCTGATTTCCCCTGGAACAGGCTCGGTGCAGATCGAATATGAGCGGCGGACTTCCTTGCCCTCGATCTCTGTGCGCAGCGCGACGTACTGGCCAGGGGCATAGTCGAAGTCCTCCACGAGGTGCTCGGGAACCTCGAAAGAGACCTCCACTGAATCAGCGGTGAGTCGGCGAACTTCCTTCACGCGAAGCGGGGAGAAGGTGGCGCGCCGACGCGCTGATGGTCCAGCCTCGGTGGTGGGGCTTTTGAGTGTCATCACAGCACCTTGAAATAGTCGAAGGGCTCTAGGCAGGTCTGGCACTGGTAGAGCGCCTTGCACGCAGTAGAGCCGAAACGGGCAAGTTCCTTAGTGTCCAGCGAATCGCAGCGCGGACACTTCACACTCAGCCCCACCCGCACCGGGCCGCCGCGGGCTGGTGCGTTGCCTGACGGGGGAGTGATGCCGTATTCACGCAGTTTGCGTTTGCCGTCCTCTGTCATCCAGTCGGTGGTCCAGGACGGGGTGAGTACGGTGTCCACTCGCGCCGTTCCATATCCAGCCTCACGGAGAGCGGCCGTGACATCAGCGGTGATGGTGTCCATGGCGGGACATCCTGAGTAGGTGGGAGTGATGACGACGACGCCGCCCTCCGGTGTTGCCCCTGCAGCCCTGAGGATACCGAGATCCGCAATGGTCAGGACAGGAATCTCCGGATCTGTCACCTGCGCGGCGGCATCCCACACCGCGGCGTCGGCAGGTTCTTCGGGCCTTATGCCGTTGGGTGTGAGGGGCCGGTGTTCGACAGTGCTCATGGGTGTCCTACCGCCTACCATGTGGCGCCGGGGTGTTGGCGGGCGAGAACCTGCATTTCGGCCAGAATGAAACCGCGGTTCTCCGAGAACCGGCCGGACCGGTCAGCTCCGAAGGCACCTTTTGACGCAGGTACTTCCAACCCGGATTCTTCGATGATCGAGCTCAGTCGTGTGAGGACGGCGTCGCGCAATGATGAAGGCAGCACGGCCACCTCTTGCTCGGCCAGTGTGGGGGTCGGCTCCACGTCGGCGAAGAGTTCCTCCAGATAGGGCCACACGGACTCGAGCCCTTCCTGCATTCGCCGTTTGGACTCATCTGTGCCCCCACCGAGTCGCAACAGCCACTGGGCTGCGTGGTCCTGATGGTAGTCAACTTCCTTCAAAGCCTTATCGGCAATGGCGGCGAGTGTTGTATCCGCTGACCTCACCAGTCGCTGGTAGAGCTCATGAGTGTAGAAACTGAACAGCAGTTGGCGAGCGATCGTCCGGCCGAAGTCACCGTTCTCCTGCTCGACGAGACGGCAGGAACGGAACTCTTCCTCTGAGCGAAAATACGCCAAATCGTCTTCGGTCTTGCCCCAGGCGGAACCAGCGTAGGTGAGGAAAAATCGTGCGTGGCCGAGAAGGTCCAAGGCGATGTTCCCCAGCGCGATGTCCTCTTCGAGCTCGGGGGCGCGGGAGATCCAGTGCCCCAACCGCTGGGCGAGGATCAGACAGTCATCGCCCAACAACAGTGCGTAGCGGGCGGTCTCATCAGAGGCGACTGCGCTGCTTGCGCTCACATCTTCGGGGGTGATGGCATCGCCGACCGAGATCTTTGTGGCTGAGTCCTGTGAAGTAAAACCACCAGAGTGACTCATAAGTGCGGTACCCCCTCGGACTGTGTGTAGTAAGTGGCGTGGCGGTAGGACTTGCCTTTGGAGGATTCGAAGTACCCACCCTTTGAGTCTGGGTCGGAAGCTGTGATCTCTGCTGCTGGGACGACCCAGATAGATGTTCCTTCATTGCGCCGGGTATAGAGGTCCCGTGCATTGCGCAGGGCCATGGCAGGGTCAGGTGCGTGCAGAGAACCTGCGTGCACATGCGACAGGCCCCGTGAGGATCTGACGAAGACCTCCCAAAGTGGCCATACGCTGTGATCTGCGGGGTCCTCGGTGACCACGCCGCCGTCTGGGATCTGGTCTGCGGGCGCGTGGGGGTCAGTCTCTGCCATGATGCGGGCCTTTCTTGCCGAAGAAGACGTGAAGTGGGGTCTAGGCGCTGAGCAGGGCACTTCGAGGGGATGCTTCTGCCTGTTTGGCTGCATAGGCTGCGGCTGCTTCGCGGACCCAGGCGCCGTCGTCGCGCGCTGCTCGGTAATGAGCAAGGCGCTGATGGTTCAGAGGCCCGTTGCCTTTGACCACGCTGAAGAACTCGTCCCAGTCAAGGTCTCCGTAGTCGTAGTGACCACGCTCCTCATTCCACTTCAAGTCCGGGTCAGGCAGCGTGAGCCCCAGCGCCTCAGCCTGTGGCACGATCATGTCGACGAAGCGCTGGCGCAGGACATCGTTGGAGAAACGTTTGATGTTCCATGCCATGGACTGCTGAGAGTTTGGCGACTCATCATCTGGAGGTCCAAACATCTGAAGCGCGGGGCCGTAGAAGCGGTCTACGGCATCTTGTGCCATCTGCTTCTGCGCTTCTGTTCCGTGCGAGAGGGTGTAGAGAATCTCCCACCCCTGCCTTTGGTGGAACGACTCTTCCTTGCACACTCGGACCATGGCACGTCCGTACGGACCGAAAGAAGCCCGGCACAGGGGCACTTGATTGGTGATGGCGGCGCCGTCGACAAGCCAGCCCACAGCGCCAACATCGGCCCATGTGCGGGCGGGGTAGTTGAAAATGGAGGAGTACTTAGCTTTTCCGGTGTACAGCTGCTGATACATCTCATCGCGAGAGGTACCTAGCGTTTCAGCCGCAGAGTAGAGGTAGAGCCCGTGGCCTGCCTCATCCTGCACCTTGGCCATGAGGACTGACTTCCGCTTCAGTGACGGGGCTCGCGAGATCCAGTTGCCCTCTGGCTGCATTCCGATGATCTCGGAATGTGCGTGCTGGGAGATCTGGCGCACCAGTGTTTTGCGGTAGTTCTGTGGCATCCAATCCCGAGGTTCGACGCGCTGATCCTCTTCGATGAGCTGCTGGAACTGTTCCCAGCCCACTCGGGCATCTTCTGCAGCTGCTTGCGCTTCGTGTGTGGTCGTCTCACTCGGGGAGTCGACTGCTCGAAGGGCTGGCTTCTCTGGGGACATTGCGGAACCTCCTGAATTACTGACCGTTCGTTCAGTATATACCAGTATAGGTGTGACCTACAACACCTAAAATGAGGTCAGCGAAAGACTGCTATCGGAAGGTGGTGCGCAGTCCGCCCATGAGCAGGTTGACCACGGTGTCCGTCACCGGGGCTGAGGATTCAGCGCGCTCAGGCCGGTACCAGTCCACGATCGAATTGACCATACCCATCGCCAGCCTGGAGGCGGTCCGGGCGTCAATGTCGCTGCGCAGATCACCATCGGTCTGGGCTTGAGCGATCAGTGCCGCGATACGTCGGGTGATTTCGCGTCGTCTGAAGAGGGCAGCGGTTTCGACTTCGGAGTTCCCGCGCAGCCTCAGCAGCAGTGTCACATGCGGCAGCGACCGGGTCAGGACGTTGATGGATTCCCGGATGATGGTTTCCAGTTCCACCACGGCAGGGGCCTTCAGGGCCTCAGCGTCAGCGACTACTCCCTCCAACTCTGTCAGGGAGTGGCTGAGGGCGGCGTCGAGGATTTCCTCTTTGGATTTCACATGGTGGTAAATCGCGGACTTGGAGATACCGAGCTCCTCTGCCAAGACACCCATCGACGTCGCCTCATAGCCACGGTGGTTGAAGACTTCGACGCAGACCCGCAGCAGGGTCTCGCGGTCATAGCCGGGGCGGCCCCGCTTGGCTGAGGTTCGCGCACGGCCCAGGGGTGCAGCGGGTGTCGCCTGGGGAAGTTGGTCCGGTGACATGAGTCCTGTGGGCTCCCTGTGTAGTCGCTGGATAGTTGGCTACAAGAGTATCCCTAGCCCCTGACTCATCGCGGGCGTCTGTCATAGATTCGCCGCAGCTTCCCCGAGGACCTGGCAAGAGTCTCTGGTTCAGCGACCGTGACCTGGCAGCTGGACCCAACCTTGACCTTGATCTGCTGGGCAAGTTCTGCGCCTGCCGCCTCTGCCTCGTCCCGGCCGATCTCCGGCCGCCTTTCAATATGGACGGTCATCTGGTCCATGGTGTCAGGACGGGTGAGCTCAAGCTGGAAGTGAGGGGAGAGGCCCCGAATGCTGAGCGCTATCTCCTCGATCTGGGTGGGGAAGAGGTTGACTCCGCGAAGAATGATCATATCGTCGCTGCGTCCAGTGATGCGTCCCATCCTGCGGTGTCCCGGGCGGTCGGTACCCGGGGCGAGCCGAGTGAGATCGTGAGTGCGGTAACGAATGACTGGGAGGGCTTCTTTGGTCAGAGTCGTGAAGACCAGTTCTCCGTGGTGACCCGACGGCAGGACATCTTCAGTCATGGGGTCGATGATCTCGGGCCGAAAATGGTCTTCCCATATCGTGGAGCCGTCTTGGCGATTCTGGGACTCACCTGCAACCCCTGGGCCCATGACTTCAGAGAGGCCATAGATATCGCAGGCAGCAATGCCGAATGCGGATTCGATCTCATGGCGCATCTTTTCGGTCCAGGGTTCGGCACCGAGCACACCGATCTCCAGGGAGGTCTCGCGCGGGTCCAGTCCTTTGCTCCGGAAGGCATCAGCGAGCGCCAAAAGGTAGGTGGGGGTGCACAGGATGACTCGGGGTTTGAAGTCCTGGATCAGCTGAATCTGCTTCTCCGTCTGCCCACCTGACATGGGGATGACAGTGCAGCCAAGCTTCTCAATGCCGTAGTGAGCACCCAGTCCGCCTGTGAATAGGCCATAGCCGTAGGCATTGTGAACGATGTCCCCTGGCTTGACGCCGGAGAATCGTAGGCTGCGGGCGAGCAGGGAGGCCCACCGGTCAATGTCTCCCTCTGTATAGCCCACAACGGTGGGCTTCCCCGTTGTCCCGGACGAGGCGTGAATCCGGCGGACTTGGCTCATGGGCACAGCGAAAGACTTGAACGGGTATGCGTTGCGGAGGAACTCTTTGTCGGTCAACGGAAACTTGGCCAGATCCTCGAGAGTCTGCAGATCGGATGGTTTTACGCCATGGGCATCGTAGAGCTCCCGATATGCGGCAATGTTGTCATAGGCGTGCTTGATCGTAGCTTTCAACCGGGTCAGCTGTAGCCGTTCGACCTCTTCGCGGCTGAGGCGCTCCTCGGCATCAGCCTCTCCCGGCGCGGTGGTGCCCGGGTCGGTGGAGGCGATGGCCGCGGCTACTGCGTTGGCTGCTGATGCGTCGGCTGGCGTGTTGGGCACTTCTGGTGCACTGGCGATACTCATCGTGATCCACCTTCTCGGGAGAACGGAATGGTTCGGGAGCGACCCCGGAATACGGCGACAGTCGCGCCATCGCGAGTCACCACAACGTCGTAGACACCACTTCTGCCGGCTTGGGCGACTCGGTGTGATTCGGCGATCAACGTGTCGCCGACTCGGGCGGTCTGGAGAAATGTAATGTCAGCGCCCGAGGCCACGGTGACTGTGCCTTCATCGCCTTCGGGGTGATTGCATGCCATGGCAAAACACGTGTCAGCGAGAGTGAAGATCATGCCGCCGTGGACGATATCGAACCCATTGGTCATCTCCGGACGGATGGTCATCTGGAGTTTGGCGTGGCCCTCGTTGGCTGTGAGAACTTCAGCACCGAGCCAGCGGGTGCACCGGTCGGTCTCGAGCATGATGTGATGCGGGCTGCCCGGTGGCATGGCCACACCCTCAGGGGCAGCGGGTGTGGTCGTTTCAGTGTCGGGCATAGGTGCTCCTGGTGTCACGACTGACAATTACAGACCAATCGGTCAGTAAGTCAACCTAAGCACTGCCTCAGTGTGATGTCAAGCACATCGAACTGATCAGCTGGCTTCCTGGGAAACGGTCTTCGCAGTGTCTTGGCTTGTTGCGGCCACCTTGTCCTTTCCGAGAAGGTCTTGGTCTCGGAGGAACAGCAGGCCGATGAACGAAACGGCCGCTGTGAAGACGAAGAACCACGAGGGTGAGGAGACATCGCCTGTCTGCTGGATGAGCCACGAGGCAATGAAGGGAGCCGATCCGCCGAAGATCGCCACGGGGATGTTGTAGCCGAGTGCGATGCCGGTTGATCGAATATGTGTGGGCAGCAGCTCACTCATGGTGGCGTATGGCACGCCGCAGTACAGGCCGAATCCGATGGCCACAGCGATCAGCGGCGGTAGCAGCCCCAGTGCAGTTGCGTTGGGCGCTGTGTAGAAGAACCAGACCGCGGCGAGCGCTGTGTACACAGCGACGACCAGCAGAAAGCCCCGGCGGTTGGGCAGCTTGTCGGAGAGCAGACCGGCCACCGGCATCAGGATGATCCCGATGACTCCGGCGATCAGTACATAGGTGAAGGTGATGCCCCAGTCCATGCCCAGAATCGTGTTGAGGTAGGTGGTCATGTAGGTCAGCACGAGGTAGAAGCTTGAGGCCAGCAGGGTGATGGCGGCGGCGACCAGAAGGAGCTGTCGCGGGTATCCCAGAACCTCTCGTAGCGGTGCCTTGGAGAGTCGGTTCTCCTTCTGCAGAGTTTTGAACTCCGGGCTGTCCTCCAGCTTTAGGCGAATGTAGATGGCGATGGCGCCCAAGGGTCCGGCCAGGAGGAAGGGGATTCTCCAACCCCACTCGGTCATGGTCTCACTGCCGAGCATCCAGCTCAGGCCGTTGCCCACTATGGCGCCGAGCATGAGACCGGTGGCGGCGGTCGCCATCAGAAAGCTCGTGGCGTAGCCGCGGGTGCCCTTCTTCGCGTACTCCGCGATGAACGCGGTGATGGTCGAGATCTCGCCGCCGGCGGAGAATCCCTGAATGAGTCGCAGGAAGACTAGCAGTGCCGGCGCAGCGACGCCGATGGCATGCGCTGTGGGGAGTAGTCCGATGCACATCGTGGCGCCGCACATCAACGTCAGGACGATGAGCAGGGTGGTCCTTCGGCCGATGCGGTCTGCAAGTGGCCCGAAGAACAGCCCACCCAGGGGGCGGACGAAGAAGCTCAGGGCAAACACTGCGAAGGCGCTGAGAATCTCAACGAGCGGGTCATCGGAGATGAAGAAGTTGGCACCGACGTACACCGCCAGGAAGCCGTAGATGCCGTAGTCGTACCACTCAATGAGGTGCCCCACTGTGGCTCCGACGAAGGCTTTGCGTCGGGCGCGCGGAGAAACCTCTGCAACGTGGCCAGCGGCGTCGTTGCCGCGGGCTGCTGGCTCAGATGACATGACTGATCTCTTTCTCAATGGTGGTCAGTGAATAGCTAGTCGCTTGTCCATTTATTGGATGGCCAACTAAACTGTGACGCACAACACACATTGTGTCCAGAGGTCTTTAGGTCAGACGAAGGCAGAGACTCCCGTGAGTTCCCGTCCAGCGATCAGCATATTAATTCCGTAGCTTCCCTCATAGGTGTAGATCGCGTCGATGTCCCCGGCGATCTTCGCCACTTCATGGGTGCTTAGGATGCCGTTGCCTCCTAGTGCATCGCGAGCGATCGCTGCCGATTCACGGGCCAAGCGGGTCAGCGTGGCCTTGGCGAGTGTGGCCCGCAGCATGGTCAGCTGGCTCTCCTCCTGGAGCCGGGCCAACTCGCCCATGAACGCCGTGGAGACAGCCAGGTTCCCAGCTATGGTCGCCAATGCGGTCTGCACCAGCTGGAAGGACGCCAGCGGCTTTCCGAACTGCGTCCGGGTCAGCGCATGGTGGCGAGCTACCTCCAGTAGGGCCTGTTGGGCGCCGACGGCCTGCCAGCCAACCCATGCCCGTGAGCCCCTGAGGCCTTCGCTGGTCGCCGCGAAGCTGGTTGCCTTGGGCATCAGTGCTGATTCGGGCGCGGTCAGGTCCAGCTCCAGCTCGGCATTCTGCATGATGCGAAGACCGGTCTTGTTGGTGATCTTCCGGGCTTGGTAGCCAGGTGTGTCAGTAGGAACTAGGAATCCTTTGATCTGCCCATCGGCCGTGTCTCGAGCCCAGACGACGGCGACGTCCGCCACGGTGCCCAGTCCGATCCACCGCTTGGAGCCGCGTATGTGCCACTGGTCATCCTCCAGCGTGGCTGATGTCGAGAGTCCGCCTGCTATGTCAGAGCCGTGTTCGGGTTCGGTGAGGCAGAAGGCACCCAGGGTGCGCAACCGCCTTAGATCAGGAAGCCAATGGTCCTTCTGCTCCGCAGACCCTAGGCTTTCGATTGTGCCGACGATGAGCTCATTGTGAATGCCGACCACCGCCGAAATGGAGACATCTGCCTGGGCGAGGGCAATGTGGGCCAGGCCCTGGAAGAGCTGAGAGGAGCCGTCCACGAAAACTTCTCCCAGGCCGAGTTCTCCCAGGCCGTGGAGCATGTCGAGAGGAAGCTCTTCCTGGTTCCACGGTTCGATGCTCTGATGCCGGATGTTCTCCTGGACGTAGTCCTCAATGCGCTGCAGACGGTGTTGTTCCTCCGCACTGAGATGACGAGCAAGGTTCAGTAGGTCGGGGGCACTGTCGCTGACCTGTGATGTGTTGACGGCGTGTGACGTCGGGGTTGCCTGCGTGGTCATGGCTGTCTCCGTTCTCCCGCGGGCTCTTGGGTATGCGGGCCTCGCGCGGCGCTGCGCGTTGGGGGGGTTTACCAACTATAGGACTTCCAAGTATATTCTACGGGTGACCGGTATCACACCTCGACGAGGAGGACCCGAATGACAGTTACGGAAGAGTTCCGCGCAGCACGTGACCATTTGGTCAGCGTTCAGGAGGATTGGGAGCGCGCTCGCCAAGAGTTCGAGTGGCCTCGGTTTGAACACTTCAACTTCGGTTTCGACTGGTTCGACAAGGTCGCGGCCAGTCCAGAGCGGGCTGATCAGAACGCGCTGGTCATCGTCGAGGAGGACGGGTCCACACTGTCACGGACGTTCGCTCAGCTCAGCGCCGACTCAAACCGGGCCGCCAACTGGCTCCGCAGCATTGGAGTTGAACGCGGAGACCGCATGATCCTGATACTCGGCAATCAGGTGGAGCTGTGGGAGACCATGCTCGCCGCCATCAAGCTGGGGGCCGTCCTGGTGCCCACGACAACCCAGATGGGCGCCTACGATCTTCAGGATCGAGTCACTCGAGCCGAAGCCAAATGGGTCCTGGGAGGCACCGAGACCCTGGAAAAGTTTGATGAGGTCGACGGCGACTACTCGCTCATCCATGTTCCCGGAATATACGGATCGGACAACGAGACCGTCCCTCAGGTTTCGGGGCGCACCGTGCACCAATACTCTGAAGCCTACGCCGCCTCCGCCGAGCTCACCCCCACTCAGCCCACCGGAGCCGATGAGACGCTCCTGCTCTACTTCACCTCCGGGACAACATCGAAGCCAAAGCTTGTGGAGCACACCCACACCTCCTACCCCGTCGGTCACCTCTCCACTCTGTACTGGATCGGCCTGCAGCCTGGGGACGTCCATCTCAACGTCTCCTCACCCGGGTGGGCCAAACATGCCTGGTCCAACTTCTTCGCCCCGTGGATCGCCGAAGCGACGATCTTCCTCTACAACTTCACGAAGTTCGATGCCGCCTCCCTCATGCAGAACATGGACGAAGGTGGAGTCACCACATTCTGCGCCCCGCCGACAGTGTGGAGAATGCTCATCAAGGCAGACCTGTCACAGCTGCAGCAACCTCCGCGGGTAGCCGTCTCCGCAGGAGAACCGCTCAACGCCGAAGTGATTGAGCAGGTGCAGAGAGCCTGGGGCTGCACCATTCGGGACGGGTTCGGCCAGACAGAGTCCTCGCTGCAGATTGCCAATACTCCGGGCCGCGCCGTCACGTTCGGCGCCATGGGACTTCCGCTGCCCGGCTTTGATGTGGCACTGATCGACCCGGTGACGGAGAAGGAAACGGATGAGGGGGAAATCTGCCTCCGCCTGGACCCCCGTCCCGTCGGCCTGATGCGGGGCTACTACGGAGACGAGGCAAAAAACAAGGAAGTCTTCCGGGACGGTTTTTACCACACCGGAGACATTGCCTCCCGGGATGCGAATGGGGTGATCACCTACGTCGGACGCGCCGATGATGTCTTCAAATCCAGTGACTATAAAGTCTCGCCCTTTGAGCTCGAATCCGTGTTGGTGGAGCACCCGGCCGTGGTGGAAGCAGCCGTAGTCCCGGCGCCGGATGAGATTCGACTGGCCATTCCCAAGGCCTACGTGACGCTAGCCTCCGGGTGGGATCCAGGGGAGAAGACGGCAGCGGAGATTCTCCAGCACTGTCTTGACAAGCTTCCGCCCTATAAGAGGATTCGGCGCATCGAATTTACGGAGCTGCCCAAGACCATCTCAGGTAAAATCCGCCGGGTTCAGCTACGCCAGGCCGAGCAAGAACGGGCCCAGGCAACAGGCACAGAGGCTGGCTACGGCGTGGAGTATCGCGAGGAGGATCTGGGCCTCAAGCCAAAGCGCTGACCCAGGATTTTCGAGCATGTGTCTCTACAATGGTCGAAGCTCGTCTGAACCCTGAAGGAGACCCGCACATGCATCCGCCGATGGCGAAGGACCCGATCGCCGAGATTCAGAAGAATTGGCAACGCCACGGGTGGGATGCTGCGGCAGCCCCTGCGGCGACGGTCACGGCGATCATGCGCACCCAGCAAATCCTGCTGGCCAGAGCTCAGGAGATCCTCAAACCCTTCGAGCTGACTTTCGCCCGATATGAAGTGATTTCTCTGCTGAGCTTCTCTCGGGAGAAGCGTATGCCTATGAACAAGGCCAGTCAGCTCCTCCAGGTGCACCCCACCTCCATCACCAATGCGGTGGATCGTCTGGAGTCAGCGGGGCTGGTAGAACGGCAACCGCATGACTCAGACCGGCGCGCCATTCTGCTGGTGCTCACGCCAGAGGGAAAGCGGATCGCGGAGAAGGCCACCGAGGCACTAAACTCGGAGCTGTTCGAGCAGACAGGATTTGCCCCCGATGAAATCCAAGACCTTAATCGCATTTTGGCGAACTTCCGTGAACGTGCAGGTGACTTCACCCGTTGAGCCCTAGGCTCAGCGGTGCTTCCACTCTGGATCACGTTTCTCAGTGAAGGCGCTCATACCCTCCTTCTGATCGGCCAGGGAGAACAACGAGTGGAAGAGACGGCGTTCCAAGCGGGTACCCTGCTGGAGAGTCGTTTCAAATGAGGCAGACACGGCCTCTTTGGCCATCTGGGCGGCGGGTTTTGATTTCGCCGCGATGAGCTCAGCCGCCTTCCTCGCCTCAGAAAGAGTCTGATCATCAGGGACAACACGGGACACCAGGCCAATGCGTTCGGCTTCTTCGGCTCCAATGAATCGCCCCGTGAGCACCATATCCATGGCCTTGGCTTTTCCGACGGAACGTGTAAGTCGCTGTGAGCCGCCCATTCCGGGGATGACCCCCAGGTTGATTTCCGGCTGGCCGAAGGTGGCGCTTTCCCCTGCAATGATCACATCAGCCATCATGGCCAATTCGCACCCACCGCCGAGAGCATAGCCATTGACTGCGGCGACCACCGGGGTGCGCAGATTAGCCAGGTCTTCCCAACGGCGGAACCAATCCGAGGCATACATGCCGGGATAATCCTGATCGGCCATCTCTTTGATGTCGGCGCCGGCAGCAAAGGCCTTCTCCGAACCTGTGATGAGAAGGGAACCGATATTCGGGTCCGCGTCGAACTCAACGGCAACTGACACCACCTCCTCCATGAGTTCCTGGTTGAGCGCGTTGAGTGCCTTAGGCCGATTAAGTTGAATCGTGCCGACTCTGTTGTCAGTGGAGACCACGATGGTCGAATATTCGCTCATGCTTTTACGCTCCTTGAGATGCTGAATTGTCACGGATGCTGGTGATAATCGCGGAGAAGTCTTTCCGTGCGCCGTCGCCCTGCGCGAACTCTGAATATATGACGGCCGCGAGCCGTCCCATTTGGGCATCGACCCCCTGCTCATCAAGCGCATTGGTGGCCAGGCCGAGGTCCTTGGCCATCAGAGCACCGGCGAATCCGGGTGCGAACTCGCGGTTCGCAGGAGAGTTCGGCACCGGCCCGGGGACTGGACAGTTGGTCGTCAGGGCCCAGCATTGGCCGGAAGCTTTTGATACGACATCGTAGAGCGCCTGATCAGTCAGCCCCAGTTGTTCGGCAAGGACGAAGGCTTCAGCCACGGCGATCTGACTGATGCCCAAGATCATGTTGTTGCAGATTTTGGCAGCCTGACCCAAACCGTTCTCACCGCAGTGGACCACCCTGGCTCCCATAATGTCCAGCAGGGGGTGTATTTCATGGAAGACGTCGGTGTCTCCACCCACCATGAACGCTAAAGTTCCCGCTTCAGCGCCGACAACGCCTCCGGAGACAGGAGCATCAGCTGCCCGGAATCCTGCCCTTTGGGCCAGTTCTGCAGCCTCTTGGGCTTCCGAAATGTTGATCGTGGAGCAGTCCAGGAAGATCGTGCCCGGCTTTGCAGCGGAGAGCAGCCCGGGGGAGTCCTGGTAGGCGCTGATCACATGCTGACCCGAGGGAAGCATGGTAAGGACGACGTCGGCCTGCGCCACCGCTTCCAAGGGGTCAGTCACCACGTGGACACCATTGCTGCGAGCGGATTCCATCGCCTCCGGAACGACGTCGTGCCCGAGAACGCGAACCCCGGCTTTGACGAGGTTCGCGGCCATGGGCCCGCCCATATTGCCGAGTCCGATGAACGCCGCGCAGGGCTGATGTTCCGGCTGTTCTGTGCTGCTGGTCATGAGGATGCCTCCTGTGGTGTGGCCGACAGTGTCAGAGTAGAGCGCGCATCAGGAAGGAAGGCGTTAGCGATGGAGATCGCGGAGATCTCAGCGAAAGTTGCCGGCCTCCACTGCGGATCTTTGTCCTTGTCAATAACCTGAGCGCGAATGCCTTCGGCGAAGTCACTGCCGCGCAGCTGATACATGGCTGCCGCGTATTCGCCCTGGAGCGCCGAGGGAAGGTCCATCGTGCGTGCCTGGTGAATGCCGTGGAGTGTGAGTTTCACCGCCGTGGGGGACTTGCTCAGGATCGTGGACCGAGTGCTGGAGGCAGCCGAGTGGCTGGCGCCCCAGGACTGAAGCCGCTCAAGAATCTCCTCCACGGAATCAGCTGAGTAGGCGTCATCGATCCATTCCCGATCCCTCACCAGAGGAGCCTCCGGCGGTGCTTCCGTGAATCGGGGCAGAACCTCATCCACCTGGGAATGTTCCAGCGCAGCAGTGAGATCGTCGAGTCGCTCAGAAGGTACGTAGGCGTCCGCGAGACCGAGGTGGATCGCGTCAGCCGCTCCGAAGACACCGGCGGTGAGCCCAGCGTGAACGCCGGTCTGCCCGGGGGAACGGGCCAGGAGATAGGTGCCACCAACATCGGTGATGTATCCGATGGTCGCCTCGGGCATACCGGCCTTGGTGCGCTCGGTCACCACGCGATGACTGCCGTGCGCGGAGACTCCGATGCCGCCGCCCAGTGTGACCCCATCCATCAGCGCAATGTACGGCTTGGGGTACTGGTGGATCAGCAGGTTGAGCTGAAACTCCAATGCGAGGAACTCGGCGGTGGCATAAGTATCGTCACCCCGCTCATGGGTGGCGCGAATATCCTCGTAAATCGCTCGAATATCGCCGCCTGCGCAGAGACCCTTATCGCCAGCGCCGCGGAGCAGGACTTGGGTGACGGCGTCGTCGTCCTGCCACTGGGTGAGCTGGTGCAGCATCCGCTTCACCATGTCAGTGGTCAGAGCGTTCATGGCCTCCGGACGGTTCAGGGTGAGCACCCCGAGGCTGCCCCTGATCTCGCTCCGGATGTGATTGCTCACCGCTCAGCTCCCCTCAGGCATCACGAAGCTGGCGCCCTCTTTAGTGCCGGAGGGCCAACGGGTGCTCACCGTCTTGGTCTTGGTGTAGAACTTCAGACCGTCGGTGCCGTGCTGGTTGAGGTCGCCGAAGCCGGATCCCTTCCACCCGCCGAAGGTGTAGTAGGCGATCGGCACCGGGATGGGTACGTTCACGCCGACCATCCCGACCTCGACGCGGGAGGTGAAGTCCCGGGCGGTGTCACCGTCGCGGGTGAAGATCGCCACCCCGTTGCCGTACTCGTGCTCGGTCGGAAGTCGCAGCGCCTCCTCATAGTCAGCTGCACGCACCATAGTCAGCACCGGGCCGAAGATCTCCTCCCGATAGATACGCATATCCGGGGTGACCCGATCGAAGAGGGTGGCCCCCACCCAATATCCATTGGGATATCCGTCCACCTCGACGCCGCGGCCATCAGTGACCAGCTCGGCCCCTTCCTCCACGCCGGTTCCGATGTAGTCCTCGATCCGTTGCTTAGCGTCGGCGCCCACGACGGGGCCGAAGTCACTGTTCGGGTCCAATGAGGGACCTACGGTGAGTCGGCTGATGCGGTCCACCAGCTTCTCCCGCAGTGCCTCTGCGGTGGCTTCACCGACCGGGACGGCGACCGAGACGGCCATACACCGCTCCCCGGCAGAGCCGTAACCGGCACCGATGAGGGCATCGGCGGCCTGGTCGAGATCGGCGTCGGGCATGATCACCATATGGTTCTTGGCGCCTCCGAAGCACTGTGCCCGTTTGCCCTGGGCTGCGGCGGCCGCGTACAGGGACTGGGCGATGGGTGTAGAGCCGACGAACCCGATGGCCTGCACTCGTGGGTCCGCAATAAGGGCGTCCACGGACTCCTTATCACCGTTGATGACGTTCAGGGTGCCCGGCGGCATTCCGGCCTCAAGCGCGAGCTCAGCCAAGCGGATGGGTACCGAGGGGTCCCGTTCGGAGGGTTTCAGCACAAAGGTGTTTCCGGCTGCCAGCGCGGTGCCTGCCTTCCAGAGGGGAATCATGGCGGGAAAGTTGAAGGGCGTGATTCCGGCGACCACACCGAGGGGCTGACGCAGGCTGTGAACATCCATACCTGTGGCCACATTATGGGAGAACTCGCCCTTGAGCAGATGGGGTGCGCCGGCGCCGAATTCCACGACTTCGACACCTCGTTGGATATCTCCCTTGGCGTCTTCGAATGTCTTGCCGTGCTCATTGGACAGTGTTTCTGCCAGTTCGTCCCGGTGTGTCTGAATCAAGTCCACCCACTTCAATAGGATGCGTCCCCGGCGCTGAGGATTGAGCGCGGACCATACCGGGAAAGCCCGCTGAGCCGAGTCGATTGCCTGGCTGACTTCATCGCTGGTTGCCAGGGGAACATGAGAGGAAACCTCGCCCCGCACCGGGTTGAACACCTCACGGAAACGGCCGGAGGTCCCGGGCACATGTTCTCCGTGGATAAAATGGGACAGTTCGGGCATGGTGGCGCTCCTTTGCACACTGAACGTGATCTGGCTCTCATGTGCTAGCCTAAGCTCGAGTCGTTGGACGTGCAACTAATTGTCAAACACAGTGAGGTGTCATGACGGAAACAGTGATCATTGCCGGTGCCCGTACCCCTATGGGGAAGCTCCTGGGAGGTCTGTCCTCTCAAACGGCTGCTCAGCTTGGTGCCGTCGCGATCCGTGGAGCACTTCAGCGCGGGGAAGTCAGTGCTGAAGCTGTGGACTACGTCATCATGGGCCAGGTGATCCAAGCTGGTGCTGGCCAGAACCCTGCACGCACGGCAGCGCTGGGGGCAGGGATTCCGCCCGCTGTGCCATCCATCACCGTCAACAAAGTATGCCTTTCCGGCCTCAACGCGGTCGCCACGGCAGATCAGATGATCCGCGCCGGAGAGTGCGAGGTCGTGGTCGCCGGTGGCATGGAGTCCATGTCGCAGGCTCCACATTTGATGCCTAAGGCCCGCACCGGAATCAAATACGGCGACGCCGCCCTTGTTGACTCAATGGCCTACGACGCGCTCTTCGACCAGGCTACGCAGCAGGCCATGGGGGCTCTCACCGAGTCCTGCAACGCAGCTGATGTTCACGTCAGCCGTGAGGAACAGGACCAGATAGCCGCCACCTCACACCAGCGGGCAGCTCACGCCGCTCAGAACGGCCTCTTCGCAGAAGAGATCGTCCCCGTAGACATCCCGCAGCGGAAAGGCGACGATGTTCGCGTCGACGCCGATGAAGGTATCCGTGCCGACGCCACGGCTGAAGCGCTCGGCGGCCTGCGCCCAGCCTTCAACACAGAGGGAACGATCACCGCTGGCTCAGCCTCCCAGATCTCAGATGGTGCCTGCGCCATGGTGGTCATGTCCAAACAGAAGGCTGAAGAACTTGGCCTGAAGTGGATCGCCGAAATCGGTTCCCACGGGATGGTCGCCGGCCCGGACTCAAGCCTTCAACTCCAACCAGCCCGCGCCATCGAGGCTGCCTGCAGCAAAGCCGGAATCGACCCCACAGACCTGGACCTGGTGGAGATCAACGAGGCCTTCGCCGCAGTATCCGTCGCCTCCATGCGCCAACTGGGCATTGGTGAGGACAAGGTCAATGTCAATGGCGGTGCGATCGCCCTGGGGCACCCGGTCGGTATGTCCGGGGCACGCCTGCTGCTTCACCTGGCCCTAGAGCTCGGCCGACGCGGCGGGGGCACAGGTGCGGCCGCACTCTGCGGTGGCGGCGGCCAGGGCGATGCCCTGATTCTTCGCGTCAACCCATGAATGGCTAAGGAGACAGCCCCATGAATCTCACCTCCGCCAGCGCAGTCGTCACCGGGGGAGCCTCCGGACTCGGCCACGCTACCGCCCAAGCCCTGATCAGAGCAGGCGCCCAGGTTATCGTCGTTGATCTGCCCGATGCTGAAGGTTCTTCCGACAGGGCCGAGGCCGTAGCTGCACTCGGCGGCTCCGCCCATTTCCACCCCGGCGACGTCACTGACCCTCAGACGAGCGCTGATGCGGTCGCTGCTGCGGCGCGGATGGCGCCATTGCGTGCCGCCATCAGCTGCGCAGGGGTCGCCACCCCAGGAAAGCTTCTCGGGCGTAAGGGTCCGCTTCCGGCCGAACAGTTCATGAAGGTCCTCGCCATCAACGCCGGGGGCACCGTGAACCTCATGACGGCCGCGGCTGCCGCAATGCAGGAGAACGACCCCGTGGACGGTGACCGGGGGGTGCTCATCAACACCGCCTCGGTGGCGGCTTTCGACGGCCAGATCGGCCAGATTGCGTACTCTGCGTCCAAAGGAGCGGTCGCTTCGCTCACACTCCCCGCAGCCCGTGAACTTGCCCGCCATGCCGTGCGCGTGATGACGATCGCGCCCGGACTGTTCGAAACTCCCATGATGGCCGGCCTGCCGGAGACCGCCCGAGAGTCCCTCCGAGCGAAGGCGCTCCACCCGCCCCGTTTGGGCCGACCAGAGGACTACGCTCAACTGGTCATGCAGATCATCGCCAACCCCATGCTCAACGGAGAGACCATCCGCTTGGACGGCGCCGTGCGTCTGGAACCACAGTGACTACCATGTAGCACATGCCTGCCGGTCGATACGCTCCGAGCCCGTCCGGCGATCTGCACGTCGGCAACCTCCGCACAGCTGTGCTGGCGTGGCTCTTCGCCCAGTCCACCGCAAGGGACCTGTTGCTGCGCTACGAAGACCTCGATGCCTCCCGCACTGTGGCCGGCTCAGCTGAACGTCAGCGTGCTGACTTAGAAGCCCTCGGGGTGACGTTCCACGGTGAGGTGGTTTTCCAATCCCAGCGAAAACACCTCTACGACGACGCCGTGGCCACCCTGAGCGCCCAAGGACTCGTCTATGAGTGCTACTGCACTCGACGCGAGATTCAGGACGCTCCGCGCGCGCCCCACGCGCCTCCCGGAGCCTACCCGGGCACCTGCCGCCTCCTGAGTGACCAGGAGCGTAGGCGGCGTCGTGCTGAGCGCCCCGGCGCGTTGCGGTTGCGGGCCGAGGCCGCCCAGGACAGGGTGCACGACGAGCTGCTGGGGGAGGTCACCGCCTCAGTCGATGACTTCGTGCTTGTGCGCAACGACGGAGCCGCGGCGTACAACTTGGCGGTGGTGGTTGACGACCACCTCACCGGAGTGGATCAGGTAGTCAGGGCTGATGATCTGGCAGATTCAGCGCCGCGGCAACGGTATCTGCGCCGTCTGCTCTACGGAGCCGCTGCCGGCGATGCGGTGGAGTACGCCCATGTCCCACTGGTGGTCAACTCAGGGGGCAGGCGGCTCGCCAAACGGGACGGGGCAGTGACGTTGGCCCAACTCCGGGAGCAGGGCGTCACACCGGAACAGGTCCGCGATGCCCTGCTGCGGTCGCTTCAGCTGCCGACGGGTCCGCTGCAGAACGCAGTGGAGGCGTTCGATCCAGCAGCGCTACCCCGTGATCCGTGGGTCTGGGAACCCCTGAACGGTTGACCCGCCCTCATTCCGGCCCGGCCCAGACCGGCTGGTCACGTCCCGGCCTGGCCCATCCCGGTCCCGCCCCGCCCGTCCCGGCGCGATCCCTCAGAAGAACGTCTCGGGATGTTGGAAATGGGCACAAAAATCACCCGAGTTTCCCATATCGGGAGACGCGGAGTGCACCGGAAGGTCCATTGGGTCGGCGCAGTCCACATGACGGAATGTTGTGCCGCGACTTGCGCCGCCGAAGGACTTTCAGCAGACTAAAGGTATAGGTCAAGAGTGCCACTGCAAAACCCCGGTTTAGTGGCCGGCAACCCTCCAGTTCGCGGTGGGGTGCCCCGGGTGAGGACCTGGCCGGACGGAACACCCCGTTTCGGCAAGCGCGGACCTCACTGGACTCCAGTAGAGGTCTAGAAACGACCACTGGAGTGTCACTAATGACTGAAACCAGCAGCACTAACGCCGCCCCTGAACTTCGGTTCGAAACTCGCCAGATCCACGCCGGGGTTGAGCCCGACCCAGGTTCAGGTGCCCGGGCCCTGCCCATCCAGCAGACCACAAGTTTCGTGTTCCCCAGCACTGAGACAGCAGCTAAGCGGTTCGGACTCGAAGAACTGGGGCCCATCTACTCCCGGCTGACCAACCCCACAGTTGAAGCTGTAGAGAACAAGATCGCCTCCCTGGAAGGGGGTGTCGGTGCGCTCGCCGTCGGATCCGGCCAGGCAGCCACCACGCTCGCCCTGCTGAACATTGCTCACGCAGGACGTCACATCGTTGCCTCTCCGTCGCTCTACGGCGGTACCCAGAACCTCTTCAAGCACACGCTGCCCAAGTTCGGCATTGAAGTCAGCTTCGTCGCGGATCCTGATGACCCTGAGTCATGGCGGGCCGAGATCAAAGAGAACACGGTGGCGTTCTTCGCTGAGACTGTGGCCAACCCTCGTGGTGATGTCCTCGATATTGAGGCGGTGGCGGGCATCGCCCACGAGTTCGGCGCACCACTCATTGTGGACAACACGCTGCCGACCCCCTATCTGCTGCGCCCCATCGAATTCGGAGCGGATGTGGTCGTCCACTCGGCCACTAAATTCATCGGCGGTCACGGCACCGCGATCGCTGGAGTGATCGTCGACTCCGGGAACTTTGACTACGGCTCCTACCCGGACCGATTCCCGGGCTTCAGCCAGCCGGATGAGAGCTACAACGGTCTGGTCTTCGGCCGCGACCTCGGCCCAGGAGGGCTCTTCGGAGCTAACCTGTCCTACATTCTCAAGGCACGTGTCCAGCTGCTGCGCGACCTGGGACCGGCCCTGTCGCCGCACAACGCCTTCGAGATCAACCTGGGCTTGGAGACGCTCAGTCTGCGGTTGGAACGCCATGTGGAGAACGCGGAGAGAGTCGCTGAGTTCCTCGAAGGGCACTCCGCAGTGCGCCGTGTGTTCTACTCCGGCCTGCCCTCCAGCCCCTGCTACGAACGCGGCAAGAAGTACCTGCCCAAGGGTGTAGGCGCGGTGCTTTCCTTTGAAGTCCACGGGGGCGCAGAGGCCGGCCAGGCGCTGGTCGATGCCCTGGAACTCCACTCGCTGGTGGCCAATGTCGGCGATGTCCGTTCCTTGGCCATTCATCCTGCCTCCACCACCCACCGCCAACTCAGTGAAGCAGATCAGCGCGCTGCGGGGGTCAAACCAGGCCTCGTTCGGCTCTCGGTAGGCCTGGAGCACATCGACGACATCCTCGCTGACTTGGACCAAGCCCTGGCCAAGATCGCCTGAAGCCAAGATCGCGTGAAGTAGGGACCACCGTGACCACCACCAGCACCAGCTCCAACGGACGCAGAGCCCCAGTGGATTCTGAGCTGTGCGCTCGCACCGCTGATTCTGCGCCCGACGGTGCTGGTGGGGGTCACCCCGGGGGGCTCAGCAATGACTTCGGCACTCGGCCTGCCGGTGTGTTGAAAACCTACGACGCCGGCAGTTTCGCCTTTGAAACCGGAGGCTACCTCCCAGCGGTCACCCTCGCGTATGAAACCTGGGGTGAACTTAACGCGGCAGGGGACAACGCCGTGCTGGTGGCCCATGCGTTGACCGGTGACACGCATGTGGCCTCATCGGATGCGGACCCAAGCACCGGATGGTGGGAGGGCCTGCTCGGGCCGGGACGCCCGATCGACACTGAGAAGTGGTTCGTGATCGCACCTGCGATGGTCGGTGGCTGCTACGGTTCGACCGGTGCCAGCTCACTGGATCCTGAGGGTGTGCCGTGGGGCTCGCGTTTCCCGTTCGTCACCATCCGCGATGCCGTGAATCTGGAAAAGCGTCTGCTCGATGAGCTCGGAGTGCGCACCCTGCACACCGTCATCGGAGGGTCCATGGGAGGCGCCCGTGCCCTGGAGTGGGCGGTCAGCCATCCGGAGTTCGTGCACAGCTTTGCCGTGTTCGCCTGTGGAGCTGCTTCTACTGCCGAGCAGATCGCCTTCGGGCAGGCCCAGGTGATGGCCATCAGGAACGATCCGCACTTCAACGGTGGCGACTACTACAGCGGTCCTCGGCCGGACGCGGGCTTAGGGCTCGCGCGGCGCATCGCGCATGTGACATACCGAACTGAGGCTGAGCTGCAGCTGCGCTTTGGGCGGGCAGCCCAAGGCGTTGAGGAGCCCTTGGGCGGCACCCAGTTGGCAGGAGAGGGCGTTCGTACTGGCCGTTACCAGGTGGAGTCCTATCTCGATCACCAGGCCGCTAAGCTCGTCCAGCGGTTTGACCCCAATGCGTACATCACCATGGCGGAGGCGCTGATCAGCCACGATGTCGGCCGCAGCCGCGGTGGTCTCGAGGCTGCTCTCCAACGCGTCAGAGCCACCCCGTTCCTGGCCGCTGTGGATACCGACCGGCTGTATTTTCCTGAACAGTCGCAACAGATTGCCGACCTGATTCCGGGTGATCACACGGTGCACACCATCACCTCCCATATCGGTCACGATGGTTTCCTCACCTCCGCCGAGCAGCTCGGCGACTCTATGCGCGCCCGTCTCGACCTATAGGGTTGGAAGGGTGACTGAGATCCTTCAGCCCGGCGAACACCTGGCCGGTCAGAGCGCCCACTACCTTCCTGCTGAGCCCCAGAATGTGCTCTGGGGCCGCCTGCCGTGCCGCCGCGATACCCCCGTGCTGCGTGTCAGTCCGGGGGAGAGCGTCACAGTGGACACCCTCTCCCATGAGGGCCTGCTGGAGGACCAGGGGCGCGACCCCCTGCGCTATTTCGCTGGTCTCGGAGTCGATCCGGAGCATGTGCTCAGCGACGCCATCACCCTTGCTGCCAGTGACGCCCCGCGTGACGCCCGGACTGACGGCCCTCATGTGAACACTGGTCCCATCCACGTGGCTGGTGCCCAGCCCGGAGATCTGCTCAAGGTGACCATCGGGTCTCTGCAGCGTCGGGTGCCCTACGGGATCATCTCCAACCGCCACGGAAAGGGGGCACTGCCGGAATTTCCCCGCAGGGAGCACGATGTGTCCATCTTCGCCGGAGTGGACGAGGGTCGGGGAACCATCGCGCCATTTGCGGGAGCTGAGCGCAGCATCACCTTTGAACTCAACCCCTTCTTCGGCACTATCGGGGTGGCAGTGGACGACGACGCCCGCCCCCACTCGGTGCCCCCAGGGACCCATGGGGGCAACATTGATATACGCATGCTCACAGAAGGTGCCAGCCTCTACCTGCCCGTTCAGGTCCCAGGGGCTCTGGTCTTCCTCGGCGACCCGCACTTCGCTCAGGGAGACGGCGAGGTCGCGCTGACAGCCATGGAGGCAAGTCTGCGGGGTACCGTGCAGTTCGATGTGATCGCCCGCGAAGACGCGCTGCGACAGTTCGGTGAGCAGGTCGGACCCATCGCTGAGACCACCGAGTACTTGATACCCACAGGCATGAATGAGGACCTCGACCTCGCCGTGGAATCCTGCGTGCGCAATGCCGTGGCACTGTTGCAGGCTCGCTGGGGCCTGGACCCCGAACACGCTTATGCTTATCTTTCAGCAGCCACTGACTTTCATATCTCCCAGGTGGTGGACATCGTCAAAGGTGTGCACGCCGCCGTGCGCAAATCCGACTTCAGGAGTCTTGCATCATGAAGCCCATTGACACCGCGACCGCTGTCTGGCGCATCAAGGCCACACCGCTGATTCCAGGGGCAGGCGAAGGTTCCCTGCGCGGGGAGAGCGTGGCGGTCAAAGATCTCTTCGCGGTAGCAGGGGAGTCCATTGGGGCAGGGAACCCGGTACGACTGTCGCAGCAGCCCGCTCAGTCCCGGAGCTCAACTGCGGTCCAGGCGCTGATCGGTTCTGGAGCTGACATCGCAGGTATCGCCCAGACGGACGAATTCGCCCTCTCCCTAGCTGGGACCAATGCTCACTACGGCACGCCGCCGAACCCGGCGGCCCCGGGACGCATTTCCGGAGGTTCCTCCAATGGCTCCGCGTCCGCAGTGGCCCTGGGCGAGGCCAGTATTGGGCTGGGCACTGATACAGGAGGGTCCATTCGTGTCCCGGCGGCCTACCAAGGACTTTGGGGCATCCGCACCACTCAAGACCTCATCCCGCTGACCGGCGTCCAACCCTTGGCGCAGAGCTTCGACACTGTCGGATGGGTCACCAGGGAGCCGGGACTGTTGGCGACCGTGGCGCAGACGCTCATCCCTGCCCCCAAGAAGGTCGCCCCGACCGCTCCTTCCGCGCTGGGCGGAATGGGCACCGGTTCCATTCCGACCGTTCCCAGGGGCCCGGTCGCGTGGGAAGCCGACCGCCAATTGGGTGAGCTCAAGGTGGTCGAGGAGCTCTTCGCTCTGGCGGATGAGGACGTCGCCAACGCCTGCCGCGTACTCCTCGGCCAATTGGAAGCGCAGGTGGGCCGCAGCGTCGCTGTTCACGGGCCGGATCCCGAGATCTTCAACGAATGGAAGCACACTTTCACCGTCATCCAGTCGAGGGAAGCCTGGGCCAACCACGGCGACTGGGTCGCTGCGCATTGGGACCATATGGCACCTGATGTTGGAGCTCGCTTCCGTGCCGCGAGCCAGTTCACCAGCGCCGACGAGGCAGCTGCCCGCGCCCAGCACGCCGGCATCCGCGAAACGATTCGCGGCTGGGTCGGCAATGGTGTGCTCGCACTACCGTCTGCGGCTTCAGTGGCACCGCTGCTCGATGAGGCCGGGGCTGAAGGCAACGGGTCGGACACTCTGCGCCAGCGCACGCTGATGCTGACCACCATTGGATCCCTTGCGGGACTTCCTGTGGTGAATATCCCTACGGCCACCGAGCAGGGACTCCCCACCGGTCTGAGCCTTATGGGGCCCTCCGGCAGCGATAAAGCACTCATCGCCTACGCTGCCCAGCTGGGCGGGCCCCCCTCATGAGTATCACCCTTAAGGACTTCAACACTCACCAGACCGCAGCCGTGAAAGAACTCATCGCCTCCTGCGCACCCATCAATTCTTGGAGCGCAGCGCTGCTGGCCAGACGCCCCTACTCCTCGCGCCAGGACCTGCTGCAGATGGCATCGTCGTTGACGCAGGACTGGACAGACAAAGAGGTCGACGGCGCTCTGGCACACCACCCCCGGATAGGTGAGCGCGCAAAAGGCGACTCTGCTGAGGCAAGAGCATCCCGGGCAGAGCAGGCCGCTCTGGGCGAAGACGCCGCAGCCCGCGAGGAATGGGTGGCAGCGAACCAAGACTATGAGCGCACCTTCGACCGTATCTTCCTCATCCGCGCCAAGGGGCGCAGCCGCGAGGACATGATGGCTCAACTGCGTCAACGGTTGAATAACGACGCCGCCACTGAGGCCCAAGTACGCCGCGAGCAGCTCGCAGAGATTGCTCTGTTGCGACTCGAGGACGCGGTGACCGACTAAACGCTTGTTTCATAGCTGAAACAATTGTTTCAGTAGCATGGTCGGCATGAGCTCATCGGTCCGCCCGGAACCTGCCGCATATGCCCAGATCGACCCGCCTCCTCGCCTGCTCATGGGCCCAGGTCCGATCAACGCCGACCCGCGGGTCCTCCGGGCTATGTCAGCGCAGTTGATTGGGCAGTATGACCCGGCGATGACTGGCTACATGAACGAGGTCATGGACCTCTACCGTGGGGTCTTCAAGACCAGCAATGAGGCGACTCTGCTGATAGACGGCACCTCGCGGGCCGGTATCGAATCCGCGATCGTGTCACTCGTTGAGCCGGGAGACAAGGTGCTGGTCCCCATCTTTGGACGGTTCGGGCACCTGCTCAAGGAAATTGCAGAGCGCGCCGGAGCCGACGTCGTCGTAGTGGAAAAGGACTGGGGGCAGGTCTTCACCTTTGAGGAACTCCGCCGGGCGCTTGCCCAGCACCGGCCCAAGTTGCTGGCGCTTGTGCAGGGTGATACTTCCACCACCATGAATCAGCCTCTGGAAGGCGTGGGCCAGCTGTGCGCAGAATACGATGCCCTGTTCTACACAGATGTGACGGCATCCTTGGGTGGAAACCCTTTCTACGCGGATGAGTGGGGTATTGACGCTGTGACGGCGGGTCTGCAGAAATGCCTCGCTGGCCCCTCCGGATCCGCCCCCATCTCACTGAGTGACCGTGCCGTGGAGGTCATCCGATCCAGGCGCCATGTGGAATCCGGTATCGACGACGGCAGCGCACCAAGAGGCGAGCGGATCAGGTCCAACTACTTCGACCTCGCCATGATTCTTGACTACTGGGGTCCGCAACGGCTGAACCACCACACTGAGGCGACCTCCATGCTCTACTGCGCCCGGGAATGCGCCCGAATTCTGCTCACTGAGGGCGTGGAGAATTCCATTGAGAGGCACCGGCTTCACGGAGCCGCCATGGCTGCAGGTGCGGCTGGGTTAAGGCTGCGCTTCTTCGGTGACCAGGCCCACCGGATGAACAATGTGCTGGCCGTTCACATCCCTGAGGGAGTCAACGGTGAAGCCGTCCGGACCGGACTGCTGCAGGACTACGGAATCGAAATCGGCACCAGCTTCGGGCCCCTGCACGGGGTGGTGTGGAGGATCGGGACCATGGGGTACAACGCCCGCAAAGACGCGGTGATGACAACCCTGGCCGCCTTGGAGCAGGTGCTACGAGCCAGCGGTGCGCCGGTCACAGCAGGCGGCGGCGTAGGTGCGGCGGCAGAGATCTACCAGGAGGCCGCCGCATGAACGCCGCCGAGCGCATCATGGCCCGCAGCGACGAACTGGCTGCCATCACCGCCCTGAAGGATGAGCCTGGCGCCCCAGTGGGAATACTGCGCGCCTACCTCACCGAGGAGCACCACCAGCACAATGCGCAAGCTGCCCAATGGATGCGACAGGCCGGGATGGACACGTGGCAAGACGCCGCGGGGAACCAGTGCGGACGGCTCGAGGGAAGAACTCCTGGACTGCCCGCCCTGATGATCGCATCGCACCTGGATACCGTGCCTGATGCTGGGCGCTATGACGGAATCCTCGGTGTGCTGACCGGGATCGAGGTTGTAGAACGGCTCGCGCCGCATAGGGCGGAACTTCCGTTCGCGCTGGAAGTAGTGGCGTTCGCGGATGAAGAGGGCACCCGGTTCGGCGCCACTCTGCTGGGGTCCCGCGCAGTGGCAGGAACCTGGGACCCCGAATGGCTTGACCTCGAGGACGCCGAGGGAACCACCATGAGCCAGGCCTTCGAGGCCTTCGGATTGGATCCGCTCCGTGTGGGAGAGGCGGCTCGACGACCCGAAGAGCTCGTCGGGTACCTGGAAGCGCACATTGAGCAGGGCCCCTATCTGGAAGCCGCCGGACGCCCCCTGGGTGTGGTCACCTCCATTGCCGGAGCCCGACGATTCCACCTGAGCATTCACGGAGAGGCTCGCCACGCCGGAGGCACTCCCTATGCGCGCCGACATGATGCGCTCATCGGCGCCAGCCAGGCAGTGCTCGACGTTGAGCGCATCGGACGTCAGATGGAGACAATCGCTACGGTGGGGCAGCTCAGCGTCCACCCGGGTGCGGTCAATGTGGTCCCCGGCCGCGTCGATTTCTCTCTAGATCTCCGGGCTGAGACCGACACGCTGCGCGACGACGCATGGACTGCCATATGGGCGTCGGTGGAAAGTTTCTGTGCCGCACGTGGACTTCGCGCGGAGTACACCGAGGTCCATGACGCACCCACCGTCTCATGCTCGCCGCCGCTGATGGACGCACTAGCTGGCGGGGTGAAAGCCGGTGGCGACCCTGAACCAATGCAGTTGTTCTCCCGAGCCGGGCACGACGCCATGGCGATGGCCGCTGTGACCGGAATCGGGATGCTTTTCACTCGATGCCACGACGGTATAAGCCACCATCCTGATGAGTCAGTCACGGAACCAGACGTGGGTGCAACAGTCGATGCCATGACACAGGCGGTCTGGGCATTGGCCCGCGCAGCCGATGCTGAGGCTTCTCCCTCCGGGAGCTCTCCACAAGTGAGGACGGCCCATCATGGCGGATAGCACCCGACGCATTGATGCCAGGATCGACGATCGCTACGGAGACCTCCCACCTCAGGAACGCCGGGTAGCCGATTTCCTCCTGGAACACCTGGGAGACCTAGCGGTGTTCTCAGCGGCGGAGATCAGCCGACACACCGAGGTGTCGAAAGCGACCGTCTCGCGACTGTTCCGCAAACTCGGGTTCGAGGACTTCAAAGAAGTCAGAGACCACGCCCTCGCTCTGCGTGCCTCCGGCCAACCCACCGCTGCCCCGGTGCTGTCCGGGGACAGCGAGGACAGCACCGCCATCCAGCGGCACGTCCAGCATGAACACCGGAACCTCGGGAAGCTGACGGAGGTGCTCAGCGATGGGCGACTCAGCCAAGCAGTGGACATGGTGCGCAAAGCCGAACGAGTCCTCATCATCGGCATGCGCAACAGCTACCCGCCAGCAGCGCACCTGCACCACCAGCTGATTCAGGTGCGCAGCCAGGTCCGGTTGGCGCCGCAGCCCGGGCAGAGCGTGGGGGAGGAACTGGCAGGAGTATCGGCCCATGATGTGATCGTGCTGCTCGGATTCCGGCGCAGGCCCAAAGGCTTCGGCACCTTGGTCCGTCACGCGGCGAACTCACCGGCAGGGCTGATGCTCATTGGGGACTCCACCTCCCGCACCTACGCCAAAGACGCAGACTGTTGGGTCGAATGCCCTGTCGATGCCGACGGCGCCTTCGACTCCTACGCCACCGCAATGTCGCTGATATCGATGCTCGCCAACGGCGTCCTCAACTCTGCACTGTCGGGGGGACGCCGCCGCATCTCCCAGGTGGCATCCGTGTACGACGACCTTCAGGAACTGGAGACCACATGAGCCTGATTACCACCCACATCCTCGACAACGCCTCCGGCACACCCGCTGCCGGCGTCGTCGTTATACTCACCGACCAGCAGGGCGCCGAACGTGGTTCCGGGACCACCGACGCCGACGGACGCATCGGTGATCTGGGTCCGGAGGCGCTCGACCCAGGTACCTATCGGCTGCAGTTCCACACGGGACCGTACTTCGCCGCCCAAGGAGTGGAGACGTTCTTCCCCGAAGTGCACATTGCGTTCACTGTGGGCCAGGAGCCCCACTACCACGTGCCGCTGCTGCTGAGCCCCTACGCCTATTCCACCTACCGCGGAAGCTGAAGGAGACCCACTATGAGTGATGACATCATTCTTGGACCCAACCAGTACGGCAAAGCCGAGGTGCGGGTGGTGCGAATCAATCGTGACACCCCCGTGCATGAGATCCAGGATCTCAATGTGACATCGTTACTGCGCGGAGATTTCGCAGACACCTTCCTGACCGGTGACAACGCCAAAGTCCTGGCCACCGACACCCAGAAGAACACTGTTTATGCCTTCGCCAAGAGCCAGGGGATCCGCACTCCCGAGGAGTTCCTGCTTGCCCTGGCCAGGCACTTTGTGGAATACCCGGAGGTCGAAGGTGGACGCTGGAGTGCTGAGTCCTACCCCTGGGAGCGCATCAGCGTCAACGGTTCAGCGCACGAGCACTCGTTTGTGAAATCCAAGCAGGAGATCCGCACCGCAGCAGTCACCGTCGAAGACGGCGTGGAATACGTCCTGGGAGGGTTCAAAGAACTCACCGTGCTGAAATCAACAGGCAGTGAATTCCATGGGTTCCCCCGGGACGAATACACCACACTGCCTGAGACCCATGACCGGATCATGGCCACCGACATCTCCACTCGATGGCTCTACACCGATCACACGGCACTGACCTCAGCAGACTTTGACGTCATCTACGCCCAGGTGAAGCAGGCGGTGCTGGAACAGTTCGCCTCGGTGCACTCGGCGTCGCTGCAGCAGACTCTCTACGCCGCAGGACAGTCCGTGCTCCGGGCTGTGCCGCAGATCGAAGATATCCGGTTCGCGATGCCGAACAACCATCACTACGTGGTGGACCTCTCGCCCTTCGGCCTGGACAACCCCAACGAGGTGTTCGAAGCCGGAGACCGCCCCTACGGGCTGATGAACGCCTCCGTCACTCGCGCCTCAGCGCGGGAGAAGCCCGAAGCCTGGAAATGGATCGCCGGGTTCAACTAAGCCGGGGATCGACATGGACTGTGTACACGTAGTCAATACTGCTGAAATATGCTCAATCTAGGGTTAGCAGCATGATGGTCCGTCACCTTATCGCAGAGCAGGTCCTCATCGGCCAGGACATTGTGCCTGCGCATGTGGAGGTGGACCACCAGGGAGCGGTCCGTCGAATCACCAGGATCGCCCCAGGTCAAAGTGCCCGACAGGCAGAAATTGTCCGGGCACGTGACGTCTCCGGCGGAACCGGCATGCTCATGGTTCACCCCCGGGTGGTGGTGCTGCCGGGCAATGTGGACACCCACGTGCACATTAACGAACCAGGGCGCACCAGCTGGGAAGGCTTCGCCACTGGAACGATGGCCGCCGCGCTCGGCGGGGTCACCAGCATCGTTGATATGCCCCTGAATTCTGTCCCACCTACCGTTGATGTCCCCAGCCTGGAGATCAAGAAGCAGGCCGCCATGGGACAGACCTTCGTCGATGTCGGGTTCTGGGGCGGGATCGTTCCAGGAAATACCGAACAGTTGGAACCGCTCTGGAACGCCGGAGTATTCGGATTCAAATGTTTCCTCCTGGATTCAGGAGTACCTGAGTTCCCCCCGGTCTCGCCAGCAGACCTGCGCGCGGCCATGCAGCGGGTCGCGCAGTTCGACGGCCTGGTCATCGTTCATGCCGAAGACGCCAAGACCATCGACACTGCTACTGCGGCGTTGGGTCAGCGGCGCAGAGTAAAACGCTATGCCGATTGGGCTGCCACTAGGCCGCAAGAGGCGGAAATGACCGCCATCGAAGGGCTCCTCGATGCCGTCCGGGAGACTGGCTGCCGCACCCACATCCTGCACCTCGCTGCAGCTTCAGCCCTCGATCTCATCCAGGATGCCCGGGCAGAAGGTCTGCCGATCACCGTGGAAACCTGCCCGCACTACCTGTGCTTCGAAGCAGAAGCTGTGCCCGACGGTGCCGCGGAGTTCAAATGCTGCCCGCCCATCCGGGACAGCGGCAATCGGGACGCGCTCTGGCAGGGCCTGCAGGAAGGCTTGATCGACATGGTCGTCACGGATCATTCCCCGGCCACCGGTCAGGAGAAATACAGGGGTGCCCCTGACCTCAGCGAGGCCTGGGGTGGGGTCTCCGGGCTGCAGGTGGGCTTCGCAGCCGTGGCATCGGCAGCCCGTGAACGGGGGATCGGACTGGATCAGGTCAGCAAATGGATGAGTACCTCCACCGCTCAGCTGGTGGGCCTGACCCATAAGGGGCAGATTGCTGTCGGATACGATGCTGACTTCGCACTCTACGACCCGCAGGAAAACCATGTGGTGTCAGCGGCCGGACTGGCACATAAGAACCCCATCAGTGCATACGACGGCTACGAACTTCACGGAACAGTTGTCGGTTCTGTGCTGCGTGGGGCCGAGCTGTTCAGTGCTCAAGACACCTCCGCCAGTGTGCTCAGCGGTGGGGAGTTTCTGCGCGGCAAGGGCTTCGCGATCGGAGACCAGCTGAATATCGGGGCGATGAGCAGTTCGTGAGCAAGGACACGAACCGAGCCGGAGTCCAATCCGTGGGCCGAGCCTTTGAACTGATCGAGGTCCTCGCTGGACAGGGTGGCGCCGCAACACTCAGCGAGCTCTCGATAGCAACTGAACTGCCCGCCGCCACCGTTCACCGCCTGCTGCGTACCCTCATTGACTGTGGCTACCTTGTCCAGCTTCGGGACCGTCGTTATGGGTTGAGTCAGAAACTGGTGCCATTGGGCGACGTCGCGGCCCGGAGAAACCGGCGGTGAGAGCGACCGTCATTCTGGCCGCGGGACGAGGATCGCGGCTGGGTGGACAGTCCAAGCCTTTGCTGCGCATTAACGGGGAGTTGCTGGTGGTACGCGCTCTGCGGACAGCACATCAGGCGGGAACCACTCCCGTCCTGGTTCTCAGCCACCGATCAACTGAGGTGCTGCGCACTCTGCGAACACAGGCACCGGAGGAACTGGAGGCCTCTGAGGTTGTCGAGCTCGCGTCCTCTTCAGCGGGCCTATCGCTGTCCTTCAGGACTGGCATACGCCACGCCGCCGATCGTGGGGCCGAGCAGATCGCTGTTCTCTTAGTGGACCAGCCCTGGATCGGCGCCGAGGCGCTGCGCACAGTCCTGGAAGCGCACCAGAGGGGTCGCATCACTCGCGGACTCATTCGCGGACAGCCGTCCCACCCTGTGGTTTTTGACAGAGAAGATGCGCTCGCGGCAGCTTCACAGGCCCAGGGCGATGACGGTGCAAGGCACTACCTGCGTGCACACAGGCAGCGGAGCGACCTCATCGACCTCTCCGCTTGCGCCGATGATGCCGATATTGACACCCCCGATGATCTCAGGAGCCTCGCTGTCGGTCCAGGGCTGCAGCAATGCGATCTTTCGTGAACGGCGTGTGGGTCAAACGAACACCGACTGCGTCCCGGATCGCATTCCCCAAAGCAGGGGCTACCGGGTTGAAGGGTGATTCAGACATGGACTTAGCTCCCATGGGCCCCACCGGGTCTTCAGTCTCAGCGAAGTGCACCTCCGTGACGGGAAGATCCGCCATCTGCGGGATGTGATAGTTGCGCAGAATGTCCGTGCTGATCCGTCCCTGAGGGTTGATGACCACTTCCTCAAAGAGCGCGGCTCCGATCGCTTGGCCGACGCCGCCTTCCACCTGGCCCCGGCACTGGGCCTCATTGAGCACCACTCCGGCATCTGCAGCATGGACTGACTGCAGGATCACCAGGGTTCCCGTCTTCGCCTCGACAGCGATGCGGAAGCCATGGACGTTGAACGCCGCGGTCCGGGGGGAGCCTCCCCACCGGCCGGTGCCGATCACCGAGGTCGGATCTGCATCCTCTTCAAGCATCGCCAGCGCCCCTTTCAAATCCCGGGCCGCCAAATACGCGGCCTTGACCCCTACAGTGATCCCGGTGGAGGCGAACGCACCACTGTCATGGTCAACCAGGTCAGTGTCGGACTGGCGCAGCAGGATGCGATCGGCGGTGGTGCCGAGCACATCGGCGACCACCTGACGGTGGACGGTCGAGGTGCCGTTGCCGAACTCGGCGGTGCCCACTTTGAGCTCGTACTTTCCCCCACCGGCAGCATCAGGCCGGTTCAGGGGCCGCACCACCGCATGAGAGTGATGGCCATTGGGCGGCGCGGTGTCGATCATCGTGACAGCAGTGCCCACCCCAAGCCGCCAGTCACCCTGTTCCTCCTGGTACCCATGACGCTCTTCAGTGAGGCGTTGCTGGCACTTGTTCAACTCAGAGTCGGTCAGTGGGCCACGGCGGAGCTGAGCGGCCATGATGTCCAGACACTTCCTCAAACCACCGGCATCCACTTGAACGTCATCCTCATGGCCGAACAGTTCTTCCCCAACGCTGATGATGTTGTCTGCTTTGAACGTCAGTGGATCACGGCCGAGCCTGCGGGCGAATTCGTCCATCGCGCAGTCGACTGCGAAGAGAGTCTGCGACAGCCCATACCCTCGGAACGCGCCAGAGGGCGGATTATTGGTGTAGACCACCTGGGCGGAGACCTGCTTATTAGGGGCGGAGTAGATCTGCATGGACTCATGAACGGAGTGAAACATCACTCCGGGTCCATGGTTTCCATAGGCCCCGGTGTCGGAGAGCACCCGCATTGTCTGGGCTGTGAGCTTCCCACGATCGTCGGCGGCTAGATCCACTCCGATCTGGAAAGGGTGCCGTGTGGTGCTGGCCGTCAGCGCCTCCGTACGGGTGAGTTCCCAAGAGACAGGCGCGCGGATGCCGCGTTCTGCGAGCCTCATGAGGACCAGCAGTACCAGGTCCTCAGTGATGACTTCCTGTTTGGAGCCGAATCCGCCTCCTACCCGCGCGGCGAAGACCCTGAGGGTCTGTGGTTCTAAGCCGAAGAGGCGCTGAAGGGTTCTCTTCGCGAGGAACGGTACCTGGGTTGAGCTGCGCAATGTGTACCGACCCAGCTCGTCGATCCAGCCCACCGTGCCGTGGGTCTCCAGAGCGGTGTGCGCAGTGCGGTGCGTGGTGAAGTTCATGGAGACACGGTGCGGAGACTCCCTAAGCGCTGCCTCAGCGTTGCCGACCGCCACTTGAGCAGCAGCTAACCTGTTGCGCTCAGGGTCCAGGGCGGGGAAATACGTGCTGCCCACGGCGTCGGTACGTTCACCGCCAGAAGGATGAAGTACCGGTGCCCCCGGATCGGTGGCAGCTGCGGGATCAAAGACCGGTTCCAACTGCTCATACTCCACATCCACCAGCCGGCTGGCGCGCACCGCCTGCCTGCGGGACTCCGCGACCACCACGGCCACCCGCTGGCCAACGAACCTCACCGTATCGTCCAGCAGACGAGTGTCAGCCGGGTCGTCTTCGACGAGCTCGTGCTGAGCAGTGGAGTACCGGACGGCCTCGGGCGCATCGCGGTGGGTGAAAACCGCCACGACCCCAGGTGCGTTCTCCGCCCGGGTGGTGTCAATGTGCGTGATGAGCGCATGCGCGTGAGGGGAGCGGACCACCACCATGTGCAGGATGTCTCCAGAGGGCACGCGGTCCCCGCCACCGGAGAGTGGGACGTCGTGAGTGAAGTCCGTTGTCCCAGTGACGATCCCTGGGCCGGCCGGCGGAATCGGACTGTGGCCGGGGCCGGATTCTTCGCTGGCTCGTGGTGTGTGAGCCAGCGCGTCTTTGATGGAGCAGTATCCGGTGCAGCGGCAGAGGTTTCCTTTGAAGCGACGCAGAGTGGATTCTTCCGAATCGTCTCCGGCACCGTCGTAGGGCCCGGTAGAAGTTTCGGTCATGATGAACCCTGCGGTGCAATAGCCACATTGGAACCCGTGGGACTCCAAGAAGTCCCGCTGCGTGTGGTGCAGGGTGTTCTTCACCCGCACATCTCCTGGGTTGTCTTCGGCCTCGGCGACGGCCTGGGTGGCCTCTGGACTGAGACCGCGCAGGGTCGTCACGGCTGAGCCGGCAGCTCGATGGGCACCGGTAATGCATGAGTGCACCGCGGTCCCGTCCAGGTGCACTGTGCATGCGCCGCAATCACCGGCATCGCAGCCTCGTTTGACCGCGTGGGCTCCGGCGCTGTCCCGCAGCCATGTGCGAAGGCACTGTCCCGGTTCAGGCTCAAGGGCAAATTCCTGGCCGTCCACCCGCACTGTGGCTGTGTCCGTCGACCCGGTCCGTGTCACCTCATCAGTTGTCAGGTGGCTGTTGGGTTTTCGGGTTCCTCTAGGAGCCTGATTTCCCAACAGGTGCCTGAAATCCTCGTCACAGGCGCCGGGAGCGGCTTCGTGCTCTGCCAACGCGTTGACCAGCTCCGCTGCGAAGCTGAGACTGGTATTGTGCCGCCACTCCGGGGACCCGTGGGCGTCGTCGAACCAGTGGTGTGCCGGTATGCCCTCCACTGCCGCGCGCGCAGCGGCAGGATCCCTTGGGGTTGTCAGGATGAAGGGCCGGTCCGTGGCGGCGGTGACGGTCAGCCGAACAGTGCTGGCATCAATCAGCTGCGCCAACAGCAGGGCAGCTGAGCGGCCGTAGCGGGTCAGGGACTCGCGTGCCATCAGGGTTGGCCGGCGCAGATGTGCGGCGGGCACATGGAAGGACCGAATCAGGTCCCCATCCTTGAGTGAAGTCTGTCCATTGCCGGTGACCACCTCCTCCACCGGCACAATGCGGTGCCCTCCGCCGGGAGAGAGGACCAGAGCGGTCGCGCCCATGCCGCATAACCAGGACGTCATAGGTCCCGCAGGCAGAGCGGTGGCCACGTTGCCACCGACGGTGGAGAGATTCCAGACTTTCCAGGNGAGCGGTGGCCACGTTGCCACCGACGGTGGAGAGATTCCAGACTTTCCAGGAGGCGACAAAAGCCTCGGCGGCCGGTTCAATCAGCTGCAGTCCGGGGTACTGGCCGGTGTCCACGCCGCGGCCCCGCAGCGTCGTAGCCGCCTGGTGGAAGCTGGCCACCGTGCAGGTGGCCGCGATCTCCAGACCTGCCCCTTCATGCCACACCAGTGGCTCCCAATCTGCCGCGCTGATATCCAGCAGCCGGCGAGGTTCACCCCGGAAATCCTTACCGTAGGAGTAGAGCACAGTACCCCCGGCCAGCCAGGAGTCACCCGGTTGCCACTGATCCGGATCCCAGGTGCTCAGCTGATGGTCGACACTGGTGATGTCCATCAGCTGCTCACCGCCAAGTCAGTCACCCTCCGCGCCGAGCCAGCCCCGATACGAGCGGGGTGCATGATTGAAGCACTCCTGGTCCGGGAATAATTGATAGGCCCCGCAGTGGTGCTCAAGGAACGGGACTGCCTGGATGAGGGGGCACTGTTCTTGGCGCTGATGAGTTCGGCGAAGATGGACACGGCGCTCTCTGCAGGGGAGGCGGCAGCAATGTCCAACCCGAGCGGGCCATGTATTTTCCCCAGTGCCGAGGCGCTGTGACCGCGTTGAGCCAAGGCAGAACGACGACGCCGTTGGGCGTTGTGTGAGCCCAGCGCACCTATGAAATCAGGACCGGGCTCTGCGCGCAGCAGCGTGTCCAGCACGGGGACGTCAAGTTCAGGCAGGTGGGTCATGACACAAGCGGCCGTCCAGCTTTGGCGAGGGTCGCTGAGCAGGTCGGCTGCGGTGTCGGCTGGGTGGTCGACGGTGAGTTGTGCGCCCTCCGGAACGCGCTGCGGTGTGGCGAAAGCAGGACGATGATCGATCAGCTGGACCCGCCAACCGGCGCCCAGGGCCAGTTGGGCACAGTGCAGTGAGTAGTCCTGAACACCGAAGAGAAGCAGACGGGGAGCTGCCTCACGGTGTTCGACCACGGTCATGGTTTCTCCGCCGAGCACGATTGTCCGGGTGAAGTCAACAGCGTGGTGCGGATCAGCGCCGGAGAGCATGCGGGCGTGCTGAAGTTCGGGCATAGAAGCCAGAGGTTGGATAAGTACGCGGATCTGTCCACCGCAGGTGAGGGGTATTTCACCCAGCAGGTCGCCATCGGGGCCGAAACTCTCCACCCGTGGTGTGCCTTCTGCGATGCTCTGCTGGGCCAATGAAGCCGTGGCTGACTCCACGCAGCCTCCGGAGAGTGACCCCATGACTTCTAAATCCGCCGAGACAGCCATTGATGTTCCTACCGGAACTGGGGTGGATCCGGCCACGGCGACAACAGTGGCCACAGCCCAGCGCTCCGGTTGGTCCAGGCAGCTTTGGTATTCGGTGATCCGGTCCAGCACGGGAGCCTCCTTGCGGCACATCACACAGGGTGATGAAACGTTCGTCTCATCGGCTGAGCCTATCGACGTCTCTGTTACAGCCTTGTGACAAGGCGTCCTTCGAGTCGACGGTTTACGTGGCCGTAATACTGCAGTGAGTGAGACGAAACAAACGTTTCATACCGTGGCGGGGAGTTGATCCCCTATCGAGAAGAGGTACCGGCCTGTGAGCTCCGAGTCCACAGTCGAGACGCTGGTGACCAATGCCTACCTTGTGGTGGAGTCCCGAGGCGCCAGCGCGGAGCAGAAAGCCACCGGCATCACTGATGTGGAAGCTGCTCAGGCTGCTGGGCGCGAGATCGATGGCGGGTGGCTGGCAGTCGCCGAAGGCCGAGTGCACAGTGTGGGCCGGATGGGTGAGCCGATGCCGTCGGCGCAGCGCACGGTGGACGCCGGCGGGCGTGTGCTGACTCCCGGGTTGGTCAACACGCACCACCACATGTACCAAAACCTCACCCGAGCTTACGCTCCGGCGATCAACGGGACCCTCTTTCAATGGTTGACTACCCTCTACCCCAAATGGTCTGTGCTCGATGACGAGTCGGTCTATCTGTCCACATATGTCGCCTGCGCAGAGCTCCTATCCGGAGGCTGCACCACCAGCTCGGACCACATGTACGTCCACCCTCGCCCCAATCTGATCGACGCCCAGATCAGTGCAGTCTCCGATGTGGGCTTCCGGTTCATGGCCAATCGCGGATCCATGACCAGATCCGTGGAGGACGGAGGTCTGCCTCCCAAGGAGGTCGTACAGGACGAGGACACGATCCTTGCCGATTCCGAGCGGCTCATCGGCGCATACCACGACCCCAACCCGGGCGCCATGACACGCGTGGCGTTGGCTCCGTGTTCCATGTTTTCGGTGAGTGAGTCGATTATGAGATCCACCGCCGAACTGGCTGAGAAACACGACGTCAGGCTGCACACTCACCTGGCCGAGGACACCGATGAGGACGCTTACGCCCTGGAGGTATACGGCCGGCGCCCCGTGGAGTACTTCGAGGATTGCGGGTGGGCGACTCCGCGCACCTGGGTCGCCCACTACGTCTACGGGTCGGATGAGGAGAACCGTCGCTTGGCCGCTGCAGGGGTCGGTGCCACTCAATGCCCCAGCTCCAATATGATCATCTGCGGCGACGCAGCAGATGCCAAGTCCCTGCGCGGCATGGGTATGGACGTGGGCATCGGCTGTGACGGCTCCGCCTCAGCTGACTCAGCAGACCTGTGGATGGAAACGCGCACCGCACTGCTGCTGGCCAGACACCGCCACGGGCCTGATGCCTTCACCGCCCGTGAGGCGTTGAACATGGCCACCGAAGGCTCTGCCGCCAACCTGGGGTGGAGTGACGAGATCGGTCACCTGCGCCCGGGAGCCTGCGCTGACCTGGTCATCTGGGAGTCCAGCTGGCTATCCCAAACGGGTGTCCTGACCGACCCCGTGGAGGGTTGGCTGCGGTCCGGCCCCGCCCGAGCCCACTGGGTCTTTGTCCAAGGCAAAGAGCGGCTTTCCCAGGGCGAGCTTCTGCTGGAGCGCCTCAACGACGTCGTCACCGCCCACCGCGCCGCAGCTGCCCACATGCAGGGGGTCTCATGAGAACCCGACGACGAACATCACACCCAGACCACCGTCCCACCGTATTCGCACCCTGAGGAGAACATGATGAGCACCACCACTCACACCACTGGTTCCAAGAAGCTGGCCGCCGCAGTGGCTGTCGCAGCGCTTGCTGTCACAGCCTGCGGTAATGAGGCCAGCGCGGACGACGCCGACGGTGATTTCGGCGATCTTGAGGTCCCACTGTCTTGGATCAAGACCGCAGAATTCGCCGGAAATTACTTCGCAGAAGACAACGGTTACTACGAGGAGGCCGGCTTCGAGTCGGTCAACCTGATCTCCGGAGGACCCTCAGCCACCCCTTCGGCTACCCAGCTGGCCACCGGCACCGGCCTAGCAGCGCTGTCCAACCCGGTGGACACTGGCTCGTTCATCGAGGCTGAGGGTGACGACGTCGACATCAAAATCATCGGTTCGGTCTTCCAGACCAACGCGTTCTCCATCTTCTCCTTGGCTGACAACCCTGCCAGCGAGCCTGATGACCTCACCGAGATGACAGTAGGCGTGGCACCCAACAACGAAGGTGTGTTCTACGCCTTCCTCGACGCCAACGACCTTGACCCTGATGACGTGGAAGTGGTGACCGCCGGAGGTGACGCCTCGGGCCTGATCACCGGTGAATACGATGCCTACATCGGCTACGCCACCAACCAGGCGATTTCAGTAGAACTCGACGGCCACGATCTGGAACATATGATGCTCCACGAAAACGGTCTACCGTTCGCCGCCGGCTCCATCATCACCACTCAGGAGACGATCGACTCAGATCGCGAAACGCTCAAAGCATTCCTCGAAGCTACTATCCGCGGATGGCACGACGCCCTAGAGGATGATGATGAAGCCGCGCGGATCACAGTGGAGGACCACGGCGCGGACCAGGGGCTCGATATGGAGCATCAAGTCGTCACAGCAGAACGTCAGGCTGAGCTGATCGCCGATGAGTGGACTGCCGAACACGGGCTGCTCACCATGAGTGACGAGGCCATCACCGATTCGATCGAGTCGGTCCGCCTTGTCGGCTACGACGTACCCGATGACTTGTTCGACCTCAGCCTTGTGGAAGAGGTCTACGAGGAAAACCCAGATCTGATGGAACACCCATGAGTGAAGGAATCAGCATCAGCTCGTTGAGCAAAACGTTCGGATCGGGCAAAAAACAAGTCACGGCCCTGGAAGACGTCAGCCTCACCACTGAACGCGGCACCCTGCTGTCCCTTCTGGGTCCTTCCGGCTGCGGGAAGTCCACTGTGCTGCGTATGGTGGCCGGACTCGAAGAGCCCAGTGCCGGGACATTGAAAGTCGACGGGAAAACCCCGGAGGAACTGCGCGCCGGCAACGAGCTCGGCATTGCTTTCCAAAACTCGGCACTGCTGCCTTGGCGATCAGTGGAGTCCAATATCAGGCTGCCACTGGAAGTTGCCGGGATCCGGCCCGAGCCAGGGTTGATCGACGGGCTGATTGGGCTGGTCGGGCTCTCCGGATTCGAAAAAGCACGTCCGGCGGAACTCTCCGGCGGTATGCGTCAACGTGTATCCATAGCCCGCGCACTGGTCGTCAAACCCTCAGTCCTGCTGCTGGATGAGCCCTTCGGAGCTCTGGACGATATGACCCGGCAGCGGATGAACCTTGAACTGATGCGCATCCTCGGGGACAAACCAGCCACCACCCTGATGGTCACCCATGGCATCACCGAGGCGATCTTCCTCTCTGATGTAGTCGCAGTCATGAGCGCCCGGCCAGGCCGTGTCAAAGAGGTCTTCGAGGTGGACCTGCCACGTCCCCGAACCCCCGAGCTCCAACGCACCCCCGAGTTCCATGCCCTTGTGGATAAGGCCTCTGACCTGTTGTTCGGTCGCAGTGCGGTGGGGGCAGGAGCCCACTGATGTCCTCACTGACTTCGGCTAATGATGTTGCCGCCACACGGCGCCGCGCCACAGGTGGCTCAGCCAGGAAGTCACTGCAGCTGCCCGGTTGGGTCTCCGGCCTAGTGGGGTTGGCCACGCTTCTGACGGCGTGGTGGCTGGTCGCCGTGCTACGGATCTTCCCCGTCGCGGGTGGCGGTTCGGCAGTGCCCACCCCACTAGAGGTGGTGGCCAGGCTCTTCGAGGACGGAGTCGCGTTCTACTGGCGCAACCTTTCTGTGACACTCACTGAGGCTGGCATTGGGTTTACCGTCGGGAACCTTCTGGCAATCTTCACCGCCGCACTGGTGCTGTTGGCCCCCTGGATGGAGAAGGTCGCCACCCAGTTGGCCGTGATCACCTACTGCCTGCCCCTTGTCGCCATCGGTCCGGTGATCTTCGCAGTAGCAGGAGCACCGCCAATCGGGGAGCCCTCCATGACGGCCAATGTGCTCGCCGGACTCTCTGTCTATTTCGTCACGGTCATCACAACTATTCAGGGGCTGCGCGCGGCAGACCAAGCATGTATCGACGTCATCACTGTGGCCGGGGGCGGCCGACGCAAACAGCTCACCAAGGTGCAGCTCATCACTTCCGTGCCGTACATCCTCACAGCTCTGAAGATCGCCGCGCCAGCAGCCATCCTGGGAGCCATCCTCGGCGAGTACGTCGGGGGAGTGGACCGCGGGCTCGGCCCCGCCATGGTCTCCGCCCAGGAAACTCTCAACGTAGCCCGGCTTTGGGCGCTGGCCCTAGTGGGGGCAGCTGCTGCAGGTGCGGCCTACGCGGTGCTGGCCCTCATTACCCGCTTCGCCACGCCATGGTCCAAGGGAGGCGCCTGAGATGAACATCGCCAAGGCTATCGGTCAACCTCTTCTGAACCTTCTCCTTTCCCTGACAGTGATTGTGACCATCTGGTGGGGAATGCTGTGGGTATTCGACGTCTCGCCGATCATCGGGAAAGGTCCCGACGACATCATCGACTACCTGTTCTTCACCGAAGACGCCGATAAGCACCGTGACGTGGTCTTCGGCGACTTCTGGATCACCATGGCCGACACCTTCATTGGCTTTACCGCAGGTCTGCTGGTGGCCTCGATTGTGGCGATGCTCTTCCAACTGTTCACCAGTTTGGAAGCCGCGCTGATGCCGGTGGCGATGATCTGCCGGTCAGTTCCCCTCGTCGCTATGGCACCCATTGTGGTGCTCATGTTCGGCAGAGACTGGGCGGCGGTCGCTGCGATGGGCACTATTGTGGTGATCTTCCCGGCGCTGGTCACGATCGTGTCTGGTCTGCGCTCTGCACCGGCGACCATGCAGGAAGTCATCCACGTCTACGGCGGAAGCCGCTCCACCCTGCTTCGCAAGGTGATGCTCCCGGCCTCATTGCCCAGCTTCTTCACCGCCACCCGGGTCTCCATCCCTGGCGCGCTGACCGGCGCTCTGCTAGCTGAATGGCTGGCCACCGGTGACGGGATCGGCTATGGGATTGTCCAGGCTGTCAGCCGGACCGACTATGACCGGCTGTGGGCCTCCGTGGTCATTGTCACGCTGGCCTCCCTGCTGCTCTACTCATGCGTGGGTGTGGTGGAGCGCCTGGTTCAGCGCCGCACCGGCATTGGCCTGGCCGCCTGATCAGCCCCCGGCAAAGGGCGGCAGAACATCCACAACGTCGCCACTCGCCACCTGCCCGCGGCTCACCGCTGCTCGGGTGCCGTTGACCAGGAAACTTGACTGGGCACATACCCGCTCAAGGCTGGGGGAATTTCCATGATCTGGAGCGGGAGCAGAGGCAAGAACCGTGTGGTTGAGCTGATCGATCAGATGCTGCAGCGGGATGGGAGACTCAGCAAGGTGGAGCTTCAGTTGATGAGTTCCTGCTGCCTCCGCAGCAGCGGCGTAGAGGCGGACCGTCACAGCGTTCACCTCAGCCTCCGATGGCTGACATTGAGCGGTCTGGGCGTTCAAAGCCGGGGAGGTCGAACCCCGGGCGGTCGGTGCCATGGGCGGCGGGCTTAGCCCACATCGCGTCAGCCCAGCGCTGAGCGATGGCCTGGTCATCGGCCCCGGAACGCAGCAGGTCCATCAGGTCGACCTCTTCGCGTGAGAACAGGCAGCTCATCACTTTGCCCTCGGCGGTGATGCGAGTGCGTGTGCAGGCTGCGCAGAAGGGTTCTGTCACGCTGGCAATAATTCCGACTGTTCCCCGAGCGGCTGTACTGGCGGCGTCGTTCTTATCCCACACCATGAACCGCTCGGCGGGTGCCCCGCCGCGTTCCTCCTCTGAAGGGGTGAGTCGGAATCTGCTCTCCAGCAGTGTGCGGGTCTCAGCGGCGGTGACAGTGGCTTCACGTTCCCAGGTGCGGTCCGCCTCAAGGGGCATCTGCTCAATGAAGCGCAACTCAAACCCTTCAGCGAGCGCCCAGCTGAGCAGCTCCGGTGCCTGATGATCGTTGACTCCGCGCACCAGCACCGCGTTGATTTTCAAAGGTGTCAGCCCTGCAGCGGCTGCCGCAGAGACACCTCTCAGCACTGCATCCAGGGAATCCCTGCGGGTCAGCTGAGCGAAAGTTTCCCGGTGCACAGAGTCCAGAGAGATATTGACTCGAGTCAGCCCCGCCTCGCGCAGCCCTGCGGTCCTGCGCTCCAGCCCAATGGCATTGGTGGTCAGTCCAATGGGCAGCTGCGGGTGATCTTCGCGAATTCCAGCGATAATCTCCTCAAGGTCCTTCCGGACCAACGGCTCTCCGCCGGTCAGCCGCAGCTCCCGGATGCCGAGCTGGTCCACCCCGATGCGCACAATCCGGCGCACTTCCTCCGCCGTGAGCAGCCGCTCCCGGGACAACCAGGGCAGACCCTGGGCGGGCATGCAGTACGTGCAGCGCAGATTGCACTTATCGATCAGGGAAAGGCGCAGGTCGGTGGCGCGCCTGCCGAATCGGTCGAGCAGTCCGGCTGACGGGTCACCGCCCTGTTCGGTCACACCACGGGGCACCGTGGGGATCGGGAGAGCTACCCTTGGACTCATGGCCGCCCATTCTACGTCCCCTACCCCCACAGTCCCTGACCGGGTCAGCGTGGAGGCACATATCCAGCGTCTGCGTCAGGTGTTGGACCCGGCGCTGAGAAGCCGTACAACTGAGACTCTGCTATTGGGTCCGCCGTCAGATCATGGTCTGCAGAGGGTCACGACAGGGCGCATCAGCGCAGCTGAGGTCCGTGCACCGTTGGCGCTTCCTGGGTTCGACAACTCCCAGATGGACGGTTTCGCCCTCCGCTGCGCTGATGTCCCAGAGCAGGAAAAGCCCTTCATGCTGCCCCTTGCCGGAGTTGTCCCGGCCGGCACTGCAGCCCCAGACCTTCCAGTGGGGGAGTGCCTGGCCGTGATGACCGGCGCGCCGATCCCCAATGGAGCAGATGTGGTGATTCCGGTGGAAAAAACCGCCGAAGGATTCGCAGTCCTGGACTCTGCAGCGGCGGGGAGGAAGGTCTCGATCCACTTCACGGACAGCACCGGCAGTGACACCCAGCCCGGGAAGTTCATTCGCCGCGCCGGCTCTGATGTGGCACTCGGCGAGCTGATCCTGCGCCCGCGAGACGTCCTCACCGCAGCCAAGTTGGCCCTCTTAGCGTCTTGCGGTATTGCCCAGGTGGAGGTCCTGCAGCGCGTAAGGACGCTGGTGCTCGCTACCGGCCAAGAGCTGCGCCGCCCCGGCGAACCCCTCGGCGAGGGCCAACTCTACGATGCCAATGCCACTCTGATCCGGGCCGTCTGCGAAGGATTCGGACACACTGTTACCACCGCAGTGATCGCCTCCGACGCTCCCGCTGAGTTCCAATCCGCATTGGACACGCTCATCACCCAGCACCAGCCTCAGCTCATTGTCACCGCCGGTGGCATCAGCGCCGGAGCATATGAGGTGGTCCGTCAGGCGCTCGCCGAACGCGGAGTGCACTTCGGCTCCGTGGCCCAGCAGCCCGGGGGCCCTCAAGGGTGGGGTGTGCTCGAATCCGAGACTGGGCCGGCCGCTCTAGTCGCACTTCCGGGGAATCCCGTGAGCTGCGCGGTGAGCCTGGAGACACTGGTGCGCCCGGCCCTGCACGGTCTGGACCCGGTGTGTCCACCACAGCGGCGCATTCAGGTCACAGCTGGAGAGCACCTCACCTCACCATTGGGAGTGCGCCAGTTCCGCCGCGTAGAGTTGAAAACCCAGGACGACGGCGCCACAACCACTGCTCTGACGATCGGCGGCCCCAGCTCGCATCTGCTCGGGCACCTCGCTCGGGCGCACGCCCTCCTGGAGCTCCGCGAAGACGACACCGAGGTCCCAGTAGGGGCCCAACGAGAGGCGATTCTGCTATGACAGAGCCCGCAGAAGGCACCCACCTCAGCCATGTCCGCCCTGATGGCAGCGCGCATATGGTCGATGTCTCCGGAAAACCCTCCACGGCGCGGACCGCCCGAGCGGTCTCCACCGTGCAGACCAGCCCCGAGGTGACGACTCTGCTGGCGGACAACGGCCTATCCAAGGGAGACGCCCTGGGCACGGCCCGGATCGCCGGAATCATGGCTGCCAAGAAGACCTCGGACCTGGTGCCGCTGTGCCACCCCCTGCCGGTCGCCAAAGTGACAGTGGACCTCACGCCGGACGACCCCGTCCCTGGCACCGTGCGCATCACCGCCGAGGTGAAGACCACCGGACCGACCGGAGTGGAGATGGAAGCACTCACTGCCGCCTCGGTAGCCGCGCTGACGCTCTACGACATGATCAAAGGGGTCGACCGCTCAGCGGTCATCGCCGAGACAAAAGTCGTCTCCAAATCAGGTGGAGCCTCCGGTGAGTGGAACCGCGCATGACGGGCCTGGTGCACGCAGCAATCTCTTCAGACTCGCTCAGCCCGGCACAGGCCGAGGCTGAGGTCTGGTCTCGCGACTGCGGCGGCGTCGTCGTATTTTCTGGAATTGTGCGGGATCACGATGGCGGGAAATCTGTCACAGCACTTAACTACACAGCCCATCCCAGCGCAGAAGAGACCCTGGAGCAGGTATGCCAAAGGCTGGCGATGGCCCACCCCGGGGTTCGATTCTGGGCCGCCCACCGGGTAGGACCACTGCAGATCGGTGACCATGCGCTCGTAGCCGGCTGCGCCTCAGCGCACCGGGCTGAGGCCTTCGCTGCCTGCGCAGAGCTTGTGGAGCAGATTAAGGCCGAGGTGCCCATTTGGAAAGAGCAGCTCTACACCGACGGCACCAAAGACTGGGTGGGCATCGCCTGAGCTGATCAGTCCTGGCCGGGTTCGGCCGGTGTCCCTCCTGGAGGCATCGACCCTTCAAACAGTGGTCCGAAGTCTGGGCGTTTGGCGGTGATGCCGTCCCCGGAGGAGCGGCGCCGCAGCCGGCGGATCACCCATGGGAACAGGTGGTGGCGAGCCCAAATGGCGTCATCCACCCGAGCCTCACGCCAGGTGCGCTCCGAGAGAGGCTGAGGGTCCACGGCGCTCAGCTGATGAGTGACGTTCAGCGTGTCCAACACCATCCGAGCGATGGTGTGATGTCCCAAGGGTGAGAAGTGCAGACGGTCCTCATCCCACATCTCCTTGGCGGTGAGTTCGCGCAGACTCCACATATCGGCCACTACAGCGTCATGGCGTTTGGCGATGGTGCGGACATTCTCATTGAAGATCGCCACCTTTCCGCGGATGGAGCCCATGACAGGGGTGTCGCGGACATCGGGGCCGTTGAACAGAACAATCGTCGCCCCAGTGGTGCTGAGCATCTGCACCATGGTGTCGAGGATCCGGGCAGTCTCATCAGGGTCTGAACCGGGCCGAATCACATCATTTCCGCCAGCGCAGAGGGTGATCAGATCAGGTTTGAGCTCCAGGGCCCGGGCCAGCTGCTCATCGCGGATGTTTTCGATCAGTTTTCCGCGCACCGCGAGGTTCGCGTAGGCGAAGTTCTTGGTGCCGTTGGCCAATTCCTGTGCCGCCCGGTCCGCCCACCCGCGGTGCGACTGGGGGTTTTCCGGGTCAGGGTCACCGATGCCCTCAGTGAAGGAGTCCCCCAGTGCTACGTACCGCAGCCAAGGGTGTTGGACCTCGGCCGGATTCAGACTTTCAAAAGTTTCGGGTTCAGGTGTTTCAGTGCTGTCTTCGTTTCCAGTGTCGTTCACTCTGGTCATTCTCCACCACCGCCCGGGCAACGTCCATCATCCTGTGGGATGACTGTGCGTCCCTCGGGTCACGCCTCGAGCGCTCAGTGGCCGCCGCGTGTCACATCAGATACGTAGGATGTCCCTATGGCTGTTGACTACACGGTGGAATGGACTCGCGGCGAATCCGAACGGGAAGGGACCCCACTGGCGGTGCTGCTGCACGGCCACGGGGCCAATGAGCGCGACCTGCTGGGCATGGTTCCAGGACTGCCTGAGGAATTCACATACGCCTCAGTGCGCGCCCCCGTGTCCATGGGGTTCGGCGCCTACACCTGGTTCGACCTCGATGTTGAGCGGCTCGCCTACTCATCGACCGCTGCGCGACAGGCCGTAGAGGACCTCTGGGAGTGGATTGACTCGGTGCGCGGACAGCACACCTCTGTGACGCTGATCGGCTTCTCCATGGGTATGGCTCTCGGTACCAGCCTGCTGCGGACCAGGCCCGAGGCCTTCCGCGCTGCCGTGGGGCTTTCGGGCTTCGCGGTGGACCCCGAACGTGGAGAGGGCATGAAAGCCTACTTCGACGACGACGCCCTCGCTGCGGCCAAACTGCCGTTCTTCTGGGGGCGGGACCAAGAGGACCCGATCATCCCGCAGGAAATGGTCGACTACACCCACACATGGGCCAACTCGACTCTCAAACTCACGAAAGTCCTCTACGCGGGGGCGGGACACGGCGTCGTGCCGCAAGAGATCTCCCACGTCAACGAGTTCCTCAGGATGACCGCGCTGCGCAGCTGAGCCGGCGCGACGGTTCGCTGCGGGGCTGAGGCTGCGGGGCTGTCTCAGCTCTCAGCAATCACACTGAGCACCGCGCCGGGCAGGCCATAGTCCTCGCCGTTGAACTGGACTGTCTGACCAGGCCTGATCTGCGCACCGCGGCGCATCTCCACTTCCCCATCGACCAGGACTGCCCCTTCGGAAATCAGGTCGCGGGCCACGACGCCGTTCTCCACCACCCCAGCCAGTTTCAACAGCTGACCAAGTCTGATCATCTGGTCCCGGATCGGCACCTCAATGCTTTCGCTCATGGTTCCATCCTTCCACGACACCCGGTTTACGCTTGGGTCCATGACCTCTGAGAGCTCCAACGATCCGCCGGCACGGTCACCCGTGGTGTGGGTCGGTCTGCTGCTGGTAATGATTGTTGCGGGCATGGCCATACCGGGGCAGGGCCGAGTCAATGCCGAACTCTCCGCCGAGACCGGGGACCCGTTCTTCGCGGCGTTCCTTAGTTTCTTCATCGGGTTCGTGGTGATGTGCCTCATCGCGTTCCTCACACCAGCTGGGCGGCGCACCATGGCGCGTGTGCGGCCGGCCATGAGAAGCGGTGCCGTGAAGTGGTGGTACCTGCTGGCAGGGTGTGTCGGCGGTTACTTTGTGCTCACGCAGACGCTGACCATCGGCATGATCGGTGTCGCAGTGTTTACGGTGGCGGTCGTGACGGGACAAACTGTCGGCGGTCTGCTCTGGGACCGAGTCGGACTGGGACCGGGAGGCCGCAAACACATCACCCCAATGCGTTTCCTCGGCGCAGCCCTGACGGTCATCGCGGTCGCCTGGGCGGTGTCGCCCCAACTTGTGGGGACAGACAGAGAACTGGTGTGGCTGCTGCTGGTGATCCTGCCGTTCTCCGGAGGTTTCCTCAACGCCGGACAGCAAGCACTCAATGGCCGCCAATCAGCCGCGTACCGGAGCCCCATCCCCGCAACGTTCTTCAACTTCCTGGCAGGATCCGCTCTGCTGCTGATCGTGTGGTGCGTCAAACTCCTGATGGACGGCGGTATTCCGGGACACTTGCCCACCACGTGGTGGTACTACATCGGTGGTCCCCTGGGCATTGTCTTCATTGCGGGCGGTGCCCTGCTGGTGACGCAGGTCGGGGTTCTGATTGCCGCCATGGGCATGATTGCCGGACAGCTCATCGGGTCCCTGGTTCTGGATCTGGTGGTGCCAGCACCTGGTTCAGTGGTGACCACAGCGACAGTGCTGGGTACGGCTATGACACTCGTCGCCGTCGTCGTCGCCTCCCTTCCAGACATGATGCGCGGCAGAGGCAGGTAAAAACGCACCCTTTTGGCGCGTATCAGCGGTAAGCTGGCCTGCGTCGTCCTGACCACATGACCCTCAGAGTCCTGAGGCCACAGCTCAACAACGAGGAGTTCCTCACCACCATGGCCAAAGAGTCCACGCTCGACAAAGTCACCAACCTGGCCAAGCGCCGCGGATTCGTCTTCCAATCTGGCGAGATCTACGGCGGCTCACGCTCCGCGTGGGACTACGGTCCACTGGGCACAGAGCTGAAGGAGAACATCAAGGCCGAATGGTGGCAGACCTTCGTGCGGGGTCGTGGTGACATGGTGGGACTGGATTCAGCGATCATCCTTCCGGCGGCAGTCTGGAAAGCCTCCGGACACGTGGAGACTTTCACCGATCCGCTGGTCGAATCTCTGCACACGCACCGGCGCTACCGTGCCGATCACCTCATCGAAGCCTATGAGGCTAAGCACGGTCACCCGCCGGAGAACGGCCTGGCCGATATTCGTGACCCTGAGACGGGCCAGCCCGGGAAGTGGACCGAACCCCAGCAGTTCTCGGGACTGATGAAGACCTATCTGGGACCGGTGGACAACCAGGAAGGGCTGCACTACCTGCGCCCTGAGACCGCCCAGGGCATTTTTGTGAACTTCGCCAATGTGGTGACCTCAGCGCGCCGGAAGCCGCCGTTCGGCATCGGCCAGATCGGCAAGGCGTTCCGCAACGAGATCACCCCCGGCAACTTCATCTTCCGCACCCGTGAGTTTGAGCAGATGGAGATCGAGTACTTTGTGCCCCCTGAGAAGGCTGGCGAATGGTTTGACCAGTGGGTTGAAGCGTGCGAGGCATGGTTCACCGACCTGGGCCTGAACCCGGAGAACCTCCGTCGGTTCGACGTCCCTGAAGACGAACGCGCCCACTACTCAGCCAGCACAATCGACTTAGAGTACCGGTTCGGGTTCCAGGGCTCGGAATGGGGCGAGCTGATGGGCATCGCCAACCGCACCGACTATGACCTGGGAACTCACATCAAGAACTCCGGCAAGGAGCTCAGCTACTTCGACCAGGCCAGCGGCGAACGCTACGTGCCTTATGTGATCGAGCCCAGCTTCGGGCTGACCCGGTCCATGATGGCGTTCCTCGTGGACGCCTATACAGAGGACGAGGCCCCCAACACCAAGGGTGGCACCGATGTGCGCACCGTGTTGAAACTGCACCCCAAACTGGCGCCGGTGAAGGCGGCCGTGCTTCCGCTGTCCAAAAAGTCAGAGCTCGCCGGACCCGCCCAGCAGCTTGCCGATTCACTGCGCAGGCACTGGAACATCGACTACGACGACTCCGGGGCGATTGGCCGCCGCTACCGCCGACAGGACGAGATCGGCACTCCGTTCTGCATCACGGTGGACTTCGACACCCTAGAGGATCAGGCTGTGACCATCCGTGATCGGGACCTGATGACACAGGAGCGCGTGGCACTGGATCAGGTCCAGCGTTACCTCGCGGAAAAGCTTTTGGGTTGATCGGTTCTGATGTCACTGACAGAAGCGCTTTGCGTGGACGCTATATCGGGTTTACGCTAGCTGGCGATGTTGCCGAACGCGCCCTCGGGCCAGCCCACTCTGACTCTCGACTCAGGCCTCACCGTTCGGCCTTGGGTCGAGGGGGATGATCTCAAGCTCCTGGAAGTATGGGGCGACCCTGAGAATCCGATGCACCACAGGGACCGCAGCCTGTTGCGGCCCTCCGCCAATGAACCCTGGTCACGCTGCATCGTGGCTGAGGACAATGGCATTCCGCTGGCCGCAGCCACGATTTTCCGCTCCTCCCTGCACCCGGATCGGCTCTCCTTCTACGCGGAAGTCGCTCCTGACTACCGGCGTAGGGGAGTGGCGGCGCAGATGCTGCAGATCCTTGAGGCTGAGATCCCCAACTGTGAGGTTCAGAGTCTCAAAGCGCGCTGCGCCAAAGGCTCCGCCGCGCAGTGCTTCCTGAAGGACAACGGCTTCCGCAAGGTCCAGCATTCACGCGAGGTCATCGTTCAGCCAGGCAGCTTGCCTGTGCCGGATGTGGAGAACCTGGCCATCGACCTGGAGGAGATCGCCACTGGCTCGGTGGAGCTGACCCAGGTGGTCACCGACTTCTACAATGCCGTCCACGGGTGGGACCGCGCTGAGATGACGATTGGCCGGGCCCAGCAGATGCTGCTGTCACCGGAGTCTGGTGCCACGGGCGCCGTCGTCCTGCGGTCCACCGCTGATGAGAACGCCAAACCGATTCTGGCTTTCGCCATCAGCTACACCCCCGAACGCACCGACGACCCCGCTGACGTGCTGCTGGGCTGGGACCCCAGCCTGGGTGACGGCCAAGCCGAGCATGTGGTCCGGCAACTGCTGGGACTGGTGGCGGCGCGCTTCCCGGTCTCAGTGGAGGTCGACGACTCCATGGTTCCGCTGAAGCGGGTCACCGATGAGCTCGCCGCGGATGACGAGGCTGAGGTCGACTTCGAAGCGCTCATCTACGCCCGGGACGCCAACTAATCCTGCCCACCCCCGGTTTACCCCGCCTTAGTTGTTTTACCCGATGCTTTAGAGGCAGGTCATTTCACTAAGGCAGGGTCAAGTGGTGCCGTGGTTTGACCAGATACGGACAATAGAAACGTGACAGAAACTCTCGACAACCCTACGGGTACCGCCCTGCTGCCGCCGCTTCAGCTGGGGCCGATCACCGTGAAGACGCCCGTTGTGCTCGCGCCGATGGCCGGCATCACCAACACAGCCTTCCGCCGGCTGTGCCGCGAGTACGGCGGCGGACTCTATGTCAATGAGATGGTCACCGCCCGCGCCCTGGTGGAGCGCCGACCAGAATCGTTGCGCATCATCAAGCATGAGCCCGATGAGGTTCCCCGGTCGGTGCAGCTCTACTCGGTCGACCCCGTCACGACCGGGCACGCAGTCCGGATGCTGGTCGAAGAGGACCGCGCAGACCACATCGACCTCAACTTCGGCTGCCCCGTCCCGAAAGTCACTCGCAAGGGCGGCGGTTCAGCGCTGCCGTGGAAGATCCGACTGTTCGAATCCATCGTCGCCACCGCGGTCCGCGAGGCATCCCATGCCGATATCCCGGTCACCGTTAAAATGCGCAAAGGGATCGACGAGGACCACCTCACCTTCATCGAAGCAGGCCGAGTCGCCCGCGACTCCGGTGTGGCAGCAGTCGCCCTGCATGGACGCACAGCACGCCAGCACTACTCCGGCCAAGCCGACTGGGACGCCATCAAGCACCTCCGCGACTCCCTGCCCGATCTCCCCGTGCTCGGCAACGGAGACATCTGGAGTGCTGAGGATGCGGTGCGCATGATCGAGCAGACCGGGGTCGACGGCGTGGTCGTGGGAAGAGGATGCCAAGGCCGACCATGGTTGTTCGGCGATCTGCAGGCCGCGTTTGAGGGTCGCGATGACAGGTACCAGCCAGGCGTTGAGATGGTCTGCCGGACCCTGATGCACCACGCCCAACTGCTCATCCCATACTTCGACGGCGACGAGCGCAAAGCCATGCAGGACATCCGCAAGCATGTGGCCTGGTACTTCAAGGGGTACCCGGTGGGATCAGCGCTGCGCACGCAGCTGGTCACTGTGGAATCGCTGCAGCAGCTTCAGGATCTGCTCGGTGAGCTAGATCAGAGCCTCGGCTACCCGGGCCAGGCGGCCGAGGGACCACGCGGCCGTGCCGGATCCGCCAAGAAGGTGCATCTGCCCGAAGACTGGCTCGCCTCCCAGGAGCTGAACGCGGACCAGCAGGAGATGATTCAGGCCGCCGAGGTAGACATCTCCGGAGGATAGGCTTGACGTCATGAGCGTACGGAATGTTGAGCGTATCGAGGGGCAGTATTCGGCCCTAGCCCCGGGGTACACCGAAGCGGATGAGGACCGCTGGGTGCCCGAACATGGCAAGTCGGCCTACCGCTCCAGCTTCGAACGTGACCGTGCGCGCCTGCTGCATTCCTCCGCTCTACGCAGGCTGGGAGCAAAGACCCAGGTGGTCTCACCCAGCAGTGACGACTTCTCCCGCACCCGGCTGACGCACTCGCTGGAGGTTGCCCAGGTGGGGCGCGAACTGGGCCGCATGCTCGGTTGCGACCCGGACGTAGTGGATGCCGCTTGCCTCTCCCACGACCTCGGGCATCCGCCTTTCGGACACCATGGGGAAAAAGTGCTCAACGAGCTTGCCGCACACATCGGCGGATTCGAGGGCAATGCCCAGACCCTGCGCATCCTCTGCCGCTTAGAGACCAAACGGTTTCATCCGGACGGTCGGTCCGCTGGGCTGAACCTCACGCGGGCGAGCCTGGATGCTGCGGTGAAGTACCCGTGGCGTGCGCATGAGGCGCCGCTGACCCCTGATGGAACCCGTAGCCAGAAGTTCGGTGCCTATGAAGACGATCTAGAAGCGTTCACCTGGATGCGCGCAGGGGTAGAGGGCACCCGCAAATCCATGGAGGCGCAGGTGATGGATGCAGCCGATGACATTGCCTATTCCGTCCATGATGTGGAGGACGGCATCGTCAACGGCCGCTTTCAGCTGAAGTTTCTGCAGGACAGCGTCCAACGGGCCAGAGTCATCCAAACCGCTCAGGAGTGGTACCTCCCGGAGACCCCGGAGGATCAGGTCGACGCCGCGATCGCCAGGTTGGAAGCCAGCGAGAACTGGGTGCGGGAGTCGGATGGTTCTCGGCGTGCGTTGGCAGCGCTGAAGAACATGACCTCTGAGTTGATCGGACGGTTCTGTCACGACTTCTGGTCAGCCACCCGCAGCGCGCACGGGGAGAAACCACTGGTCAGGCATGAGGCGGACCTGGTGATCCCGCAGCAGACCCTGGAAGAGATCTGCGTCATGAAGGGGATCGCTGCGCACTACATCATGGCCTCCCGGGAGCAGCTGCCGGTGTACAAGCGGCAGTCTGATGTCCTGCAGGCACTTCACGGACTCCTGATGGAGACGGGCGACCAGTTCCTAGAGCCGCCTTTTCAGGCGGATTTTCGCTCCGCGGACGACGACGCCGGCAGACACCGTGCCATCATCGACCAGATCGCCTCCCTCACCGATGGAGCCTGTCTGGAGTGGTATGCCACCCTGGTCAGAGGTCAGCCGGTGACCAACGCCCTGTTCGCCTCATGAGCGGCGCAGCGGCGTCGTCGTTTCCTGGTCGAAACATGGCGCAGGGTAGTGTTGGCTTCGGTTGCCACAACGGGGTGGTGACTCTTAACGCAACCTCGGAAGGCATTGATTGATGTTTTCGAAAATTCTGGTGGCCAACCGCGGCGAGATCGCCATTCGTGGACTTCGCGCGGGCGTGGAGCTGGGTGCCCGCACGGTGGCGGTCTATCCGCATGAGGACCGCAACTCACTGCACCGGCAGAAGGCCGACGAATCCTACAGAATCGGTGAAGAGGGCCACCCGGTCCGTGCGTATCTGGATGTGGATGAGATCATCCGCGTCGCGCAGCATGCAGGCGCCGAGGCCATCTATCCCGGATACGGTTTCCTCTCTGAGAACCCCGAGCTTGCTCGCGCAGCGGAGAAGGCAGGCATCACTTTTGTTGGTCCGCCGGTCAGTGTGTTGGAGTCCACTGGGGATAAAGTCAAAGCGCTCAGGGCGGCGAAGGCCGCCGGAATCCCAGTGTTGGAGAGTTCAGACCCGTCGAGAGATGTTGACGAACTCACCGCTGAGGCCGAGCGGATCGGTTTCCCGGTCTTCGTCAAGGCAGTTGCCGGCGGCGGTGGACGCGGTATGCGACGCGTGGAGCGCAGCGAGGACCTGGCCGACGCGCTGAAGGCTGCGATGCATGAGGCCGACACCGCTTTCGGCAACCCCACAGTCTTCATCGAGATGGCGGTGGAACGGCCCCGGCATATTGAGGTTCAGATCCTCGCAGATGATGAGGGGAATGTGGTCCACCTCTTTGAACGTGACTGTTCGCTGCAGCGCCGGCACCAGAAAGTAGTCGAGATTGCCCCGGCCCCGAACCTGGATGAGGATGTCCGGCAGGCACTGCACCGTGATGCCGTGGCGTTCGCCAAGGCCATGAACTACCGAAACGCCGGCACTGTGGAGTTCCTCCTGGAGACCGCCGGTGAACGGGCCGGCCAGCACGTGTTCATTGAGATGAACCCCCGCATTCAGGTAGAACACACCGTCACCGAAGAAATCACCGATATAGATCTGGTGGCCTCTCAGATACGCATCGCCGCAGGAGAGTCCTTGGAGGATTTGGGGATCCGGCAGGAGGATCTGCGGGTGCGCGGCTCGGCACTGCAGTGCCGGATTACCACCGAGGACCCAGCCAATGGTTTCCGGCCCGATGTCGGCACCATCACGGCCTACCGATCCGCCGGTGGTTCTGGGATCCGGCTTGATGGTGGCACCGCCTATGCCGGCGCAGAGATCAGCCCGCATTTCGATTCGATGCTGGTCAAACTCACCTGCCGGGGACGGGACTACCTCACAGCAGTGGCTCGTTCGCGCCGCGCCCTGGCCGAATTCAGGATCCGCGGCGTGGCGACCAATATTCCGTTCCTGCTCAATGTGCTCAGCTCTGAGGAGTTCTTGGCCGGCGACACCGCCACTGACTTTATCGACAAGCACCCGGAGCTGGCCACAGCCAACCGGTCACTGGACCGCGGGTCGAAGGCCCTGCAGTACCTATCTGATATCACCGTCAATCAGCCTCATGGTCCCCGGGTCCAGGGCCTTGACCCCCGTGACAAGCTGCCGAAGTTCCCCGGGGATAAACGGGACGAACCTGACCGGTCACCCTTTGACGGACCATCCCAGCATTCCAAGCCTGCCGGGTGGCGGAATGTGCTGCTGGATGAGGGCCCTGAAGGTTTCGCCAAAACTCTCCGCCAGTCCACGGCTTTGGCGGTCACTGACACCACTTTCCGTGACGCCCACCAGTCACTGTTGGCCACGCGGGTGCGTACCCGTGACCTGTTGGCTGCAGCCCCGGCAGTCGCCCATGTGACACCTGGTCTGTTCTCAGCGGAAGTCTGGGGCGGGGCGACCTACGATGTTGCGCTGCGCTTCCTCTCCGAAGACCCCTGGGGCCGGTTGGCCTGGCTGCGCGATGAGATGCCGAACATACCCCTGCAGATGCTGCTGCGCGGGCGCAACACGGTCGGGTACACGCCCTACCCGTTGAAGGTCACTGAGGCGTTCGTCGAAGAGGCCGCCGCCACGGGTGTGGACATCTTCCGGATCTTTGATGCGCTCAATGACGTCAACCAGGTCATACCTGCCATCGAGGCGGTGCGCGGCACCGGAACCGCGGTGGCTGAGGCTGCCCTGTGCTACACCGGCAACCTTGCCGATCCTCAGGAGAACCTCTACACGCTGGAGTACTATCTCAAGCTAGCCCGGCGGATGGTTGATGCAGGTGCGCATATCCTCGCGATCAAGGACATGGCCGGCCTGCTGCGCCCGCAAGCAGCGAGGACCCTGGTCACGGCGCTCCGGGAGGAGTTCGACCTGCCGGTGCACCTGCACACCCATGACACCGCTGGCGGACAGTTGGCCACACTGCTGGCTGCCGCAGAAGCCGGAGTCGACGCCGTGGATGTGGCGACAGCCTCCATGGCATCGACCACCTCCCAACCGCCAGCCTCGGCGCTGGTGGCAGCGCTGGAGAACACTGAGCGTGACACCGGTTTGGGTCTGGATGCCGTGGCGTCACTGGAGCCTTACTGGGAGGCGGTTCGCGGCATCTACGCGCCGTTCGAGTCCGGTCTGCCCGGGCCCACTGGGCGCGTGTATCGGCACGAGATCCCTGGAGGGCAGCTTTCCAATCTGCGCCAACAGGCGATCGCACTCGGGCTGGGTGAGCGCTTCGAGCAGATCGAGGACATGTACTTCGCGGCGGATAAGATGCTCGGCAGGCTGGTCAAGGTCACCCCGAGCTCCAAGGTAGTTGGTGACCTTGCCCTGCAGCTGGTGGGTCTTGGTGCCGATCCTGCGGAGTTTGAGCAGAGTCCCGGTGAATACGATCTCCCCGACTCTGTCATTCAGTTCCTGGCGGGCCAGTTGGGCGACCCTCCAGGAGGGTGGCCGGAGCCCTTCCGCAGCAAAGCGTTGGAGGGTCGGACGGTCAAACCACTGGCAGAGGATCTCTCCGAGGACGACGCCGCCGCACTGGACTCAGACTCCGCTACACGCCGCACTGCGCTGAACAGGCTGCTCTTCCCCGGGCCTGCCGCGGACTTTGAGGCGGCGCGTGAGAAATACGGAGATGTCCACGTGCTGCACACCCGTGACTATCTCTATGGGATGACTCCGGGGCACGAACATGTGATCTCGCTGGGCAAGGGGGTCCGGCTGCTGGTGACCCTGCAGACCATTTCCGAACCTGATGAGAAGGGCATGCGCACAGTGATGTGCACACTCAATGGCCAGGCTCGTCAGGTGATGGTCAGAGACGAGTCTGTGGAGTCAAAGGTGGTTGCTGCGGAGAAGGCTGATCCCAGCAATCCGACCCATGTTGCGGCACCATTCGCAGGGGCAGTGTCAGTCCAGGTAGCGGAAGGAGATGTGGTGGAGGCCGGCCAGACGATCGCCAGTATTGAGGCGATGAAGATGGAGTCCGGCATTACAGCTCACTCGACCGGCACGGTCGCACGGCTCGCGGTGAGCGGTGTTCAGCAGGTTGACGGCGGGGACCTCATCCTCGTCCTGGAGTGAAGGAAGGGGCGCCCGAAGAATAGGGTAATTGGCGTTTTTAACCTCAAGGGCTGTCAATACTAAAGGGCCGGGGGAGAAGGTTCTTTACTTTTCTGCCATCGTGTAAGCTGAAAATCAGTTAGCGAGGTGGCGAGGCCGTGTGTGTCGATGATTTTCCGTCTTCAGAATCAGCCACTGGCGCTCAGCGTGCTGAATCGTACGTCTCAGCGGCCCGGCGTCGCCGGTTCCTCACGGAGTCTCGGGGGCTGCGAGCCCTTCTCAAAGCGAGCCAATTCGTCACAGAGGAACTCGACCTAGAGGATGTGCTGCGCAGCATCGTCGAGTCAGCCATTACTCTCGTCGACGCACAGTATGGAGCCATCGGCGTGATGGACCCCGACGGGCACCTGGATCGGTTCATACCTGTAGGCATGCCTGCTGACGTGGTGGAGAAGATTGGGTTCCCGCCACAGGGGCGTGGAGTTCTTGAAGTCGTGAATGAGCGCACCAGTCCAACTCGGCTAGATGACCTCACTGCCCATCCCCGCGCGGTTGGATTTCCCGAGCATCATCCGACGATGCGGACATTTCTCGGCGTCCCTATCACGATCGGTGGACAACACTTCGGAAATCTCTACCTCACCAACCGGTCCCGTGGAGTATTCACTGAAGATGATGAGGATCTGGTCACGGCACTGGCGGCGGCAGCATCCACAGCAATTAGTAACGCGCGACTCTACGATCAGGCTCAGCGCGCACAGCGTGTCAGTGCTGCAGTGGGTTCCGTCACGGCAGCACTCCTGGAGTCCGCGCAGAACGATGTCTTCGGTGTCCTCGCCGCCCAAGCGGCGGAGCTGACGGACGCTGACCTTACTTACATCGTTCTATCAAGGGCTCGCGGAACCAGGGCACATGTTGCTGCCGCTTACGGAGAGCGAGCGTCAGCAATCCAGGGGACTTTTCTTCACACCACCGATTCGGTCCTGACTCGCGCTCTTGCAGGAGAGCAGGGCCTGACTCAGGTGGATTCGACGGATGAGCCGCTGTTAAAGGGCAAGGGGCTGAACGGTTCAACTATCGCCGTACCTCTTGTCGTCTCGGGTGCGGCGGTTGGGGCCCTTGGTGTCACACGCGGAGGCCAACACGCTCCATTCACCCCCGGGGATCTCGGAATGGTCTCGGATTTCGCCGCCCAAGCAGGCAGGGCAGTAGCCCTCGCGCAGGCACGGATAGGCCGGCAGAGGCTTGAAGTCACCGCGGACCGTGAACGCACTGCTCGAGACCTTCACGACCATGTGATCCAACGACTGTTCGGCACAGGCCTAGGGCTGCAGGCCCTTGCAGGCTCTGTCCCCTCATATGCCGATGTGCTGGAAGAACATGTCTCAGCAATTGATGCAGCGATAGTCGACATTCGCTCGGCCATCTTCACGCTCACCGCCCGACGCCCATCTCAAGCCTCGCGCTATCGAATCCTCGATGCCGTCACGGAACTCGGGCAGCAGCTCCCAGCCTCACCACGCGTCACTCTGACCGGACCCATCGATCTCATGATCACCGGACAGCTTGTGGAAGATGTCGTAGCTGTCATCCGAGAAGCTCTGGCCAATGTGGTCCGTCATGCTGATGCAGAGACTGTCGAAGTTGCCGTCGTTGCCACAGAGACGGACATCACTGTCACTGTGAGCGACGACGGTATAGGAGTTCCAGACCGCCCAGCGCACTCCCGTGGTGTGGCTAACCTCAGCGAGCGGGCTGCGGCACATGGCGGCACGTTTGATCTCGAACCCCTCTCATCAGGAGGTAGTCGTGCCCGATGGCATGCACCCCTCAGCTCGGAGTTGAACGAATGATACGAGTCTTTCTCGTCGAAGACCATGAGGTTGTTCGACGCGGCGTCGCGCAGGTGATCAGCGCTGACCCCGAATTGGAAGTTGTAGGCGAGTCGGCGTCCGTCCGGGGAACACTCGACCGGGTCGCTGTGACCGCACCGAACGTCGTGGTGCTGGACGTGCGCCTCCCTGACGGCAATGGAATCGACCTATGCCGCAGCATCCTGTCGGCTCATAACGATATTCGCTGCCTGATCCTCACCGCCTACGATGATGACGCATCGAGCATGGCTGCGGTTCTGGCGGGAGCTTCGGGGTACGTGCTGAAAGATGTTCAGGGTAGGCACCTTCTGGACAAGATCCACAGGGTTGCTCAGGGGGAAAGCTTGGTCACGGAAGACCTTGCGCGGAGGGTGCACCTATCCATTACGTCACCGCACGGTGAGCCGAACCCTGTGGTCAGCCTCACTAGGCGTGAATCACAAGTTCTCGAGTTGATCACTGAAGGGCTGACGAACAAACAGATTGGGTCCCGACTGAATCTGGCAGAGAAAACTGTGAAGAACTACGTTTCTGCCTTGCTGACAAAACTGGGCATGCAGCGCCGCACGCAAATAGCCGCCTATGGCGCCACCGCGAAAGGCAACGTCACCAAGAACTAGCTTCTCGAACGGAACCGGTGTCAACGACGGTCGAAAACTGGACACTTATCGACGTTTGAAAACTGAACACTTTTGGTTGGTTACG
>NZ_VAVZ01000119.1 GCF_005771525.1 Nesterenkonia salmonea | reverse complement strand
GCGGCCAGCGGAAACCCACCCCCGGCAACGGGGACAGGGCGCCGCTGGTCGACCCTTCACCACCATCAGCCCCGAGGTCTTCGATACCGCTGCTGCTGACCGGATGCACCGCGGTCATGCGGTGATCGAGCAGGTCAATGCCGAACTCAAAGCCGGACCCCTGGCGCATATGCCCTCAGGGCGGTTCCAGGCCAACGCGGCCTGGCTGGTCACCGCGGTGATCGCTCACAACCTGCTGCGCACAGTAGCCACCGTTATCGGTGGGGCCATGGCCCGCGCCCGAGCGCTGACCCTAAAGGCCAGGATCATCAGCATCCCAGCCCGGATCGCTCACCGCGCCCGCCGACTGATCCTGCACCTGCCCACCAAATGGAAATGGGAGAAAGCCTTCATCAAACTCTGGGCAGCAGCATTGGGACCACCAGCCGCGCAGAACACCTGATCATCTAGCCCCTTGCAGGGCACTCACACCGGAACCAAGGAGCCCCGGAAGCAGCGAAGTGGAACAGACCGGAGCGTGGCCGGGACACCACCACCTGCCCACCTTCCACGCACCTGCTGTTCAGGATTTCAGCAGCACTTCAGAGGCCGCGTCGGTGGATCGAGG
>NZ_VAVZ01000118.1 GCF_005771525.1 Nesterenkonia salmonea | reverse complement strand
CCAGGAAAGGCTGGGCCGGCAGCCCCTGACACGCCCGGGCCATACACACATTTCTGCCTATAACCCGAATAAGACTTGCGAAGGTTCTATTTTCCGAGTCGAGAGGGCACCCTCGAAGTGAAGCGTATCGTTGGTACTAGTCGTATGAAAGTCTCTGCTGATGGGCAGGGGGTCGTGTCGCATGCGGGTGTTGGCATGCTGCGAGAACTGGCAGAGCGCACCGGCCTGGTGGCCGGGCTTTCGAAGCCGCTTCTTGGCTCCTATAAGGGCCTGCCGGTTCACGCCCCGGGCCGAGTACTGACCGATCTGGCGGTCGCCGTCGCCGACGGGGCCACGAATATATCAGGGATCCAGACTTTGACTGATCGCCAAGATGTCTTCGGGCCGGTGGCCTCGATGCCCACCACGTGGCGAGTCTTGGACAAGGTCACTGAGCAGAGGCTGCCGGCGATCCGGAAAGCGCGTGCTGAAGCGCGCGCCAGGGCATGGGATGCTGGCGCTGGCCCTGACCTTGGTGGTGAGGCTGCTGGTCCGTTGGTGATCGATGTGGATGCGACCATCAGCATTGCCCACTCGGAGAAGGAGAACGCCGCCGCGACGTGGAAACGCACGTTCGGGTTCCACCCCGTGCGCC
>NZ_VAVZ01000117.1 GCF_005771525.1 Nesterenkonia salmonea | reverse complement strand
AAGTAGAGTCGGCCCGCAGCGCGGTGCTGGTGTTGCCACCGGTCCGTTTCTGCGGGCCGCTCGCCGAACCCGCCGTGCGTCTTTCAACGCAACGGGCTCTCCACGGTTATCGACCCGTTGCCGTCCTCAAACCCAGGGAGGCTGTATTTTTGCGCCCCGGTAGCGATAGCGGGTAATGCCTATCGTGGCGGGGTTATACAGTCTGGTCCCCTGAGCGCTGATCGGTTGCCACCGGCCAGTATGGTCGGTGAGCCACCGGCGTACCTGGCCCCACCCCCAGCGGTGCAGCTTCTTCTGCCATGACACGATCCTCCACCAGGTGAACTGCTGGATGTGATTGAAAGTGCTCATAGCGACTGCATGCCGGAAATAATTGGTCCAGCCGCGCAGGATCTGGTTGATCCTGATCAGCGTTTCTTTGAGATCGGCCGTAGAAGATCTGCGGGTCAGGGCACGAATCTTCGCCTTCACCGACCGGATAGATCGCTTTGCGATGAAAGTGTAGACGTACCATTTCTTCGTTCCTGGTTTGCGTTTCCACTGGATATGGAAGCCCAGGAAGTCGAACCCATCGCTCATGTGCACCACGGTGGTCTTGGACTCTGAGAGTCGTAAGCCCATCGGGGCGAGCACCTGAGCGATTTCTTCTTTGAGTGTGTCGACATCGTCACACGTGCCGTGCAC
>NZ_VAVZ01000116.1 GCF_005771525.1 Nesterenkonia salmonea | reverse complement strand
GGTCAAGTCCCGTGTAGTGGTGTAGCTGGCCCTGTTGTTCTTCGAGGCTTTCGTTGGTCAGCCAGGGCCGGTGTGGGGGTCGGTTATGCGGCGGCCTCCAACGCTGGCAGATCATGGTGTTGGTCCTCGATCCCGGCATCGAGGCCGGGGGCTTGGCGGCATCGCTGGAGGACTTCGAGGCCGAGGTAACGGCGGCCTTCGGCCCATTCGTCGTTCTGCTCAGCCAGCACCGCGCCGATGAGGCGGGTGATGGCCTCACGGTTGGGGAAGATCCCGACTACATCGGTGCGGCGACGGATCTCCTTGTTCAGCCGCTCGTTGGGATTGTTCGACCAGACTTGGGTCCACACGTCCTTGGGGAATGCGGTGAAGGCCAGGATCTCGGCCCGGGCGCCGTCGAGGTGATCATGAACGGCAGACAGTTTGGCTTCGACGTAGTCCAGCAGCCTCTCGAACTGAGCGTCGACGCTGGCCGCATCGGGCTGATCATAAACGCTATGGAGCATCGCCTTCACCGCTGGCCACATGCTCTTGGGGCACACACTCATCAGGTTCGCCGCGTAGTGGGTGCGGCAGCGCTGCCACACCGCCCCAGGCAGGTTAGCTGCGATGGCCTCCACCAACCCGGCGTGGGCATCACTGGTGACCATCTTGACCCCAGTCAGCCCGCGGGCGACCAGGTCAGCGAAGAACGTGTTCCACGCCGC
>NZ_VAVZ01000115.1 GCF_005771525.1 Nesterenkonia salmonea | reverse complement strand
GGGTTATAGGCAAGAATGTGTGTACACGTTGGCCCCGGATCCTTGATCTGACGCCGATGTAGGGTCCTGCACATGCTTTGAAAGCATGTGGGGTGACTCCTCCCTCGAATCAGCCGGTTTGTGGTGTATGTGGCGCCAAGCTGGTCAAGAACGGCAAGACCAGTGCAGGACGAACCCGGTGGCGGTGCAAAGTATGCGGCTCCTCCACGACCCAGTCCCGCGCCGATGTGACGCGTCGAGCCCAGCTGAATGCGTTCCTATCTTGGCTGCTGGGCAAGGACAGCCAGAAGCAAGCCGGCAGCGGCACCGGACGTTCACTGCGGTTCTCCACCGCCTGGTGCTGGGACATAGAAGTGCCCCAGCCTGATTCCACCGGGGAGGTTCACCGGCAGGTCATTGTCGATGGCACCTACTTCAACGGCTGGTGCGTGCTCATCGCCCACGATGGTGAGCACGTGATCGGCTGGCAGTGGTGCGACCGCGAGTCCAAAGCCGCCTGGGCAGCCCTGTTCAAGGCTTTTCCAGCCCCGGATGTGGTGGTCACCGACGGTGGCGCCGGGCTACGCGCCGCGCTGGACCAGCAGTGGCGCCGCACCCGGATCCAGCGCTGCTACTTCCACATCCGTGCCGCGGTCATCCGCCACACCACCCTGAACCCGCGGCTCGAGGCCGGCCAGGAGGTCCTAGCCCTGACTAGAGAACTCATGC
>NZ_VAVZ01000114.1 GCF_005771525.1 Nesterenkonia salmonea | reverse complement strand
GCCGATCCCTCGCCGGCAGAACCCTCACCCCCAACGCTTGACATTTATCTATAGGAGTGTCGCGTTTCAGGGTGTAGGGGCAGGTCCGAGGAGCGGGGCGGGCGTGGCGATCAACGGATAGGAGTCGAGGCCTTCCGAAGATGGAGGTTCCTACGCCTTCAACTCGAAAGACCTCGACGTGCCCAAGCCTACTTTCACCTGTCCTGACCTCAATAGCTTCTGCCTGCTCGATGCCCTGGGGCTGAGGGTCACCGGTCAGCAGATCCGCCGGGACCAAGCGATTCTGGAATGCCGTCTGGCTGAGGATGATCCGTGGTGCCGGGTCTGCGGCGGACAAGGAGTCCCACGTGGCACGGTGGTGCGGAAGCTTGCGCATCTTCCTCTGGGATGGCGCCCGACCACCTTGTGGGTAAGAGTGCGCCGCTACCGGTGTGCTGATTGTGCCAGGGTCTGGCGGCAAGACACCACTGCAGCGGCAGCTCCACGGGCGAAGCTCAGTAGGCACGCGGTGCTGTGGGCGCTGAAATCAGTGGTAATAGACCGGATGTCGATTGCTAGGGTCGCTGCCGCACTGGCGTCTTCCTGGCATACCGTCAACGACGCCGTCCTTACCGCCGGGCGGCAACTGCTGATCGAGGACCCGACCAGGTTCGATAGCGTGAAGGTGATCGGGGTCGATGAGCACTGCTGGCGCCATACCGGCCACGGTTCCCACTACGTCACCGTGGTCATCGATTTGACCCCAGTCCGCGCCGGCACCGGACCTGCCCGGCTGCTGGACATGGTCCCCGGCCGCTCTAAGGCCGTGTTCAAGACCTGGCTGGAGGCCCAAAGCA
>NZ_VAVZ01000113.1 GCF_005771525.1 Nesterenkonia salmonea | reverse complement strand
AGCGGCGTTTCACAGGGGTGAAGACCCTCGGAGTCGACGAACATATTTGGCATCACGTCAACCCCGCCCGGCGGGGCCCGAAGGCCCTGACCGGCATGGTCGACCTCACCAGAAACCAACACGGCGCGGTGCAGGCTAGGCTGCTAGACCTGGTGCCAGGACGCACCGGCAAAGCCTACGCAGGATGGTTAGCAGACCGTAGCGAGGAGTTCCGGTGCGCGATTGAAGTCGCCCCACTGGACCCGTTCGCTGGGTATAAGACCGCTATCGATGACCAGCTAGAAGACGCCACCGCCGTCCTCGATGCCTTCCACGTCGTGAAACTCGGCACGGCCGCAGTCGATGAGGTCCGCCGCCGGGTCCAGCAAGACACCCTCGGTCATCGCGGCCGCAAGGGCGATCCGCTCTACCGCATCCGCCGGGTGCTGCAATCAGGGGCCGAGAACCTCACACCCAACCAGACCCGACGCTTAGAGCGGGTGGAATGCCCCCGGAAGTAGGTCCACACGTTATGCGAGCCGCGGTTCCTTCAATGGGTACAGATTTCAGCATACTCAGCCGGGCTGCGGTAACCGAGCGCTGAGTGACGCCTGACCGTGTTGTACTCCTTCTTCCAATCACCGATGATCACCCGAGCATGGGCCAGGGACCAGAAGCTGGTGATGTTCAGGCACTCATCCCGGATCCTGCTGTTGAAGGACTCCACGTAGCCATTGCGCCACGGCGCACCGGGTGGGATGTAGTGGATACCGGTGACCTCTCCAGCCCAGTCGGCCATGGCTTGGCAGATCAGTTCCGGGCCGTTGTCGCATCGCAGGACTTCCGGCAGCCCTCTGTCAGCGGCGATAGCGTCGAGGTGGGTGGTGAGGTCAGCGCCGGTGATGCTGCGGGCCACGATCCCGCCCAGGCATTCGCGGGTGTGCTCATCGACGATCGAGGCGA
>NZ_VAVZ01000112.1 GCF_005771525.1 Nesterenkonia salmonea | reverse complement strand
GGCTCTTCACAATTGAGGGTGTAACCCCGGACTGGGGGCGGATGGGCGCGTCGGTCGTCGGATTAGGGTCGAGGCCTTCCGATGATGGAAGTTCCTACACAACCCATCTGGAAGACCTCGACGTGCCTGACGCTACCTTCAACACCCCTGACCTGACGAGCTTCGCCCGCCTTGATGAGCTCGGCCTCGAAGCCACTGGCCAGCGCCTTGAACCGCGGCGTGTGATGCTTGCCTGCCGCGTGGTCGAACCCGATGACTGGTGCCATCGCTGCGGATCCCCAGGCACCCCGCGGGGCACCGTGATCCGCCGGCTGGCCCACGAGCCGTTGGGCTGGCGGCCCACCACGCTGCAGATCACGGTCCGCCGCTACCGGTGTGCCGAATGTGCCCACGTATGGCGACAAGACACCACCCAAGCGGCCCAGCCACGGGCCAAGCTCTCCCGCCGAGGCCTGCGATGGGCCCTGGAGGCTCTGGTGATCCAGCACCTGACCGTGGCCCGAGTCGCCGAATCGTTGGGGGTGCGGTGGAACACCGCCAACGATGCAGTGCTGGCTGAGGGCAAGCGGCTGCTGATCAACGACCCCCACCGGTTCGACAACGTGACCACGATCGGCGTCGATGAGCACGTGTGGCGCCACACCCGGGGTGGGGACAAGTACGTCACCGTGATCATCGACCTCACCCCGCTACGGACCGGAACCGGGCCGGCCAGGCTGCTGGACATGGTCGAGGGCCGCTCCAAGCAGGTTTTCAAGACTTGGCTGGCTGAACGCGACCAAGCCTGGCGGGACAAAGTCGAAGTAGTGGCGATGGACGGCTTCACCGGCTTCAAAACTGCCGCCGAAGAGGAGCTGCCCCAGGCCGCCGCCGTGATGGACCCGTTCCACGTTGTGCGTGTGCGCCATGAGGCGCTGTGTGTGCGGATGGGGGTGAGAGACCCCTGTGGCCTGGTCGTCGCAG
>NZ_VAVZ01000111.1 GCF_005771525.1 Nesterenkonia salmonea | reverse complement strand
GTGTCGGCTTTCAGCGACACGCCCGGCAGCGGGTTACACAGACCCCGCCCCTATCCGCGCAACCTCTTATACCCATCACCAGCCGACATGACCCGCATCGACACCGTCACCACGACCACCGCCTCTCGATGGTCAGGTGGGCATCGAATCATCCACGTGGCGCAGCGCCACCCTCGATCTGCGCCCATTCGAGCGCCACCCGCACCGCCACGACCCGCGACGCGAGGGCCGACACGCGGCCTCTCGCCCGGCTCAAATCGGCTTGTGCCAGATCAGCGCATACCTCCACAGCAGCAGTTGCTTCCACTGCGCCCCCGGCAGCACTCGCTCAGCCGTTCGCCGCACGGTCACGTGGTCGTGCGGCGGCCAGACCGTCGGGGCCGTGTGCTCCCAGAACTCATACTTCCGAGCCATCCACCGATGCTGCACCGCTCCCGCCAGATGGACCAGCACATCCTTGGGGAGGCTCGTGCGTGCCACCCCGACCACGGCCAGCACACCGCCGGGTGCGGTCAGGTCAGCCAGCCGCGACAGCGCCGCCTCCAAGTCGGGCATGTGATGCAGCGAGGCGACGACATCGAACGTCCGGTCGAACTCGTGCGTCATCGCGTCACCTCGAACCCAGGTGACTTCATCACTGTGCTGTCGTGCCTTGTCAAGCACTGCCTCGTCGAGGTCGATGCCCGTCACCTCTGGCACTGACCGTCACAGTTCTACCGAGAGCAGGCCGTTTCCGCACCCCACATCGAGAGCACACCGAGCACCGGCGGGCACCGCGTCGAGAATCAGCCGGTGATAGTGGATGTTGTGGTTCCAGCGTTGGGGCGAGACCTCCATCCCTCTACGCTACGGCGTCCAGCTGGCAGAATCACCGCACAACCACGCCCGCGCGGCACAGCGCCTGTCGGTGGACGTGCGTTATTGAGGGCAGGTTTTATTCGGCGCGTTGAGCGATGTAGCCGGACCAG
>NZ_VAVZ01000110.1 GCF_005771525.1 Nesterenkonia salmonea | reverse complement strand
AGAGGTTGCGCGGGTAGGCGGGGTGTCGTTGGTTCCCGCGCTCGGGTGTGTCGCTGCAGGCTGACACGGGGAAGTCTTCGATTCGATTGGAAGTGCGAACCACACAATCGAGAAGGAAGGCCTCTTCCCCGTGCCAGCACTTCCATCTTCACTCATCGAACCGCTCTGGGACCAGTTCGAAGCGCTTATACCCCCAGTACAGGACAATCACCCGTTGGGGTGTCACCGACCCCGTGTGCCAGCTCGGATCGTCTTCGAGAAGCTGGTGGCCCGCCTGGTGTTGGGCGGGTCCTACACCAAACACGCTGACCACAGAGTCTCAGCCACCACACTGCGTGCCCGCCGGGATGAGTGGATCACCGGCGGGGTCTTCACCGCCCTGGAACAGCATGTGCTGGAGGCCTTCGACTGGCTGATCGGCCTGGACCTGGAGCACCTGTCTGTGGATGGATGCTGTGTCAAAGCGCCCTGCGGCGGGGACAACACCGGGCCCAATCCCACTGACCGGGGAAAGTCTGGGCAGAAACGCTCGGTGCTCACTGAGGGCCACGGACTGCCGGTCGGAGTCGTGATCGCTGGTGCGAATCGGCATGACTCCCGGCTGCTGGAGTCATCATTGGAGTGCCTCTCACGGTTCGGATTCCACCTGCCGGAGAGGATCAGGGTTGATCTGGATGCCGGCTACGACTCGAAGAAGACCAGAGACACCCTGGACCGGTTGGGGTGTGAGCACCGGATCTCACCGAAGGGTGAGTTCATCAAGATCAACCACACCCGCCGGTGGAAGGTTGAACGGGTCAATTCCTGGCACACCCGCGGCTTCGGACTGCTACAGGTTGTCCTCGACCGCTCGGCCCCTGTCCAGCAGGCCTGGATCCAGCTGGCCAACACCATCATCGTGCTCAAGCGCCTACTCAAAGAAACCTGGCCACGATTCCGGTGGGATTCACGGCCTGTCAAGCAATACCAATGGCGATAAGCCCCAAACCGCGCAATCTCT
>NZ_VAVZ01000011.1 GCF_005771525.1 Nesterenkonia salmonea | reverse complement strand
GTAACCAACCAAAAGTGTTCAGTTTTCAAACGTCGATAAGTGTCCAGTTTTCGACCGTCGTTGACAGTTTCATCGAAGCTGAGCCCCAACAGCACCAAAATGCCAGCGCCTGCTGCCAAACAGAACGAGACGATCATCGCCCACAAAAAGATCCGCCGGGCGATCTGGCCCGCAGTTTTCGTATTCATCGTCTCTGTTGCCTCCTCTGTGGTGGGCGCCAAGCTGGTGCCCACGTTTCAGGGATAAGCTTATGGGGTGACTCTTGAAGGCCCCACGCCCGAGCATAGGCGCCAGCAGAAGAACCTGAAGTACACCGCCTCTGCGCTCGCATTCATCATCGGTTTCGCGGTGCTTCTCCTCCTGATGCTGCCCAACCCATGGGCTCTCGCGGCAGGAGCAGTGGTGGGTGGTGCCGCCGCGGGAGGCACCTACGGCATGCTGTTCGGCAGGGAGCTCAGTCTCCAGCGAAAAACGGAAGAGCTGACCACCCAACAGGAATCTCTCAGACAAAGGCTCCGTGAGATCGAAACGACGGTGCGTACGAAGTCCCAGCAGCTTCCGCCCTCCTGCCACGGCCAGCTGAGGATGACAGTAGTGGGCCTCCAAGAGATCGTCAGTCGGTGGGAGACACTGGAACGTGTTCCAGAGCAGCAAGATGCGGTATTCCACACCATCTCGCGCCATCTCCCCCGGACTCTCGACCTGTTTCTGGAGCTCCCAGATTCAGCGAAGCCAAGGCACGCGGATGAATTTAAGGCCCAGATCAACCTCGTCGCTGAGGCGGTTGCCAGGACGCGCGATCAAGTGGTGAAGAAAGACCTCCAGGCATTGAAAAGCAATCGTGCACTGCTGGAAGAGGCGCTCACCGACCCTGACGAGCGCCTCTTCACAGACGAAGGCCTATAAGGCCTGCATCAACGCAGAATTTCGTAGGCCGGAGTAGTCAGGTAATCCTCGTAGGAGTCCGTGGTCAGCACCAGCTCCTTGACGATGTCAGCCGCCGGCTCAAAATACTTGCCGAACGCCTCCGGGTCATTAATCTCCTCGCGCAGCCGATCCACCTCTTCGCCCAGCAGCTTCTCCACCAGCTCAGTGGTAATGGGCACCTCAGTATCGGCGGTGACGGTCCCATTGTGAATCTGCTGCCACACCTGCGATCGTGAAATTTCGGCCGTTGCGGCGTCCTCCATCAGGTTGTGAATTGCCACAGCACCATTCCCAGAGAGCCACACCGCGGTGTAGTACACGGCCACATACAGGTTCATTCGGACGCCATGTTCGGTGACATCGCCCTGGGCAGCGCCAATATTGAGAAGATCCTCAGCGGAGACATCAACGTCATCGCGCTGTCGATCAATCTGGTTCGCTTTGTCGCCGAGCTCCTTGCTGAACTCTTCAGAGCACAGCTCAACAAGATCGGGGTGAGCGACCCAGGATCCGTCAAACCCATCCTGAGCCTCACGGGACTTATCATCCCGGACCTTTTCTATGGCACGGGCCGTCACCTCGGGTTCCCTCCGATTCGGGATAAAGGCGGCCATCCCACCCATGGCGAAGGCGCCGCGGCGGTGACAGGTCTTGACCAGAAGTTCGGTGTAGCTGCGCATGAAGGGTTGGGTCATGGACACCTGCGCGCGGTCAGGCAGAACAAAGTCAGACCCTGACGCGCGGAAGTACTTGATGATGCTGAAGAGGTAGTCCCAGCGGCCCGCATTCAGACCAGAAGCGTGATCACGCAGTTCGTACAGGATCTCGTCCATTTGGAACGCGGCTGGGATCGTCTCAATCAGCACCGTCGCCCGGACCGTTCCGTGGGCTATGCCCAGCCGCTCCTCGGCAAAGGTAAAGATGTCATTCCAGAGCCGTGCCTCCAAGTAATGCTCCAGCTTCGGAAGATAGTAGAAGGGCCCTGTCCCCTTCTCACTCAGCACTTTGGCGTTATGGAAGAAGTGAAGCCCAAAATCAACGAGTGCGCCGATGGCTCGCTCGCCGTCAACGGCAATATTCTTCTCCGGCAGGTGCCAGCCGCGGGGGCGAACGACAACCACTGGCAGTGGCACATCCTCTCGCAATGAATATTCTTTGCCTTCTGCCGAGGTGAACGCGAGTGTTCCACGTGCAGCCTCGTAGAGGTTCTTCTGGCCGTCGATGAGATTTCGCCAGGAAGGTGAAAGAGCATCCTCCAAACAGGCCAACCACACCTTAGCGCCAGAGTTCAATGCATTGATCGCCATCTTCGCAGGGACCGGTGGCCCAGTGATCTCTACACGGCGATCCGCGAGGCTCTCCGGCTGCTCAGCGACCACCCAATCGCCACTGCGCACCTGAGCAGTCTCGGCGGGAAAGTCCATGGTGCCAGTCTGGGCAGCCTCTTCTTGCGCGACCGCGCGCTTTTTCAGCAGGTCTGCTCGAGTGGTGGCGAACCTGGCATGCAGCTCCTCCACGAACTGAAGAGCCTCCTCGGTGACGATGAGGTCGGTGCCATCGACCTCGTAGGGGGAGTTGACGGTGATAGCCATGGTTGCTCCTTAGGGGTCAAAGTGACATCGGTTCCACTACCCCTATTTCTATGCCATAGAATCCACACTATGAAAGATGCAGTCCGCGATACGGACTTAGGGCCTTCCCGGCAGCCTCAGCGGGTCCAAGTGATTGAGCGTGCTTTCGGGCTGCTCGATGACCTCGTTCAGTTCGACGGCAGCGCCACAGCCGGCCAACTCAAGGAGGCCTCCGGGCTGGCTGGGCCCACAGTGCACCGTCTTCTGCACACTTTGATGGCGTTGGGGGTGGTCCACCAGCTTCCAGACAAGAGATACGCCCTGGGTGCCAACCTCGTCCCACTCGGTGAAAGTGCAACACGTCAGTTAGGTGGATTGGCGATCCCGCAGATGCAGTCATTGGTCTCCGAACTCGGTGAAAGTGTGAACATGGCGGCCATGGAATCCGAGATGGTGGTCTACATTGCGCAAGTGCCCTCGCCGCATTCGATGCGAATGTTCACCGAAGTGGGGCGCAGGGCGTACATGCATTCAACCGGAGTGGGCAAAGCGATGCTCGCGACCATGGATGAGCAGCGGGTGCGGGAAGTGCTGGCCTCCACAGGTATGCCATCCATGACGTCCAAGACGCTCACCAAGCCCCAGGCGCTAGTCGACCAGCTGCCGACCATCTCACGGCAGAGGTACGCACTTGATGATGAGGAGCAGGAGCTCGGCGTCCGCTGTCTCGCCGTCTCTATTCCACACGGTCCAACTCGCATGGGCCTTTCAGTCTCGGGCCCGACCGCGCGGATGGACGATGCCTTCGTCAGGCACGCGGTGCCGTTGATGAATAGAACTGCCACAGAGATCGGCCGCAAGCTCGCCCGCCAGTGACCTGATAACGACGCCGCCTGCTGGCTTCACCTGACAACAGAACTCAGCAGCAGACTCGTCTCAGAATTCATGATGCCCTTCACCCCGCGCAATCGGCTTAACAGGGCGTCGAACTCCTGGAGGTCCTGACAGGAAATTTCGGCCACCATGTCCCACGCCCCGTTGGTGGTGTGCAGTGCAGTGATCTCGGGGTAGCCGCGCAGCTCGGCAATCACTTGGCTCGTTGCCCGGCCGAAGAGCTCGATAAGACTGATGGCTCGTATTTCGGAGATCTCCCGGGGGTCCCGTATGCGCACACTGAACCCGACAATGACCCCCTCGGCGGTGAGCCGGTCGATTCTCTTGGTGACAGTGGCGCGTGAAACACCGAGACGATCCGCAAGAGTCGACACTGGTGCTCGCCCATCGCGCCGTAACTCAGAAATCAGTGCCCGATCCAGGTCTGTGAGCCTCTTCATGTCATGATGCTAAATCAGTTGTGACACTCTGGCTACCGTATTCTCAAAAATTGCTCGTTTTGGGCATTACCTTTGCACATCGAAATCCTTACGCTGGTTGTATACCCCAAATCGCCAAGGATGGAGCCTGCAATGACCCAGTTCGTGGACGTCAAGAACATGACCCGGTGGATTCACAGTGACGGTGTGGAACACATTATGACCACTATGGTGAAGTACCTTGAGGCTGACTTCTCCCGGTGGGAGGCGTTTGACAAGATTCCGCGGGTAGCCAGTCACACGCCTTTCGGGGTGATCGAACTGATGCCGACCTCGGATAATCAGGAGTACGCCTTTAAGTACGTCAATGGGCACCCCTCAAACCCAGCTCGAGGTTTCCAAACTGTCACCGCATTCGGCATGCTCGCCGAGGTCGACAACGGCTATCCCACTTTCTTGGCAGAGATGACTCTTCTTACCGCGCTGCGAACGGCGGCAACCTCAGCGATGGTTGCTCGTCGACTCGCACGCCCTGATTCGGCTGTGATGGCGATGATTGGAGCGGGATCTCAAGCAGAGTTCCAAGCCCTAGCCTTCCGTGCGGTGATGGGGATTGATCATTTGCGGGTCTTCGATGTGGATTACGCTGCTGTTGAGAAGCTGCGCCGGAATCTTCAGCCTCTTGGCTTCAACATCTTTGCCGCCGACTCGATCGATGAAGCGCTTGTGGGCGCTGATGTGGTGACGACCTGCACAGCAGATAAAGCCCGCAACACGATCCTCCGAAATGACCAGGTGCAGAACGGGATTCATATCAACGCTGTAGGCGGGGACTGCCCGGGCAAGACGGAGCTCGATCCTGAGATCCTGACGCGCGGAAGTGTGTTCGTGGAGTACCCCGAGCAGACCCGGATCGAGGGAGAAATCCAGCAAATGGCACCGGATTTCCCGGTCAAAGAGTTTTGGCAAGTCCTGACTGGCACTGAGGAAGGACGGCTCTCTCCGGACGAGGTCACCATCTTCGACTCAGTTGGGTTTGCCATTGCTGACTTCTCAGCGCTGCGCTGTCTTCGCGATGCCACTGCTGGTACGGACCTGCAGAGCCATATTGACCTCGTCGCTGATCCTGAAGACCCGAAGGATCTGTTCTCGCTGGTCAATTCCATGAAGCCGGTGGGCTAGTCATGAGCCCTCAACTGCTGGCCAACCCCAGTGTGGCTCCCTTGCAAGCGCCTTCTCATGTGGTGATGGTGCGGCCTCACCACTTCTCGGTCAACCCGGATACTGCAGCCGACAACGCTTTTCAACGCGGACTCGGCCTGACTGGAGCCCAGGCTGCGCGGCGGGCATATGCGGAAAGCACGCAATTGGCTGAAGCGCTGACCGCTGAAGGTATCGGAGTTTCGCTGGTGGAGGATGAGGCAGGACTCAGCCCAGACAGTGTCTTTCCGAACAATTGGTTTACTACCCACCCGGACGGTCGCGTGGTCCTATGCCCGATGTTCGCGCCCAACCGCAGATACGAACGCAGGCCCGACGTCGTGGAGCTGCTGGGTCTCCTTTTCGAGATCAGCGATGTCTTGGATCTCAGCGAGGCTGAGAACCAAGGAGAATTTCTCGAAGGTACCGGGTCGGTGGTCATCGATCACAGGAACAAGCTGGCCTACGGTTGCCGCTCGCACCGTCTGACGCCAGGACTCTTTCAATGCTACTGCGCTGTCCTTGGGCTTCAACCAGTCCTGTTCGACGCGGTGGACTCGTCCGGTACGCCGATCTACCACACCAATGTGATGATGAGCGTAGGCGAAACGGTCTCTGTGATTGGCAGCGGGCTGATCCCTGACGGGGAAGACCGTGATCGGGTGCTCACCCTGCTGCGCGCCTCAAGCGACGCGGTCATCGAGCTCACCGAAACACAGGTCAGGCATTTTGCGGGCAACGTCCTTCAGCTGACCGGACACGCAGGGCCAGTTCTGGTGATGTCCACCACCGCCTACGGTGCATTGCGGCCTGCCCAAATTGAGGCCATCAGGCGAACATCCCGCATCCTGACCGCAGATGTCTCAACCATCGAAGCTTCTGGGGGCTCGGTCCGCTGCATGCTCGCCGGGGTTCATCTGCCGACACGGAGGTGAGAAGCCGCCGATGTTACGAGTACCAGGCGGAGGCGTCCTCGTCATGAGCTGAATCGTCGTCGTCTTCGGTAGCTGATGGACTGCCGCCCAGTTCCATCTGCTTCATCACATCAGTGGGAGGGTTCACCATCAGGACCGCTTCATCACGGTATCCACGCAGCTCTTCGTCAATAAAGGTGGGAAGCGCTTCCTCCAAGGGAACGTCCCGGCCTTCACGTTCGGAGAGTTGCCAGCGGTAGTCCAACAGCTGGTGCATGATCTCTGCAGGCTCCAGCTTGTTCCGCAAGTCCCGTGGGATCTTGCCGATCATCGGCTGGAACACGTTCTGGGTCCACATATGTGCAGCAACGGCTTCATCTCCGTGAGGATCTGTAGCCGCTCGATACGCATCGATCGCGCCAAGGAGCCTGCGTGCCTGGTTTTCCTGGACATCCAAACCTGTCAGCCCCATGAGTCGGCGTTGATGATGCCCCGGGTCCACCACTTTTGGCCGAAGCAACAGGTGGCCGTCGTCCCGAGCAGAACGAATGTCATACTCCTCGACGTCGAACCCAAGCTCGTTGAGCCGCCGGATGCGTTCCTCCATGAGCCACTGCTGGTCGGGGTTGAACGCTGTGTCTCCAGTAAGTTCCTGCCACAGGCCTCGGTAGGAGTCGATGAACTGAATACTGGTGGCAATGGCGTCGACATCTTCGTCAACAAACCCGCCCTCCATAAGGTCCATCAGCTCACCTGCGATGTTGATCTGGGCAATCTCCAGATCGTATTCACGCTGCCCGGCTGAAAGTTTCGGATGGAGCTCACCAGTTTCAGCGTCCACTAGATAAGCCTTGAAGTTACCGGCATCTCGACGGAACAGGGTGTTGGACAATGAGACATCCCCCCAGTAGAAACCCAGAAGATGCAGTTCAACCATCAGTAGCGCCTGCGCGTCGATGAGCCGTTGCAGGGTGTCTTTGCGCATCATCTGGTTGAACACCGCCCGGTAGGGCAGAGAGAAGCGCAGGTGCCGAGTCACCAGTGCGGGGGACAGCGGCTCCCCCTGCTCATCGGCACGTCCTGTCACCTCTGCCACGGGCTTCACGCAGGGCGCTCCCAGCCGGCCCAACTGGCGCAGCATGCGGTACTCATGCCGAGCTGCGCGCTCCGAGGTCTCCTTGATGGCGATGACCGAACCGCCGAGATAGGCGAAGCGGACTATATGCCGGGAAATGCCCCGCGGCAGTGCTGCCAAGACATCGGCCGGCCACTTGGCCAGTGGAAGGTGCCACGGGAGGTCCAGCAGTTCTTGAGGGATAGTGCCTGAAGCCGTAAGGCTCAGGCCGGAGACGGGATTCATAGCTCAAAGTCTAGGTGCAAGTCCTCAGGGTGTGGAGAGTCTCACCCTCGGCCGCAACTAGGCAGCCTGTTCTCTCAGCTCAGCGATGCGGTTCAGCACCTCAGCCAAGGCACTGGGTTCACTGATGCGAAAGCCCGCCTTGGTCTCGCCCGGTCCGACTTTGACGCCCACATCGCCGGCGCGAAGAACCGCAAAACCATGTTCGTCGGTGACATCATCGCCCGCAAAAAACACCGCCTCTGGTGAGCTCAGCTCACGCAGTTCCTCAATCGCTTCGCCTTTGGAGGACTGGACTACGACGGCTTCGACGATCTGCTTGCCCTCTTTGACATGTGCCTGGTCGACCATGGCGAGTGCACTGCGCGCTTCATCCAGCACTTCTTCTCCGTATGCCAGGTCTGGAATGTGGCGCACATGAATGGCTCCACCGGCTGGCTTATGCTCCACCCAAGCCCCGTCATGCTCAGCTGCGACCGCTTCAAGGGAGCGCAGCACCTCCCGGCGTCCTGCAGCCTGGTCGTTGTTGAGCTCCAGCCCTGGTGAATCAGGACCCAGCCACCGCTCCGCGCCGTGGGAGCCGAAGAGCAGAGCATCCGTGGGTGGTTCGGCAAGGCTGCGCAGCGTATCAAGGGGCCGCCCGGAGACGTAGGCAAGTGTCACTCCACGCAGCTCAGCCAGCCGATTTATGGCCTGAGCGTTGGCCGGAATGGGGCGCGCCGAATCAGCATCCGCCACCAGCTCTGCTACACAGCCGTCGAAGTCCAGGCACACCAGCAGAGAATCCCGGCCAGAGAACTCCCTGAGCGCGGCATCCAGATCAGGGGCAAGGGGCATGTCAGTCTCCATTCACGTCGTCGTTCCCGGTCTAGTGGCCCAATTCACCGCTACAACGGATCAAGATTTTAGAATTCAGCGGCAGAATCAGCCACTGAGCGGTCAGCTGAGGTGGTTCTACAGCTGGTGGAGGCGGTGCATGAACTCTTCAGCCCACCGCTGCACATTGTGGCTGACCACCTGGCGGCGCAGGGAGCGCATGCGCTTGCGCACATCCTCCCGGTCCAATACGGCGGCCTGAACAATGGCAGCTTTGAGCTCGTCGATGTCATGGGGATTGATCAGCAGCGCCTGCCGCAGTTGGTCGGCGGCACCGGTGAATTCGCTCAGCACCAGGACCCCGGAGCCGTCCTTGCGCGCTGCCACATACTCTTTGGCGACGAGGTTCATACCGTCCCGCAATGCGGTGACGAGCATGACGTCAGCTGCCAGGTAGAGCGCCACCATCTCCTCAATGGGGTAGGAGTGGTGCAGATATCGGATGGCGGTGTGACCCATGGTGTCGAACTCGCCATTGATCCGGCCCACTGCCAGCTCAATCTCATCACGCAGCCGCTGGTAAGACTCCACACCCTCACGGGAAGGTGAGGCAATCTGCACCATGGTGTGCGTGCCGACCTGAAGCTTGCCCTGTTGCAGGAGCTCCTCATAGGCCTTCATACGGTGGCGGATGCCCTTGGTGTAGTCCAACCGGTCCACGCCGAGGAAGATAGTCTCTGGGTTGCCGAGCTCGGCGCGAATCTGCGCAGCCCGGGCAATGATCTTGGGGTCGTTGGAGAGCTCCACGATCCGGTCGGTGTCGATCGAGATGGGGAAGGCTGTGGCCTCGGAGCCCCGGTAGGTTCCCTCCGCCGGAGCTGACAGCTGCCGGGGGGCGGTCCCGCGGGCAGGATCTGCGGTGAAGCCTTCCAGGGGTGCGGCAGCGTCGGCATCCAATGGGACATAGACCCGGTCCGATTTGATGTAGAAGCCCAACCTTGCGCGGACAGCGCGCTGAAAGTTTTTGGCGTCGGACTCGCGCTGAAAACCGATCAGGTCCGCTCCGAGCAGGCCTTTCATCACCGAATGGCGCCAGGGCAGTTGCGCAAAAAGTCCCGGCGGCGGGAACGGTATGTGGTTGAAGAAGCCGATCTTCACATCCGGGCGGATGTCCCGGAGCATCTGCGGCACCAACTGCAGTTGGTAGTCCTGCACCCAGACGGTGGCATTCTCAGCGGCGACAACTGCGGCAGCCTCGGCGAACCGCTGGTTGACGCGCTTATAGGCATCCCACCAGTGGCGGTGAAACAGGGGGCGGGCGATCACATCGTGGTACAGCGGCCACAGCGTGCCGTTGGAGAAGCCCTCGTAGAAGTCCTCGACCTCCTGCTCGCTCAGCGGCACCGGGTGAAGGTGCATGCTGTCGTGGTCGAACGGCTCCAGGGTTTCATCGGCCGCTCCGTGCCAGCCGACCCAGGCGCCGCCTGAGCTGGACATGATCGGTGCCAGAGCGGTCACTAGGCCACCGGGTGAACGTTGCCAGCCTGTGGAGCCATCACTGGAGGTGACCCGGTTGACGGCTAGGCGGTTGGCGACCACCACAAAGTCGTATCCGGTCCGGTGATCGTCCTTCTCGGGAGTCTCTGTCATCGCGCATCCGTCCCTTATCGGTTCTTTGTTTTAGCCTACCCCGGCCGGTTCGACACACGCGGTATCCTGGAACCTATTGTCCTTACGTCTTTAGACCGCGTCTCAACGGAGTCCCCCTATGGCAAGAAATGGCGCTAGTGCGCGCGAGCAAGCCCGCAAACTTCAGCAGGAGCAGGAACGCAAGCAGAAAATGCAGTCCCTACTGCTGCGTCTCGGTGTCGTGGTCGTGGCCGTCGCTGTCATAGTGGGCTTGACCCTCTGGGTGGTCAACCGGGGTGACAATGAAAGCTACACCGAGGGGCCGGCGCCCGCCGCAGCCAATGAACAGGGTGGTTTCGTCCTGACCTCGTCCTCTGAGCTTGTTGAGGGTGAGGATATCGGCACTGTCGACTCGGAGAATCTAGGAGATGTCCCAGCTGCCGAGTCGCCAGGGGATTTGCCAGTCGGCGTCGAGCCTCGTGAAGAGGGCGAGCCGCCACATGTAGTGATCTACACCGATGCCGCCTGCCCGGGCTGCGGCAGTTTCGAAGCTGCGTACCACCAGATGCTCACTGAGTGGGTTGACGCAGGTGCGATCACCCTGGAGTACCGCTCAGTACAGTTCCAGCCCATGGCGTACTCAGCGCGCGCCGCAAACGCGTTCGCCTGCATGGCAGAAGAGCACCCTGAGAACTACCTCTCCTTCCTCGGTGCAGTGACCGCTGAGCGCGCACAGGGCGCGGAGTACTCCAATGAGGAGCTCTCCGCTCGCGCCGAGAACGACTACGGCGTCGATATCTCTGAGTGTGTGGAGGACGGCACTTACCGTGCATTCGTCAGCTACACCACCGGCATGGCCAGCGCGAACAGTGTCACAGCCACTCCATCCATCTTTGTTGACGATGATCAGGTCGAGGATATTGGGAACACCGGCGAGGTGATCCTCTCCGCCGTCCAGGAGTACCAGGATGAGACGGGCGAACAGGTGGTCGACGAGGTTGAGGACGACGTGGAAGACGTCGAAGATGAAGATATTGAAGAGGACGACGCCGCCGAAGACGAGTAGTCTGCCGCGGCCTCCGATCATGCGGTGATGGCCTCTTTCATGAGCTGACCCGACGACGTGCCCGGAAATCGCCTCAGGTCGTTCCTCAATCCTCTTTGCGCTCCTGGCTGGCATATCCATAGCGCTGATGACCGGACGCTCACGCATACCCGCCGGCGCTGAGCTCACCCCCCCTGCGTCTGAGACTGATCGGCCGCGGCCTGATGATCTTCCTCATCGGGCTCACTTTGGAACTGTGGGCCGCCTCGGTGGCGGTCATTCCCACGTTCTTCCGCGTCGTCTACGCGGTCTCGAACGTAGCGACGACTTCATCTCGTGCTATCCGGAAGGAGACTTTGGAGAGAAAGGTTTCGTCGACTCCTTCGAAGACTCAGGCAGCAACGGGTGGGCCACCTACATCGAAGAGATCAGTGTCGAAAATCCAGGACTGACGGTCGGCTTGTTGGTCTCCTGCACGGCGTGGACTCTTCTGGTCGGGCGCGGACCCCTGGAGCGGCTCACAGGCTGGGGTGCAGGGCGTCTGGTGGATTCACGACAGCACGGCGCCGCGGCGCGCCTATGATGCCAGTTGGTCAGAATGGCTGAGTCGGCGTTAGACTACTGTGTCGGCGCTGCGCCCTATGGCTGCAGCCCATGCCTCCTTAGCTCAGCTGGTAGAGCAACTGTCTTGTAAACAGTAGGTCCTCGGTTCGAACCCGGGAGGAGGCTCGGAGCCTGGAGTGGGTACCTGCTAGGCCACTCCTCCGTGGGGCTTTTCCCCACTGACTCTTGATCTGATGATGGGCACTGCGCGTTCCGTGCCTCAAGGAGTATTTCGTGGAATCCACGTCAGGGGCCGGTGCGCCCAAAAAATCCGCTGCTGATAGCAGCCCATTGGTGACAGACAGCAGTCGGATGCCGACTGCGGACAAGCTCACAATCGGTGCGCTTTTGGTGGCTGCGTTCGTCATGATTCTCAATGAGACCATCATGAATGTGGCGCTGACCCCGCTCATGGAGCAATTCCAGGTCGCTGAGACTACTGTCCAGTGGCTCACAACGGCCTTCATGCTCACACTTGCCGTGGTCATCCCCACCACTGGGTTCATTATCGGCCGCTTCAGCCTCCGAAGCGTCTTCACTGCGGCCATGATCCTGTTCATCTCCGGTACGGCGCTGAGCGCTGCCGCCCCGGGGTTCAGCTTCCTGGTAGCAGGTCGAGTTGTTCAGGCTGCAGGCACTGCCATCATGTTGCCTCTGCTGATGACCACCGTGCTGACCCTGGTGCCGCTGCGGCGCCGCGGCGTGGTGATGGGCAACATCGCCATCGTGATCTCAGTGGCCCCGGCAACCGGCCCTGCGCTGTCCGGCTTTATCCTGCACTTCGCGGAATGGCGGTGGCTGTTCTTGACTATCCTGCCGATCGCATTCATCGCACTGTTCCTAGGCCGGCCCAGGTTGAACACCGACCCCGGTGTAGTGGGTAAGCGCATCAGCGTTCCATCGCTGCTGCTGGCGGTTCCCGGTTTCGGTGGTCTGGTCTACGGCATTAGCCAGATCGGCGGCGGACACGGCACAGAGGACGTCGAAGCTGCAGCCGAAGGCCCTGGAGTGGATCCCGTGGCCATTGCAGTGCTCCTCGTAGGCATCATCTGCTTGGCTGCATTCGTCCTGCTGCAGGTGCGCCTGCAGCGGACAGAGTCGGCGCTGCTGAGCCTGAAGCCCTTCAAATACACCATGTTCACCCGCAGTCTGATGATGATGCTGATGATGATGGTCGCCCTTTTCGGGGCCCTTATTCTGCTGCCGCTGTTCCTCCAGTCAGTCCGCGGGCTGGACACACTGGCCACTGGCCTGCTCATGCTGCCCGGAGGCCTGCTGATGGCCCTGATGGCGCCCTTCGTCGGCCGAATCTACGACCGCGTCGGCCCGAAGCCGCTGGTGATCCCCGGGGCGTCGATCCTGATCCTTGCCCTGTTCGGTATGAGCCTGCTGCGACCGGAGACCGAACTGTGGATGGTGTTGGCCCTACACCTGGTGCTCTCCGGTGGTTTGGCTCTGTTGTTCACCCCGGCTTTCACGACCGCTATGAACCCGTTGCCGCAGCCGCTGTATTCCCACGGCTCCGCTGTGCTCAATACGCTTCAGCAATTGGCGGCAGCTATTGGTACCGCCGCCTTGGTGGCATTGGTCGGCATTGGCGCTGCGATGTCTGCCGCCCAGGGAGCAGCTCCCGATCAGGCAGCGTTGGACGGCTTCCGCCTAGCATTCCGCTCGGCTGCCGTCTTGAGTATCGGAACACTGCTGCTCGGCATGACCCTGCGTGCCACCCCCGCTGAAGAGAACACCGCAGCCCCGTCAGAAGCACAGAAAATCGCGGCCAAGTAAGGGCCCAAGCGCTAGCGAGTCAGGGTCCCGCTCAGGGGCCGACTGCCTCAGCCAAACGGACCACCACTTCGGCGACCTCCGGACCGAACATCACTGGGTCATTGTGGTCGGCGTTCTCGATCACCCGCTCCTCAACCAGATGCGGCGCCGCAGCAGCGACGTCCGCACTGAGCTCCGCCGGCACCACCGAGTCGTGTTCGGCCCGGATCACGGAGATCGGAACCCGGCTCTGGCTCACATGGGTGGCCACCGGGAACTCGTCACGAAGAATCGTGCGAACGGGAAGCCACGGATAGTGCACGCTGCCCACATCAGCCAGTTCGGTGAAGGGTGAACGGAATACTGCTGCAGCAGGAGGGCGTTCGGTCAATAGTGCGGCGATCACTCCGCCGCCTATTGACTCGCCCCAGTAGATGGTCCGCTCCGACGGGTACCCCTTGGCCTCGAGAGCATCAGTGGCTGCTATGCCATCACGGATGAGTCCCGCCTCACTGGGACTGCCAGGGTTCTTGCTGTAACCGCGATACTCCAGCAGAAGCACGGCGAAGCCTTCATCCTGCAGGGCATGGGCCAAGCCGGCCCTGGATTCGCGGTTTCCGCCATTTCCGGGAGCCATCAGCACGGCGAAGTCGCGGTCCTCTGACGCTGGGGCTGGCGGGGCGAACCAGGCCTCCAGCTCCAGTCCGTCAGAGGTTCTGAGGGTCAAGTCCTCGCCACCGGAAAGGACGTCGGCTGCCGGTGGCACCTCTGCGGTGTCCGGAAAGAAGATCAGGGAGCGCTGAAAGGCCCACACCAGTACCAGCACCATCGAGACGGCTCCCAGGATGGTAGCAGCTCCGATGATGAGTTTGCGCCCGCGCCGGCGGGGCTTCGGCAGTTGGTCATCGCGTGCCATGAGTCCATGATCGCTGATCTGCCCGTGGCTGGTGAGTCAGGTCCACACCTCAGCTTGAAGAGTGAGGGGACCAGCCCGCACCGAGCTGATCCCCTCTCAGCGAGTTGTCTCTCTCGCTGTGTCGCACCCAAGTGATCCCTAGCTTACCCAGCACTTCGCGGATTACGCAACACCCAACTTGCGCAATTGTGTTCTTCATTGAGGTGAGTGTGGCGGCGTCGTGCTCTGGCAAGGGAAAATGCGCTCCCATTGCGATGAGGGTCACACCAAATGAGTGCTTTGATAGCGTCATTACTGTCCGAGGGGAGCTTTCACAAGAGCTGAGATCGCGCTGACCACGGCGCGGGACCCTATGAACCTGACGCGGCTCATACCGCCGTAGGGAAAGGAATACCGCATGACGCTGTTCAACCGTCTGAAGACCGCTGCCGGCACGGAATGGTCGACCTACACCGGTCACAGCTTCCTCCAGCAGTTGGAAGCCGGAACTCTGCCGAAGGCGGCTTTCCGGAACTACCTCATCCAGGACTACCTGTTCCTCATACAGTTCGCTCGTGCCTACGCTCTGGCCGCCTATAAGGGGCGCACCCTCGCGGATATCACCCAGGGGCTGCGGGGGCTCAACGCCTCAGTTGAGGAAACAGAACTGCACGTCAGACTCTGCGCCGAGTGGGGCATCAGTCGGGAACAGATGGAGGCGACGCCAGAACATCCCGCCACCGTGGCATACACGCGGTACGTGCTTGATACCGGCATGAGGGGTGACCTGCTCGACCTTCACGTGGCACTGTCTCCCTGTGTGGTGGGCTATGCGGAGATCGGTGCCCGGCTCAAGCCCGCGCTACAGGCCAATCCGGACCATCCCTACGCTGAGTGGATCGCTGAGTATTCCTCCGAGCAGTCGCAGCAGCTGGCAGCAGACGCCATCGCTGAGATCGACGCCCTGGGTGAGCGCTTCCTCCCAGAGTCACGGTTCAGGGAAGTCGCTGAAACCTTTGCTACTGCCACGCGCATGGAATCGGCCTTCTGGCAGATGGGCCTCGATCTGGGAGCCGCTGAACAGGGGTAACGCTGGTCGGGTAAGGAATAGACCTCATGCTCAGGTGTTAAGCAGGGTATGGCTGATCAGAAAAAAGTTGTCATTGTCGGTGGGCACGGAAAAATCGCCCTGCTTGCTGCCCCTAAGCTTGTCGAAGCCGGACTCTCTGTAGAGTCTCTGATTCGCAACCCAGACCACGCGGAGGATGTCACCGCCGCGGGTGCCTCTCCTGTGGTGCTGGATGTGGAGCACACTGACACCGATGCGCTTGCTGAAGCATTCGCGGGGGCCTCGGCCGTGGTCTTCTCCGCTGGTGCTGGTGGGGGGAACCCTGCGCGGACCAAGGCCGTGGACCAAGACGCTGCAATTCGCACCATGGATGCGGCAGCTCAGGCTGGCGTGAGCCGCTACGTGATGGTCTCCTACGCCCGGTCTGAGGCGGACATCCACAACCTGGATCCGGAGAACTCCTTCTACCCCTACGCGGCGGCCAAGCATCATGCCGACAACCACCTGCGTGAAACGGACCTGGACTACAGCATCCTGGGACCCGGCGGACTCACCAATGAGCCAGCCAGCGGAAAAATCACCACTGTCGACGCCGACGGTGCCGCTGAAGCCACCGCACAGGGCGGCCCCGAAGCCAGCAGGACCTCACGGGAGAACGTCGCGGAGGTCATCACCTACGTACTGACTGCGCCGGCTGCGCGCCGGCAGACCGTGAATTTCTTTGACGGGGAAACCCCGATCGCTGACGCCATCGACTAAGTTGGGTCAGGCACCCTCCGGGTGCTAAGATTCTGAGGTTTCCGGATCTGTAGCTCAGTTGGTTAGAGCGCACGCTTCACACGCGTGAGGTCGATGGTTCGAGTCCATTCAGATCCACAAACGGGGCATTCTGCCCTCTGCAGCCTGACTCTCAGACTGTATGTATGTTCTTCATTAGTGTGCGAAGCCCGCATTGGCGGGTCTATTCGTGATTGTCTTGTCCGCGGGAGGTCGAATGCCGGAGCGAGGAATGCGTGCACAAGATTCCGCACAGCGGGATCACGATGACGCCGAGGTCCACCGCACTGCCCCCATTGACCCTGTCATTTCTGAACCTCCCACGGACACCAGCATGATCCCCGTTGTCCGCCCCTCTGAGACTGAGTCAGAGGAACAGGACGAAGGGTTCATGAAAAACCTCACCGGGTCGATTGCCGCTTCATGGGCTGCCGCTGGTGAAGAGACATACCTCGAATGGGAGGAATACGACACCGAAGCCGCCGCCCGCGCCGAGCAAGAGGCAGCCGCAGAGGAAGCCGAATCCACCCGTCACGCATACTCGGATGACTTTTCACTCGCTGACACCAGAGAACCGCCCACAGCAACCTCTGCAGTTCCTGTTGTCCGGCATGGGCCACCGACCATGGACCGGCCTACGGCTCCGACAGGTCCCATCGCGCTGCCGATCACCGGCCCGTCATCACCGATCCCTCAGGTCCCCGGCACCGAACCCATGCGGCGCCGGTCAGTGCTGCGGCCGTCATGGCTGCGGCCCAAGATCAAGCCCGGCAGCAAGACCTCCACGCTCCTGAATCGCACAGTCTTTGACCGGCGTGTCAACCCGCAGTACGTCTTCAACAAAATCATGCAGACTGAACGCCCCATGACCGGCGAGCAGTCCATCATCGACCGCCTGCAGGGCACTCCGTTCCAGCACACCGTTCAGGGTGAGCTCCATGAGGGTCTCGATGAGCTGGAAACTATGAGCTTCGTCCTCGACCTCGGCGAAGCATTGTTCCGCTACGGTGCCGGTGCGCTTGAGGTGGAGACCTCCATCATCGCTGTCACCGCGGCGTTCGGTATGAAAAACACTGACGTGGACATCACCAACCAGTCCATCAGCCTCAACTGGGCGCCTGAAGCGAAGATCCCATACTCACGCGTGCGAGTGGTCCGTTCCTGGTCGCAGAACTTTCAGGCACTCGCTGCAGTGCACCAGCTTGTCGCCGATGTCACCTCCGGGAGGTTGACCCGTTCTGAGGCGGAGGCTGAGTTGAAGGACATCACTCGCCAGCCCAAACCGTACCCGCGGTGGATGGTGACGGTGTGCGGAGCTTTATTCGCCAGCCTGTTCGCCAGCTACCTGGGGGCGCCAATTCTTGATGCCACTGCAGGGTTCGCTGCGACCTTGCTGGTGATGTGGACGACCAAAACGCTGACGACCTGGCGAATTCCGGAATTTTTCGCGCTCGCCGCTGGAGGCTTCGCGGCCTCGGCATTCGCGATGACCGCCTTCGCGCTCGATGCCGATATCACCCCGTCGATGGTCACAGCGGGGGGCCTGATGATCCTGCTCCCTAGTGTGCGGATCGTCGGCGCCATCCAGGATGCCATCAACGGTTTCCCCATGACGGCGGCTGGTCGGCTGGTCTCGACTCTGATCGCCTTCGCAGGTATGACTGCCGGCATTATGGCGGCAGTTGTCGGTGCAGATTTGTTGGGGATCGTGCAGACCGAATTGGCACAGGGCCTGACGCGCATCTACCCGGCTCCTGTGCTCATCATCTTGGTGTTCTTCGCCGGCTGCGCCGCCGCGATTGTGGAACAGACTCGGCCAGGGCTCATCCTGCCCACGGGCGCTGTGGCTGCCTTGGGTTTCTGCGCGCTCTACATGGGCGAGCTGGTCGGCCTCGGAGACCGCTTCACACCGGTGATCGGAGGCTTTCTGGTGGGAGCCTTGGGCCGAGTGGTCGCGCTCAGGCTTGGGGCACCTCAACTGGTGGTGGCGGTGCCGGCCATGATGTTCATGCTCCCAGGGCTGATGGTCTTCCGCGGGATGTACCAGATCGCCATTGAGAACACGGCGGGGTCCATGATGGGTGGTCTGTTTGAGCTGTTCAACGCGCTGATCATCATTATGGCCATCGCCGCAGGAATCGTGCTGGGCGATGTCGTGATGCGGCGCTTCACCTCCAGCCTGCAGTCCAATGAGCGGTCCAACGCGCGTCGCCGCTAGCTCACCTGTGCTAGGACAGTCACCCAGCCGGTGGCAATGTCCAGTCGATCGGGTCTGCCCCAAGCCGCTGGAGCGCTTCATTGGTTCGGCTGAAGGGCCGGGAGCCGAAGAAGCCGCGCGATGCAGACAGCGGCGATGGATGTGGTGAGACGATGACCTCGGTGTGCGAACCAGCATTGAGGATCGGCTGCAGCTGCCGCGCCTGTACTCCCCAGAGAATCGAGACCAAAGGCTTCCCGGACTCAGCGAGGGCGCGCACCGCGGTCTCTGTCACGGCCTCCCAGCCGATTCCCCGGTGGGAAGCCGGTTCACCCGCCTGCACAGTGAGCACCCGGTTCAGCATCAGCACGCCCTGCTGTGCCCAGTGGGTGAGGTCACCGTGAAGGCTGGGTGCAATCCCCAGATCACTCTGGAGCTCCTTGAAGATATTGCCCAGAGATCTGGGAAGGGGTCGGACATCTGCTGCGACCGCGAAAGACATCCCAATCGGGTGCCCAGGCGTGGGGTAGGGGTCTTGGCCGATCACCAGCACTTTGACCTCATCGAACGGCTGGCGGAAAGCCCGCAGCACGTTCTCAGGTGCAGGCAGGATCTGCTCACCCTGGGCGCGGCGCCGCTTCAGCTTCTCGGCAACAGCAGCGAACTGCGGTTCTGCCGGGGCCAGGGCGCGTTCCCAGCCGGGGTCTAGCGGATCAACTAAGTTCTCAAAGACACTCACACAACCCCAGGGTAGACGACGCACTGGTGTTGGCAGTGTGCGGATATTCCGCTGGCGCGGGTGCCTCGCCCGTAGTATGGGGGCATGAGCCAGTTCCCCCATGACGAGTTCGACGAGGTTCAGCCCTACCGGCCGGACGAAGTTGGTAAGCATCGCGCCCCCGGCGCACCCCCCGTAGCTGCTGCTGGGTCCTCGGGCATGATGAAGTGGATCGGTCTTCTGGTCGTCGCGGTGGTCGTGATCGTGGCTGTCGGCTGGTTCGTGACCAGGGATGGTGACGATGACGACGCCGCCCCAACTGCCGATGAGCAGCAAGCCGAGGATGACGCCGACGCCGAGGCCGATGGTGAGAACGGTGGCGAAGATGGCGACGGCGACGCCGAAGACGGCGAAAACGGCGAAGGCGGAGAAAACGGCGAGAATGGTGAAAACGGAGAGGACCAGCCTGCCGGTGGTCTCAGCGATGAGTTCCCGGTCCGGGCAGTCAACGCTGGTGCTCCCGACGGATCGGCCGGGCAGCTCAGCTCAGAACTTGAAGAACTTGGGCTCGATGTCCAGCAGTCCATCGACTGGGACTTCGGCAACTGGGGAACTCCCAATACCCCACTCGTGATTTACCCTAGCCAGGATCAGCAGGAACTGGCTGAAGCTGTTGCCGGAGAACTCGGTATCGAGACGGTCTCTCAGGATGAGAGCTGGGCGACCATTGTGGTGGTCGTCGGACCCGAATACGAGTAGGTCGGGAACAGCGGCCTTTCTTGCACTCTCGGCCACAGAGTGCTAAAAATTGTCTTAGCACTCTCGCGTTGAGACTGCTAAGACGAACCCATCAGGTGAGGCCCTTTTGGCGCCTGGGGTGACACCCGGGCGTGGGCCGTCCGTCGCGGGCATCTGACAAGGTCCGTCCCTGACGTGGCCCGCACGAACGCTGCCGCGTTTGCACGGGTTGCTGGTATCAGGGACCCAGACGCTAATACCGTCCGAATCTACTCACGTCCAGGAAGGACATGTGCCGATATGGCTAAGACCATTGCATTCGACGAAGAGGCCCGCCGCGGCCTCGAGCGAGGCTTGAACAGCCTCGCTGACGCCGTCAAGGTCACCTTGGGCCCCCGCGGCCGAAACGTTGTGCTCGAGAAATCTTGGGGCGCACCAACAATCACCAATGATGGCGTCTCCATCGCCAAGGAGATCGAGCTCGAGGACCCCTTCGAGAAGATCGGTGCCGAGCTTGTCAAAGAGGTCGCCAAGAAGACTGACGATGTCGCAGGCGACGGTACGACCACCGCAACTGTGCTCGCACAGGCTCTTGTCAAAGAGGGCCTACGCAACGTAGCCGCCGGTGCTGATCCGATGGCCCTCAAGCGTGGCATCGACAAGGCCGTAGATGCTGTCACCAAGGAACTGCTGAGCTCGGCCAAGGAAGTTGAGACCACGGAGCAGATCGCTGCTACTGCCTCAATCTCTGCAGCAGATCCGCAGATCGGTCAGCTGATCGCTCAGGCTCTCGACAAGGTTGGCAAAGAAGGTGTCATCACCGTCGAGGAGTCCAACACCTTTGGCCTAGAGCTGGAGCTCACCGAGGGTATGCGCTTCGACAAGGGATACCTCTCCGGCTACTTCGTCACTGATGCGGAGCGTCAGGAGGCGGTGCTGGAGGACCCCTACATCCTCATCGCCAACTCTAAGATCTCCTCCGTCAAGGACGTTATCGGCATCCTCGAGAAGGTCATGCAGTCCGGCAAACCCCTGCTGGTCATCGCAGAGGACGTTGAGGGTGAAGCTCTGGCCGCACTTGTGGTCAACAAGCTCAAGGGCACCTTCAAGTCTGTCGCTGTCAAGGCGCCAGGGTTCGGCGACCGTCGCAAGGCGATGCTTGCTGACATTGCCATTCTCACCGGTGGTCAGGTCATCGCAGAGGAAGTTGGGCTCTCCCTGGAGAACGCAACTCTTGATCTGCTGGGCACCGCCCGCAAGGTTGTTGTCACCAAGGACGAGACCACGATCGTGGAAGGTGCAGGAAGCGCCGACGAGATCACAGGTCGCGTCAACCAGATCAAAGCGGAGATCCAGAACACCGACTCCGACTACGACCGCGAGAAGCTCCAGGAGCGTTTGGCTAAACTGGCCGGCGGCGTGGCCGTCATCAAGGCTGGTGCGGCTACCGAGGTCGAGCTCAAAGAGCGCAAGCACCGCATCGAGGACGCAGTGCGCAACGCCAAGGCTGCAGTGGACGAAGGAATCGTCGCCGGAGGCGGCGTTTCGCTCATCCAGGCCGGCGCACGAGCATTCGAGTCTCTCTCCCTTGAGGGCGACGAGGCGACCGGCGCGAACATCGTGAAGTTCGCCGTCGAGGCACCTCTGAAGCAGATTGCTGTCAATGCAGGCCTGGAAGCTGGTGTGGTGGCCGAGAAGGTGCGGTCCCTGCCCATCGGCCACGGGCTCAATGCAGCAACTGGCGAGTACGAAGACCTGCTGGAGGCCGGTGTCGCTGATCCGGTCAAGGTCACACGCTCAGCTCTGCAGAACGCAGCATCCATCGCTAGCCTGTTCTTGACCACCGAGGCAGTCGTTGCCGATAAGCCGGAGCCGCAGCCAGCCGGTGCCGGTGCCGGTGGCATGGACGAAATGGGCGGCATGGGTGGCATGGGCGGCATGATGTAAGCCCAATCCCGAAAGAAAAACCCGCAGGCACCGTGCCTGCGGGTTTTTCTTTGCCCTTACCGGCCGAACATTCTGGCGTTGGCCAGCTCTGTCTCCTCGTAGTGAGATGATGCTGCAGACATCGCTTGACGAACGCTGGCGAGGGATTGTTCCACCTGCACCTGCGTAGCACGCCACTGAGTGAGTACGTCCTGGAATGCACCTGAGGCAGAGCCTTTCCAGGTTTCCTGCAGCTGACGCAGTTGACCCTCCATGGAGCTGACATCCGATTGGATACGGCTCAGTGTGGCCTCTACGGTCCCCGACTTGGCCATGAGGTCACCGGTGTCTATCTGGAAAATTGCCATGGCGATACTCCCTTCCTTGTCTGTGTGATGCGGAAGAACTGGGGAAGTCCTTTCCGCATCTCACGCTAGGGAGTAAGTGCGAAGCCAGGTTGCCGGGCAAGGTCACGTGGGGAGTGCATGGCGTGTCGGGCGGCGATGCTGGTCCCTGGGGAAAACACCAGAACACTTTGCGGTGACCAGCCCAGGCCCTGAGTGCCGCTGCCGCTCAGCCGTCCTGGTGGCCTCGGGCGGCCACCCTGAACTGCTCCAACTCCTCCTCGGTCAGGTCAACTTCATGCTCATCGTCGGAATCGAGGGTATCGTCCGTGGGGAGCCGGAGAGTCATCGTGGCGCCTCCGCCGGGAGTCTCCGAATGACGGACGCTGCCGCCGTGTTGGGCGGCTATAGCCGCGCATATGGCCAGCCCCAGTCCGGTACCACCGGTTTCGCGCTGACGGGAGTTGTCAGCCCGGTAGAACCGCTCAAAGATCTTTTCGGCATCTTCAGGGTCAATACCTTCACCATGGTCACGGACCTCCAAGACGGACTCAACTGCGCCCTCAACAAGACTGTCAGTGCCCACCGCAAGCTCCATGGGAGTGCCCTCCGGGGTGTAGCGCAGAGCATTCGTCACCAGGTTCGTGACGATTTGGCGGATCCGGCCCTCGTCGCCGATGACCGGGGCAGGTGACGGCGAGCCTCCGTCGAGTCCAATGACCTTAACCTCACGGTCTGGCGCATTGACCGTCATATCCATCACTGCCTCATGGGCGATGATGTTCAGATCCAGGGGCTTCTGCTCCAGAGCGCGCTGCTCGTTCAGGCGAGCCAATGTGAGCATGTCTTCGACGAGCTGACCGAGCCGGGTAGCCTCCGACTCGATCCGCCCCATAGCTGTGCCCACGGCCTCTGGGTTGTCGTTCAGGCCGCCCTGACGGTACAGCTCAGAGAATCCCCTGATTGTGACCAGTGGGGTGCGAAGCTCGTGGGAAGCATCCTGAATGAAACGGCGCATTTTATCTTCCGAGGCTTCCTTCTGCGCGAAGGCCTGCTCAATATGCTCCAACATGACGTTGAGCGCCGTGGCCAGACGACCGATCTCTGTTTCCGGTGGCGCAGTGGTATGGACGCGCTGAGCGAAGTCACCCTCAGCGATTGCCGCTGCAGTCTTTTCCACCCGGAGTAAGGGCCTGAACGCTCTCGTAGTCAGCGAATAGGCGATGATCGACGCGCCAAGCGTGGCTAAGAGGCCGATCGTGGCCACCAGGAAGCTCGCGCGCTCCACCGAGGTCTCAACGTTTTCCAGAGGTAGGGCAATAATGACGGTTTCTTCCCCGTGCATCAGGGGGTGAGCCTGAACTCTGAAGCCTCGGGAGTTTTCCAGTGTGCCCGGAACATTGAACGACTCGGGACCGAGCTCCGCTGCTTCTTCGGGGGTCACCTGAGGTATCTGCGGAACATCTAAGGATTCGCTGTTGCTCGTCCGTAGAGACAGTCCCGGTATGGGTGCGCCCTCATCGTCAAGCATCCATCCGTAGAACCGGAAGATCGACTGGAACTCAGCCCAGGTGGGCCGAGGCCCTTCGGCCTCCTCGAATTCATCACTGCGGATGTCCTCGAAATAGTAGGCCAGTGCTTGGGCGTTGCTGCGCAGATCCTCGTCCACACTTCGCAGGAGCTCCTGCCTGTAAAGCGAGGCGGAGACGAACGTGGTCACGACAAGCGTCAGAAGTAATAGACCTGAGGTGATGGTGACCAGTTGGCTTCGCAGAGAAGTTCTCCGCCAAGCTCGCGAGATCGCGGAGAACAGACGCATAGACAAAAGTTTAGGCCCTCAGTGCAACCCGATGTGACTGAACCCGGGCGGTAAAGCGTCGTCGTGCTTTGAGGTTATGACGAGGTGGTGGCACCCTGAGAGCGTTGACGGCGCTCCCAGGTCTGCAGCACATAACCTACTCCGCGTTTGGTCTGGATAGCCGGCGCACCTTCGGCACCTGATTCGATCTTTCGGCGAAGATACGAGATGTAGGACTCCACGATGGAGGCATCGCCATTGAAGTTGTACTCCCACACATGGTCCAAGATCTGCTGCTTGGACAGGACCCGGTTAGGGTTCATCATCAAATAGCGCAAGAGTTTGAACTCCGTGGGGGAGAGCTCGATGATCTCACCCTCGTGGCGCACCTCGTGCGCGTCGTCGTCGAGCTCGAGATTATCGATTCGGATGACCGCGTCTTCGTCATCGTATGGAGCGGTGCGCCGCAGCACAGCTTTGATGCGAGCAACGACCTCGTCAAGCGAGAAGGGTTTGGTGACGTAATCATCGCCACCGACTGTGAGACCGGTGATCTTGTCGTCGGTGTCATCGCGTGCCGTGAGAAACAGCACCGGGAAGTGTTTGCCTGAGGCGCGGAGTCTGCGGGTGACGGTGAACCCATCCATATCAGGCAGCATGACGTCCAAGACAGCCAGATCCGGCTGGAACTTCTCAGCGATGTCGAGGGCTTCACGCCCGTTTGCGGCAGCTGCTACATCAAAACCAGCAAAGCGAAGGCTCGTGGCGAGCAGCTCGCGGATATTGGGCTCATCGTCGACGACGAGCAACTTGGCTTCCGGAGTTTTATCAGTCACAAATTCCAGTATCAGCCCGCTCCCTGGAAGGCGGCTGGACATGCGCTGCATGAAACGTTGGCTGTCCTGAGGGTTGAGGTGGGGCGAGACTATTGGGCCCGGCGGCGTCCCAAGTTGATCAGAAGGTAGACGCACATCAGGACGAAGCCAAGTGGAAAACCCCACAGCGCAGCCCAGTACAGTCCTGAGTGGGGAACTGTTCCCGCGAAGTAAAAGCCAAGAATGGTGATAAGGGAGAGGAACGAGGCGCCGGTGATGATGACGCCCAGTATGAGAGAAGCGCGGGAGAGCACACCGGGTGTGGAGGCGAACATCTCCCAATTCTATCGCTGTTCGAATAGGGGTATTCTGGTATTCGCTCAAAAGGAGGTAGGACAGACGTGCCCACGGGAAAAGTTAAATGGTTCGACGCCGATAAAGGTTTCGGATTCGTCACCGGTGACAACGGTGAAGAGGTGTACCTTCACTCCTCAGCGCTGCCATCGTCGGTCAACGCGCTGAAGTCGGGGACCCGTTTGGAGTATGGAATCGCTGATGGGCGCCGAGGCAAACAGGCGCTGAGCGTGCGGCTGCTCAGTGAAGCTCCCTCAATGGTGCGGGCCACCCGGAAGCCCGCTGAAGAAATGGGTGAGCTGGTCCAGGACCTGGTCAACATGCTGGACAACACCACGAGTCAGCTGCGCAATGGCCACTACCCCAAACCCGAGCAGTCCAAAAAAATCGCCGCCCTGCTGCGCCGTGTAGCTGACGATTTCGATGCATGACCATGGTTTCTTATAAGAAGGACCCAGCTCTGGTTGAGGCAGTCAGTGTGGCTCGCGCGGCAATAGACGAGTTCGCGCCCAGCGATCAGATCGGTGAGCACCTTGGCGTTAAGGTCGATGGGGAGCGTCTCATCACGCACCGGTTCGCCGCGCACCGGCCGGGCTACAGAGGGTGGGAGTGGTTTGTGACTCTGGCTCGCGCTCCGCGCAGCAAGAAGATCACCGTCTGTGAGTTGGGCATGCTTCCTGGTGAGGATGCTCTCATTGCGCCGGAGTGGGTGCCCTGGTCCGAGCGGATTACTGATGAGGACAAGGGCCAGGCGGCTCAGGCGTCCAGCACGTAGTCAACACACTTCAGAAGTGCGCTGATGTCCTCTGGGTCGGTCGATACGAAGGTCGCGATCCGCAACTGGTTTCTGCCCAGCTTGCGGTAGGGCTCCACATCGACGATTCCGTTGGCCCTCAAAGTAGTCGCCACCGCAGCGGCATCCACAGCATCGGAAAAATCAACGGTCGTGATGACGTTGGACCGGTCTTCGGGCTGTTTGACGAACGGCGTAGCCAGACGGTGGCCCTCAGCCCACTCATAAACCCTGCGCGCCGATTCAGCGGTGCGGACTGCGGCGAACCCAAGGCCTCCAGAACTGTTGATCCAACGGATCTGTTCCTCCAGGGTGATCAGCGTCGCCAACGCAGGGGTGTTGTAGGTCTGGTTCTTCCGGGAGTTCTCTATCGCGGTCGTCAGGCTCAGGAAGTCCGGAATCCAACGCTGCGATGCGAGTTTCTCGGCTCGCTCCAGCGCAGCAGGGGACATGATGGCTACCCAGAGTCCGCCGTCGGAGGAGAAATTCTTCTGCGGAGCGAAGTAGTAGACGTCAGTATCGGCAATATTCACTGACAGGCCACCGGCGGCGGATGTCGCGTCAATAACCACCAGCGCGCCGTCGTCAGCTCCCTCTATACGGTGTACTGGCGCTGCGACACCGGTTGAGGTTTCGTTCTGCGGCCAGGCGTAGACATCGACACCTGATTCGGCCTGCGGTGAGGGACGGGTGCCGGGCTCGGAGGAAATGATTGAGCTGCGCTCAAGGAACGGGGCAGCATCTGTTGCCTGAGCAAACTTGCCACCGAATTCGCCGAAAGAGAGGTGCTGAGCTCTGGACTCCACGAGACCGAAGCTGGCGATATCCCAAAACGCAGTGGAACCTCCGACGCCGAGAACGACTTCATAGCCTTTTGGAAGTGTGAAGAGCTCACCGAGGCCCTCGCGGATGCTGCCGACCAGGTCCTTGACCGGAGCCTGGCGATGAGAGGTTCCCAATAGCCGCCTCCCGGCATCGGCCAGGGCCCGGACTTGCTCGGGGCGCACGCGGGAAGGACCAGCGCCGAATCGCCCGTCCTGGGGCAACAGTTCGGCGGGTATGGTGATGTTCTCAGGGCTCACATGCACTCCTCGGGTCAGGGCGGGTCTGCATGGACAGACGTATATATAGGGAACCGGATGGTGGAATTCTGTTGCACGGATATGCTGGACCGAGCACACCGTCCATCGGTGATCACAGTACCAAGGAGCGCAGACGTTGACTGATCTCATCGATACCACCGAGATGTATCTGCGGACGATTCTGGACCTCGAGGAGGAGGGGATCGTTCCGCTGCGGGCCCGCATTGCCGAACGTCTGGAGCATTCGGGACCCACGGTTTCCCAGACGGTGGCGCGCATGGAGCGCGACGGGCTGCTCTGGCTGACTGAATCGCGCCACCTAGAGCTCACCGAGGACGGGAGGGTCAGGGCGGTCCAAGTGATGCGTAAGCACCGTCTGGCTGAGCGGCTGCTCTCTGACGTGATTGGCCTGGACTGGCCTTACATCCATGAGGAAGCATGCCGCTGGGAGCATGTGATGAGTGAACGAGTCGAGCGGCGCCTAGTCGAGCTTCTGGATGATCCTGTCGTCTCCCCGTACGGCAATCCAATCCCGGGCTTAGAAGAGCTCGGTGTGAAGGTCGGAGCGCATCCGGCACAGTCAGCGCGTAAGAACCTGCTAGAGGTGGCAAAAGATCACGACGCCGGCACGGGAAGTTCCCTGTGGAAGGTCCAGCGACTTGCCGAATCTGTTCAGGTGGAGCCTGAGGTTTTGGGCCAGCTCTTGGAGGTTGGACTCCGCCCTGGAGTGGCCGTCGAAGTTACTGGGCTGAGCGAGGCGTATGCGGAGCTCGTAGTCACCCATGAGATAGAGGGCAGGCTTGAGGTTGAGCTGCCATTGGAGATCGCTCAGCACATTTTCGTTCACCAAGACGACTGAGACGTTCCGCACAGATGGCGCTCTGCGCTGTCGCGCATTACGGTTCTGTGACAGAATCATGCGCTGAATCCATTGGTTTTCTTAACCTCCGTGACCTAAGCGTGACATTTATATCGATCTGTTATAAAGTCGGTCGCGTGCTTGGGGCAGTTGTTAGAAATGCCACGAAATCCTCTGGCAGGCGCCAACCCTGCATGTCAGCCGGAGGAATGTTCGTATAACTACCGCCCACTGCAGGGAAAGGTTTTATTCACGTGACAGATAACAACACTTTCGTATCGCGTCGTGACCGTCGCGCCCAAAAGAGCGCCGGCTCAAAGACTGCAGGCCGGACCGCTGCTGCAGTGCTGGCCTCCGCGGGCCTCGTCATCGGCACGGGTGTAGCAGCAAGCGCTGATGCATCTGCCACAGAGGGTCGGGCCTTGACCACGATCGACGTGGACGCAGCTACATTGAGCGTCGAGCGCGCCAGTGTCCAGTCGGCTTCCACGGTCAGCGCACCAGCAGAGGTCAGCTTCGACCGCCCCGCTTTCTCCTCAGAGAGCATTCCGGAGCCGGAGCCGGAGCCAGAGCCAGAGCCTGCTCCCGAGCCTGAAGCCGCCCCTGAGCCGGCAGCCGAAGAGGCACCAGCTCAGACCGCCGAACAGCCTGCGCAGGAAGCGCCGCAGACCGGGCAGAGCAGCCAGCCGGCCCAGAGCTCGAACGAGGGTGGCACATCGTCCAGCCAGTCCAGCTCCTCGAACCAGTCCAGCTCATCCTCCTCCCAGCCCGGCTCGTCCAGCCAGTCAGGCTCATCGAGCCAGTCCAGCTCGTCGGGGCAGTCTGCTCCCTCATCGAGCTCAGGAGGACGCGGCGGCGTCGTCTCTGCTGCCTACTCAACACTTGGCACGCCCCACGTGATGGGTGGCACCACGCCAGGCTCCGGAATCGACTGCTCAGGCATGATTCAGTACGCCTACGCTCAGGCCGGCATCAGCGTTCCAAGGACTACCCACGGCATGGCATCACTGCCACGCGTATCGAGCCCGCAGCCAGGAGACATCGTGTTGTCCAACGGCAACTCCCACGGTGGCATCTACGTCGGTAACGGTCAGGTCATCTCGACCACCGCCTCCGCTGGTGTGCGAGTTCACGGAATCAACGATGGCTGGCACAACGTGACCAGCATTCACCGTCCTGGCTAAAGCCGGCAGACCTTAAGTACTCCACGCGTGTGGGGCGCAGCTCTTATTGAGCTGCGCCCCACACGCGTTTCTACACCGAATTCTTAAGTCACAGATCGGCCACGTTGGTCGGCTGACCTGGCCTGAAAGCAGCAGGACAATCAGCTCACGCCCAGGTCTAGTGATGCAAAAGTTACGGACCCCGTGACCTAAATGTGACATCGAGACTGTTCTGTTATAAAGTCTTCCCGTGATGATCGAACAGACCTCAACTCAGACCCGGCGAGAGCGCCGCATGGCTGCTGAAGCCCACGGTCGCCGCACCGCCAAAGCCCGCGCTGCCAAGACAGGACGCAAGGTTGGCGTTGTGCTCGGAACCTCCGGACTGTTGCTGACCACCTCGGTGGCTGCGATGGCCGATGGTGACGCTCAGTCTGAAGGACGCGCCCAGGCAACTCTGGCAGTTGAACCTGCAGGTGGGACCGAGCTGGTGGCCCACGCCGCCCCAGCGGCTGTCACTGCATCAGCCGAGGTGGAGCTGGCCTTCGATCGCCCAGCAGTCAGCACAGAGGGCCCTGAAGAGGCAACCGTCAGCACCGAAACTGCAGAGCCGGCCACCTCTGAGGGCGCCGAGCAGGCTGCTACAGAGACTGCGGAAGCTGCACAGCCCGCTGAAGCACCAGCTGCTGAGACCGCAGAGGTTTCCCAGGCAGCCACCAGCACTGTGGAGGCAGAGCCAGCCCCGGCAGCCAACAGCTCCGTCATCAGCGCCGCTTACAGTGCTATCGGCACTCCTTACCTGTGGGCCGGATCAACACTTGGGGGCATGGACTGCTCCGGATTTATCAACTGGGCCTACGCGCAAGCCGGACAGCCTCTTCCCGGCGGCGCACGCAGTACTCACGGCATGTTGGCTTCTTTCCCCCGTGTGTCGTCGCCACAGCCCGGAGATATCGTTGTGGTGAGTGGCATCCGCAGCCAGTATCACGCAGGTATCTACGTCGGTAACGGACAGATGATCGGCGCACTCGCCGCGTCTGGCGTGACCACTCACGGTTACCATGATAGCTGGCACAACGTTATTGCAATCCTTAGGCCGAGCTAGGTCCGCACGACTCAAAATTTCTATGCCTGTGGGGCGCGACTCAGTTCGAGTCGCACCCCACAGGCATTTCTGATTAACCGCAGAACGTCGGAAGCCACGCAGGGGTTTATAGTGATTTGGGGACAACCCGCCATGAGAGAAGCGCGACACACGGTGAGAAGACCCGAGGAACTGCGATGCGAACCTTGGTGCTCAATGCAGGCTATGAGCCGCTGAACGTGGTGACATCACGCCGCGCGGCAGTCCTTGTCATGCGCGGAAAAGCTAGTGTCCTGGCCGAGGACGGCAGCCCGATTGTGTCTCCATCAGCACTCATTCCCCGTCCAGCCGTGATCCTGCTGCATCAGTATGTGCGAGTGGTCCGCACGAGCCCAGGGGCCCCCTCGCGTCGCGGAATTCTTCGCCGCGACCGCCGGCAATGTGGTTACTGCGGGAGATCTGCCGCCACAGTGGACCATGTGATCCCGAAATCACGTGGCGGAGACTCAAGTTGGGAGAACCTGCTTGCCTGCTGTGGACCGTGCAATGTTCGTAAGGGTGACAAGACTCTCGATCAGCTGGGGTGGAAGCTTCTGATTACCCCTCGAGTTCCACCTCACCATATGTGGCTTCCCGCCGAACTAGACGCGCCACGCGACGTGTGGATGCCCTTCCTCGATCCCTCAGCGCTCTCAGCCTGAAGGCCTTTCTGCGCTCATGCGTCACGGCGAGACGGACTTGAAGGACACGAATATTGGCCTCATCCAATACGTAGCGTAGGCTAGATACATTGAACGTCATTGCTTTACCCCAGTGGCCTCAACAATACTCCACACTGACCTGGCCTGGTTGGTGTGGTCCAGCACCGTGAATCTATCGGTGCATCGCAAGTAACACAGTAGTTAGGAACACACATGGCCACTGGCACCGTGAAATGGTTTAACGCCGAAAAGGGATACGGCTTCATCGCCCCCTCAGACGGTTCGGACGACGTTTTCGTCCACTACAGCGCAATTGAGCCCGGCAACGGTGGGTTCAAGACTCTCGAAGAGAACCAGCAGGTTCAGTTCGAGACTGCATCCGGCCCCAAGGGCCTGCAGGCGGAGAACGTCAGCGCTGTCTGACCCCCACTCTTCCTAAGGACCGGCCCCCGGCCCGCCATTGAGGCGGCACCGGGGGCCGACTCCGTTAAGCCGCTTCCACCATTGAGTATTCTGAAGGTGTACGCCACAGACTTACCGGAGGAAAGACATGCGTATCCGCCAGGGCCCCGACCACAACAGCCTGGAACTGCACAGCGGAACGGCCACGGTTTTCCAGATGGTGTTCGGACTGGGGTTCGGAGTCGTAGGGTTCCTCTTCGCTGCATCGGTCACCAGCACGATCTTCTTCTCTCACCGTGCGACAGGCATGAGCTCTGACCCGTGGTGGGTTCTGCTGCTCCCCCTCATCTTCCTCATCGTCGGTATCTCAGTTGCGGGAAGCGGGGCAAAATCCGCACTCGTCTGCAGAGATTCGGGCCCAGCGAAGTCCACACTCGTCAATGGTTCGGTCTGAAGCGGAATGACGAGACCTTCGATGCCGCACATGGGCACCATCTGGCACTGCATACGGATGAGCGCATCCGGCGCAATAAGAATGGAAGCACCCGGTACCGCATCTCCACACTCGCACTCGTGACCCGTGACGGAGCAGAGGTGGTCATAGGTAAACAGCAACGCAGTGGCCTTGGCGGAAACCAGCCTCTTTTGGAACAGGCTGGGGAACTCTCCCACTTCCTCGGACTGCCTCTGGAGCGGACCGGCTACGGAGCTCCGGTGGGCTACGACATTCCCCCTGATGGGTTTACTGGAGCACCTCAACCGCCCCACTCCGGGTTTCACCACGGGGGCCAGCCGCCGCAAGCCGGCGGTGGATTACCCAATTGGGTGCGAGGCGAGGGCAACCACAGCTGAGCTGCGGTTCAGTCCTGGGGAGCAGTTGCTGAGAGCGCGTCGAGAAACCCGATAACAATTTCTCGTTCCTCCGCGGTCAGTGAGGCTGCCACATTGAAACGACCCGCGTGCGTGCGGCCCACAGCTTTCCTGGCGGCGCTGCGGGTCTCCTCCGTCGCTTCGATAGCAGTGCTCCTGCGGTCCAGCGGGTGAGGGAGCCTGCGAATATGGTCTCGATCAGCTAAACGGTCAAGGACTTTGGTGACAGCAGCGGTTGAGATTCCCAGGTGGTGTGCCAATTCGCTGGGGGTGGCGAGTTGACCATTGACCTGGCAGGCGATGATGTACCGAAGGGCACGCATATCCGTCTCGCCAAGGTCCATATCCCTTCGAGCTTTTTCGCTCATGCTCCGCTCGGCGTTGTGCCAGCGCCTGAGTGATTCCAGCACCCGGACAGTCTGATTCAGGTCATCACTATCGAGCCACCTATGCTTGACCATTTCCTCGCCGGGGTCAAGCAATCGGGGGTCAATCATGGAGAACTCCTCGCCGTTCCCATGCCCTGATCGATTCTTCGCCATAAGTCTTCCCTGGGTTACTATTAGATGAGCACAATGCTAACTAAGTTAACTATAGGGGTGCTGCCTACATGCAGAGCTCAGCAAGTCACGTCGTGCTCCTCACCGACAACGGTGAGCCCTGCGGCACGGAACTCAAAGAGCGAGTCCACTCGGACCAAACACCATTACATCTCGGTTTCTCCTGTCATGTTCTGAACTCTTCCGGAGAAGTCCTGGTCACCCGCCGTGCACTGGAGAAGCGCACCTGGCCAGGGGTCTGGACCAACTCATTCTGCGGCCACCCGCAGCCATCCGAAGATATCCAAGATGCTGTGCGTCGGCACGCGGCGCACGAGTTGGGGATGGACGTGGACGAGGTGTCATTGGAGCTTCCTGATTTTCAGTATCGCGCCACTGACGCCTCGGGAATCGTGGAAAACGAAATCTGTCCTGTATTCACCGCTGTTGCCGGCACCGAGACGAAGCCGAACGCCAGTGAAGTGGCAGAAATGAGGTGGGTGCGGCCAGAAAACCTCGCTGCTGCCGTGGCTGCAACTCCTTGGGCCTTCTCCCCATGGCTGGTCAGCCAACTACCGCAGCTGTCCCTCTACCGGGACGGTGAAGGCGCACCGTCGATCGGCCGGAGCCAATTGTGAAGGAGCCTCAGTACTCCACACATTTGGGCCAGTACTCACGCACTGCCGAGCGAGCCTCCTCTCGGGTAATCCGTGAGTACTCCACCTCTTTCGGTCTGGCCACACGACTGCTGCCGGCCAGTGCCCGCGCTGGTATTTGCAACGTCTACGCTCTGGTCCGTATCGCCGACGAGATTGTGGACGGAACTGCGGAGGAAGCCGGTCTCGATGGCACTCTGCGCCGCGAGGTGCTGGACGCACTCGAAACGGAGACCCTTTCAGCCCTTGAGTGTGGATTCAGCTCGAATCTCGTTGTTCACTCCTTTGCTCTCACCGGCCGTGAGACCGGTATTGAGGACGCTTTGGTGCGCGCTTTTTTCCGCTCCATGCGGCACGACCTCGATCCAGTGGTGTCGTTGAGTGAAGAGCAGTACAAAACATACGTCCATGGCTCAGCAGAGGCCGTGGGCCTGATGTGCTTGCGAGTCTTTCTCCAGGATCATGAGGTCACTGAGGGTGAACTGGTGCGTTTGGAGGCAGGCGCTTCGCGGCTGGGGGCCGCATTCCAGAAAATCAACTTTCTCCGCGACTTCGCCGAGGATTCGCAACGCCTGGGTCGTACGTACTTTCCGGGGACCGCACCAGGTGAACTCAATGACCACAGAAAGTCTGAGATTATCGCCGACATCGATGCTGATCTCGCAGAAGCTCGCAGAGTTCTGCCGTTGCTTCCCCCTGGACCGCGTCGTGCTACCGCACTGGCCGCGGCCCTCTTCACGGAGCTCAATGAACGACTACGACGCCTCGATGCTGAAGCGTTGCGCCACTGCCGAGTCTCCGTTCCCAACCGTGTCAAAGCGCGCATTCTTGCCGAGACTCTCATCCCCCTGACGTCAGGACGAGTCTCATGAAGCCCGGACACGCAACAGCACGCACCGCAGTAGTCATCGGAGGCGGATTTTCCGGGTTGGCCACAGCCGCCCTTCTGGCACGCGACGGGCTAGAGGTCACTCTGCTGGAAGCCCGGGATCAGCTCGGAGGACGGGCTGCAGAATGGAGTCATGACGGTTTCCGCTTTGAAACTGGTCCCTCCTGGTACCTGATGCCTGAAGTTTTCGAGCATTTCTTCAAGCTGTTCGGAACAACAGTCGACGAGGAACTCAACCTCCAAGAACTCGATCCCGCCTACCGGGTGTTTTTCGAAGGCCGGGAAGAAGCCTTCGACCTTCCAGCCCATGGAAGCCGTGAGGCACTGCTGTCTCTCGGTATCTCAGCCGAGGCGCTCGACAACTACCTAGCCTCAGCCGAGGAGACATACGAGCTGGCCACCCAGAGGCTGCTGTACTCGACATTCTCCAGCGTGGGCGCATTTCTAGACCCCGTGCTGCTGCAGCGACTGCCACGCTTGCTGCGCCTGCTCACCGAGCCGCTCGACTCGTTCATCACACGGCATAGCAGCGATGATCGGCTGCAGAAGATACTCGGTTATCCCGCGGTGTTCCTGGGGACTTCGCCATCCGATGCACCGAGCCTCTACCACCTGATGAGCCACCTGGACATTACTCAGGGGGTGCTCTACCCCGAGGGCGGATTCAGCGCCGTGGTGGGGGCCGTGGCGCGTATGGCCGAGCAGCAGGGTGTCACCCTGCGCACAAGCAGCAGAGCACAGCACATCACCACGTCTAGAGGTCGCACCACCGGCGTTCACTTCACGGATGAGAACGGAACCCGTAAATTCCTCTCCGCCGATGTTGTCGTCTCCAGCGCTGATATGCACGTCACGGAGACCAAGCTGCTCTCACCACGTGACAGAACGCGGTCACAGCGCGCGTGGGAGGGCAAAGATCCTGGTCCCAGCGCCGTTCTGGCGCTGCTGGGAGTCAAGGGCGAGCTCCCCGAATTGGCCCATCACACGCTGCTGTTCACAGATGACTGGCAACAGGGCTTTGACGAAATCGCGGGAAAGATCCCACCAGCTGGTCCGCCACGGTCGATCTACGTGTGCCGTCCCAGTGCAACGGACGACGTCGCCCCCTCAGGTCACGAGAATCTGTTCGTCTTGGTCCCCTTGCGCGCTGATACCTCACTAGGATCCGGAGGAACGGACCGGGGCGGTGATGAGGCTGTGGAACGCATCGTCGATGAGTCTGTGCAGCAGATCTCTCAGTGGGCAGATATCCCGGATTTGGCTGAACGTATCGTCGTCAGGCGAAGCGTCGGGCCTCAAGACTTCGCCCAAGAGTTCGGTGCATGGCGAGGAGGGGCACTTGGCCCTGCACACACTCTGCGTCAGAGCGCCTTCTTCCGAGGCCCCATCACATCGCCGAAAGTCACAGGACTCTTCTATGCCGGATCGACGACGATGCCGGGCATCGGCGTGCCCATGTGCCTGATCAGTGCCGAGCTGGTTCTGAAGTCTGTGCGGGGAGACAAGAGCACGGGACCGGTGGAGGCTCTGCGTGCCCTTTGAGCCGACGAGCCTGCTCTACTTGGCGGCCCTGCTGATCTCAGCGGGGTGCATAATGCTCATCGACTGGCGCCACCGACTGTTCCTCTTCCGGGAGCCGCTGCGCGCGGTCATCATCCTCATCATCGGGGCAGTATTCTTTCTCCTGTGGGACGTCGCCGGGATCGCGCTGGGCATATTCTTCCAAGGCACAGGGCCGTACATGACAGGCATCATGCTGGGACCTGAGCTTCCCCTCGAAGAGCTAGTCTTCCTGCTGTTTCTCTGTCATGTCACCATGGTGCTCGTACTGGGGGCACAGCGAGTGCTGACGTGGAGGGCCACAGCATGACCTACGTCATTCTCTGTCTTGGGTTCCTTGCAGTAGCCGGTGTCATCGGGCTCTGGGCCCTCGCAGTTCACCGTCGCAGCAGGAAAGGCTCAGACTTCTCCTGGCAAGCAGTCCTAGCCGCTGCAGTGGTACTGCTGCTTCTGACGGCCGTCTTCGATAACGTCATCATCGGTGTCGGGCTCGTGGACTATTCTGACGAGCAGATTTCCGGTGTCAGGATCGGAGTGGCGCCGATCGAGGACTTCAGCTACTCGATTGCCGCTGTCATCATGCTTCCAGCGCTGTGGGTGCTCCTGGGACGTGTGCAAAGCCGCAGGAGCACTCATGCTCAGTGACATGCTTCGGTCCTCGCGCCCGGTGAGCTGGATCAATACCGCCTATCCGTTCGCTGTGGCTTACTTCGTAGTTGCGCAGACAGTGGATGCTGCTCTCATCATCGGCACCGTTTTCTTCCTCATTCCGTATAACTTGGCGATGTACGGCATCAACGACGTTTTCGACTACGCATCCGATAGTGCGAATCCCAGGAAAGGCGGGGCCGAGGGCGCCCTGCTCGCACCTCGGCTGCACAAACCAGTTCTGGTTGCCTCTGCGGGTGTATGCCTTCCATTCGTGGTGGCGTTGCTTCTGCTGGGGACTTGGCAGTCCTGGATGGTCTTGGGCATCAGCCTCTTCGCCGTTGTGGCCTATTCGGCGCCTCCGATGCGGTTCAAAGAGGTCCCGTTCCTGGACTCGCTGACCTCGAGTGTGCACTTCGTCAGCCCGGCTGCATATGGGCTTGTCTTGGCCGGAGCCAGCGTTGAGGCAGCGGTATTCGGCGTGCTTGGAGCTTTCCTGCTCTGGGGGATGGCCAGTCACGCATTTGGTGCCGTTCAAGACATCGGTCCGGACCGAGAAGCGGGAATCAGCTCCATCGCTACCGCGTTGGGCGCTCAGCGCACCGTCCGGCTCGCCCTGGGACTGTGGGTTGCAGCGGGCCTCCTCGTGGCGAGTGCAGGGTGGCCGGGGGCCCTGGCCGGCCTCTTGGCTCTTCCCTATCTTGCGGCGGCCGCACCCTACTGGAACCTCAGCGATGATCAGGCGCAGCGAGCCAACGGCGGGTGGAAACACTTCCTGTGGATCAACTACGCAGTCGGTGCGGCCCTGACTCTTCTCCTGATCGTAATATTCGGTTCTCCATGATGTGGCAGTTCACCGCGCGTGACTGTCTAGACCCCAACCCCTCGACATGCAGAAAGGAAACTGAGCATGACTAAGACAACCCAAAGTGCTTCAGAAGTGTTGCACGCGAATGAGGCTTCGGCGGCGGGACTGCCGCACGTTCCCAAGCCACAGGAGTACGATGCCATACTGCTGGCTGGCTTCGGCGGGCCTGAGGGTCAGGATGATGTCATCCCCTTCCTCCGCAATGTGACTCGGGGCAGAGGTATACCCGATGAGCGCTTGGAAGAGGTGGCCACGCACTACCGTCACTTCGGAGGTGTGAGCCCGATCAACGAACACAACCGCCAACTTCGCGAGGCGTTGGTGGAGGAGCTTCGTTCACGCGGCATGAAGCACCCGGTCTACTGGGGAAACCGCAACTGGGATCCCTACCTTGAGGATGCTGTCAAGGAAGCGGCAGCCAATGGGCACACTCGCCTGTTGGCGTTTGCCACAAGCGCTTACAGTTCCTACTCAAGCTGCAGGCAGTACCGTGAGGACTTCGCCAGAGCGATTAATGACACCGGTCTTGCCGGAGTGGTGCGCATCGACAAGATCCGGCAGTTCTTCGACGTGCCGGGTTTCGTCCAGCCCTTCGCTGAGGGAGTTGCCGCAGCACTGAAAGAGTTCTCCTCGGAAGGCATTGCCGCCGAAGAGATCCGCGTTCTTTTCGCCACTCACAGCATCCCCACCGCAGATGCAGAACGTTCAGGTCCACGAGAGCTCGGGCTCGGTGAGGGCGGCGCCTACGCAGCCCAGCACAAAGCAGTAGGGGCCCAGATCATGGAGCAGCTGACGGAGAACGGGCAAGCCGCACCCGAGACCAAATGGGAGCTGGTGTACCAGTCCCGGTCCGGCCCCCCTTCGCAGCCATGGCTGGAGCCTGATGTGTGTGATCGTATCGCCGAGCTGCCAGCAGAGGGCGTCAAAGCCGTCGCTGTTGTGCCTCTCGGGTTCCTCAGCGACCATATGGAAGTTCTCTGGGACCTTGACAATGAGGCACTGGAGGCTGCTGAAGAAGCCGGACTGAAGGCAACCCGGACACCGACCCCTGGTGTTCACCATGCATTCGTCAGCAGCGTCGTCGATCTTCTCCAGGAGCGGATGGCTGCAGTTCCACCGGAGGACCGGCCCCATGTGACCGATTTGGGCCCATGGTTCGATGTGTGCCGTCCGGGATGCTGCGAAAACGTCCGGTTGGGCTTCCGCCCTGCCGCCGCAGGAGTCGCCCCCTAGGCACTCAAACATTGCGCCCAATCAGCGCGAGGATGGGCCGGTGGACCACGTGGTCTGCCGGCCCATCACGCTAGACCCTCTCCGGGACCTTTTCTGTGACTTTCTCAGCCTGAGCATCCTCGTAGGGCTTGTAGATCCGGGAGGGCCACCAGAACCACCGGCCCAGATCCACTCCGAGTGCAGGAATCAGGAGTGTCCTGACGATCAGCGTGTCGATGAGCACACCGAATGACACCAGGAAGGCGAGCTGGACCATGAACATCAGCGGCAGCACCGCCAGGGCAGCGAACGTCGCGGCCAGCACCACACCGGCACTGGTGATCACTCCACCGGTGATGACCAGCGAATGCAGAAGCCCTTCACGCGGTCCCCGCAAGGGTGTTTCCTCCCGCGCTCGGGTTGTGAGGAAAATGCTGTAGTCCACACCGAGCGCGGTGAGGAACACAAAGCCGAACAAGGGCACTGTCGGATCGGCGCCGGGGAATCCAAAGACATAGTTGAAAACCAATGCGGAGACACCCAGGGCTGCCAGGTATGACAGCACGGTCGTCACCAACAAAATGATCGGCGCTACCAGGGCCCGCAGCAGAACCACCAGGAAGATCAGAATCACTGCCAAGACGAGAGGGATGATGGTGAGGAGATCGTCCTGAGCCGTCTCATTGGTGTCCAACTGAGTGGCGGTCGTACCGCCGGTGAGAGCCTGACCGTCCAAGTCTTGAAGCTGTTGCCGCATCTCCCGAATGGTATTCTCCGCCTCCAGCGAGTCACCTGCACTGGTCAGTGTGACGGAGAGCTGAATGAAGCCCTCCGCCTCAGCGGCGTCTGATGCCGACGACGCGGGGGAGCCCTGCTCAGAAACAGCGTAGGCTTCCCCGACGCCGTCGATGGATTGCACAATGTTCAGCGCTTCGTCACCTTCATCTGCAGGAACGAAGACATCGGTGGGGGCGCCCGTGCCAGCATCGAAGTGGCGTTCCAGCATCTCCTGACCAGCTTTGGCGTCGGTCTCTGTGAGGACCAATTCCGACTGCGCGACACCTTCAGCCCTGAGATCAAGTACGCCCGCTGAGCCGCCGAGCAGCAGCAGGGTGACGACTATCCACACAGTTCGCGGACGACGGCGGACCAGGTTGGCTGCCGCGGACCACAACCGCGCTTGTTTCCGTTCCTGGCGGCGCTGGCGCCGGCTCGGTTCAGCAGCAGCGCCTTCCGTGACGCGGGGTGTTTTAGGCCAGAACACGGGCCGACCAAGCAGAGCGAGCATGGCAGGCAGAAAAGTCAAGGTCGCAATCATAGCGAACACGATCCCCGCGCTCGCCACGGGGCCCAAGGCCCGATTGGAATTCAGATCGGAGAACAGCAGGCACAAAAGAGCAACGGCAACTGTGCCTCCGGAGGCAAGAATGGCCGGCAACGACCGGCGCCAAGCCTGCCACAGGGCAGAGAAGCGGTCCTGGCGGTGCAGAAGTTCCTCACGATAGCGAGCTACCAGCAGGAGCGAGTAGTCAGTAGCAGCACCAATAACAAGGATCGACAAGATGCCCTGGGCTTGGCCGTTGAGCTGGATCCACTCCATCTGCGCCATTTGGAAGATCACGACGATCGCAGCACACAGGGCAGCCATAGAGGAGAGCAGCACAAGGAAAGGAAGCAACACTGAGCGGTAGACCAAAATCAGGATGATGAATACTGCAATCACGGCGACGAGCAGCAGAAGGCCGTCAATGCCGGAAAAAGCTTCCGCGAAGTCATCGGAGAGGGCCGCAGGGCCTGTCACATGCGCCGTCCAGTCGCTGGCCGGCAGGAGATCATCCACTGCAGCCCTGAGACCATCCACGGCACCTTCTTCGACCGCCTGATCATCCATCAGGACCAGGATTTGGGCGGCTTCCTCATCCTCGGAGACCTGCGGAGGCAAAACCTGGACGACGCCGTCCAGATCAGTGAATTCCCCCGAAGCAGCCTCCAAAGCGGAGATCTGCTGCTCGCCAAGGTCGCCTGTGGTCGGTTCGGTGATCACCGTGGCGGGGACGGCGTCGTCATCAGAAAACTCCTGGCTCAGCTCCAGAGCGAGAGTGGACTCCGCATCAGCGGGCAGAAAGGTGGTCTGGTCATTGGAGATCACTTCCGAGACTTTGCCGAAGGTCTGACCGCCCACTGCGGTGATCGCCACCCAGATCAGGACCGCCAAAGCGGGTAGCACGACCCGCAGTACACGACGGGCGCGGCCGCCCTCACGCCGAGTTTTCAATTGCTGCCTTTCGGTACGTGGCCAATGGGTGCTAAGTCTACGGTCATCAGCAGGGGAACCCTATGCGGACTGAGGCTGCCCGTCAGAGTCAGAACGTGGCTCGCTGGCGGGGATCGAAACGGTGAAGGTGGTGCCGCGGGAAGGGGTGCTGTCGACCATGATCGACCCATGGTGAGCGTCAATGATTTGCTTGACAATTGCCAGACCGAGCCCCACGCCAGGAATCGCCGAGTCGCGCACGTCGGACGTGCGGAAGAATTTCTCGAAAATCTGTCGTTGATTGCCGCTAGAGATGCCTCGGCCAGTGTCTGAGACTTTCAGGTGGAGACAGCCAGAGTCATTCCACGCATGTGCTGTGACAGAGCCCCCGGAGGGTGTGTATTTGATGGCGTTGGAGAGCAGGTTATCTATTACTTGATGCATGCAATTAGGGTCGAACCGCCCGGGAAGCGGTAGCGTGGGTTCACTGATGATGGTGATCCCTGCGGCTTCAGCCTGGGGGAAAGCCGAGGCCACACTTGATCGAACAACATCAGCTAAATCCGCGGTCTGGAGCTTCAGCAACGGTTGTGAAGCTGTGGTCAGAAGGTCGCTGACAAGATGCAAGAGCCGGTCGGCGTTCCGTTCAGCAACTCGCAATTTTGCGCAGAGGTGTTCCGTCTCAGGGAACCGTTCAGCTTCCTCCAAGACCAGATCTATGTAGCCGAGGATAGATGTTAGAGGGGTGCGCAGTTCGTGAGAGACCCCTTGTAGGAATTCGTCTTTGACCTCAAGAGCCTCAACGAGCTCGGTGACATCACTGAAGACTGTGACTGACCCGGCCGGATTGCCCACGTGGTCCTGAATCTGATTCGCCGAAACGGATAGGGCTCTGCGCCGTCGGTAGTCGCCGAGCCAGATGAGTTGGTTCGTGAATGAGGCGCCGTTGATAGCTTGCCGCACGGGGCGTTGGTCAGCCGCCAGTGGAGTGACTTTGTCTTCACCGAAAACCAACAGTTGATCTTCACGGGGATCTGGCACATCGTCGGGAATGCCCATTTGGTGCATAGCGCGCTGTTGGCTATTCATCATGAGGTCATTGCCCTCGGCGTCGACGACTACCACGCCCACGGGCACGGTTTCGATGATGGTGTCGAGCAGTTGGGCGTGGTGGCGGCTCGCTTCGGCGACTGTCCTTAGTTCCGCGTCTTTGTTCAGGAGTTCCAGCTGTTGGGCATCAATGCTGCGGCTGACATTCGCTGCGAACACCCCGATGACAGTCAGTATTACGGGTACCACTAGGGGTGTCGCCAGTGCCTGCAGCGATAGCGGTGTCTCGGTGGCAAACAGGGGGAGTGAAACAATTATCAAAGTGGCGGTGAAGTTCACGAGATGAACTCGCCATGAATTTGGCATAAACCACGCTAGCCAGATTACGGGGAAGCAGGCGACGAGGCTCAAGCCGACCAAATAGCCTTCACTGCCTGTCCGGAGGGCTGCAATGGCACCGAACTCGAGCAGCGGGATCGTCCAATAGAGAACAGATGAGTGCTTCTTCCAAGACAGGAGTGCACCTGGCAGAGCACTGAGCACAACCAGTCCTAGTCCGATGAGGAAAAAGGTATTCGTGAAAGTTTCAGGAGAAATTGTTAAGGCTAGAATGCAGACAAATCCGATAGCGAATAAGAATGGCCGCTGATTGCTCATGGCTCTTTGGTGCTCTTCCAGTGCATCGAGGCGCCTGTCAGCACCAACTACTCGGCGAATGATGTGCGGCAGTCTGCTCTTCATTAAGCATCCCCTCTGACTGGATAGGTATATGCGATAGTCTGCGGGAGAGAATCTTCCAAATCAAAGGACGGGCTCCGTGCAGCACACATATGATGCGCAGGCCAACCACCTCAGCGTGGCCGTAGTGATTGAAGATGATCCAGATATTCGTGATCTCATCATCACAGTTTTTGAGCAGGCAGGTTTTGCTGTTCACAGCGCTACGGACGGTGAAACTGGCGTGAAACTGGCGCGGGAGCACTTTCCCACTCTTGTCACCATTGACCTTGGGCTTCCAGGTATTGACGGTTTTGAAGTAGCCCGCCGAATTCGCGCCGGCAGTGAGTGCTACATCATCATGATTTCGGCAAGGACTGACGAGGCTGAAACGCTGATGGGTTTGGGGGCAGGAGCCGATGATTTCATCACCAAGCCGTTCCGCCCCAGAGAGCTTCGCGCACGCATAGATGCAATGATGCGCCGCCCCCGGGCCTTCAGCCCAGCCAGCCCGGCCGTCGCGGCGTCGCCCGCTCCTGCAACTCCTCCGCCCGCAGGGACTCAGGGCCCCGCTGCGCAGTTCGCTCCCGTGACTGTTACAGCTGAGATGTACGAGCACAATGGACTGAGCCTGGACCCGGCCACCCGGTCTGCCCGCGTGAATGAACAGGTGCTGAACCTCACGCGCACTGAGTTCGACTTGTTGCAGACGCTGATGAGCAGTGGCCGCCGGGTACGCACCAAGGCGAACCTGGTTCGGCACCTGCGAGCTGATCATGTGGGTGCAGAGACCTTCGTCAGCGAGGCCGATGAGCGCGCCGTGGAGGTGCATATTGGGAACCTGCGCCGGAAACTGGGCCAGGGTGGTCATGAACCGATGTGGATCGAGACGGTCCGTGGTGTCGGCTACCGTATGGCAGCTGAGCAGTAAGCTGCTCACCTCATACAGTGAATCCGTGGTGCCGGCGCAGCGCTTTACGGACCATGATCAGTGTCATCGCGATAGTGGTGATGTAGAGGATCGGCCAGCCCAGTGAGAGAATAGCCGACTGAATTGCTGCCGATTGCTGGAACCACGCGTACATGGCTCCACTGACCACACCCACACCCACCAGGACAGGTGTAAGGAAAGCCATTCCCCGTCCACGTTCCGCTTTGGCCTGAGCAGCCCAGTTATCCGTCTGAGCTTTGCCGAAGAACTTGCTCCATGCACGTATGAAGTGCCCCATGCGCATCCAGAGGTAGATCTCCGCTGGGAAGAACAGCAGGGCGAACCAAATGTCACGGGCTCTGCGTCCCTTGATGGAAAGAGCAATGCGCAGATTCAGCAGGGTCGCGACTGCCGGCGGAATGAGCCACCACGGGCTGAAGACGAATGCGTCGATGCTCAGTGAAGCTGCCAGCAAAAGAATGAATCCCAGGCGGATACTGATGTTGAAGAGCATGGAGAGGTTTTCAATCCAGCGCAGTCTCAGATTTGGGTGCAGCGGCTGCCCGGCTGTGGTGGACCGCTGGCCTGGCCACATGAGGTCGATCGCGCCGACGTTCCATTTCACCTGTTGGCCGTCGAGTGCCCGGACCGTGTGCATCCCACCTACGAAGGCTCGCGCGGTGGCGCTGACCTTGGTGGCGGCGCCAATGTTGCGCAGCTGGAGAGAGAGTAGGGAGTCTTCGACTTCGCTGTCGCTGACCCAGGGTGTGGCCTGCCGGTTGGCGACCATGACGTCTTTGAGGGCTTGGATGGAGAACAGCGAGCATTGGCCGCCCAGCACTGCCATGTTGCGCCCGCGCAGCAGGTTGTCCATGGTGAAGGCGGCGAACTGGGCGCGCTGACCTGTGGTGAGGAAGGAAGATACGACGCCGCGGCTTGCGTCGGGATCGACGGTGTAGATAGCGGAGATGCCGCCAATGCGGGGTTCAGAGCGCGCTTCGGCCTCGAGCCGCTCCACGGTGTCCGGTTCAAGGATTGTGTCTCCGTCGACGCCGAGGAGGTAGTCGAAGTCTTCGGCGACTTTGGTGAAGCCGTAGTTCAGGGCGCCGACCTTCTTGTCCATGTTTTTGCCGATGTCGTGAATGAATACGTACGTGGTGAAGATGTCGTCGTGGTGGGAGTGGACGTGTTCGCCGGCGTAGCGACGGGCGATGTAGAACGTCTCATCAGTGGTGTTGTTGATGACCAGGTGAATCACATCCGGAGGCCGGGTCTGGGTCAGCAGTGAGTCGAGAACCTGTTCAATGGTCTCTTCTTCGTTGTATGCCGGGATGACGCAGGCGACAGTGCTACGGCGTTGAGCTTTTGCGGCTTCATCCTGCAGCGAGACTGTCACGAACCCACTGTCAGTGGTCGTTGTCATAGTGGTCGTCACGTTCTGCTCCCATCTGCCCTCCAGGGTGGAAGGCTCCTACTAATAATTCTCGAGCCACCAGCTCAAGGACTATCTCTGGGAAAGCGCAAGATTTGGGCAATTTTCTGAAAGGAATTGGGCAGAACTGTTCCTGGGGCCGACTTACGGGGCAGCGGAGCCTATCGTCTGGTTCGACGCTGTTGGTGTCCTCGCGGAACTCGGCAGGGCAGCGTCTAGGGCTAGCGGAACTCGGCGCGGTAACCGCCCAGGAAGCCGGCGAGAAAGAAGGTGCGCACGCAGGTATTGGAGCTATTGGGCTGGTTGCCCGCGACATTCAGCTACGGCTAGCCAGGTTTTCGTGCCCCAGGCAGGATTCGAACCTGCGACACCCACTTTAGGAGAGTGGTGCTCTATCCCCTGAGCTACTGAGGCTTGCGGTGCCGGAAACGGCACCCGTCTATGGTAGCCGCTATGGGCCCTTCTGGCGCGGTTGCTTCCCGGTGAGGATGAAATCTCGCAGGATCACCGCCAGGACTGCGGCGCCAATCACTGCAAGAAGGGCCCAGCTGAGAGTTGTCATCGCTGAGCTGACCGCCACGGCTTCCGCGTCGACGGGTACCTGGGTCACAATGTCGTCGATCAGGAAGTTCTCGGTGATATCCACTGCGGCGAAGACCACGGCCCCAGCTACCACAACCCAACGCCACCAGCCGCGGACCAACAGCCCGAGGGTTGCCCAGGCCGAGAGCAGGACTGTGACCGGGAAAATGATGCCCGCCGTCTTTTGCAGGAAGTTCAGCTGACCCTCAGCGTCATCTTCAAAGGCCGCCTGAAGTGCTGTGATGTCGGCGACGTCGTACCCAGTGACCCGGGTGCCTGGCATAGACAGGCCATTGGCGAAATAGGTCAGCTGCGGCATCGCGTAGGCGTACAGGTACAACCCCATGAACAAAGTGATGCCCAGCAGCGCGTAAACCAGAATGCGTGGTGAGCCCTCATCCTGTGGAGTGGACCTAGGCGTACCCCGATTGGGCCTGGGGGGTACAGGGTCGCTGCTACCTGTGCGCTGCGGGTTTCCCCGGTTCTTTTTCCGCCGCTTGGACATACCTCCATCTTCCCAGACACGGCAGAATCGTCAGCGGCAGATTGCCGAGACTAGTCGCTGAGCGAGAGACTCGACCCGGTCCCGGTGGGCGGGCCAGTCCACAACTGATTGGCCCAGGTACTCTGCCGCAGCGGCCTCCATAAGGCTGCCATCCTCCGGTGGAAGTTGCGCAGCGAGCCCGTGTGCCGCCTGGTCCTTCGGGACGATCTCTCCGGTTTCCAGTGTGGTGACCATTCGAGCCAACGTGAGCAAGGCGTTACGTTCATCCCCGGGGAGCTCCTGCAGCAGTCCCGGTGCACCTTCACGGCAGGCCAAACGAACCAACTCTGCAGGCGGGGGATCCAGCAGTGCGTACAGTGGTTCCCCGAATAAGGTGACGTGATTTTGACACGCATCGGCGATGAAAGCCACCAGATCCGGCTCGGGCTGAGACTCCAGCACAGCTCCAGCCATCAGCTCAGACCGCAACCATTCCCCGAACTGAAAGTCCAGCCGCGGCGGATAAGGCCAGTCGACGACGTCGCCACGCACCACAGCGGTGAACTCCAGGGGTTGCCTATTTGCGGCTTCGGGGAAGTGCTCGGCATGGCCGGACCACCCGGAAAGCGTCAACAGGCAGGCGACCAACTGCCGGCGCTCTTGGTGGGTGATCGATTCCTGCAGCACAGCCAGCAGGTCAAGATCGCTATGCGGGCCCTGCGCCCCGCGAGCCGCCGAGCCGCACAGGTAGAGCCCGAGGATCCCAGTGGGTAGTGATGGCTCCAAGTTCTTGAGCAGAGTGGCTGGATCCGTTCGCACATTCGGAGCCTACTGCAGGGGCTCGCCCTGATGAGTGTGTACTGGATTCACGGACCATGAAGCAGTATTATGTTTTTATGCGCACCACCGTGGATCTCCCCGATGAACTCATGCGAAAGGCCAAGATGCGTTCAGCTGAGCGCGGAGAGTCTCTGAAGGAAATGTTTGCACGCGTCCTGGAGCGGGAGATCAATTCGCAGGTCTCCCCGGGCAGTCGGCACCGCATGCAGCTCCCCTTGATCGGTGAAGCCGAACAGCCCCAGGTAGATCTCAGCAACGAGGATGTTGCTGGGATCCTTGATACCGACGATGCGGACCACCTGGACTTATGAGCTATCTCCCAGATGTCAATGTGTGGTTGGCGGCCATGTGGGGCAGGCACATCCATCATGCAGAGGTACGGCGATGGATAGATCAGGTCGAAGAACCGATAGCTCTGTGCCGAGTGACCCAGATGGCCGTCCTACGGCTTATTAGTAACCCGCGGGCTCTTGGGAAAGATGCGGTGTCCCGCGCTGAGGCCTGGCGTGCTGTAGATGACATTGAAGCTGACTCCCGGGTGGTCTGGAGCCACGAGCCACCTGGAACTGGTGCAGTATGGCGTGCAATGTCAGCCCGTCGGGATGGGAGCCATAAGCTCTGGACTGATGATTACCTCTCGGCCTTCGCTCAGTCCGGGAAGTTCACCCTTGTCACTCTGGACAAAGCGTTGGGTGATCGGCACCCCTCTGTAGAAACGCTGGTGTTGTCCTCTTCCTGAAACCCGGCCCGTGAGGTAGTGCCGGCTCCAGTTGCTTCAGCAGGCTGGCCGGATTCGTTCGCACATTCGGAGCCTACTGCAGGCATCTCTGCTGAGAGCATACGGCCCTGGCGACGGCGAGGACGTCAGCATGTGCTGACTCTATGAAGACAGCGGTGCCGTGACAGTGCCTCCGCTGGAGGTGAAGGATTGATGATGAGCGAGGCGCAAGCCAGAAACGGCCCCGCATCTGCTGGCCGGAGCTAGCCTCGGCGACGCCGCGCTGCCACCATCAGCAGGCCCAGGGTCAAGACCAGCAGTGCCGCAAGTAGTGCGATTCCACCGGAATAGCCCAGTGGGGTCTCGGCCAGCCAGCCCACCACCGCCGGCCCGGCTGCCCGGCCTAACGCGATGGCCACCGCCTGAACCCCCATCAGGGCCCCAAACCGGGTCCCGGCGTACCAGTCACTCATAATGACCGCACGTAGCGGGATGAAGGCCCCGAACAGCAGGCCGAAAATGATGAAGTGCCCATGCATCTCCCAGGCTTCGGTTCCGCGGATGGCAAGCCAGATGGCAGGCATGATCAGCACTGTCAATGTCATGTAGAGCTTGGCCGAATCGAATCGATTAGCCAGCAAAGGCAGCAGGAATCGTGCTGGAAGGCTCAACAGTCCGACGGCCGCAGCCCACCACGCGACCACCGTGGGGTCAAAACCTGTGGCTTCAAACCGCGCGATACGGTGCACATTGAAGGCCTCCAGTACTGCCATGGTGAGCGCCACTGCGACTGTCAGTGGGACAAAACCTGCCGGGGTATTCCGCCATCGGGAGGTCGAAGGGTTAGAAGGCTCGGCGGGGGACTTCGCAGGTGTCGCCTCGGCGGGCGCGCGTGCAGGCGGAGGCGCTGTGCGTAACGCCCACCCTGCAGTCAGCCAGGAGGCGAGCAGCACGCAGGTGCCCAACAGGATTGCGGTGACACGCCACCCCACAAGGTCGGTCATGTATGAGGTGGACGGGATAAAAATTGGTCCGGCAAGACCAGTGATCAGCGTCAGGGTTCCCGCCGCACGGTTACGGCGTTCGCGGTCGAACCACTGCTGGATCGCCACGAATGCCGGTTCGAACAGCACCATGGCGCTGCCCGGACCCACCAAGAGCCACCATGCGGCAAGAACTTGCCACTGAGAAGTGCTGGCTGCGAAACCTAAGAACCCCAGAAACACCAGGATTCCGCCCAGGGCTACCATTCCGCGAATCCCATGCCGATCAGCGCGACGCCCCACATGCACCGCCACCGCAGCTCCAGTCAGTACGGAACCGGAGAACGCCGCAGAAAGCAGCCCCACAGAGAAATCGGCACCTGCCGCGCCAGACGTAATCAAAACTGAGGTGCCGTAGAGGATGGCACCGAAGCTGACCCCCACACTGAATGCCAGAGCGAAAACCAGACGGCGGAAAGGCGGAAAATCGGAAGGAAACGAGGGTGACCTCATGAAAACCTCTCAATCAGATGACGGCATGACAACATGCCGACACTGCTCCTGGAGGTTTCTATCCCGTAAGATCCGTGCCGCCTAGGGCGGCACATCGCGGCGCTCGACCCAGTCCCGGCAAATGCCGGCGGAACCCTAGCCGCCTGTGCTGGTCGGTTGTGACCACCCTACAATCATCCCCAGAAGCCAACCCAAAGCGTGACTGAAGTCACTTAGGCTGGTGCGATGACCTCACTGTTCACACCGCCCGCCGGTACCTACACCTCTGACCCCACCTTCGCCCACCGCAAAACACAGGCTGTGGTCACTCTCACCGACCACCACGGGGACCCCGTGCAGGACCGCGAGGTCACAGTCAGGCAGTTGCGGCATGACTTTAAGTTCGGCTGCATCGGGTTCGAGCTCATCGACTGGGTCAACGGCCGTTCAATAGACCCGGAGTACGACGGCGCGCTCGCCGAGCAATGGCTGGGCCTGTTTGACACTGCCACCCTCCCCTTCTACTGGGGGACTTTTGAACCGGATCAAGGAGCTCCGAAGACTGAAGCGCTGCGCCGGACCGCCCAGTGGTTCGCCGACAAGGGAATCCGGCTCAAGGGCCACCCACTGGTGTGGCACACCGTCTGCGCCCCCTGGCTTTTGGAGAAGTCTCCCGCAGAAGCCGAGCGGCTCCTCAGAGAGCGGATCCGCCGCGAAGTCAGTGACTTCTCGGGTCTCATCGACACCTGGGATGCGATCAACGAGGTCGTCATCATGCCGGTCTTCACCGCGGAGGACAACGCCGTGACGCGCATCGCACACACCAAGGGCCGGGTCGAGATGATGCGGATCGCCTTCGATGAGGCGCGCACGGCCAATCCTCACGCCACCCTCCTGCTCAACGACTTCGACATGTCGACCGCCTACGAATGCCTGATCGAAGCGGCACTGGAAGCGGGCATCACCATTGACCGGCTCGGCCTCCAATCCCATATGCACCAGGGGCCCTGGGGGGCGGAAAAGACCGAACGTGTCCTGGAGCGATTCTCCCGCTACAACATCCCCATCCATTTCACAGAGACCACGATCCTCTCCGGAACCCCCGTGCCCCCGGGACTCTCAGACCTCAACGATTGGCAGGTCACCCCGGATCAGTGGCCCTCCACCGAAGAGGGTGAAGAGGCCCAGGCACAGGAGGTCGAGGCTCACTACAGCCGTCTGTTCGCTCACCCCGCGGTCGAGGCGCTGACCTATTGGGGCCTGCCTGACCGCAACATGTGGCTCAACGCGCCTGGTGGCTTGATTCGCCGCGACGGCACACCCAAGCCCGCCTACAATCGCCTGAGGGACCTCATCCGGGGTCAGTGGTGGACTCCGGAAACTACGCTGCGCAGCGACGCGAACGGTGAGGTGAGATTCTCAGGATTCCTGGGCGACTACGAGCTTTCGGTGGCAGACACCTCCACGGAACTTCAGCTGCGCGCCGCCGGTGAAGATCACCAGCAGCTGACCATTAGCGGCTTCTGACCCTCCGCGTCTCCAGCCCCGCACGTAGACTGGTGGGGATATGGAATTCCTCTTCACACCTCCTTCTGAGAGAAGTACGACGACGCCCCAGGCCCCACGTGTGCCTCAACCCTCCTTGGGTGAAGAGACGCCGTGGGATGCACCGGGTGCCCCCGGGCTGCAGGGGAGTGAGGCGTCGTCGTCCTCGGCTGAAGCCACGGCGGGGCTGAACCCGCAGCAGCAGGAGGCAGTGCTGCACAGTGGCGCACCGTTGCTCATCGTGGCGGGCGCTGGCTCCGGAAAGACTCGGGTGCTCACGCGCCGGATCGCGCACCTGATCCAGACCGGGCAGGCGCGCCCGCACGAGATCCTGGCCATCACCTTCACCAATAAGGCCGCCCGGGAGATGAAGGACCGGGTCGCAGAGCTGATCGGCCCGACTGCTGACCGGATGTGGATCTCCACGTTCCACTCCTCCTGCGTGCGGATCCTGCGGGCAGAGGCGCCCACCATCGGCCGGAAATCCACGTTCACCATTTACGACGCCGCCGATGCGCTGCGCCTGGTCACCCAGATCAGCAAAGAGCACCAGCTGGACCCCAAGAGGTTCAACCCCCGGGCTCTGCGCAATAAAATCTCCGCACTGAAGAACGAGCTGGTCGACGCCGAAGAATTCGGGATCAAAGCCCCCAATGAGCCGTTCAGTGAGGCCGTCGCCACGGTCTACCGCGAATACACTCAGCGGTTGCGCGCAGCCAACGCCTACGACTTTGACGATCTTCTCTGCGAGACCGTCTACATGCTGGAAGCCTTCCCCGCGGTGCTGGATAACTACCGCCGGCGGTTCCGGCACGTGCTGGTGGATGAGTACCAGGACACCAACCACGCCCAGTACCGTCTGATCCGTCTACTCACCGGCACCGACGCTGAGGTCGACACCCCAGCAGCCCAGCTGACGGTGGTCGGTGACTCCGATCAGTCCATCTACGCTTTCCGCGGCGCGGACATCCGCAACATCGTCGAGTTCGAACGTGACTACCCGGCGGCCTCGACCATCAAACTGGAGCAGAACTACCGCTCCACCCAGAACATCCTCTCCGCGGCCAACGCCGTCATCAGTCAGAACCCCGCCCGGGTGGAGAAGAAACTCTGGACAGACAACGGTGCCGGAGCCAAAGTCACGGTCCACACCGCCTACTCAGAGTCCGACGAGGCGGAATGGATCGCGCGGACCATCGACCAGCTCGGAGACGACCACGGGGTCAGGCCCGCAGATGTGGCAGTGTTCTACCGGACTAACGCACAGTCCCGTTCCCTCGAAGAGCGGCTGATCAACAGAGGCATCCCCTACCGAGTCATCGGCGGCACCCGCTTCTATGACCGCAAAGAAATCAAAGACGCCCTGGCCTACCTTCACGTGATCAACAACCCTGATGATGACGTGAACCTCCGCCGGATCCTCAACGAACCCAAGCGGGGCATCGGGGACAAAGCCGAATCCACCGTGGCCGCGCTGGCAGCGCGGGACCGCATCCCATTCTTCGAAGCACTGCGCAGAGTTGAGGACACAGGGCTAGGGCCCCGAGCAGTGAAAAGCATCGACTCCTTCGTGCGGATGATGGACGACGTCGCCTCTCTCGCCACCACAGAGAAGCCATCTGTTGTGCTGGAAGCAGCCTTGGAACAGTCCGGCATGATGGCCGCGCTGCGGGAATCCAAAGACCTACAGGACGAATCCCGGGCCGATAACCTCGGCGAACTCGTAGCTGTCCTTAAAGAATACGAGGCCAAACAGGAAGAGCCCGGACTGGCCGACTTCCTGGAACAGGTCAGCCTGATCGCAGACGCCGACGCGATCCCAGACAACGGCGACGCAGAGTCCCGGCGCCTTGCCGCCGAACAGGGACAAGTCACGCTGATGACCCTGCACACCGCCAAAGGACTCGAATTTCCCGTGGTGTTCCTCACAGGCATGGAACACGGTGTCTTCCCCCACCAGCGCTCCATGGGTGACTCTGAGCAGATGTCAGAGGAACGGCGGCTCGCATATGTAGGACTCACCCGAGCCGAGCAGCGTCTCTACCTGACCCGTGCCGAATCACGCAGCCTATGGGGCCAAACTCAGCACAACCCGCCCAGCCAATTCCTGGCCGACCTCCCAGAAGAGCTGGTCGAAGTCAGCGGTTCCGGGTCAACAACATGGTCCCCGCTGGGCTCTCCGCGCCGCGGATCCGCGGGCCAGGGACGTTCGGCCGATACCGGCTGGGGATCAGAACCCACCCTGACCGGAAGCTCCCCAAGGGACGTAACATTCAGCCCCGTGGCCAAACGCGCTCCCCGGTCCCAGGTCAACCCAGAGCGGGAAGTGCCCGCACTGGTCCCCGGTGACCAGGTGCAGCACGCCAAGTTCGGCCGCGGTGAAGTGCTCTCAGTAGAAGGCTCTGGTGACAAATCAGTAGCTAAAGTCAGCTTCGCCGGCTCAGAGAAGCGGCTTCTCCTGCGATATGCTCCAGTTGAGAAGGTCAGCTAGGGCACAGATCCGCCCTGGCGGCACTCGATAAGTGAAGTTGACTTCGACGCAGAAGGACACCACACGTGGACCTGTATGAGTACCAGGCGCGCGATCTGTTTGAGGCACACGGCGTACCCGTGCTCGCCGGAATCGTGGCGCAAACCCCAGAAGAAGCAAAGGCAGCTGCTGAGCAGATTGGCGGCGTCGTCGTCGTCAAAGCTCAGGTTAAGGTGGGAGGCCGCGGCAAAGCCGGCGGCGTGAAACTCGCCAAAACTGCAGACGAAGCCTACGAGCACGCGAAAGCCATCCTCGGCATGGACATCAAGGGGCACACTGTGCACCGCGTGATGATCGCCCAGGGTGCAGAGATCGCCGAGGAGTACTACTTCTCAATCCTGCTGGACCGAGCCGAGCGCAACTACCTTGCAATGTGCTCCAAGGAAGGCGGCGTGGAGATCGAACAGCTCGCCGTCGACTCCCCGGAGAAGCTGGTCCGGTACAACTTTGATCCCAACACCGGTATCGACGCTGATGTCGCCGCGGAGATCGCCACCCAGGCAGGTTTCTCCTCCGAGGAGGTGCCCGCACTGGTCGACGCTTTCCAGAAACTGTGGGGAGCCTTCTCCGCTGAAGACGCCACCTTGGTAGAGGTCAACCCACTGGTCAAGACCGGCGACGGCGCCATCATCGCCCTAGACGGCAAAGTCACCATTGACGAGAATGCCGCCTTCCGCCAGCCAGCTCACGCTGACCTAGTCGATGAGTCCGCAGAGGACCCGCTGGAGGCGAAGGCCAAAGAAAACGACCTCAACTACGTCAAGCTCGATGGTTCCGTAGGGATCATCGGCAACGGTGCAGGACTGGTCATGTCCACCCTCGACGTGGTGGCCTACGCAGGTGAGGCTCACAACGGAGTCACACCGGCCAACTTCCTGGACATCGGAGGTGGCGCATCAGCTGAAGTGATGGCCAACGGACTCGACGTCATCCTCGGAGATGAGCAGGTCAAGTCTGTGTTCGTCAACGTCTTTGGCGGCATCACATCCTGTGACGCTGTGGCTACAGGCATTGTCAAGGCCCTCGAGATCCTGGGTGACACTGCCACCAAACCACTGGTGGTCCGGTTGGACGGCAACAACGTAGAAGAAGGCCGCCGGATCCTCAAAGAGGCCAACCACCCGCTGGTCATCACCGCTGACACGATGGACGGCGGCGCCGACAAGGCCGCCGAGCTGGCTAACAAGTAAGGACTGAGGCTCACACACATGTCTATCTACCTGAACAAGGACTCCAAAGTCATCGTCCAGGGCATCACCGGCGGTGAGGGCACCAAGCACACCGCACTGATGCTCAAAGCAGGCACCAACATTGTTGGCGGCGTCAACGCTCGTAAAGCCGGCACTACCGTTGCTCACAAGGATCAGTCCGGCAGTGACATCGAACTGCCTGTCTTCGGCTCCGTCACTGAGGCCATGGAGAAGACCGGGGCAGATGTCTCGGTCGCATTCGTGCCGCCGAAGTTTGCCAAGGACGCCGCAGTGGAGGCCATCGAGGCCGAAATCGGTCTGCTGGTGATCATCACTGAGGGAATCCCGGTGCAGGACTCCGCTGAGCTGTTCAACCTCTCGCTCACCAAAAAAGGCCACGACGGTAAGCCCCTCACCCGGATCATTGGCCCCAACTGCCCAGGCATCATCACCCCCGGCGAATCGTTGGCCGGTATCACCCCCGCCAACATCACCAATAAAGGTCCAGTCGGCTTGGTCTCCAAGTCCGGAACCCTGACCTACCAGATGATGTACGAACTGCGTGACATCGGTTTCTCCACCTCCATCGGCATCGGCGGTGACCCAGTCATCGGCACCACCCACATCGATGCGCTGGAAGCCTTCGAAGCTGACCCGGACACCGAGGCCATCGTCATGATCGGTGAAATCGGTGGTGACGCTGAAGAGCGCGCCGCGGAGTACATCAAGGCCCACGTCACCAAGCCGGTTGTCGGCTACGTGGCAGGCTTCACCGCGCCAGAGGGCAAGACCATGGGCCACGCAGGCGCCATCGTTTCCGGCTCCTCCGGAACGGCTGAGGCTAAGAAAGAAGCTCTGGAAGCTGCCGGTGTCAAAGTCGGCAAGACCCCTTCTGAGACCGCGCAGCTTCTGCGCGAGATCTACAAGGGCAGCGGATCTTCACCGGTCGCAGGCGCAGCGGAGACCGTCAAAGAGAAGGCTGAATCACTGGTGGACAAAGTGAAGGACACCTTCAAGAAGTAGTTCACTGCATACAGGAAGCCGCCGTCCCGGGCAGATGGGGCGGCGGCTTCCTGCGTCAAAACTCATTGTCAGCGCGTACTCTCATCCGCCCTCTGAGCCTTCGCCGAGTTCCGCATCGCGGTAGGGGCCGAACTGGAAATGCCGACCAGTGATTTCAGCGGGCGTGACTTCCACGAACTGTTCTTTTGGTCCTGGAACCCATGGCCTGAGGTCCAGTGTCTCGGCCACAGCGATTTCCCGGGAAGTTTGTAGGAGTCTCGCCGAGCCCCGCACTACTACCGACCATGCCTGATCGGAGAGGATACCGTCAGCCTCGATCAGAACATGGTCGTTGATCGCCACTTCGGCCAACTTTGTGCCGGGGGCTGTCCGGAAGAACACGTGGCGGTCACGGACAGCTATGTTGACGGGGAAGATGTCAGGTCGCCCACCGACTACGCCTACCAGTCGCCCGTGCTGAGTTCGTTCCAGAAGCGTCCAGGACTGGTCCTCAGTCAGTTTCAGCACCGGATCGTTGTTGGGATGATCAAACATCGTGAAGTCGCTCCCTTAGAGTCGTCTACCGGGCCGAATTGCTCGGCACTGTCAGTCTACTCGCGGCGAATTGCCCCGCCAGAGGCGAGCCCTGCAGAAATGTTTCTGTCCTTAACAGTTCCAGCTCTAGAGTGGATGCATGACTCACTCGCGCGCACCTCATCCTTCCGCTGCCGAATTGCGCAGTATCGCCGTCACTGCCGCACATACCGCCGGGGCGCCACTGAAGACTGCCTTCCGCTCGCAGATGGATGTGGAGCTGAAAGCCTCCGCGCATGACCTGGTCACCGTCTGGGACACCCAGACCGAGACCACGCTCATCGATCTACTCAGCAACGCGGTCCCGGACTCTCGTTTTACGGGGGAGGAGGGCGGATCTCATGGTGAAGGCCGTGTGGAGTGGATCATTGACCCGATCGACGGCACCTCCAATTTCGCCCACGGGTTCGCCATGTTCAGCGTCTCGGTGGCCGCGGCCGTAGACAATGTGGTGCTTGCCGGGGTGGTCTATGACCCCATCAACGAATGGACCTTTTCCGCGGACGACGCCGGCGCCTACCTCATCAACCGCGATGGGAAGGAGACTGTCCTCAGCCCTGCTTCGAAGGACGGAGTGGCAGAGGAGAACCTGGCTCTGCTGACGAACTTCCCGGGTGCCTGGGGAGTGGAGAAGTACGGGGCTGAGGCGTTGGAAGCGTTCGGAACGCTGGTCACCACCTATGCCACTGTGCGCAGGGTCGTATCCGGTGCCTTGGAGCTCTGCCATCTGGCGGCAGGCTGGTCCGATGTGGTCATCAACTGCCGCACCAGTCCGTGGGATGTGGCAGCCGCCCAGCTGATTCTGCGTCGGGCGGGCGGAAACTACCTTCCCTACGGTACTCGCGGCGAACAATCCTGGAACGGTTCCGTGACAGAGGACTTGCACTTAGCTCCCGGTTACTTGGGCCTCGGTCCCGGGGTGCAGGCGCCTACTTCAGCAGACGTCGTCGCGCGGTTCGTCCGCCACGGGTCCTAGGGCCGTTATCAGGGGCTGTAAGACCTGCTTCATGAGGCGACTAGTTTAGGCAAGGCAAACGCTTAGGCGTGCTGAATAATCGTCACACCCTGTCCAATAGGCCCGGGTTGGCGTGGGGCACGGCAGTATGGAGTGCGTGAACACTGAAGCCGACCACGCGCGCCCGCAGCCGCGGCCCAAGCAGATTCGGCGGTGGAGAAAATACCTCGCTGACGAAATCGCAGAAGCCAAGCTCTATGAACAACTGGCCAAACGCAAGACCGGACAAGAGCGGCAGATCCTCCTCGGACTAGCTGCTGCTGAGCGCCGTCACCAAGCCCACTGGCAAGACCTTCTCGGTGACAAAGCGGAGAACCTCCCTTCCCCTTCAGCGCACCGGGTGATGCTCGGCTGGCTTGCGCGCATCTTCGGTTCCGTGTTCGTTTTGGCATTAGCCCAGAGGGCTGAGAGCGAATCGCCCTACGAAAGTGACCAGGATGCGACGCGCCGGATGGCAGCCGACGAAGAGGTCCACGAAGAGGTTGTCCGGGCGCTCGCTGCCCGTGGCAGGCAAAAGCTCTCCGGGGGGCTCAGGGCCGCCGTATTTGGCGCCAATGACGGTTTAGTGTCCAACTTTGCGCTGATTATGGGCATGGGCGGCACAGGTGTCGGAGCGACCGTGGTGCTACTGACCGGCATTGCCGGACTCCTGGCGGGTGCACTGTCCATGGCTGCTGGAGAGTTCATCTCTGTGCGGAGTCAACGTGAGCTGCTCGACGCCACCCGCCCCACCCAGGCCACTATCCGGGCCGCACCCGACCTCGATTTCGACCACAACGAGCTTGTGCTCGTGTACCGTGCCCGGGGGCTGAGCACAGAGGACGCCGAACACCGCGCACTGGAGCGGCTCGGCATGTTCGACTGCGACTGCCGGCCGGAACGTTCCTACAAGCCGGAAGACGAAGTGGACGAGCACCGGGCCGTCGGCTCCGCCTGGACCGCCGCCGGATCCAGCTTCTGTTTCTTCGGCGTAGGTGCCTTGATCCCGGTTCTGCCGTATCTGTTCGGCGCCGTCGGCTGGTGGGCGGTGGGGCTCTCCACGGCAATGGTGAGCATCGCCCTACTGTGCACCGGTGCCATTGTCGGCCTGCTCTCAGGTGCTTCTCCCCTGAAGCGCGCGCTGCGCCAGCTGGCCATTGGGATCGGTGCCGCCGCCATCACCTACCTGTTGGGAACGCTACTCGGTGTGGGTGTTGCATAGCTGTGAGGTGAACCGTAAACTAGTTCGCAAATGCAACTAAAATCTCGTTCTCGGGCTGCGCAGGGCAGTCTTCCGGACGGCATGACCCGCCGAGACCTCGGCTGGGCCATCGCCGGCATCCTCGCAGTCTTCTTCGCCGCTATGGTCTCGATGAATGTGGTGGTCACCGCGCTTCCGGTGATCTCCCAGGAGCTCGGCGGCACGCAGATACAGTACTCCTGGGTGGTCACGGCCACCCTGCTGGCGAACGCGTCGTCGACCCCTGTGTGGGGAAAGCTCGCCGATATGATGAGCAAGAAGGTCCTGTTCCAGGTGGCGAACGTGATCTTCTTCCTTTCGTCCCTGGGCGCGGGGTTCGCGCCCAATATGGAGACCCTCATCGCGGCACGGTTCGTCCAGGGTGTCGGATTGGGTGGTTTGGGCGCATTGGCCATGGCGATCATGGCCTCGATCGTCTCCCCGCGCGAGCGCGGAAAGTACGCCGGTTACATCGGCGCGTGCCTGGCGTCAGCCACCGCGCTGGGCCCACTGATCGGCGGCATCACCGTTGACACCCTGGGCTGGCGTTGGTGCTTCTTTGTGGGTGTCCCACTGTCAGTGTTTGCCATGATCATGGTGGCAAGAACCCTCCGGGTGCCCGTCATTCGGAGCCCAGGTCGCATCGATTACTTCGGTGCACTGCTGCTGGTGATCGCCTCCGGTCTGCTGCTGATCTGGCTTTCATTCGCGGGTACACCTGAGTTCTTCGCCTGGCTTTCCTGGCAGTCAGCGGGTTTCTTGACTGCGGCTCTGGTTCTGCTGTCTGTCTTTGTCTTGGTGGAGAGCAAGGTGCATAACCCGATCATTCAACTGCGCATGCTGATCGACCGCACGACCTTCCTGGCAGCGGTCTCCTCAGCCTCCATCGCGGTGTGCCTGTTCGGCATGCCCGCTTTCCTCGGTCAGTACTTCCAGATCGGCCGGGGCCTCAGCCCCACAGAGTCCGGGCTCATGATCCTGCCACTGGTGCTGGGTAACCTCATCGGCTCTCTTGTTACCGGGCGGCTGATCACCCGCTACGGCCGCTGGAAGGTCTACATCGTCTTCGGGTCGTTCATTATGAGTTCCGGCATGTTTGCCCTTGCCACAGTGGGTCAGGGCACCCCCTACCCGCTCGTGCTGACATACCTGCTGGTGGTGGGTCTGGGTTTCGGTTCACAGATGCAGAACCTGATGCTGATTGTCCAGAACACGGTCTCGGTCACCCGGGTCGGTCAGGCCAGTGCGCTGATCGCGTTCTTCCGCGTGTTCGGGGGCGCGGCAGGGACCTCCATCCTGGGGTCAGTGATGGCCCTGCAGGTGGTGGGAGTGTCTGTGGCTGAGGTCAATGTTTCTGCGCCTTCACCGGTGTACGCCGATGCCACTGGCACCATGTTCCTGGTTGCTGCTTGTCTGACTCTGCCGGCGGTGATCACCAATCTCCTCATCAAAGAAACGGCCCTGCGCACTACCATATGAACTTCCAGTACGACGCCGCATTGCTGGAGTGACTCAGCCCGCTCCCGAGTTCATTAGTATTGGAGACGATGAGGACTGAAAAGCCCCAGCCCACCGAGATCCGTCAGGACTTGGCAGCGGTACGGAAGCACTACTCGCATTCGGCGCGTAACCGTGCCATGAAAATTGAAGACCGCTGGCACCAATTCCGACTGAATCTGGCGCGGGACCGTGGCCAACACGTGACGGTGCTTTCGCTGGCCGGTTATGGGTCGCCGCGGTGGGTGAGGGTCTTTTCGCGCATTGTCATGGCGCCGAGCTCGGACTTTGAGAACGGCAGGCGGGTGGCCAAGGTCATCGCCGATGGGGTCCGCGGTTGGCGCAACTTCGTCTCCGCGCCGGTGCCGTTCGCTGAGGTCACCGCGAAAGTTGCCGGACATACCTTCAGAATGTCAGCTGACCGCGGCGGAATCGTGGACCAGGTGCTCGAGCTGCCCGCCGACGCTCACCTGGAGCCCGGGTGGCAGGAGATCACCCTTGAGGCTGCCGGAGCTGAGCAGACCAAGGCCGAAGTGCAGATTGTTGGTGACAACGTCACTACCGGTGTCATCTGCGATATTGACGACACTGTGGTCGTCACCAAACTGCCACGGCCTTTCCTCGCCGCGTGGAACTCTTTTGTGCTGGACGAGCACGCCAGGACCCCAACTCCCGGTATGGCGGTCATGATGGAGCGCCTGCTGACCAAGAATCCAGGATCAGCTGTCATTTATGTCTCCACAGGGGCGTGGAACGTGGCGCAGACGCTGACCAGGTTCCTCACCCGTAATCTGTATCCGCACGGTCCGCTGCTCCTGACTGATTGGGGCCCCACTCAGGACCGATGGTTCCGGTCCGGCAAAGAACACAAAGTGGAGCAGTTGGCGCGACTGGCCGAGGAGTTCCCCCAGGTGAAGTGGATCCTGATGGGCGATGATGGCCAGCACGACCCTATGATTTACGCTGACTTCGCTCGCCGGCATCCTGCTTCGGTTCGGGCGGTCATCATTCGCGAACTCACCTACTCCGAGGCTGTGCTTGCCGGTGGCCGCGCTGAGCACCCGGATAGTGAGCAACTCATGAGCGTCTCCGCCGATGGTGAGCATCTTCCGGGTATTCAGCAGGTCGGCGAGCACCGCATCCCCTGGATCTATGGTCCTGATGGTAAAGACATCGCGACCACTCTTGCCGGCTACGGGCTCTTGTAGTGCATTTCCGATTTATTTGCGGCCGCTTGGCTGGGCCGGCGCACCCGTGTCTGGAGCTGTGAGCAGAACGAGATCAGTTCGTGCCCGGCAACAGGGCACGGGAGGCCCAGTTGGACGTGATGTACTGCCGTGCGCGGTTCGCCTGGAGTCTGTCGTTGACATCGACAGCTCGGGCGTAGTGCCCGATCAGCTGATTGCAGATCGCCTCCCAGGTGCGCCCCTGAACTTCCTGGTGAGCTTCAGCGGCGGCGCGTGAGCGGGCGTCGTCGTCCGTGATGAGATGCTCAACGGCTGCCCGCATACCTTCGAGATCGCCGGGCTGGTAAAGCCACCCCGTGCGGCCCGGGTCCACCAGATCCAAGGGGCCACCGCGGCCTACGGCGACGACCGGCACGGCGGCCGCGAAAGCCTCCTGGATGGTCTGGCAGAAAGTCTCCGCTTCACCCGGGTGGACGAACACATCCAGGCTCGCCACATGGGACCCGAGCCCATCCCCAGATTGGAAACCCGCAAAGTAAGCATTGGGCAGCTTCCGGCGCAGCATTTTTTGCTCTGGACCGGTGCCGATGATGACCAGTCGAGTCCCAGGCATGGTGTCCAGAACTGCGAGGTCTTCGATCTGCTTCTCTGCTGCGAGCCTTCCGACAAACCCGATGAGCTTCTCCCCGTTGGGGGCGATCCGTGTTCGCAGTTGTGCAGATCGTCTTTCGGGGGAGAAGAGTTCCAGATCCACTCCACGCCGCCAGGTCTTGAGCCGGTGGATGCCACGTTCACGCAGCTGGGTCTTGCAGAATGAGCTGGGCACCAGGGTCAGGGTGGAGGCATTGTGCATCCGTTCCACGTGCTGCCACATCAGTTCTTCAGCCCTGGGGACCCGGTAGCGGGCCGCGTATGTGGGGACCTCAGTCTGGTAGATCGACACGGTCGGTAGGCCCAGCGCATCGGCTGCCTGGATGGCTCGCCACCCCAGGACGAACGGTGAGGCCACATGCACCACATCTGGTTGGAGCTGCTCCAACAGGTGACGGATGCGCATCACGAACCCGGCGGCGACCCGGACCTTCGGGTAGTCCGGCAGCGGGATGGAAGGCACCCTCACTACGGGGAAGCCTGAGCAAAGTTGCGGCTGCTGCGGCGGGTGTTCTGCCAGCGGGTTGGATTCGAGGAAGGAGTCAGCGGGAGCAATGACGGTCACATCATCACCGCGGCGGCGCAAATGGGCGAGGACTTTGAGAACGGAGTTGGTGACTCCGTTCATATGGGGCAGGAACGATTCTGCGACTACTACGACCTTCACATCTTCATAGTGGATGTTCAGGGTAGCCGTGGGCCGACATGTTGGTACGAACCGGGTGAACAGTTCGTGAACGTTTATGGACCCTGACAGTTCACACGCAATCAGCGGAAGGTGAGCGGGGTTTCCCCGCCACCGGGACTAGCGGGGTGAAGGTCGTGGCTGCTGTACACGGCCGAGAGGTGAGCGGGGTTTCCCCGCCACCGGGACTAGCATGGTGTCGATGCGTAAACTTCCCCCTCCGCCGTTGTGGCTTTTCGGTCTCTTCGAGGCTATCCAGGCGGTTCTGGCCACTGCTCTGCTGGTGGCCGTCCCGGTGCTGGGTGTCGGCCTGGTGCGCAGTTGGGGAGATTTTGATCCGCAGGCTACCGCCGAAGTCGCCGCCCAAGCGTGGTTGGTGATTCACGCGGTTCCGCTGAACCTTGCGGAGAATGCTGACTCCGGGTGGTTCCATCTGGTGCCGTTGGGTTTCACCCTGGTGCCTTTCATGTTGTCCTGGCGCGCTGGCCGCCGCCTGGCTCAAGGGGCGTACCCTGTCCAGCTGTGGCAGGGGCTTTCCATTTTCGCGTTGACTTATGCGGCAGCAGCGGTGGGGATTGCTCGCTTCGGAGTTGATGACCCGGGAACATTGGTGTGGGCGGGTGTCGCCGCCGCGGTGCTGACCGGGTTGGGCTCCTTGGCGGGCTGCTACGTGGAGGCCCGCAGCGCCACCCGCATGATTGGGGTGGACCTGGAGTCCTGGGTGGAGGACTTTTCCCAGCGGCTGAAATGGGCTGGAGCGTACGCGTGGGCTGTGGTGCGCGGTGGGATGGTCGCAGCAGCCACCGCTGTCGGTCTTTCTGCTCTGCTGCTGGCCGGCTGGGTGGGTTGGCGTTGGATGGATGTGGCCAATGCGTACCAGGAGCTTGATGCCGGAATCTCTGGTGGTGCCGGGTTGACTCTGCTGCACCTGGGCTTGGCGCCGAACCTGGTGCTGTGGGCTCTGGCGTACTCCACCGGTGCCGGGTTCAACCTTGGGTCTGGTTCTCCGGTGGGACCTTTTGAAACCGAGCTGGGCATGGTGCCGGCGGTACCGCTGCTCGCCGCGCTGCCAGATCAGGTGTATGAGTATTCGCTGGCTACTCTGTGCCTGCCCGTTCTGGCGGGTGTGGTGGCTGGGTGGTGGCTGATGCGCGAAGGGGAGAATCACTTTGATGACTGGTGTCAGCTCAAACTGAAGCTTCGCCCGCTATCGCTGGCAGTATCTACGGTGACGCTTGCGGCGATCACCGGCGCGGTGGCGGGCCTGCTGCTGATTGGCCCGCTCTGGTTGTCCCATATTTCTCTGGGGATGGGCCAGCTCAATGATGTCGGGCCCCACGCGGCGCTCACCGCGGGACTTCTGGCCGCCTGGGTGGCGGCAGGAACGGTGGTTGGCTATCTGGCTGCCCCTGCCGCAAGGCTGCTGGTGCCTCGGCGCCGTTCTGAAGATCACGACGACGCCGAGGAAGATTCCTTCTCCGCAGAGGCTAAGTAGTCAGCGCAGCCCGGGGATTGAGTCGAGCATGTTGTGCTCGTAGTTTTCGTAGCAGCGCTGGGTAGATCTTTCTGTCACGGCACTTCGCAGACATTCATCGAACTGCACAGATGCGTCCCAGAAGATCGCTTGGAAACCTGCGGAGAAGAGTAAGAACGCGAAGCATGTGATGAAAATGAGCGCGCCGACCATGATCGTGATCGGCAGCTTCTTCCGGATGGCCCGCACCAGCAGGAAGACCGCCACGCTGACCCCGACCAGGGAGGCAGCGATCGTGACAAGCCGCCAGGGGAGCGGCATCTGCAGGCCCGCGTAGGCGACAATCAAAGCCAGAACGAGCCAGCCGATGACCCTCGAGTAGAAGCGGCGGGTGTCGTCGTCAAGCTCGGGCCGGTCCTTTTTGGATGGCGGGACTGAGGTGGGCGTCGGCGGTGTGGTCGGCTGGCCGGGGGGAGGGGTGGCGCTCATGGTGAGTACTAGCTTATAGGCTTGCACGGAAGCGAGCCGGGCATCCGGCTCAGTAAGAAGAGATGAGACGCAGGAGCGTGCGAACGATGCGAATTGTGGTGCTGGTATCCGGCTCGGGGTCCAACCTGCAGGCAGTGCTCGATGCCGCGCAGTCCGGGCAGCTGGATGTGCAGATCGCCGCCGTGGGCTCAGATGTTGACGGCTGCGGGGGCCTGCAGCGCGCCGAAGCCGCCAGCATCCCCACCTTTGCCGTGCCTTTGGAGCGGGGTGCGTCGCCGCAGCGCCGGGCGGAATGGAACCGAGAGCTCTGTGCGGCTGTGCGCTCCTACGAGCCGGAACTGCTGGTGACCTCAGGGTTCATGAAAATTCTGTCTGAGCAGTTCCTGACATCGGTCGGCGCCCCCATCATCAACACCCACCCGGCACTGTTGCCCAGCTTCCCCGGCGCACATGGGGTGCGGGATGCGCTGGCTCATGGTGTGAAGATCACCGGCTGCACCGTGCACCAAGTCGATGCCGGTGTGGACACCGGTCCAATTCTGGCCCAAGCCGCAGTTGAGGTCAGAGAGCACGACGACGCCGCCTCGCTGCACGAGCGCATCAAGGTCCAGGAACGCCGGCTATTGGTCGAGACCTTGTCCGCAGTAGCGAGCGGGCAGATTCACTTAGGCGGCTAGTTCGGCCCCCTAATGCTGGGCGGGGTTGTTGTAGTACCCGCTGCGGCTGACCTCTTTTTCCCATTTGCGGTGACGAATGTACTTACTGGACGCAGGCAGCCACATGAAGACAATCGCCGCGATACTCAGTGCCACTGTGACAAAAATGATGCCGTAGGTGATGCCGTCGTAGCCAAGGAAGAAGAACAGAATGCTCAGTGCGGCCCATATGGTGGCAAGAACGCGCCCTGCGTTGCCGGCCATGGATCCGAGGAACGCAGTGGTGACGTAGAGCGCCAAGAGGATGAACGCCCAGATCAGCGCAATCACGCCGATGCCAAGGAGCGTCACTTCCTCCATCTCCTGTGCGCTGAGGTTCTGCAGCTCTGGGTCCTGGGCCGACTGGCGTTCCATCTCCTCGACGAACGCATCGGAGAAGCCGCCCCCGAACACTTGGTCCATCGTCTGCGTTGGAAGTGTGACGAACACGTAGATGCCCCAGATCAGGGATGTCATACCCGCTGCCAGAAGTGCGGCCAAGACACCCCAGAGGGTCCCGGGCCGTTTGGGCCGCTCCGGGGCAGCGTATGCCTGCGGAGGGTAGCCACCCTGTTGAGCGGTGGGCTGTTGAGAATCGCTGGACTGCTGCCACCCGGACTGATTGTGGGGGTCGCCATAGGGACTGCCTGAGGGATTTTGGTATCCCTGTTGCCAGCCTCCGGACTGCCACCCTGGGGACTGGCTGCCGTGAGTTTGTCCGCTGTCTGGTTGGCCAGACCCAGATTGGCTAGCCCCTGATTGCCCCCACGTGGGCTGCCCGTAGGGGTTGTACTGGCTTCCTGACTGCGGTGCGCCGCCGGACTCGGGTGCGGACTCGGCGTGAGGTTCGGCTCCCGAGCTGCTTGGCCCGTCATTCGGCGCATAGGCGCCATAGCGAGGTTGAGGCCTCTTCTCAGACGACTGTTCCGGAGTGTCGTCTCCGTGTGGACTTTGCGAGGCGGCGTCGTCATTCGGCGTAGTACTCATGAACGCCACTTTAGCGCCAGGCTCTGAATTTTCTCTAGAAACTGCAAGACTGGCCTCTATGGCTGACACCGTCACTGTTCATCTTGTCCGGCACGGCGAAGTGCACAACCCTGACAAAGTGCTCTACGGCAGGCTGCCCAGTTTCGGGCTCTCCACATTGGGCCAACAAATGGCTGAGGGCATCGCCGACCACTTCGTCCAGCGCTCCGAGCGCGGGCATCCGGTGCACCTGCTCGCAGCCTCGCCGCTGCAGAGGGCGCAGGAGACTATTGCGCCACTGGCTGCGAAGCTCAGCCTACCGGTGACCATTGAGGACCGGGTTTTAGAGGCGGAGAACGCATTCGAAGGTCTTTCCAATGTCAGGCGACACCTCCGAACTCCCAAGTACTGGCCGTTGCTGCGCAACCCCTTCCGGCCATCCTGGGGCGAGCCGTATAAGCACCAAGTGGAACGCGTCCTTCAGGCCGTGAAGGATGTAGCTGACCGGGCACTTACAGAGCACGGCGATGGTGCTGAGGCGGTCATCGTCTCTCACCAGTTGCCGATCTGGGTGACCAGGTTGTGGGCTGAGCAGCGTCCTCTGTGGCACGATCCTCGCCAGCGCGAATGCACACTGACCTCCGTTACGAGCCTGCGGATCGGCCCCACCGGCGTGGAATCGGTCAGCTACACCGAACCCAATAAAGAGCTCAGCAAACAGGCTCTGGCACTGCCGGGAGCGTAGATCCGAGGAAATCGAGAGAAACTCAAAAACGTAGGGGCGTGACCCTGTCGGATCACGCCCCTACGTTGTAGAACTTTCAGTGAGAACAGGTTCAGCCTCCGGGGCGCAGGATCGCGTTGACCTGGTGCCATCCGGCATCGATGTCGTGAACAGCGATGCCGTTAGAGACGGTGGCGGAAATGACCTGACCGTTGCCGACGTAGATGGCACCGTGACTGCTGTTGTTGGCCAGAACGATGTCACCGGGCTGCGGGCTGGAGACTCGCGGAAGAGATGCTTCCATCCCGTAGGTGGTGCGGGGTAGCCCGCCCTGACCCGCGCGGTTGTAGGCCCAGTTGATGAATCCGGAGCAGTCGAAGCCGGAAGTGGTGGTCCCTCCCCACTGATACGGCACTCCAAGCCCGGCGTAGGCCGCGCTGACTACAGAGCTGCTGCCACCACCGTCGTTGGAGGGGCGGTCTTGGGTGCCCCCTGAGGTGGCGGGGCCGGTGTTGGACTGGCTCTGCTGCTGAGGCTCCTGCTGCTGCGGCGCGGAAGACTGCTGAGATTCGGCGCTCGCCTCATCGACCGGTCCCTGAGCAGGTTCAGGGGCAGGCTCCGGCTCCGGCTCCGGCTCTGGCGCTGGTTCCGGCTCCGGTTCTGGGGCAGGCTCTGGCTCTGGCGCTGGTTCCGGCTCTGGGGCGGGCTCGGGTTCAGGTTCTGGAGCGGTCTCAGACGTCATGGTGGGACGTTCAAACGTCAGGTCCATGTCGGGGGCGGTCGACACCGCCTGTGGAGCAACATTGGAGGCACGTTCGACACTGAGCTCCGAGGCGCTGAGCTCAACCGTAGCGGAGTCGCGGCCCTCCTCAGAGTCGGTGTGGGCGCTAGCGGCTACACCAGTGGTGATCACCAGGCCTGAAGCGGCCAGGACGGCTGCGGTTGCACGTCCAGCTGCTGCCGTATCGGCACCGACCCGAGTCTTGCGGGCTGCGCGGCGGCGAGCACGGCGTGTGTCATAAGAAGTTGTGTCAGTCACTTGTCGAACCTTCCCTAGGGGTTTGCGGTAGTTCAGCGAATGCCCGTCCAGGGTTGATACGGGCTTCACCGGACCTGCAACAGAGTTGGACTTCTCTGCCAAGCACGGGCCCGACTCTATAACAAATCCATATACTTGTCACAATTAGGTAACGGTGAAGATCTTCGGGCCCAGGTCACTTCGGCCCGCAGGTGGATTATCGCGGAAGTCTGGTGCGAAGTGTTCGAACAATCGTCGCGCCAGTGACGTCGCGTGCGGGAACCTCCTCTAGGGTCGAAGAATGGTTCCAAGAAGAGTAGCGGCACTTCCAACTGTGCTCGTGGTGGACGACGAGGCGCCTCTGGTGCGCTTAATCGGTGAGTACCTGCACCGGGAGGGGTTTTCAGTAGATGCCACTGATGACGGTAGCGAGGCCGTGCAGATGGTGCACGATCTTGAGCCTGCCGTGGTCATTCTTGATCTGGGTCTACCTGGGATGGACGGGGTGGAGGTCTGCCGGCGGATTCGAACATTTTCGGATTGTTTCGTCATTATGCTGACCGCCCGTGCCGAAGAGGTGGATCGCCTCATTGGGCTCTCCGTGGGTGCTGACGACTACGTGACGAAACCATTCAGTCCGCGAGAGCTCGTGCTGAGGGTTCGGGCTATGTTGCGCAGGTCACGGCCGGGACATGAAGGTCGGAGGCACAGGGTGGGGGACCTGGTCATTGACGCCAATGCGCGCGAGGTGTGGCTCGAGGATAGGCAAGTGGAGGTGACTCGGACCGAGTTCGAGCTGTTGGCCGCCCTCATCGCTGAACCCGGGACCGCCAAGTCGCGCCGCGAGTTGATCACTCAAGTGTGGGGTGACGAATGGATAGGGGATGAACATCTGGTGGATGTCCACATCGGAAATCTCCGGCGAAAAATACAGGACGACCCCGCTGAGTCGCGCTTCATCCAGACAGTGCGTGGCGTGGGATACAAATTACGGATGCGACCATGAAATCTGGTACGCCACCGTGGGACGACCGGCTCGGAGTCCGGATATTCCTCGGAGCGGTTCTCGTCCTAGGCGTAGGGGCTGTGACAGCTTGGGCTGTGGCACTTCTTACCGGACCGATCATCTTTCATGAGCACATGCTCCTGGTTGAGACTCCTCACCCGGACCCAGAGGTGGTGAGGCACGCTGAGGAGGCCTTCGATGCATCGTGGCAGCTCACACTCCTACTAGCGCTGATAGCAGCTTGCGTGGCGTCCGTTTTGGTCAGTGTCTTTCTCGCCCGCCGAATAGCGCGACCTCTGAATAAAGTGCGCAGCGCTGCGATGCGGGTGGCAGCTGGAGATTACAGTGCCCGAGTGCCAGAGGGTGCCATGGGCGCGGAGTTCACGGAGATGATTTCGGCGTTCAACCGGATGGCCGCAGAACTCGACGAGACAGAACACACTCGCAAGCGGCTGCTGTCTGACTTGGCCCACGAGGTGCGAACACCTCTCGCGACGGTAGACGGCTACCTGGAGGCGATGCTCGATGGTGTCGCGGCCGCCGACTCCGAAACTCTGAGCATGCTGCGTGTGCAGACCGACCGCCTGAAGCGTCTCGCGGAAGACATCTCATTAGTGAGCTCTGCAGAAGAACATCGATTGAGTATAGAGACCCAAGCCGTTTCGGTCGCCGACCTCATCACCGCTGCGCAGGGACAAGCACGCAGCTCCTATGCAGCACGTCATGTCGCTCTGGAGGTTGATGAAGCGTCCGAAGGCGCCGTGGTGCTGGGGGACCGCGATCGTCTTTCCCAGGTTCTGACGAACCTGCTGGACAACGCTCTGCGACACACGCAGCAGGGTGACCAGGTCATATTGCGGGCTTGCAGCGATTCCACAGCAGTTTTCCTGAGTGTTGAAGACTCGGGGCGTGGCGTCGCGTCAGAGCACCTTCCTCACCTGTTCGAAAGGTTCTACCGGGTCGATACCGCCCGTGATCGCGCCCACGGTGGTTCCGGTATCGGGCTGGCCATCGTGCGTTCCATTGTTGAGGCCCACGGTGGCAACGTGAGGGCCGAAAGCTGCGGCCTTGGGCATGGAGCCAGCTTTACCGTGGAGTTGCCGCGCCACGGCTGAAACACATCCATGCTCAGCAATTACCGGAATCTGACGAAGATGCGATAAAGATTCGGTCAAGGAGCTGTCGTTTGGTCAGTACAGCAGGGGGATTGGTTTAGCCTAGAGAGTCGCGAGAAAAGATCGCGTCTACCGAAGACCGCATCACCCCAGGGAGCGCGACATTGGCACCTCCGATCGCGTCCTCACTCGAGCAAAACGACAGGCCGAGCCCGGGGCGGCTCGCCGCACTGGACGCGGCTCGCGGACTTGCTGTGGCGGGCATGATCATCGTCAACGTGGGACCTCGCGGTGGAGACAGCGTGGCCGAGGTGCTTTACCGCCTTCCCTACGGACGCGCTTCGCTACTCTTCATGCTGCTAGGGGGAATAGGATTCTGTCTCTTGACCCGGCGCGCTCGTAGCGGAGAAACGCGCATACCGGCGGGCGCTATTTTGTGGCGGGCATCGGTGTTGTTTGTGGGTGGACTGGCTCTCCAGGCCTTGGACCACGGCGTCTCGGTGATTTTGGTGACCTATGCTGTGCTGTTCACGGCGGCGCTCCCGCTCACTCGAGCTCCCGCGTCCGCCCTGCTCGTTATCGCCGGATTGAGCGCCTCGCTCGGACCCATAGTGTGGATCACAGTTCAGAGAAACGCTGATAGGGCTTTTGCCCGTGACCCGCTCAGTGTCACTGACTCCCCTGGCGAACTGCTGCTCGGTATTTTCCTTACGGGACCATACCCGGTTGTTGTATGGGCTGCACCGTTTCTCGTCGGGATGTGGCTTGGACGGCGGGACCTGACCAGTCGGCTTTTGAGCACTCGGCTCATCGTCTGGGGTGCGCTCGCCGCCTTCGCAGCGAGGACCATCTCGTTTGCGCTCATCAATTTCCTGGGGGAGCCCACGAGTCATCAGGGGTGGCAACGGCTCATAAGCTCCGTTGCACACTCGCAGATGCCTCTGTGGCTGATTGAAAGCACCGGAGCGGCCGTCGTCATATTAGGGGTGTGTCTGAAGATTCGCACCTGTGATCACGTATGGCTGCAACCGCTCGCGAAGCTGGGGCGGTTGGCCTTCACCAGCTATGTGGGTCATTTGATCATTCTTGCTATTGTGGTCAGGCCTGGGCCAGCGAGTCTCGCTGAAGGATTGTTGGTCAGCGGCATGGTTATTGCCTTACTGATGACTCTCTCGTTTTTCTGGCTTCGGTTCGCTACCCATGGGCCGCTGGAAGTTCTTCTCCGCCCGCCGCAGCTGCGACCTAGGAACACGTGACTGCTCAGTGCATCTTCAAGTCCACTTATACCTTTGGTAAAGATCCTCTGAAGGACCCTCTGTGGGTGCGACTGACAGCTTCACCCTCATGTTTACTTGGGGGAGCCGATTCGGAGGAGATCACGTCATGAAGAATAGAACCAATGCAATCGCGGTAAGTTTGTTCGCAGCATCTGTTGCACTTGCTGCCTGTGGGGACCCTGGCACCGAGGCCGAAGATTCTGCCGCACAGGAAGAACAAGCTGAGGCCGCTGATACAAACTTCAACGATGCCGATATCGAGTATGCCTCCGGGATGATTGCCCATCACGAGCAAGCGGTGGAAATGTCAGATATTTTGCTGCAGACCGATAATGCTGACTCTGAGGTCTCCGCTTTGGCAGAAGACATCCGAGCCGCTCAGCAGCCTGAGATTGAGCAGATGGAATCGTGGCTGGAAGCGTGGGGGTACGAGCCGAACGACGACGACCACGGCGATCACGGTGACATGACGGACGACGGTGGTCACGAAGGTATGATGAGCGAAGAGGACCTGGCAGAGTTGGAGTCTGCAGAGGGTGACGAGGCGTCCCGCATGTTCCTGGACCAGATGATTATCCATCACGAAGGTGCCGTGAGCATGGCTGAAGAGCACCTCGAGGCTGGAGAGAGTCCAGAGGCCCTGGAACTCTCAGAGAACATCATCTCTGATCAGAGCGCAGAGATTGTAGAGATGGGAGAATTGCGCGACAACCTCTGAACCGAAACCGGGCTTTCCAACAAATTGCCGAACTACCCAGTGCCGAGGAGGCCTGACTATGAATCGGAGCAACCACGCCGGACGCTTCAGGACAACCGCCGCAGCGTTTGCCGTGATGGTGCTTATCGCGGGATGTGCGTCGCAAGACCCCTCATCACCTTCTGGCGCCAGCGACACTCCGCTGTCAGCCTCGGGATTGGAGGACGCCTCCGGGCGGGAAGTTGTCGAAAAACTCGAAAGGTTGCCGTTGGAGGAGCGCCCCACCGATTTTGTCGCATCCGTTGAAACTGAAGCGGTGGTGATGGTCGATGATCAGGGCAACGAATCCTGGGTCCCCCTGCCCGAGGATGAGTTCTACGTCTCGGTCGCGCCCTATGTAGACCAGACCCACGAGTGCTTCTTCCACAGCTTGACGACATGTGTCGGAGAGATGAGCAATGAAGAGTTGGAAGTGACGGTGGTTGAGGAAGGCACCGGGGAGGTCCTGGTCAACGAAACTGCGCGAACACACGACAACGGGTTCTTCGGGCTGTGGCTTCCCCGCGACATAGATGCCGAACTCACCATTGAATACGATGGCCTGACATCGACCGCACCGATCTCAACCAGAGAAGGCGATCCGACCTGTCTTACCACCTCTCAGCTGACCTGAGCTGGTTGACTGCACTACTTACCTGAAAGGCAGTGCATATATACCGAGGCTCATTTTCGCACCAGGCGGGCAATGGCGTCAGAGGCTTCTCTGATCTTCGCGTCTGCCTCAGCGCCGCCGCCCTGTACCGCTCCAACAACGCAGTGTTTGAGGTGGTCATCCAGCAGGCCAAGGGCAACGTTGTTCAGTGCGGACGTGATCGCGCTGATCTGGGTGAGGATGTCGATGCAGTAGGTGTCTTCGCTGACCAACCGGTGGATGCCGCGGGTTTGACCTTCGATGCGCTTAAGTCGGGCGAGGTAGCGGTCTTTGTCGCTGATGTAGCCATGGTCTCCGGTGGCCGAGTCGGTAGTAGCGGGCATTGGGTTTTCTCCTTGTGGGTGGGGTTTTTGGTGTGAGGAATGTGCCGGTGCTAAACGCGCTTGATGAGCCGGTCGGTGCTGGCCTGCGGGGTGAGGTCTAGGCGACGCAGCAGTTGAGCGTTCAGGGCGACGACGACTGTGGAGGCGGACATCAGGATGGCGCCAACGCTCATCGGAAGCACGAATCCGATCGGAGCCAATACGCCAGCGGCCAGTGGCACGGCGGCGATGTTGTAGCCGGCAGCCCACCACAGGTTTTGCTTCATCTTGCGGTAGCTGGCACGGGAGAGCTCGAAGACTGAGAGCACCGAGCGGGGGTCGGAGGAGGCCAGGATCACCCCGGCTGAGCCGATGGCCACGTCGGTGCCGGCACCGATGGCGATGCCGACATCAGCTTGGGCCAGGGCGGGGGCGTCATTGACGCCGTCGCCGACCATGGCCACTTTCTTGCCTTCGTCCTGCAGTTCAGCAACTTTGGCGGCCTTGTCCTCAGGGCGGACTCCTGCGAAGACTCGGTCGATCCCGAGATCTTTGGCCACGGTTTCTGCCACGGCCTCGGCGTCTCCGGTGATCATCACCACCTGGACATCATTGGCGTGCAGGGCATCGACCGCATCGCGAGAC
>NZ_VAVZ01000109.1 GCF_005771525.1 Nesterenkonia salmonea | reverse complement strand
AGAGGTTGCGCGGATAGGGGTTCATCGCCAGTGGTAGCCCTTGACAGGGCGTGATTCCCACCTATGGGTGCTCCAAGCCTCTTTCAGGAGGCGTTTGAGCACGATGATCGCGTTGGCCAGCTGCACGAAAGCTTCTTGGGCTGCTGTCCCACGATCCAGGACTACTTGCAGCAACCTGAACCCGCGGGTATGCCAGGAGTTCATGCGTTCGACCATCCACCGACGGGTGTGGTTGATCTTGATGAACTCGCCTTTCGGGGAGATCCTGTCTTGACAGCCCAGCCTGCCGAGCAAGTCCCTGGTCTTCTTCGAGTCGTATCCGGCATCGAGATGGACACAGATACTCTCCGGCATCCGGGAAAAGGGGAGCCGGTCCAGGCATTCCAGGGTGGGTTCCAGTAGCCGAGAGTCATGCCGGTTGGCACCGGCGAGGACCACACCGATGGGGATCCCGTTGCCTTCGATGAGCACTGAGCGTTTCTGCCCAGACTTGCCCCGATCTGTCGGGTTCGGGCCGGTGTTCTCCCCGCCGCAGGGAGCTTTGACGCAGCAGCCATCGACGCTGAGGTCTTCTAGGTTCAGGCCGATGATCTTATCGAAGGCCTCCAGCACAATCTGCTCCAGGGTGGCGAATACCCCGGCGGTGATCCACTCATCCCGCCGGGTCCTCAGCGTGGTGGCCGAGACCCGGTGATCAGCGTGTTTGGTGTAGGCCCCGCCCAGGACCAGCCGGTCGATGAGCTTGGTGAACACGATCCGGTCGGGAACCCGCCGCCGGTGGCAGCCCAGCGGGTGAGTATCGACGCGGGCAGGGATCAGCGCTTGGAACTGGTGCCATAAGGGGTCGATGACTGAGGATGAAAGCGTCGGCACGGGGAAGGATGCCTTTCAATGTCGATGGTGTGAGTTCGCACTTCCCATCGAAACGGGGACTTCCTCGTGTCGGCTTTCAGCGACACGCCCGGCAGCGGGTTACACAGACCCCGCCCCTATCCGCGCAACCTCT
>NZ_VAVZ01000108.1 GCF_005771525.1 Nesterenkonia salmonea | reverse complement strand
GCCGATCCCTCGCCGGCAGAACCCTCACCCCCAACGCTTGACATTTATCTATAGGAGTGTCGCGTTTGAGGGTGTAGAAGCAGGAACGAGGGCCAGGGTCGGCGTGGCGGTCGGTGGATAGGAGTCGAGGCCTTCCGAAGATGGAGGTTCCTACGCCTTCGACTCGAAAGACCTCGACGTGCCCAAGCCTACTTTCACCTGTCCTGACCTGGAGAGCTTCTGCCTGCTCGGTGGCCTCGGCCTCACGGTCACTGGCCAGCAGATCCACCGCGACCGAGCAATCATGGAATGCCGAGTCACCGAGGACGACCCCTGGTGCCGGAACTGTGGCGGCGAAGGCATCCCGCGGGGCACGGTGGTGCGGAAGCTTGCGCATCTGCCACTGGGGTGGCGGCCCACCACCTTGTGGGTGAGGGTTCGCCGGTACCGGTGCGGGGACTGCGTCCGAGTGTGGCGGCAGGACACCACCGCCGCGGCCGAACCGCGGGCGAAACTGAGCAGACATGCGGTGCTGTGGGCGCTGAAATCAGTGGTGATCGACAGGATGAGCATCGCCCGGGTCGCCGCGGCACTGGCATCGGCCTGGCATACCGTCAACGACGCTGTCCTGGCCGCTGGCAGGCAGCTGTTGATCGAGGATCCTCACCGGTTCGAGGGTGTGAAGGTCATCGGAGTTGATGAGCACTGCTGGCGCCATACCGGCCGCGGGTCCCACTATGTCACCGTGGTCATCGACCTGACGCCGGTGAAGGAGCGCACCGGCCCGGCCCGGCTGCTGGACATGGTCCCGGGCCGGTCCAAGGCCGTGTTCAAGACCTGGCTCGGGGCCCAGAGCAAGGACTTCCGTGAAGGGATCGAGGTGGTGGCCATGGACGGGTTCACCGGGTTCAAGACCGCCACCGCCGAAGAACTCCCCGACGCCGTGGCGGTGATGGACCCATTCCACGTGGTCGCCGTGCGCCATGAGGCGCTGTGTGTGCGGATGGGGGTGAGAGACCCCTGTGGCCTGGTCGTCGCAG
>NZ_VAVZ01000107.1 GCF_005771525.1 Nesterenkonia salmonea | reverse complement strand
GGCGGCCCAGGGAAACAGACCAGCCGAAACGCTGATACTGCGCCCTGGGCCGACCTCACTTAGCCGGGGACGCCTTGGATCAAGCCCGCCAGCGGGTTCAGCGTGAGACCACCGGGCACCGCGGGCGATCAGGTGATCCCCTCTACGGGGCACGTAGAACGTTGCGCACCGGGGCGGATCTGCTCACCGATCCTCAGGACCGCAAGCTGACCGCGGTATTCGCCGCCGATGAGCACGTGGAAGTTGAGGCAAGCTGGGGTATCTATCAGAAGATCGTCGCCGCCTACCGGTGCCCGTCGAAGCCCATGGGCAAGCAGATACTCACCGAGGTCATCCACTCCCTGCGTCGCGGGATTCCCGTGAAGCTGGTCGAGTTAAAGAAGCTGGGCCGGACTCTAAACCGACGAGCTGCTGACATCCTGGCCTACTTCGACAGGCCGGGCACATCCAACGGACCCACCGAAGCTATCAACGGCAGGCTCGAACACCTCCGCGGCACCGCCCTGGGATTCAGGAACCTGACCAACTACATCACCCGGGCCCTACTGGACACCGGAGGATTCAGGCCCCTCCTACACCCTCATCTGCGATGAGCCAGTTAAATCTGGTGGACTGCCTATGACGTATGTGAGCGATAGTGCCTCCAGTAATGCTGCTGGGATTCGCCTCGTTGACCTTGAGAAGAAGTTTTATATGGGGGCGTTCGATCTAGCTGACCGTGCAGGAATTACACGCAACAAAGCAGCGGCCCTTCGGCGCCACCTTGACCTCGACGCTAATGACGATGTTCACTCGCATCGCTTTGTGCACGGCTCTCAAAAGCTCATGCGCTACTCAGACAACGCCCTTCGGAAGATGAAGACTGCTCTAGAACATTACGACATTGAACAGATATGGAGCGCACATCGTACGGCTCGGAAGGGCCAGGTGACCCCTTCATGCACACAACCTGGGTGCGCCGAGCGCAACGAAGAGTCCCCATCGAAGTAGTCCTCCTCCATAACCTCTTGGCGGGTTTGCTCGGGGTTCTGTCGGTGGACGTGCGTTATTGAGGGCAGGTTTTATTCGGCGCGTTGAGCGATGTAGCCGGACCAG
>NZ_VAVZ01000106.1 GCF_005771525.1 Nesterenkonia salmonea | reverse complement strand
GGCTAGGTGTAGTTCCTCGACACGTTGTGAATGGTCCGTGCAGTAGTCGGAGACCTCCGATATGGATGTGGGTAACCACTACTCACAATCCGATACGGAGGTCTCCTATGGTTCACCGTAGATCACCGCTTACCCCTGAGGGAAGGCGACGCCTGGTAGTCCTGGTCATCGACCACGGCTGGTCTCAGCGCAGGGTTGCTGAGCGTTTCCAAGTCTCCTCAGCCACAGTCTGGAAATGGGTCAGCCGTCACCGGCAGGGACACGGGTTCGAGGACCGCTCCAGCCGGCCCCAACACACTCCGCGCCGGTTGCCGGCTCGGACTGAGCGGCGGATCATCGCCCTGCGGTTTACCAAGCGCTGGGGACCCCACCGGATCGGTGCTCACCTCGGGGTCCCACGCTCGACGGTGGGCCGGGTTCTTCAGCGATATGCCATGCCGAAACTGGAGTGCATTGACCAGGCCACCGGACTGCCAGTACGCCGAGAAGCGCCACATCGCTACGAAGCATCCGCTCCTGGTGAGTTGGTGCATGTGGATGTGAAGAAGCTCGGCCGCATCCCCCACGGCGGAGGGTGGCGTACTTATGGCAGAGGCTCTGCCCAGGACCTCACGGCTCGGCGCGCTGCTGATGCTCAACGCCGGGCTGGGGCTTCACCCTCCCGTGGGTACCGCTATCTGCATCACGCGGTCGATGACTACTCCCGGGTGGTCTATTCCGAGATCCTCGATGATGAGCGCAAGCACACCGCGGCCGGGTTCTGGCACCGGGCCCAGGCTTTCTTCCACCGCATTGGCGTGGAGGTGACCGCGGTGATGACGGATAACGGTTCCTGCTACCGCTCAGGTGAGTTCAAAGATGCGCTGGGCGAGCAGATCACGCACAAAAGGACCCGGCCTCGTCGACCCCAGACCAACGGCAAAGTCGAAAGATTCAACCGCACCCTGATGACCGAATGGGCCTACGCCAGGCCCTACACCAGCGAATCAGCCAGAGAAGCCTCCTACACAGAGTTCCTCCACGGCTATAATCATCACCGAACCCACACCGCCATCGGAGGCGCTGTTCCCTCAGCCCGCGTTCACAACCTCACGGGGAACTACAGCTAGG
>NZ_VAVZ01000105.1 GCF_005771525.1 Nesterenkonia salmonea | reverse complement strand
CTAGTGGTGTGTCTCAGTTTTGTTTGATGGCTTCGAGGGCGACGCGGCCGCGGGCGACTTTTTCGAGGATCGAGTCGGCAGTGGCGGTCCAGACCAACGGCTTGGGCTCATCATTGTGAGCGTCGAGATAGTCCTCGATCGCAGCTATCAGGTCGGGTACGGAGTGGAACGCTCCCCGTCGTAGAGCCTTGTCCGTTAGTTCCCGGAACCAGCGTTCGACCAGGTTCAGCCAGGATGAGGAGGTCGGGGTGAAGTGGAAGTGGAACCGCGGATGTTTGTCCAGCCATTTCTTGACCTCGGCGTGTTTGTGGGTGGCGTAGTTGTCCAAGATCAAGTGGACCTCCAGTCCTGCTGGGACCTCGCGGTCGATGGTGTTGAGGAATTTCAAGAATTCCTCATGCCGGTGCTTGGGCAGGCAGGAGCCGATCACTTTCCCGGTGGCCACATCCAGGGCAGCGAACAGCGTAGTGGTGCCGTTTCGCTTGTAGTCATGGGTCATCGTTTCCCCACGGCCCTTCTTCATCGGCAATGAGGGTTGAGTCCTATCCAGGGCCTGGATGGAGGACTTCTCGTCCATGCACAGCACGATCGCCTGCTCCGGCGGGTCCATATAGAGCCCGACGACATCAATGAGCTTCTCTTCAAACTGCGGGTCGTTGGAGAGTTTGAACGTCTCCACCCGGTGGGGCTTCAGCCCCCGGGCGGCCCAGATCCGCTGCACCTGTGCCGGGGAGACTCCGGTTTCTTTGGCCATGGTCCGCACTGACCAATGCGTCTTGCCCGGCGGTTTCACGTTCTGAGTCAGATTAACGATCTCATCGATCTTCGCCTGCGCAATGGAAGGCTTACGACCCCGACCGGACCGTACCTTGCCCAGTTTCGCCAGGCCCTCCTGCTCGAACCGCGCCCGCCAAGACCGCACCGTCACCGGAGTCACCCCCACCGTTCGAGAGATCCATTCATTGGCCAACCCATCGGCAGCCATCAGCAGCACCTTCGCTCGCTGAACCTGTCGATGGGAGGCTGTCTGCGATCTCGACAGACTCTGCAGAGTCGCCTTCTGGGCCTGGGTCATCTCCAAAGGCGCAGCAGGATTATTAGCCATACCCAAGGTTAACACCAAAGCAAT
>NZ_VAVZ01000104.1 GCF_005771525.1 Nesterenkonia salmonea | reverse complement strand
TGTTGTGGGGCATGAGGTTCTTGCCACTGGTGCGTCGATGAGATGAGGAACGGGCTCCCCGCCACAGGATGGAAGTTCCTACACAACCCATCCGCAGGAGAAGAGCCCGCCCATGATCCACGCTAACGCACCACTGACCCCGACCGGACGACTGCGCATGGTGACTCGTCACCTGAGCGACGGGATCCCCAAATCCCACGTCGCTGCGGAGTTCCGAGTCTCGCGTCCCACCGTGACCACCTGGGTCACCCGGTACCTCGCCGAAGGCGAGGAAGGACTCAAGGATCGAACCTCTCGACCCGTTCAGAGCCCGTCCCAGACTCCCGCAGAAGTCATCGCCCGCATCGAAGACCTGCGCCGGGAACGCAGCTGGTCAGCCCGGAGGATCTGGCAGCACCTGAACACCGGCGGCTGCGACGACGAGAAAGCCCACGGACCCTGGCACGCCCCGCTGGTGATCGCACTGCGCACCGTGGGCCGATGGCTGCACCGACTCGGGATATCCCGACTCCGGGATCTCACGCCTGAGGGGGAGGATCAGCGGCGCCGGCCACAGCGGATCCGGGCCTACTGGCCTGGTCACATGGTCCACATCGATGTGAAGAAGCTCGGAAGGATCCCCGACGGCGGCGGCTGGTGGGCCCACGGCCGCGGCGCGGGGGCCGCGTTGAAAGCCAAACGAGGCCCAGGCGCCCGAGTCGGGTACACCTACCTGCACTCCGCGATCGACGGGCACTCCCGGTTGGCCTACACCGAGGCCCTTGAGGACGAGACCGCGGCGACCACGATCAGCTTCTTCGCCCGGGCGCGGGCGTTCTTCACCGCTCATGGGATCACCCGGATGGACCGGGTGGTCACCGATAACGGTGCCAATTATCGTGCGAAGGACTTCACCCGAACCGTGGAGGCATTGGCGGGCCGGCATCAGCGGATCCGGCCCTACACGCCGCGGCACAACGGCAAGGTCGAGCGGTTCAATCGGCTCATGGTCGATGAGGTGCTCTACACCCGGATCTACGCCTCAGAGCAAGCCCGCAGGCATGCCCTGGCAGTCTGGGTGAATCACTACAACTATCATCGTCCTCATACTGCCTGTGGCGAGATGCCCCCGGCCTCACTGGTCCCGATCGGTGTCAATAACGTCACGCCCTCTTACA
>NZ_VAVZ01000103.1 GCF_005771525.1 Nesterenkonia salmonea | reverse complement strand
CTAGTGGTCTGTCTCAGTTTTGGTTTGCCTGTTCGTTGAGGCTGGTTCGTGCTCGGGCGACTTTGTCCAGGATTGACTCAGCGGTGGCGGTCCATTCATAGGGCTTGGGGTCCTCGTTATTGGCCTGCATATATTCTTCGATGCTGTCGATGAGCTCCGGCACTGAGCGGAAGATCCCGCGCCGTAGATTCTGCTCAGTCAGATCTCGGAACCAGCGTTCTACTTGGTTCAGCCAGGAGGCCGAGGTCGGAGTGAAGTGAAAATGGAAGCGTGGGTGGTTCTTCATCCATGCCTTGACCTTTGCGTGCTTATGGGTGGCGTAGTTATCCAAGATCAGATGGACATCCAGGTCATCAGGGACCTGGCGGTCGATTGTGTTCAGGAACTTCAAGAACTCCTCGTGCCGGTGCTTGGGCAAACATTGGCCAATGACTTTTCCGGTGAGGACATCCAAGGCAGCGAATAGTGTGGTGGTGCCGTGGCGCTTATAGTCATGGGTCATGGTCCCGGCTCTTCCTGGCACCATCGGCAACGAGGCCTGGGTGCGATCCAGCGCTTGGACGGAGGATTTTTCGTCCATGGCCAGCACCACTGCCTGCTCTGGAGGATTGAGGTAAAGCCCGACGACATCAATGACCTTCTCATCGAAGGCCGGGTCATTGGAGACTTTGAATGTATCCACCCGGTGAGGTTTCAGCCCCAACTCACTCCAGATCCGGTGGACACTGGAGTGTGAGACTCCCAGCTCCTTGGCCAGAGACCGGCTGGTCCAATGAGTTTTTCCCTGGGGGCTTGGTCTTGGTGGTCATCCGCACAATCTCTGCCACCGTCTCTGCCGGAATGGAGGGCTTACGGCCCCGGCCCTTCTTGACCGTGCCCCAATGCTTCAGCCCATCGGTGGTGAATGCAGCTCGCCAGGCTCGTACTGTCATCGCTGAGATCCCGTGCTCTGCAGCGATGGTGCGGTTGCCAACACCCTCAGCCGCGGCCAACAGCACCCGGGCGCGGATAACCTCCCGGTGGGCTGCCGCAGTCGAGCGGGCGACCTTCTGCAAGACTTCACGATCAGTCTCAGACATGACAAGAGGCGACGCTGGAGCAGACATACTCCATTCTATCCCCAGACGGCCTAACTATTTACGAGACACACCACTAGGT
>NZ_VAVZ01000102.1 GCF_005771525.1 Nesterenkonia salmonea | reverse complement strand
GTGAGGTCGGCCCAGGGCGCAGTATCAGCGTTTCGGCTGGTCTGTTTCCCTGGGCCGCCTCCCGAACCGGACGTGCGACTTTCACCGCATCCGGCTCTCCACGAGCCCATGCCAATGCTCATGCAGGTGCTGGTTGGGTCCACGGTGTGGGGATGTCTCCTCGGTAGCGGTACCGGCTTACCGGTATTGCAGCGGGATTGAACAGCTCCACGCCCTCGTCCACCGGCCACCACCCCATGGGGCCGTACCGGTCTCGGAGGGTCCTCCAGTTGGTCTTACGGTGTTTGTTCCTCAACCAGATCACGACTCTGCGCCAGGTGTAATGGCGCAGATACGCGAAAGTATGGGCTGAGACCCCGTATTGGAAGTACCGTGTCCAGCCAGGCAAGATGAGATTCAGTTGCCTGAGAATCTCTACCAGCGGCTTGTGTGTTCCCTGCGTGGTGATCGTCTTGACCTTCTGCTTGATCGCTGCCACAGATTTCCGTGACGGGAAGGTATAGACGAACTGCTTCGACGTTCCTGGCTTGTAGTGCCGCTGGATGCGGAACCCCAAGAAGTCGAAGCCCTCATCGATGCCGACGACGAAAGTCTTCTCCTCTGATAGACGCAGCCCCATAGGGGCCAGGACGTCTGCAATCTGGTCATACAGTGCTTCCGCGTGTTCACGTTCACCGCTGACAAGCACGACAAAATCGTCTGCATAGCGGACCAGCCGGTAAGTGGGTAGTCCGTGTCGGCGGCGACGGGCACGATCGACCCGGGAAGAACTGTTTTCAGCCCAAACCCGAGCGAAGTGCTCATCGAGTACTTCCAAGGCAATGTTGGCCAGCAGAGGCGAGAGGATCCCGCCTTGCGGAGTTCCGGTGTCTGTGCGTCTCAGAGTCTGGTCCTCGCTGAGGACGCCGGCTTTGAGGAACGCTTTGATCAGAGCGATCACTCGCTTATCACCAATACGACCACGTACCCGGCCCAGCAGGGCCGTATGGTCGATCTCATCGAAGCAGGCCTTGATGTCACCTTCGAAAACCCATTCATAGGAATTCGAGGCGAACATCCTAATCTCGGCCACAGCATCCATCGCCCGCCGCCCGGGGCGGAACCCGTAGGACGAGGAGTGGAAGTCAGCTTCGAATATCGGTTCTAACACCAGCACCAGGGCCGCTTGGACCACCCGATCAGCAACGGTAGGGATACC
>NZ_VAVZ01000101.1 GCF_005771525.1 Nesterenkonia salmonea | reverse complement strand
GGGTTATAGGTCATAAATGTGTTGCTGGGTAGGTCTGCATCCCAGCAGTGGGGCGGCAGGATCGGGGTCAGCATACTCTGAAGCCGTATATCCATGAAGGATGCTTGCATCTTCTGCCGAATGTGTTCTCTGCGGTGGCCGGGTCAAGAAGTTCGGCAGGACCGCTGCTGGTGCCCAGCGTTTCCGGTGTGCTGAGTGCGGATCGACTAGCTCCTCGCGAGTCCGCCGCGACGATGTGGCCCGCCGCCATGAACTGGAAGCCTTTCTCTCCTGGTTGACCGGGAAACATACCCAGGCCGAGGCCGGCAAGACAGCCGGCATCAGCGCCCGGTCTTTCCGCCGTCGGATCAGCTGGTGCTGGAGCATCAGCCCACGGATCCCGGTCACCGGTGAGATCTATGACCAGGTCCAACTCGATGGGATCTACATCGGCTCCTGGTGCTGCCTGATCGCTATCAGTCCTGCCGGGGTGATCGGCTACCAATGGTGTGACACCGAGAAACGCGCCGCCTGGGAAGCCCTCCTGGCACGGTTCCCCGCCCCCGCGGTGGTGGTCACTGACGGTGGCACCGGATTGCTCTCAGCACGGAAGTACGCCTGGCCCTATACCCGGGTTCAGCGCTGCCTGGTGCACATACAGCGCAATGTGCGCACCTACCTCACCACACGTCCCAGAACTCTGCCCGGTAAGGAACTACGGCAACTGTCGCTGGCACTGACCCGGATCACCACCACCACCCAGGCCACAGCATGGTTGGCCGCCTTATCGGACTTTCATCAGCGGTACCGCGGGTTCATCTACGCTCGCACCTACCGGGGTCAACACACCGGGCCGGTGCCCGGGTGGGTGCGCCCGGGACAGAAGTCCTGGTTCACCCACGACCGGCTCAGGAAGGCTTACATGCTGTTGGAGCGATGCGCGAAGCACCACGAGCTCTTCACCTATTTGGATGCCAGTTTCGACTGTGAGGTAGCTTCCACTACCAACCGGATCGAAGGTGGGATCAACGCTCAGCTGCGGCTGCTGCTGCGTCATCACCGAGGACTACCCGAAGAACACATGCGCCGAGCAGTGGAATGGTTTCTCTACCTCCGCAGCGAAGACCCCTCGCCGCCCCACCGACTCATTGAAAAGCGCCACTACCGACCCCAGCCGAAGAATCCCATCCCCGAGGAGGAGCCCATTGGTCCGGAACTCTACGGGCACGCAACCACAGCAGAAGAAGGACTCTGGAACCGATCAGGATGGGCCGGCAGAACCCACTAGAAAAGGGCCAACACGCCCG
>NZ_VAVZ01000100.1 GCF_005771525.1 Nesterenkonia salmonea | reverse complement strand
CGCATTGACTCATCCCAGATGCCCGCCTGGACCTAGTCGTTGACTCATCCTGAAATGCCCGCGTGTGTGAGCATCAAGGATGGAGCTCTCAATGGCAGCACGACGCCAGGTCGCTCAACGCTTAGCGATCAAATACCAGAAGGCCACCAAAGCCGAGAAGAAAGCGATCCTCGATGACCTATGCCAGGTCAACGGCTGGCATCGCGATCACGCCCGCAAAGTCTTACGGCAAACAACAGCAGGACCACCAACACCCCGAAAGCCACGCGCACCTGCGGTGAAATACACCGAAGAAGTCATCGACGCCCTCCGATTCTGCTGGGCAGTACTAGATGGGCCTACCGGTAAGCGCCTAGCCCCAGCCCTGCCAGGCCTCGTAGAGTCCTTACGCCGCCACGGGGAACTACACATCAACGATCAGACCGCCGCCTTGCTGATCTCAATGTCCCCAGCAACTATCGACCGGCGTTTAGCCCCGGACCGGGCCGCGATGGCCACCACCAGGGGGAACTCCTTAACCAAACCCGGATCACTACTGAAATCACAGATACCAATGCGCACCTGGTCCGACTGGGACAACTCCAGCCCCGGATTCTTAGAAGTCGACCTAGTCGGCCATGACGGAGGCGACCTCAACGGCGAGTTCTGCTACACCCTGACCTGCACCGATATCGCCACCGGCTGGACCGAGAACCGCACCATACGCAACAAAGCCGCCAAATGGGTGTTCACCGCCCTGATCGAACTCCAAGCCCAATTCCCCTTCCCCATCCTCGGAATCGACTCCGATAACGGATCCGAATTCATCAACCACCACCTACTGCGCTGGTGCACCGAAGCCCAAATCACCTTCACCCGCTCACGCCCCAACAACAAAAACGACGGCGCGCACGTCGAGCAGAAAAACTGGGCCACAGCCCGACGCATAGCCGGCTACTGGCGCTACGAAACCCCATCAGAAATGCGACTGCTCAACCAGATCTGGGCCATCCACTCCCCACTACTGAACCTCTTCACACCAAGCCAGAAACTCCTCACCAAAACCCGCACAGGAGCGAAAACCGCCAAAACCTACGACACCGCCATGACCCCATACCAACGACTACAGCAACGAGCCCGCATGTACCCAGAAGCACTCGACACCAAGGATGAGAAAATACTCAAAGAGAAGTTCACACGCACCAACCCCGCCGAACTCCGACGAGAAATCGGCACCCGCCAAGCCGAACTACTCACCAAAGTCCGACGCAAGAACATCACCCAACGAAACAAACGAAACGCCGCATACCTCAACCGGGCAAAACTCAATGAGTCAACGACTCACACTTCCCGGGCATCTTGAGATGAGTCACCAGG
>NZ_VAVZ01000010.1 GCF_005771525.1 Nesterenkonia salmonea | reverse complement strand
GAAGAAGGACTCTGGAACCGATCAGGATGGGCCGGCAGAACCCACTAGAAAAGGGCCAACACGCCCGAGCCAGCAACACGTTTTTGACCTATAACCCGTATGCGAACTGAGAACTCTCGAAAACGACAAAGCCCTTTGTCAGATATTATCTGCCAAAGGGCTTTACCTATATTCACTCTAAAAGTGACCCCAGCGGGATTCGAACCCGCGTTACCGCCGTGAGAGGGCGGCGTACTAGGCCGCTATACGATGGGGCCTTATGCAGTTGTGAATTGCAATTTTTGGTCATGAAAAGGGTCTTCTCACAACAATACCCCCGTCGCCGAGGGCCAGTTCATCCTAGCAGGACGACTGTCTGATTTTCCAATCAGAGCGCTGGGCTACTAGGACTCGAACCTAGAACAACGGTACCAGAAACCGACGTGTTGCCAATTACACCATAGCCCAATGCTTACCGGACGAGCCGGAGCAACAGCACTCAATATTACAGCACTGCAGGCGCCAGTCACAACTCAGCCTTGTGCCGCCACCAACTGGTGGAACCGCGCAATCCGCTTCAGCGACGATTCTTTCCCCAGCAGTTCCATGGATTCGAATAGCGGAGGTGAGATCTTGCGCCCGGACATTGCAGAGCGCACAGCGCCGAAAGCCTTGCGCGGCTTCAACCCAAGTCCATCGATCAGCGCTTCTCGCAAAGCTGCTTCAACACTCTCGGTGCTCCATGAAGACTCCTCAACGGCTTCCAAAGCTGCTGCGGCGGCGTCGAGAGTTTCCAGGACCTGATCACCCAGCCCGCTGAAAGCTTTGTCCTCAATCTCAAGGGCATCATCATCGACGAACAAGAAGCCCATCATGTCAGCACCCTCGCGCAGGAGGGCGATACGTTCTTGAACAAGAGGCGCCGCCCCATCAAGCAACCAGGCCTCCCTCTCCGAAAGCTCCTCACCCACCAAGTCCAGCGCACGCAGGTATGGCACCAGGCGCTCCCGGAAGTCGCCGGCCTGCAGCCTGCGGATGTGGTTGCCGTTGATGGCTTCTGCCTTTTTGACATCGAACCGTGCCGGGTTCCCGAGGACGTCGGCGATATCAAAGTTCTCCACGAGCTCCTCCACTGTGAAGATGTCTTCATCGGCAGAGAGTGACCAACCCAGCAGAGCCAGGTAGTTCAGCAGGCCTTCACGGACGAAGCCCCGGTCCCGGTGATGGAAGAGATTGGATTCGGGGTCCCGTTTGGAGAGCTTCTTGTTCCCCTCCCCCATCACATACGGAAGGTGCCCGAAGGCTGGCATGCGCTGAGCGACGCCTACCGCGTAGAGCGCCCGGTACAGGGCAATCTGTCGAGGTGTGGACGAGAGCAGGTCTTCACCGCGCAGAACGTGCGTCACCTCCATCAGCGCGTCATCCACCGGGTTCACGAGCGTGTACAGCGGCTGTCCGTTGGCCCTGGCCACCACAAAGTCCGGAGCGGTACCGGCCTTAAACGTGATCTCCCCACGAACCAAGTCGGTGAAGGTGATGTCTTCATCTGGCATCCGCAGCCGCAACACAGGCTCACGGCCTTCTTCTCGGAAGGCGCTGATCTGCTCTGGGGTCAGTGCACGGTCGTAGTTGTCATACCCCAATTTGGGGTCGCGTCCAGCGGCGCGGTGCCGCTCCTCCACCTCTTCTGGGGTGGAGAAAGATTCGTAGACGTAGCCACCTGCTGTGAGCTTTGCGAGCACGTCAGCGTAGATGTCCATACGCTGGGATTGGCGATACGGCTCGTGCGGACCGCCGGTCTCAACGCCTTCATCCCAGTCGATGCCCAACCAGCGCAGCGCCTCCAGCAGCTGAAGGTACGACTCCTCCGAATCGCGCTTGGCGTCGGTGTCCTCGATACGGAAAACGAGCTTCCCTCCTGTATGCCGGGCGTATGCCCAGTTGAACAGCGCCGTGCGAATCAGCCCCACATGTGGGGTGCCGGTCGGCGACGGGCAGAATCTCACCCGAACGGGGGTGTCAGCGTCAACGGTGGGAATGGCTGAGGGAGCAGCGGTGGGGGTGCTCATGGCAGGGCGTTGGTCTCCTTGAAAAGTCGTGTCCGGCCTCGCGCCGGGTAGTGCAGAGGGTCGTCGCTTGGGTTAGCTCCGGAACGTGTTCCGGAGCACGCCGATACCTTCGATGTCAGCTTCAAATGTGTCGCCATCAGACAGTAGCCCCACACCAGCTGGGGTGCCGGTAAGGATGACGTCACCGGGCAGGAGAGTCATTGCTTCTGAGATGTAGGACACCAGTTCAGGGACCCCGAAGATCATCTGGGCGGTGTTTCCGTCCTGGACCTTGTTTCCATTGTGCGTTCCCGTGATGCGCAGGCCTTCTGGTTCAAGCTCAGTCTCGATCCACGGCCCCAGGGGCGCGGAGCCGTCGAAGCCTTTGGCTCGGGCCCACTGGTTGTCTGAACGCTGCGCATCGCGTGCTGTGAGGTCGTTGGCGACGGTATAGCCGAAAATCACCTCAGGGACACGGTCCAGTGGGACGTCCTTGCAGATCCGGCCGATCACCACAGCAAGTTCAGCCTCATAGCTGATCTCATCGGAGAAGCTGGGGAGTTTGACCGGTTCGTCCGGGCCGACGACCGCCGTGTTGGGCATCAGGAACAGAAGCGGGCTTGCCGGCAGCTCACCGCCCATCTCTTTGGCGTGATCAGCGTAGTTCTTGCCGACACCGATCAGTTTGGACCGGGGAATGATCGGGGCAACGAGCCGCACATCCTCAAGTTTGTAGGTCTGGCCGGTCTCCTGAATCCCCTGGTAGAACGGATCGCCCGCGAGCTGGATGATGGTCTGCTCACCCGGTTCACCGGTCACAACTCCATAGGCCGGATCAGAATCAGTCACAAATCGTGCAATACGCATGATGACACTCTATCGTTCCGGTTGCGCCGGACGATTCCTCTGGCAGGATAGTTGTCATGAGCAACCATCATGACAGCAGTACTCCTCGCGAACTGGCCGACTGGTACGTCGACCAACTTGTTGAGTTGGAGCCGGCGGTAGCAACGATGCTTGGGCTGAGGCCGCATGATGACCGGATGCCGGACTTCTCACCCGAAACTCGAGCAGCGCGGGCACAGTTGGGGCGCGAGGTGCTGAAGCGGCTGGATTCTCTGCAGGAGGCGGCCGGACCAGTAGGCGCCGCGCCAGCGGATCAGAGATGCGCTGCGCTATTGCGCGACCGTATCGGCGTGGAACTTGAGGCGCACGAGGCCGGCGAAGATCTCCGGGTACTGCGCAATATTGCTTCTCCTATTCACAGCGCGCGGTCCCTGTTCCTGTTGATGCCGCAGTCCACGCCGGCGGACTGGACAGTGATTGCCCGCCGGATGGCCAAGTTCCCCGCCAGTTACTCTTCCCTTCAGAAAACCCTGGATGAGGGACGACGCCGCGGCCTCACCTCGGCCCCTCGGCAGGTGGAGACCGTCATCGGCCAACTGGAGCAGTGGTTGGGAGGCGGTGAGAGCTGGTTCCATGAGTTCGTTCGTGATGGTCCTGACGCTTTGCGGCACGACCTGAAAGAATCGGCCGACGCCGCAGCCACTGCAGTGGCCAGGATGCGCACCTACCTGAGGGACGAGTATTTGCCAGTTGCGCAGGGAACTCCTGATGCGGTGGGCCGTGAACGTTATCTGCTGAGTACCCGACGGTTCATGGGAGCCAGTATTGACCCCGAGGAGGTCTACGCCTGGGGGTGGAAGGAATATCAGCGGATCGATGCGGACATGCGCGATCTGGCGGAACAGATCAAGCCGGGCTCCTCGCCATTGGAGGCTATGGCGTGGCTGGATGTTCACGGGCGGCGAGTGGAGGGGGTAGAGCAAGTTCGGCAATGGCTGCAGTCAATGATGGACACAGCGATCGGGGAGCTTCACGGCAGGCACTTCGACATCGCTGAACCCATTAGGACGGTTGAGGCAAAAATAGCGCCGTCGGGGTCTGCCGCAGCTCCGTATTACACTCGGCCCACTGTGGATTTTTCGCGACCGGGCCGGACCTGGCTGCCAACGCTGGGTCGGACTGTCTTTCCGGTGTACGACTTGGTCTCTACCTGGTATCACGAGGGCGTCCCCGGGCACCACCTGCAGTTTGCGCAGTGGGCGCATATGTCCTCGGAGCTGTCGATCTATCAGACGACCCTTGGCTCCTCCTCCGGGATGACCGAAGGCTGGGCGTTGTACTCGGAACGGTTGATGGACGAGCTGGGGTATCTGGATCCTGAGGAGCGGATGGGCTATCTGGATGCCCAAATGCTCCGAGCGATCCGGGTCGTGATCGACCTTGGAATGCATCTTGAACTGAAGATCCCGGCGGACTCACCGATCGCCCCAGGCCAGACCTGGACCCCGGCTCTCGCTGAGCAGTTCCTCAATGCCCATTCAGGCAGCTCACCAGAATTCATCGCCTCCGAGATCACCCGATATTTGGGATGGCCAGGGCAGGCCATCAGTTACAAGCTCGGCGAACGCGTGTGGCTAGCCGGACGCGAAGAAGCGAGAAAAGCCCATACCGAGCGCGGTGAGTCATTCGACGTGAAAGCCTGGCATATGCAGGCTCTCAGTCTCGGAGCACTTGGCTTGGATGACCTTCAGCAAGTCCTGGCGGAGCTTTAGGTCAGGCGATGCAACCAGCCGTGGCGGTCTTCGACCGTGCCGGTCTGGATCCCAAGGAGTTCCTCACGAATAGCCTGAGTCACTTCTCCCGTTCCGGTCGAGGCAATGATGTGCTCGCCATCGACGAGTTCACCGATGGGAGTGATGACCGCTGCGGTGCCGCAGGCAAATGCTTCGGTGATCTCGCCGCTGCGAACACCTGTGTCCCATTCATCAAGGGTGATGCGCCGCTCTTCAACGACCAGACCGCGGTCCTTGGCCAGTTGGATGACCGAGGATCGGGTAATTCCTTCAAGAATCGTTCCGGTCAGCTCTGGAGTCAGCAGCCGGCCATCATTGGTGACCAGGAAAACGTTCATTCCGCCGAGCTCTTCGATGGCGTTCTCATGGAGAGGGTCCAGGAACAGGACTTGCTGGCAGCCTTTGTCCACTGCCTGTTGCTGAGCTACCAGTGAGCCGGCGTAGTTACCTCCGGTTTTAGCAACACCAGTCCCGCCCGGAGCTGCCCGAACATAGTCACGGGAGACCCAAATGCGCACTGGTTTGAGCTCTCCGCCGAAGTAATTGCCAGCCGGAGATGCGATCACACGGTAGCTGACTTCTTTGGCTGAGCGCACACCGAGAAAAGCCTCTGTGGCAAACATGAACGGACGAAGGTAGAGCGCCTCTCCTTCACCGCCGGGTACCCATGCCTTGTCTGCGGTGACAAGCTTTTCCAGGGACTCGATAAAGACCTGTTCATCCAGCTCTGGTAGTGCCATCCGACGGGCAGACTTGTTCATTCGGGCGGCGTTGGCTTCTGGCCTGAAGGTGTAGATGCTTCCATCGTTGTGGAGATAGGCTTTCATGCCTTCGAAGACTTCTTGGGCGTAGTGCAACACCGACGCTGCAGGGTCCAAGGCGATAGGCCCATAGGGCTCCACCCGGGCGTTGTGCCAGCCATCCTGTTCAGTCCAGTCGACGACAGCAGTGTGGTCCGTGAAGTTGGTGCCGAACCCAGGATCAGCCAGAATATTTTGAATCTCTTCTGCCGAGCGGGGACGGGGATGGTCGACGATCTCGAACTGCATGTGGGTAGCCCTTTCTAGTCCGTCAGTGCCTTGATTCTACTGACGTAGGCGTCTCCGCGCTCCGCGCTGCCGAGACCCCCACCTGTGTTTCGCTCTGCCCATTCAGCCATCTGCGCATTCACAGCCTGCTCAATGCGCCCTGCGGCGTCCTTCACACCCAGATGATCGAGCATCAGTCCTGCTGAGAGGATTGCTGCGGTAGGGTCCGCGATCCCTCGACCGGCGATATCCGGCGCTGAGCCGTGGACGGGCTCAAACATTGAGGGTGTGGTGCCAGCACCGTTGATGGAAGCTGAGGGTGCCAAGCCAATACCACCGGAAACAGCGCCAGCCAGGTCGGTCAGGATGTCGCCGAAGAGATTATCAGTCACGATCACATCGAACCGCTGAGGATTGGTCACCATGTGGATGGTCGCGGCATCCACATGCATGTAGTCCCAGCTAACCTGCGGGTTGAGAGCGGCCTGTTCCTCCACAGTGCGGCGCCAAAGGCTCCCAGAGTGGGTGAGCACATTGTGCTTATGCACCAGAGTCAGGTGGCCACGGCGGGATACTGCTCGCGCGAAGGCATCGGCCACCACACGCCGCACGCCGTGGGCGGTGTTGACGGAGACTTCAGTGGCGATCTCCTGGGTGGTCCCCCGACGAAGGCTGCCGCCATTGCCCACATATGGGCCCTCCGTACCTTCGCGCACCACGACAAAGTCGAAGTCTTCCGTTGAGGCCAGAGGGGTAGATACTCCTGGGTATGTGCGGGTGGGACGCAGGTTGATGTAATGGTCCAGCTCAAAACGAAGCTTCAGCAGCAGGTCCCGCTCTATCACGCCGGAAGGTATGCGCTGATCTTGCGGATCGGCGCCGACTGCGCCGAAGAGAATGGCGTCATGTGACCGCAACTTTTCCAGAGTCTCATCGTGGAGGGTCTCACCCGTCTCCAACCAGTGCCGTGTTCCCAGTGAGTACTCGGTGTAGTGCAGTGTGGCGTCGTCGTTCTCCAACGCCGCGTTGAGGACTTTGCGGGCTTCTGCAGTGACTTCTGGCCCAATTCCGTCGCCATCGATCACGGCAATGCTGAAAGTTCTTGTCATGACGCGTCCTGAGGCTCCTCGTGGCGGGGAAAAATGGGCTCTGGTTTGCTGATGGGCGAACCGGGGGTCAGGGAATCACCGAAGGCGGCCAATGAGCGTGGGCCGGTGTTCGATGCGTTGGTGGCACCGGCGTCTCCGCCAGCCTCGACTCCAAGAGCGTCCAGCAGTTTGGTAGCGGAGGTTGGCATCACAGCCTGGATGAGCAGCGAAACTTTCCGGAGCACTTCGGCTGTCACATAGAGCACGGTGCGCATTCGGGTTTCATCGGTCTTCTTCAGCTTCCAGGGGGCCTGGTCGGCGAAGTAGGCATTGGCTTCTCCGAGGACGTACCAGGTGCGCTCCAGTGCCCGGTGGAACTGTTGCCCCTGGTAGGCGTCACGGGAAATACTCAGCAGGGACTCGGCCTGCTCAAGAATCTTGTTGTCCTCAGGGTGAAGTTCGCCGGGTTCGGGAATCGCACCCTCACAGTTCTTGACAATCATGCTCAGTGAACGCTGAGCAAGGTTACCCAGGTTGTTGGCCAGGTCTGAGTTCTTTCTCCCGACGACGGCCTCATGGGTGTACGAACCGTCCTGTCCGTAGGGAAATTCGCGCAGCAGGAAGAACCGCACTGTGTCCAGCCCATAGGTCTCGGTCCAAGCGGCTGGTGCCACCACATTGCCGACTGACTTGGACATCTTCTCGCCAGCATTGTGAAGGAATCCGTGGATCATCACTCGCTTGGGCAACTCGAGTCCGGCACTCATGAGGAATGCCGGCCAGAAAATGCAGTGGAAACGGGAGATGTCTTTGCCGATGATGTGCAGATCTGCAGGCCAGCGCTTGGTGAACTCTTCGGAGTCTGTCTCGGGGAAACCGGCGCCTGTGAGGTAATTGGTCAGCGCGTCGACCCATACGTACATGACATGGTTGAGGTCCGTATCGCCGGCGGTGAGTTCCTTGGGCACGGGGACGCCCCAGTCAAAGGTCGTTCGGGAGATCGACAGGTCCTCCAGCCCGCCTTCAACGAAGCGGATGACCTCATTGAAGCGGCTAGCAGGAGCAGCGAACTCAGGCTGGGTCCGGTAGAGCTCCAACAATTTCTCCTGGTAGGCGGAGAGCCGGAAGAAATAGCTTTCCTCCTCGGTCCAGGTCACTGGTGTCCCGGTTTCGACAGCGTACCGTGCACCGTCCTCGCGGACCTCGGTCTCGTCATCGGCGAAGAAGCGCTCGTCGCGCACGGAGTACCACCCGGAGTATTTGTCCAGGTAAATGTCTCCGGCATCCAGCATTCTCTGCCAGATCGATTGTGAGGCCCGATAATGGTCCTTATCCGTGGTTCGGATGAACCGGTCGTAGGAGATGCCGAGGACTTCATCATCTACTCGTTTAATCGCCTGCGCATTCCGGGTGGCTAGTTCGTAGGGTGTCAGCCCTTCACGCTCAGCAGTCTGCTGGACCTTCTGTCCATGTTCATCGGTGCCGGTGAGGAACCGCACATCGAAGCCGTCGAGTCTCTTGAACCGGGCCATTACGTCTGCAGAGATGTACTCATAGGCATGCCCGATGTGCGGTTCACCGTTGGGGTAGGTGATAGCTGTGGTCAAGTAATACGAGGGGCGAGACGCCATTAGGGCTTCCTAGCTCTCTTCCAGGTCGACTTCGGCGGCCAGGGAGGCGTCGACTTCGGCGGCAATCGTGTCCAGAACTCCCGCAGGCAGCACTGAATCTACCGCAAGCACGGCCAATGCCCGGCCTTCCTTCATATTCTGGCTGACTTGCATACCAGCGATGTTCACCTCGTGTTCACCCAGGATGCGGCCCAGGGCGCCGACCACACCGGGCCGGTCTCCGTATTCGAAGACCACCAAGTGGTCCGTCAGGGTGATCTCCAAGTCGTATCCGTTGATGCCCACGATCTTCTGGATCTGTTTGGGTCCGGTGAGGGTTCCGCGCACTGAGAGGTTCTGACCCGAGGATGTGGCGGCGCGGATGGTCAGTGCGTTGCGGTAGTCCTCGACCTCGGTAGTAGTCGTCAGACGGGTGGAGATGCCCCTCTGCTCAGCCAGCACAGGTGCGTTGACGTAACTCACCGGGTCATTGACAACGTCAGTGAATACACCCTTCAGCGCCGCCAACTGCAGGGCTGAGACGTTGAGCTCGGCGATCTCGCCTGCCGCTTCGGTCTCGATATCAGTCAACGCATCATTGGACAGGGCGGTGAGTACCCGACCGAGCCTCTCCATCAGCGGAATGCCTGGACGGACCAGTTCGTCGATTGCTCCGCCGGCCACGTTGACCGCATCGGGCACAAGTTCGCCGTCGAGAGCGAGCCGCACTGAGCGGGCTACTGATACTCCAGCCTTCTCCTGCGCCTCGTGGGTGGACGCACCCAGGTGGGGGGTGACGACCACGCTCTCATGGGAGAAGAAGGGCAGGTCTGTGGAGGGTTCGGTGGCGAACACGTCAACGGCTGCGCCTCCGATAGATCCTGAGGCCAGAGCATCTTCCAAGTCGGATTCGTTGATGAGTCCGCCGCGGGCGACGTTGATGAGGAAGACCGAATCCTTCATCTTGGAGAAGGCTTCGGCGTTGAGCATGCCGACCGTCTCTGGCGTCTTGGGCATGTGGATGGTCACCACATCGGCTTTGGCATAGAGCTCGTCGAGTGTGACGAGCTTCGCCCCCAGCTGGTGGGCCCGTGCCGAGGTGACATAGGGGTCATACGCGAGGATCTCCATGCCGAAGGAGGCCATCCGCTCAGCGACCAGTCCACCAATGCGGCCGAGACCAATCACCCCCAGCGTCTTTTCCGACAGCTCGACGCCGGTGTATTTGGAGCGCTTCCATTCCCCGGCTTTGAGTGCCTGGTGAGCTGGCGAGATATTGCGCGCCAAACCGAGGATATGGGCGCAGGTGAGCTCCGCTGCAGAGATGATGTTGGAAGTCGGCGCATTGACGACCATCACTCCCGCCGCGGTGGCTGCGGTGATGTCTACGTTGTCCAGTCCGACTCCGGCGCGTGCGACGACTTTGAGCTGTTTGGCGTGGCTGAGCAGCTCGGCGTCAACTGTGGTGGCGGAACGCACCATGAGAGCGTCGGCGGCAGCGATGTCGGCGAACAGGCGGGGCCTGTCTGTACCGTCAGACTGACGAATTTCGAAGTCGGGGCCGAGGGCCTCGACAGTGGCTGGCGAAAGTTCTTCAGCTAGGACAACGACAGGGCGAGTGCTCACGGGTTCCTTCTTCTTCAAATCACTGATGAATGACGAGTGGGGGCCATCGGTGTCGCCACCCGGCCCCCACTCACTCTAGTACTGTGACGGCGCTCAGCGAGCGGCAGTGCCCTCGGTGTAGTCGTCGTCGTTGGGGATCCAAGAGAACAGTTTGCGCAACTCGCGTCCGGTGGGCTCGATGGGGTGGCTTTGGTTCTTGGACCGCAGCTCCTGGAACTCCTTGGCGCCGGTGCGCTGGTCATTCATGAACCGATCGGCGAATGCGCCGGACTGGATGTCGCTGAGCACGGCCTTCATGTTCTCCTTGACCTCGGGTGAGATCACCCGTGGGCCGGAGACGTAGTCGCCGAACTCCGCGGTGTCGGAGATGGACCAGCGCTGTTTGGTCAGTCCGCCTTCAACCATCAGGTCGACGATGAGCTTCAGCTCGTGGAGGACTTCGAAGTAGGCGATTTCCGGCTTGTAGCCAGCCTCGGTCAGAACCTCGAAGCCGTACTGCACCAGCTGGGATGCGCCTCCACAGAGAACGGCCTGTTCGCCGAAGAGGTCAGTCTCGGTTTCCTCGGTAAAAGTGGTCTCGATGACGCCTGCCCGGGCTCCGCCGATGCCTTTGGCGTAGGCGAGAGCCAGATCTTTTGCGTGTCCGGTGGGGTTCTGCTCCACGGCGATGAGGGCTGGTACGCCGCGTCCTGCCTCGTACTCGCGGCGAACCACGTGGCCTGGGCCCTTAGGAGCGACCATTGCGACATCGACATCGGCAGGAGGCTTAATGTAGCCGAACCGGATGTTGAAACCGTGGGAGAAGAACAGCGCGTTGCCAGGCTGCAGATTTGGAGCAATCTCAGCGGTGTACACCTCCGCCTGGTACTGGTCGGGCACCAGCATCATGACAATATCGCCAGCCTGTGCGGCCTCTGCCACTGTGGCAACCTTCAGCCCCTGCTCTTCGGCCTTAGCTCGGGATGTTGAGCCCTCTTTGAGACCGACGACGACGTCCACGCCGGAGTCGCGCAGGGAGAGCGCGTGTGCGTGGCCTTGAGAGCCGTAGCCGATGATGGCTACTGTCTTACCGCTGAGTAGGCCCAGGTCGGCGTCGTCGTCGTAGTAGAGGTCAGTCACAGGTGTTCTCCTCGAGTTGTTGGGTGAAGTCTTTTTTACTTTAGGGGTTTTTCGGATGGAATTTTCTCGGTCATCGATTTGGAGCCGCGGCTGATCGCCAGCGATCCTGAGCGAACAATTTCGCGGACACCGAAGGGCTCCAACACCGACAGTAGGGCGTCGAGCTTATCGGCGGCACCGGTGGCCTCAACCGTGAGCGAGTCTGTGGACACATCCACGATCTTCGCGCGGAAGAGTTCTACCGCCTGGGTCACCTGCAGACGTGCTGCGGCATCTGCTTTGACCTTGATCACCAGGTGCTCGCGCTGAACCGAGTTGGTCGGCTCAAGCTCGATGATCTTGATGACGTTGATCAGCTTGTTCAGCTGCTTTGTCATCTGCTCCAGGAGTTTCGCATCAGCGTCCACCACCACGGTGATCCGGCTCAGGCCCGCGATTTCGGAAGGGCCCACGGCCAGAGAGTGGATGTTGAAGGCTCGTCGGGCGAAGAGTCCTGAAACTTTCGCCAGGACACCGGGAACGTCTTCGACGAGAACAGAGAGAGTTCGACGGGCGACGCCGCCTGCTGGGGTGGGTGCCATTGCTTACTCCTCTTCGTCCCACTCGGGGGTCATATTGCGGGCGACTTGGATATCGCTGTTGGAGACTCCGGCTGGGACCATGGGCCAGACCATGGAATCTCGGGAGACGACGAAGTCAATGACCACGGGGCGGTCGTTGATCTCCAGCGCCTGGGCAATCACCGAGTCGATGTCCTCATCACGTTCACAGCGAAGCCCGACACAACCATAGGCCTCCGCCAGTTTGAGGAAGTCCGGAATCCTGACAACTTCTTCCCCCGAGGGGTTCAGCGAGGTGTTGAGGTCCGTGTTGGAGTAGCGGGATTCGTAGAAAAGGGTCTGCCACTGACGCACCATACCCAGGGAGGAGTTGTTGATGACGGCGACCTTGATGGGGATGTTGTTGATGGCGCAGGTGGCCAGTTCTTGGTTGGTCATCTGGAAGCAACCGTCACCGTCGATCGCCCAGACGGTCCGGTCCGGGTTACCGACCTGGGCGCCCATAGCAGCGGGCACGGAATAGCCCATTGTGCCGAGCCCTCCGGAGTTGAGCCACTGGCGTGGGCGTTCGTATTCGACGAACTGGGCAGCCCACATCTGGTGCTGACCAACCCCAGCCACGTAGACGGCCTCGGGGCCCGAAGCCTGGCTGATCTTCTGGATGACCTTCTGCGGAGCAATGGCTCCGTCTTCCGGTGTGGTCCAGCCCAGCGGGTAGGTCTCCACGAGTCGGCTCAGTCGTTGCCACCAGGGTCCTAGGTCGGGCCGCTGGTGCTTGGCGAAGATCTCCTCCACGGCGTTCTTCAGCTCGGGGATGATCTCTTTGAGCGAGCCCACGATCGGCACGTCTGCGTGCCGGTTCTTGGAGATTTCAGCCGGGTCGATATCAGCGTGGATCACCTTGGCTTCGGGAGCGAAGGAGTCCAGCTGGCCGGTGACCCGGTCGTCGAACCTCGCTCCCAGCGTGATCAGCAGGTCGGACTGCTGCAGCGCCGCCACCGCGGAGACTGTGCCGTGCATACCAGGCATACCGACGTTGTTCGGGTGGCTGTCCGGGAACGCGCCGCGTGCCATGAGTGTGGTCACCACGGGGGCGCCGACGGACTCGGCCAGTTCCGCGAATTCGGCGGAGGCCTCAGCCTTGATGACGCCGCCGCCGAGGTAGAACACAGGCCGCTGGCTTGCAGCGATGAGTTTGGCGGCTTCGCGGACCTGCCGGGCATGACCGCGGGTTACTGGCTTGTACCCGGTGAGCCCCATCTTGGGAGGCCATGCGAAGGTCGTCTGGGCCACCTGCGCAGACTTGGTGATGTCCACGAGAACAGGCCCGGGCCGCCCGGATGAGGCAATGTGGAAGGCCTCGGCCATCACCTGCGGTATCTCGTCTGGGTCAGTCACCAGGTAGGAGTGTTTGGTGATGGGCGTCGCGATTCCGACGATATCCGCTTCCTGGAACGCATCTGTGCCGATTACCGAGGCGTTGACCTGGCCCGTAATGGCGACCATAGGCACGGAGTCCATATGGGCGTCAGCCAACGGGGTCACCAGGTTCGTTGCGCCGGGGCCAGAGGTGGCGAAGCAGACCCCGACCTCTCCTGTGGCCATGGCGTAGCCCTGGGCGGCGTGTCCGGCACCCTGTTCATGGCGCACCAGGATGTGATTGAGCTTCTCCGAGTCCATGAGAGGGTCATAGGTCGGGAGGATGGCTCCGCCGGGGATGCCGAATACGTCGGTCACGCCGAGCTCTTCAAGGCTGCGGATGATGGCCTGGCTGCCGGTGACAGTCTCAGGCGCAGCGCTGCCCCCGGGGCCGTAGAGCCGGTGGTCGGCTGTTGTGGTTGTCAACATATTCTCTGTCCAATCCCTATCTGCCCCGACACAGACGAAACCCCGGCCATCCGGAGTCCCTGTGCGGGGCCCTCGTGCCGGGGTGATCGATCGGTTCGCGTCAGTGCTAGATCAGCAGACCGTTCATGCCCCGGCGGGGGCAATGACGGGTACTACTACTAGTACTAGCATCTGGCGCATAGTCCTATCTTTTCGCCCTGAGTCGGCTGCGTCAATACCTGACATACGCGTCTCAGTATGCGGACTCAGTCCGATGGGGCCCGGCGGACCCATCGTCTCAGCCGCAGTAGGCGCCCTCAGCGGCTGAGCGCACCAGTTTGGCGTACTTGCCTAGCACTCCGGTGGTCACGTAGGGAGCGAGGGGCTGCCAGTCTGGGCTCGCTCGGCGAGTTTCGAGTTCCGCCTCATCAACCTGCAGGTCAATGGTTCGCCCGGCGATGTCAACCCGGATCGTGTCTCCATCGGCAATGAAAGCAATGGGGCCACCGTCTACCGCCTCTGGTGCAATGTGGCCGATACACAGCCCGGTGGTTCCTCCGGAGAAGCGTCCATCGGTGATCAGCAGCACGTCTTTGCCCAGGCCTGCGCCTTTGATAGCGCCTGTGATCGCAAGCATCTCCCGCATACCAGGGCCACCCTTGGGCCCCTCATAGCGGATGACGACGACGTCGCCGGATTGGATTTTGCCCTCTTCGAGCGCTTTGAGCGCCTGCTGTTCACGTTCGAAGACGCGCGCTCGGCCTTCGAAGATTTCCGCATCGAAGCCGGCAGATTTCACCACCGCACCCTCTGGTGCCAGACTGCCCCGCAGAACCGCGATGCCGCCATTGTGGTGGATCGGGTTGTCCAGTGTCCGGATGATCTTTCCGTCGATGTCCGGTGGGTTGATCTCAGCGAGGTTCTCAGCGACCGTCTTGCCAGTCACGGTGAGGCAGTCGCCGTGCAGAAGCCCGGCGTCAAGCAGGGCCCGCATGACCACAGGCACACCACCGACACGGTCGACATCGACCATGACGTGTTGGCCGAAAGGCTTGAGGTCGCCCAGGTGTGGGACTTTGTCTCCGATGCGGTTGAAGTCCTCCAACTTCAGGTCCACCTCAGCTTCGCGCGCAATTGCGAGCAGGTGAAGCACAGCATTGGTGGATCCACCGAAGGCCATAGTGACGGCGATGGCGTTTTCAAAGGCTTCGCGGGTGAGGATGTCTCGGGTGGTGATGCCCTTTCGAAGCAGCTCCACGACTGCCTCGCCGGATTTGTGAGCGTAGTAGTCGCGGCGGCGGTCTGCACTCGGCGGAGCTGCTGATCCTGGCAGCGAGAGGCCCAGAGCCTCACCGATGCAGGCCATGGTGTTGGCGGTGTACATGCCACCGCAGGCTCCTTCACCTGGGCAGATGGCACGTTCGATGACGTCGAGGTCGTCTTCGGTGATGGTGCCGCGTGCGCAGGCGCCGACGCCTTCGAAGGCGTCGATCAACGTCACTTCCCGCTCTGTGCCGTCTTTGAAGCGCGCCACACCGGGCATGATTGAGCCGGCGTAGAGGAAGACGCTGGCGAGGTCCAGTCGGGCCGCAGCCATCAACATCCCTGGGAGGGATTTGTCACACCCGGCGAGCAGGACAGACCCATCGAGACGCTCTGCCTGCATGACGGTCTCGACTGAGTCAGCGATGACCTCGCGAGAGACGAGTGAATAGTGCATCCCCTCATGGCCCATGGAAATGCCGTCTGAGACGCTGATGGTGCCGAACTCCATGGGGTAACCGCCCCCAGCGTGAACGCCTTCCTTGGATGCTTTTGCCAAGCGATCCAAGGAGAGGTTGCAGGGGGTGATCTCATTCCAGGAACTGGCAATACCGATCTGAGCCTTGGCGAAATCCTCGTCGCCCATGCCCACCGCGCGCAGCATTCCGCGCGCTGGTGCGCGGGTATAGCCGTCGGTGACTTGCCAGGACCGGGGCTTCTCCGGGCTGGATGGGCCGGTAACGGGCGTGGGAGGGACGGCAACGGCGTCTTCAGCGGTGGTGCGCTCAGTGGGTGCGGACATGTGTGTCATATTACGCCGTGGTTTCAGATGACTCATAGCTCACCCATCGCGTCTCACAACGTGGGAACCGAACGCCCGGGTGGCTGCCTTTGTGGCGCAGCTGCGCAGTGTTCCCTGGCTAGCGAGGAGGTGGCAGCCGCAAGGGCCGGCCGTTGGCCCAGAGAACCCCCGCGAGCACCAGCACCCCGCCGAGAATCTCACCAACTGCCGGAGTCTGGCCCAGCACGATCCACGCCAGCGCAATGCCGACCACGGGGACCAGCATGGAGAAGGGTGCCACAGTTCCCGCTGGATGCCGACCCATCAGCCAAACCCAAATTCCCGAGCCGATGATCGTGCCACCGACGATAGTGAAGGCCAGACCCCACCAGGCCGGGGCGGCAGTGGGCGTCAAAGATGTGCTCACAGCCTCCGCAATGGCTTCGGGGCCCTCTACTGCGAGGGACAGCGCGAGCATGGGTAGCGGCGGAATGACCGACATCCACAGCACCAGACGCAGCGGCTGAGCCGCCTGCGCCTGACGGGAGGCGAGGTTTCCCAGCGCCCATCCGAATCCGCCGAGTACCACTAGGAGAAACGGGATCCAGCCGTCGGCACCTCCTCGAGTAAGACCCACTACGGCCAGTCCGAGGACAGCCAGTCCCACACCTGAGGCCCGCCGTCTGCCGAGCCTTTCCCCTAGGAGGAGTGCTCCCAGCAGCACAGTAAAGGGCGCGGAGGACTGCAGGACCAATGAGGCGAGCCCAGCCGGGAACCCGGCGGCCATCCCCAAGTAGAGACCAAAGAACTGCAGTGTTCCGAACCCAAGTCCGTAGCCGAGTAGCCACCGCCACTTCACCTGCGGCCGAGGAACGAACAACAGAACCGGTACCGCCATGATGAGAAAACGTAGTGCCACCAGAAACAGCGGCGGAAACTGCTCAAGCGAAAAGTGGATTGCGATGAAGTTCGCGCCCCAGAGCACGATGACGATAAGTGCCAGGAGAACATGGCGAATGGGCATAGGGAACAGTCTGAGCGCATCGAGCCTTTAGCACCAGTGAATACTTATGCATAATTAGTGAAGCGTTACTTAACTGTTTTGGAGGACTGCCTGTGGACTATCGGCATCTTGAGCTGCTGCGTGAAATCTCCGCTCGTGGGACGTTGGCAGCCGTGGCGGAGGCAACCCACCGTTCGCCCTCGGCGGTGTCCCAGCAACTGCGCGCGGCTGAGAAAGAGTGGGGTGTTCGGCTGGTCGAACGGTTTTCACGGAGTGTGCGGCTCACCCCTGAAGGAGAGCTACTGGCCTCGGGGGCGGAGGTCATCAGTGAGCATATGGCTGCCCTCACAGCGCGGCTAGATGCTCGGCGAGGGGCACCAGCAGGCACGGTGGTCATAGGAACGCTTCCGAGTGCTGGAGAGGCTCTTCTTCCTGGCCTCATCGACCGGCTCAGAGGCACACAGATCCGACTGGAACTTGATGACTTCGACTTAGCTGAGGCGGATTTCGGGGCCCGAGCCCATGATGCCGATATCGTCATTGCTCACAGTGTCAGTGGCTCCGCTCCAGCCGGGACGGAACAGCTGGAATCCACCGTGATTGGTGAAGAGCCGCTGGTTGTTGCCCTTCCAGCAGAGCATCCGATGGCCTCGGTGGAGGCGATCGGCCCGCAGGAGGCGGTCATGATGGACTGGATCGGAGTCCCTGAGGGGTATCCCTTCGACACAGTCCTTCATGCGTGTGAGGCGCGCACCGGTCAGCCTGTGCAGCGCCGGCTGCGCCTGCGGGACAATCGTCTGGTGGAGGCCCTAGTCGTGGCGGGAGTGGGACCAGCGCTCCTTCCGGGATTCACCACCCGACACCGCGAAGGCATGGTACTCCGCCCCTTGACGGGAGTCCGCTCAAGCAGACGCATACTCGCCCTCAGCAGACCTGACCGGAGAGCACGTCTGGTGGTCCGGACGGTCCTGGAGCTGTTGACTGAGGTGACAGCGGAACTCGTTGTTCCCGTCGATCAGCCTGAGTGAGGAGACTCACCCCATCTGATCGACGACTGTTTCAGCAACCTCTCGCATGGTCAGACGACGGTCCATCGACGTTTTTTGGATCCAACGGAAAGCCTCAGACTCGCTCAATGACATCTTCGATATCAGCAGCGATTTCGCGCGGTCCACCAGTTTGCGGGCCTCAAACTTCTCTGCCAGCGTCGAGACCTCGCTCTCCAGGGCGCGAAGCTCGTCGAAACGAGCAGCAGCAACTTCGATAGCTGGTATGAGGTCGTTTTCTCCGAAGGGCTTCACCACATAGGCCATGGCCCCTGCCTCGCGGGCAGACTCCACCAGGTCACGCTGGGAGAACGCCGTCAGCATCACTACCGGGGCGATCTTCTCATCAGCGATGATCTTGGCGGCCGTAATACCATCCATGACCGGCATCTTGACGTCCATGACCACAAGGTCGGGGGTGTGCTGGCGGGCCAGCTCGACGGCCTTCTCACCGTTTTCTGCCTCACCGACGACCTGGTAGCCGGCACCGGTCAGGATCTCGACGATGTCGAGGCGGATGAGCGTCTCATCCTCGGCTACCAATACCCGGCGCTGGGTGCCTTCGGCACCACTGGTCTCCCCGGGCGAGGCTTCATTCTCCTCAGTCACAAATCTCCTCGATCACGGTCGCGAGTTGCGACGGCGTTTTCTCACACCGCCTGATGATTACATTCGCACCGATCCTACCGTCACCACCGCAGCGGTACCTAGCTGATGATGGCGCGAATGTCCTCGGCCGTCAGCTGTCCCAGGTCTGCGGGTCCTGAACCGTCGAGTACCCGGTTGAACAGGTCGAGCTTGGACTTCTTCAGGTCCATGACTTTTGCCTCGATCGTGTTCTTGGAGACCAGACGGTACACCATGACGCTGCGGGTCTGGCCGATCCGGTGCGCTCGGTCAATAGCCTGCTCTTCAGCTGCTGGATTCCACCAAGGGTCCAAAAGGACCACATAGTCGGCTTCCACCAGGTTCAACCCGAATCCTCCTGCCTTCAACGATACGAAGAACACCGGGGCTTCCCCGGAGCGGAACTGCTCTATAGCTGCGGCGCGGTCGGTGGTCGACCCGTCCAGGTAGGCACTGGTGATCCCCGACGACGACGCCACCTGGCGCGCTTTGCCCAAGAAACGCGTGAACTGGCTGAGCACCAATACCTGGTGCCTCTCCCCCACAGCCTCGTTGAGGAGGGTTTCTAGAGCACTCAATTTAGCCGAGGGAGCAGATCCTTCCTCAACAAGTTCCGCATCAAGCGCCAACTGCCTCAGTAGGGTGAGTGAGCGGAAAATCTCAAAGCGGTTGGCTTTCATATCGTCCACCAGCCCCAGCACTTTGAATCGTTCGCGCTGAAGCCGACGGTCGTAGAGCCGACGGTGCTCGCTGTCCAACTCCAGCTCCAGCACCTGCTCGTGTTTCGCGGGGAGCTCTGCGGCCACCCGGTCTTTGGTGCGGCGGAGCAGAAACGGCTTCAGGCGGCGTCGTAAGCGTGCCAGCTGTTCTGCGTCACGTTCCTTTTCAATAGGGTCGCGAAACACTCGGGCGAACTCTTTGCGTCCTCCCAGGAGCCCGGGACATGCGATGGATGTTAACGACCAAAGCTCCTGCAGATTGTTCTCCATGGGCGTGCCGGTGACGACGAGCTTGAATGGGGTGCGCAGCTTCTGCGCTGCTCGGTATCCGCGAGACGTATGGTTCTTGATCATCTGAGCCTCGTCCAGGACTAGCCCGCACCACTGGAGCGCGTCATACTCCTCGAACTCGAGTCTGAACAGGGCGTAGGAGACCACGACCACATCAGCCCCTTCGACCGCGGCAGCCAGCTCTGTGCCCCGTCTGGTCTCGGTGGCGCTGATCATGGTCACATGCAGTTCGGGTGTGAACGTAGTGGCCTCAGCCTTCCAGTTGGACATCACGGAGGTGGGAGCCACGATGAGAAATGGAGGGGCATCCGGGGTTGATTCATGCACTCGCTGGATCAGCGCCAGTGTCTGCAGTGTCTTACCGAGCCCCATCTCGTCAGCGAGGATGCCGCCGAGCCCATGGTCGTAGAGGAAGCTCAACCAGCTGTAGCCGAAACGTTGGTACTGGCGCATCGTGGCCTGCAGGCCACGCGGCACAGGCAGCTCTTCCATCTGGTCTTCATCGGTGAGCCGGAGTACGGCCTGCCACCAGCGGTCCTGCTGCGCAGAGACCACGTCCAGCTCGGCTAGTTCTTCCCAGAGGTTGACCTGATAGCGGTTGATGCGCAGCGGCGCCCGCGGGTCGTTGAGGTCTCGTGCCTCCTCAATGATGCCGCGCAGCTGGTTCAGTTCAGCAGAATCAAGGGGGAACCAGGTCCCTGAGGGCAGGACGAACATAGGTTCATCGCGCACCAATGCGGCGAAGAGGGCTTCGAAGTCGACGTCTTCGCCCTCAATACTGACGGTGATGTGCAGATCGAACCAGTCGCCGTGGTGAGTGGATGTTCCGATCTCCACTTGGGGCGCTTCCTCGGCGCGCCGGTGCCCTGGTCCCAGCGGGGGAAGCACAAGGCCGGAGGAGATCAGAGTGGCCTCCGCATGGATGCATTCAGCCCCAGGCCCTGGGGGCGAATCATCACATGTGCATGTGGCAACAGCGTCACCGTTGTGCTGTTGAAGCACAACTCGTTCGTACCATTTTCCGGCTACAGCGGCCGCAACCACGGCCTCTATCCGCAGAACTGGCCCTTGGTGATCGCGGCTGACAATGAAGACATCGTTTGCCAGATCTCCGGCGGCGGTGCTCACTGGCCCACGCTCAGGGTTGGGAACCGCGCTCTGCTCGTGGATGTCACCCGCCCGACCCCTCGTATCGATGGTCTGCTGCTACGACATGCTGTACCAAAAGTGCCCGCGGTGAGACTCGAACTCACACGATCTTTCGATCGCCGCATTTTGAGTGCGGTGCGTCTACCATTCCGCCACGCGGGCAAGCCCGTTAACAATACCTGCCACAGGACGTGAAGAGAATTTGGCTCCTCACGACCCTGTGTGCAGATGCGCTAACCGGCTCTGCGAATCAGCCTCCCCCTCAGAACGCGCTGTGCGCTGAGGCGGCACTGGATGCGCTTGCCGAAGGCCATGGGCCAACGGGTTCCTTGGTCGGCGGATCATCTCCGCGACGCAGGGCTTCCACGCTGAGTCCTCCGTCGGGCAGGTCGCCGATCCGGTGCACTTTGACCATATTGGTGGTACCTGCTTGTCCTGGAGGTGAGCCGGCTGCGATGACGACCAGGTCGCCTGCAGCGGCCACGCCTTCTTCCAACAGCAGTTTCTCCACTTGCGCAGTCATCCTGTCCGTATGCGAGGCGAACTCCACCCAGCGTGGCTGAACACCCCAGGACAAGCACAGCGTGTTGTGGGTGTGCTCCACGTGGGTGAACGCGAAGATCGGCTGTTTGGGGCGCAGACGGGACAGTCGCCGCGCAGAGTCGCCGGAGCGGGTGAAAGTCGCCAGATACGGCACGTCGAGCTGCTCAGCAATTTCATTGGCAGCCCTCGTGATGGCGCCGCCACGGGTCCGCGGCTTGGTTCCGAGCTGCGGGATTCGTTCAAGCCCTTTGACCTCGGTGGCTTGGATGATTGAGGCCATCATCTTGACTGTCTGGACGGGGAATTTGCCCACTGATGTCTCTCCGGAGAGCATCACGGCGTCGGCACCGTCCAAGACCGCATTGGCACAGTCGGATGCTTCAGCGCGGGTGGGGCGGGGATTGTCGATCATCGACTCCAGCACCTGCGTGGCGACAATGACAGGCTTGGCCCAGCGCCGGGCGAGCTCCACAGCGCGCTTCTGGACGAGGGGGACTTCTTCCAGGGGCAGTTCTACGCCGAGGTCTCCGCGTGCCACCATGACGGCGTCAAAAGCATCGATCACATCTTGGAGGGCGTCCACAGCCTGGGGTTTTTCGATCTTCGCGATGATGGGGACGCGGCGGCCCTCTTCATCCATAATCCGGTGGACTGCTTCAATATCTGCCGCATCGCGAACGAATGACAGGGCGATCATGTCGAAGCCGGTACGCAGTGCCCAGCGAAGATCAGCCTCATCCTTCTCGCTCAGTGCCGGGACTGAGACTGCAACCCCGGGGAGGTTGATTCCCTTGTTGTTGGAGACGGCTCCGGGGACGACGACTTCGGTGACCACATCTGTGTCTGTGACTTCCAGCGCGCGGAGGCTGACTTTGCCGTCGTCGATCAGCAGCGTGTCCCCAACGTTGACGTCCTGCGGGAGCGTCTTCAGAGTGGTGGAGCAAATATCTGCCGTGCCCTCCACATCGCGGGTGGTGATGGTGAAGCGCTCCCCCACATCCAACTGGTGTGGCCCTGCTATGAAGCGTCCCAGCCGGATCTTGGGACCCTGGAGATCGGCGAAGACGGCCACTGCCTGACGGAGGTCCTTAGCGACCTCTCGCACAGTGCTGTAGGTCGACTCGTTGACATCGTAGTCACCGTGGCTCATATTGACGCGGACGACGTCCACGCCGGCCTCAATGAGCTCCCGAGTCTTGTCATATCCTGCTGTTGCTGGTCCGAATGTGGCGACGATTTTGGCGTGTCTCATGCCTCACCTTTACTGGTTGTCGAGCGGTATGGATTATGGCACGACATTGGGCCGGATCTGTCTGCGAGCCTATCGCAGAATGACTGCCGGGAGAACGGCGAAACGGGGTCAGGGAGCCAAAGAGATGGCCCGGTCGCTGGGCGCCACCGGAGCTGGCAGCCGTGTGCTGCCTTCTAGGTACTCGTCGACCTTGGCGGCGGCTGCACGGCCCTCGGCAATAGCCCAGACAACCAAAGAGGCTCCACGACCGGCATCGCCGATGGTGTAGATGCCTTCCACATTGGTCTGGTAGTCCTCAGCACGTTGGACAGTGCCCCGTGGTGCGAACTCGATTCCCAACTGGTCAGTCAGTGTCTCCGGCTCGGCACCGGTGAAGCCCAGGGCGAGAAGCACCAGATCAGCGGGTATCTCCCACTCTGTGCCGGGCTTCGGTGTGCGGGTGCCGTCGTCGTTGTACTGCGTCTCTGCGCCTCGCAGGGCGCGGATGTGACCGTTCTCATCTCCCAAGAACTCCACGGTGGACGCCAGCCATTTGATCTCTCCGCCTTCTTCATGGGCACTGGAGACCTCGAACACACGGGGGTCCATCGGCCATGGCTCGTGCTCAGGCCGTTCGCGGGGAAGCTCCTTGCCGATCGCAAGCGTGGTGACCGACTTGGCTTGGTGACGGTGTGCGGTGCCGATGCAGTCCGCGCCGGTGTCACCGCCGCCGAGAATGACCACGTGCTTGTCTTTGGCGTGGATCTGGTCGGACACTCCATCGCCGGCGACTGTCCGGTTGGACTGCACCAGGTAGTCCATGGCGAAGTGGATGCCGCTGAGGCCGCGTCCTGGTATTGGCAGGTCACGCGGGACCATGGCTCCGGTAGCGACGATCACGGCGTCGTAGGAGTCTCTGAGCCCATCCCAGGTGATATCCGTTCCGATATCGGTGGAGGGGTAGAACCGTGTTCCTTCGGCCTCCATCTGTGTGATGCGGAAATCGACCAGGTCCTTCTCCATCTTGAAGTCCGGAATCCCGTACCGCATAAGACCACCGAGACGATCATCACGCTCGTAGACCGCGACGGTGTGACCGGCGCGAGTCAGCTGCTGAGCAGCGGCCAGGCCTGCGGGCCCCGATCCGACCACGGCTACGGTCTTGCCGGTGAGCCGGTTCGGAGGCACCGGTTCCACATAGCCCTTCTCCAGAGCTTCATCCGCGATTTCCGCCTCAGACTGCTTGATGGTGACCGCCGGCTGGTTGATGCCCAGCACGCAGGACGTCTCACATGGCGCAGGGCAGATGCGTCCGGTGAATTCGGGAAAGTTGTTGGTCATATGCAGCCGGTTGGAGGCCTCTTCCCACTGGTCTCTCCAGACCAGATCGTTCCACTCGGGAATGAGGTTACCCAGCGGGCAGCCGGTGTGGCAGAACGGGATGCCGCAGTCCATGCAGCGTCCCGCCTGGGTTTGGGTCACCCCACGGTCTTGACGCTCTTTGACTTCTTTGAAGTCCATGATGCGCACTGGAACCGGGCGGGATGGCCTGTCCTGTCGTTCCCGGTGTTTGAGAAATCCGCGCGGATCAGCCATTGGTCACCTCCAAAATTTTCTGCCATGCGGCGTCGCCGTCAGGGTCAAGGCCCTCATCGAGAGCCGCACTGCGGGCAGTCAGCACCCGGTCGAAGTCGCGCGGCAGGATCTTGGTGATCCGTTCGAGGACTCCTTGGGGGTCTTCAAGAAGCCGAGCCGCCAAGGGAGAATCGGTCTCCTCCTGATGGCGGCGCAGTAGGTCGAGGATGATCTGCTTGTCCTCCTCATCGGGGCTCAGCAGAAGCAGCTCTCCGTTGGCTGCCGCCTGGGTGTTCAGCTGAATCTGGTCGAAGTCGAGCACGTACGCGGTGCCGCCGGACATACCTGCACCGAAGTTGCGTCCCACGGGTCCGAGAATGAGTGTCTGCCCGCCGGTCATGTACTCACAGCCGTGGTCTCCGACGCCTTCGGCCACCGCGGTTGCTCCGGAGTTGCGCACCAGGAACCGCTCACCGACCTGTCCTGAGAGGAAGAGCTCCCCCGCTGTGGCCCCGTAGCCGATGACGTTACCGGCGATCACGTTGTCGGCAGCTTCGAACGGCGCTTCCGGATCGGGAGCGACGATGACTCGCCCACCGGAGAGGCCCTTGCCGACGTAGTCGTTCGCATCTCCGGACAGGCGGATGGTGATGCCGTGCGGAAGGAACGCGCCGAGGGACTGGCCTGCTTGGCCGGAGAGTTTGATGTCGATGGTGTTGTTCTCCAGGGTGGAGAGTCCCAGGGCTTTGGTGACCTCATGACCGAGCATGGTGCCCACAGCACGGTCAGTGTTCACCACAGGCTTTTCAATACTGACGGACTCACCGTGGTGGATGGCCCGCTGAGACTGCTCGATCACATCCACATCGAAGTGCTTTTCCAGCTCATGGTCCTGGGTGGTGGTCCGTCGCAGTTGGCGGGCCACCTCGGGGTCTTCGGGATCCCAGCCTGAGAGCACCTTGCTCAGGTCCAGACCCTCGGTCTTCCAATGGCGTTTAGCGTCTTCGATGTTGAGCGATGTGATGTGCCCAATCGCCTCATCCATTGTCCGGAAACCCAGCTCCGCGAGATACTCGCGGACCTCTTGGGCGACGAACTCAAAGAAGTTCACCACATGGTCGGCCTTGCCGGTGTACCGCTCACGCAGGGTCGGGTTCTGTGTGGCAACACCTACGGGGCAAGTGTCCAAATGGCACACACGCATCATGATGCAGCCGGAGACGACTAAAGCACTCGTGGCGAATCCGTACTCCTCTGCGCCCAGTAGGGCGGCAATCACCACATCTCGGCCAGTCTTGAGCTGGCCGTCGACCTGCACCGTGATGCGCTGGCGCAGTCCGTTGAGCATGAGCGTCTGCTGGGCCTCAGCCAGCCCGAGCTCCCACGGAGTTCCTGCATGTTTGAGGGAGTTCAGCGGTGAAGCGCCAGTACCACCGTCGTGACCGGAGATGAGCACGACGTCGGCTGAGGCCTTGGCGACTCCAGCGGCCACAGTCCCGACCCCGTGCAGGGATACGAGCTTCACATGAACTCGAGCACCTGTGTTTGCACGCTTCAGGTCGTAGATGAGCTGCTTGAGGTCTTCGATGGAGTAGATGTCGTGATGCGGGGGCGGTGAGACCAGAGAGACGCCGGGGGTGGAGTGCCGGGTTTCTGCCACCCAGGGGTAGACCTTTTTACCCATGAGCTGTCCGCCCTCACCGGGCTTGGCTCCCTGGGCCATCTTGATCTGCAGGTCATCTGCGTGGGTCAGGTACTGGCTGGTCACGCCAAAACGACCAGAGGCGATCTGTTTGATCGAACTGCGTCGTTCGGGGTCGATGAGCCGCTGCGGGTGTTCACCGCCCTCACCGGTATTGGACCGACCTCCGAGCCGGTTCATGGCGATCGCGAGCGTCTCATGAGCTTCCTGGGAGATAGACCCATAGCTCATTGCACCGGTCTGGAATCGTTTGACAATCTCCGAGACAGGTTCCACCTCGCTGATCGGGACAGCGGGCCGGTCGTTTTCGAGCTTGAAGAGCCCTCGGAGTGTCATCAGGGCCTTGGACTGATCATCCACTGCCTTGGTGTACTGCTTGAAGACGTCGTACCGCCGGGTGCGGGAGGCATGTTGGAGCCTGAAGACGGTTTCTGGGTTGAACAGATGCGGAGGCCCTTCACGCCGCCACTGGTACTCCCCACCGACTTCCAACTCGTTGCCACGTCCCAGACCGTTTCCGGCCGGAGGGTAGGCCTTGGTGTGCCGAGCCATCGACTCTTTGGCGAGAACATCCACACCGACTCCGCCCATAAGCGATTCGGTGCCGGAGAAATATTGGTCCACCACGTTCTGTGCGAGTCCGACGGCTTCGAAGGTCTGTGCTCCGCAGTAGGAACTGACGGTGGAGATGCCCATTTTGGACATGATCTTGAGCAGACCTTTGCCCAGCGCCTTGATGAGGTTCGACACCGCCTGCTCTTCGGTGACCATGGTAATGTCCCCACGGCGGACCATGTCCTCGGCTGTTTCAATCGCCAAGTAGGGGTTCACAGCAGAGGCGCCATAGCCGATCAGGCAGGCCACATGGTGAACCTCCCGGACATCTCCCGCCTCCACCAACAGGGACGCCTTGGTCCGGTTGGCTGACTTCAGCAGGTGGTGGTGAATGGCTGAGACGAGCAGCAGTGACGGAATGGGCGCCCACTGCGCGTTGGAGTCACGGTCGGAGACCACAATGTAACTGACGCCTCGGTTCACCGCAGCAGAGACCTGCTCACAGAGAGTGCGGAGGCGCTGGCGGAACTCATCTTCTGTGGAACCCACACGGAAGAGCCCCCGGATACGCAGGGCCGCCTTCGCTCCATCTTCCTTCCGGTGATTGGCAATACGCGCCAACTGGTCATTGGTCAGCACAGGGAAGTCCAGTTTGATCTGCTTGGACTTCACCTGGCCGGTGTCCAGGAGGTTCCCCTCAGCGCCGACGTGGCGGGAGAGGGACGTGACAAGTTCTTCTCGAATTGCATCAAGCGGCGGGTTGGTCACCTGAGCGAAGGTCTGTACGAAATAGTCGAACAGAAGACGAGGGCGTTCAGCCAGAACGGCGATCGGCGTGTCAGTGCCCATCGCCCCTAGCGGTTCGGCTCCCGTAGCTGCCATGGGTCCGATGAGGATCTTCAGTTCCTCATGCGTGTAGCCGAAGGTCTGCTGCCGCAGCCGCACTGAACCGGCGGGGTGTTTGACGTGCAGGCGCTCCGGCAAGTCCTCCAGCGTGATGCGGTTTTCGTCCACCCATTCGCGCCAAGGCTGCTTGGATCCGAAATCAGCTTTGATTTCCTCATCTTCGATGATCCGACCCTCTTTGGTGTCGGCGAGGAACATCATCCCTGGGGCCACACGTCCCTTGCGGACCACTGTGGAGGGTTCCAGTTCAGCGACGCCGACCTCTGAGGAGAGCACGACCAGGCCGTCTTCGGTCACCCACCACCGGGCAGGACGCAGCCCGTTGCGGTCCAGCACCGCGCCTAGCTGATCACCGTCGGTGAAGGCGATTGCTGCTGGGCCGTCCCAGGGCTCCATCAGCGTGGAGTGGTACTCGTAGAAGGCTCGCAGATCGGGATCCATTGACTCATGGTTCTCCCAAGCCTCTGGGATCATCATCCGCATAGCCATCGACAGCGGCCTTCCGGAAAGCATCAGCAGCTCAGCGGCTTCGTCGAAGCTGGTGGAGTCTGATGCCCCCGGTGTGCAGATGGGGAACAGATACTCGGGATCGTCACCGAGAACGGCACCAGACATGGTGGCCTGCCGGGCACGCATCCAGTTGCGGTTACCCTCCACAGTGTTGATCTCCCCGTTATGGGCGAGGTACCGCAGTGGCTGAGCCAGCGGCCAGGAGGGGAACGTATTGGTGGAGAAGCGGGAGTGAACGATCCCCAGGGTCGACTTGTAGCGCTCATCCGACAGGTCAGGGTAGAACGGTTCAAGCTGAGCTGTTGTCAGCATGCCCTTATATGTGATGGTCCGCGATGACAGTGAAGCGAAGTAGATGCCCAGGCGGACCTGAGCGCGTTTGCGAAGCCGCCATGCCCGCTGGTCCAGCGTGCCGTCTGCGGATTCCTGGAACTCGATGGAATCTTCATCAGCGAAAGTGAGGAAGGCTTGCTTGAAGAACGGCATGGCCTCACGCGACAGACTTCCGATGAGGGAATCATCGACTGGGACATCGCGCCATCCGAGAACTTTCAGCCCTTGGACTCCGGCCATTTCCTCGAAGTTCGCCATGGTCTCTTCCCGCTCATCCTGCTCCTGGGGCAGGAAGGCCGTTCCGGCCACGTACTCGCCGGCGGCGGGAAGATCAATGTCTACGACGGCGCGGAAGAACTCGTCAGGGATCTGAGTGATAATTCCTGCACCGTCACCGGTGCCGACGTCTCCGCCGGTGGCACCGCGGTGCTCGACGCAGCGCAGCGCATGGAGCGCGTAGTCGACGATGTCATGACCTGGTTCGCCACGCAGAGTCGCGATGGCGGCCATACCGCAGTTCTCATGTTCTTTGGCTGGGTTGTACAACCCGGCCTTTTCAGGGAAGGCGGCGTATCGCTCGTAAGGGGAGATCACCTTATTCGGGCTCACAGGCGTGTGTTCCTTCCTCAAGGGAGCGGCATCTTCAGGGGGCGTTCGCTGGGGTGCGTGACAACGTCGTCAGACCTGATGCAGTGCCATGGGTGGGCACTGTGGGTGCGCCTGCATCATATTGGGTGCGTGACTGCAGGTACGGCGCTCACTCAGCGTTCGAGTGGTCGGTGTTCTATCTTGCGCCTGCGCTTGGGCAGGCGCAAGTCAATGTCCTCAGTTTTCACTCCGTGGACCCGTACCGGGGCTCTCATCGGGGGCGCGGTCTGCCGCATTCTCTGCATCGGCTTCGCCACCGGCGCTTCCGGCCAGAGCCATGTCTCCGGTGCGATGTGGAGAGTCGGGCGAGTATATTTCGGCGTGTTCGGCGATCTCCGCTTCGGTCTGGGGCCGTTTGATGAACAGCCATACCAGAATAGCCATAGCCACGACAAAGATGACGAAAGCGACGATTTGGTTCAGACGCCAGTCCAATCCCAGGAGGTCCCGAAGCGGGTACTGGGTGGACTTGTTGACTTCATCGATTCGCATGGATTCGATCCAGAAGCGGCCCAGCGCATAGTACGCCACGTAGGTCCATGCGATCAGGCCCTGGCGGAACTGGAAGCGCTTGAACAGCAGGATCAGGGCCACGAAACCAAGTAGGTTCCAGAGTGATTCGTAGAGAAAGGTGGGGTGAAACAATCCGCCGTCAGCGGCATATGCGGGGAGGCTCCCGGTCAGTCCCTGATGCTGCTGATCAGTGTCAATGCGCAAACCCCAGGGGAGGTCGGTGGCACGTCCGAACAGCTCCTGATTGAACCAGTTTCCCCAGCGGCCGATGGCTTGGGCCAGTATGACGCCGGGGACAATCGCGTCAGCAAATGCTCCGAATTTGATGCCGTTCTTGCGGCAGAAGAACCAGACGGCGAATGAGCCGGCCATTACCGCTCCAATGATGGAGAGCCCACCCAGCCAGAGCTGGGGAATCCTCGTGAGATCGCCATCAGGACCAAAGTACGCATCAGGTGAGCTGACCACGTGATAGATGCGCGCTCCGACAATTCCAATCAGAACCGCCCAGAGCATCGCTGAGAAGACGTCGTCGCTCTGTCCTCCACGGGACTTCCACAGTCGGGTGGCGACTACCACGGCCATCACAATTCCGATCATGATGACCAGGGTGTAAAAGGCGATGAAGAACGGTCCGGGAAGGTCGATACCGCGTATCGGCGGAGGGGGGAAGCCCGTAAGTGTCTGGGCACCAGAAGATAGAGTAGAGAGCATCATAGATGGAACCGTATCAGGACTTTCCAGAGAGCTGGCGAGCCAACTCTCCCACAGCGTCAGGCCCGCCATCCCGCAGAGCTGCCACGAGTGCGGTGCCGACGATCACACCGTCAGCGTAGCTTCCGATCTCCTCCACATGGGAGCGCGCAGAGACTCCAAGCCCTACGCAGACCCTGCGGGCACCAGCCGCTTTGGATGCGACAACGACCTGTTCGGCGAGGTCGGACACGGAGTCTCGGGTTCCCGTGACGCCCATAATAGACACTCCGTAGACGAACCCCCGGGAGGATTCTGCGACCATCTGCGCCCGTTCAGGGGCGGAGGTGGGTGCCGAGAGGAAGATGCGGTCCAATCCGTATTTGTCGGTTGCGGCCAGCCAGTCCTCGGCCTCGTCGGGAATCAGATCCGGGGTGATGGCACCTGCTCCCCCGGCCTCAGCCAGGCGGCGGGCGAACTCATCTGCGCCCATCCGGTCGATGAGGTTGTAGTAGGTCATGACCAGCACAGCAGCACCAGTGGCCTCTGTGACGGCCCGGACAATCTCGAACACTTCGCTGATTCGGAAGCCGCGGGCGAGAACCTCGGTGGTCGCCTGCTGGATGACAGGGCCGTCCATCACCGGGTCCGAGTACGGGATGCCGACCTCGAGAATATCTGCGCCGTTCTCGATCAGAGCGATCGCAGCTTGGATCGAGGTTTCCTTGTCCGGGTACCCGGCCGGCAAGTAACCGATGAAGGCCGCCCGACCCTCGGCGGCAGCGGCGTCAATCGCGGCCGCGCTCTTCGACTGAACTACTGCGGTCATGCTTGGATCCCTACCTCTGGTGCTTCGGCATCAGCTGATTCGACGTCAGTTTCCTGGTCGGGAAGAAGGTCGAACCATTCAGCAGCAGTAGCAACGTCCTTATCACCGCGACCGGACAGGTTCACGATGATCACCTTGCCTTCACCCTCAGAGCCCCACTCAGCCGAGAGTCGTGCGGCTCCTGCCAATGCGTGGGCTGACTCGATGGCGGGGATGATGCCTTCAGTTCTGCAGAGAGATTCGAAGGCTGACATGCAGTCGGCATCAGTCACCGGCTGATAGGTCACTCGTCCCTGGTCATTGAGGTACGCATGTTGGGGGCCGACGGACGGGTAGTCGAGACCTGCTGAGATGGAGTGGCTGTCTACTGTCTGGCCGTCCTCATCCTGCATGAGGTAACTCCGAGCGCCGTGGAGAACGCCTGAGCGGCCCAATGTGATGGCCGAGGCGTGACGTCCTGTCTCGACCCCGTCTCCTCCTGCTTCGTACCCGTAGAGCCCGACCTCGGGGTCATCGAGGAACCCGTGGAAGATTCCTATTGCGTTGGACCCGCCTCCCACACAAGCGGCAACGGCCTCCGGCAGCTTACCGGTCTGGGTGATGATCTGCTCCCGAGCCTCCTCACCGATGACTTGGTGGAACCAGCGGACCATTTCTGGGAACGGATGTGGCCCGGCGACTGTGCCGAGAACGTAGTGGGTGGTCTCTACGCTCGCGACCCAGTCCCTGAGTGCCTCGTTGATCGCGTCCTTCAGGGTCTGGGCCCCGTGGTCAACGGGAATTACCTCTGCGCCTAGCAGTTGCATGCGTGCCACATTGAGCGCCTGGCGACGAGTGTCAGCTGAGCCCATGTACACGACGCAGTCCATTCCGAAAAGGGCTGCGGCCGTAGCTGTCGCAACGCCGTGCTGCCCAGCGCCTGTTTCAGCGATGAGCCGGGTCTTGCCCAATCGTTGAGCAATGAGTGCTTGCCCGAGGACATTGTTGATCTTGTGACTTCCGGTGTGGTTCAGATCCTCGCGCTTGAGGAAGATTCGCGCATGCCCTGCCTCGGCTGCGAATCGCTTCGCTTCGGTCAGCAGGGAGGGTCGGCCGGTGTATTCCCGGCAGAGCCGGAAGTATTCCTCCGTAAACTCTGGATCAGCCTTGGCTTTGGCGAAGGTGTCGGCGACTTCGTCGAGGGCGGCCACGAGGGACTCCGGCATCCAGCGACCACCGTAGTCACCGAAATAGGGGCCCGCGGCATCGCGGTAATGAGTGTTCACTGTGCCTCCTTAGAAAGGCTTGCAGACCGGAAACTCTTAACAGCTGCGGTCGGGTCCCCATGTTTCACGAGAGCCTCGCCCACCAATACGGCGTCAGCACCCTGCCGAGCGTAGTCGAGGACGCCGTCGGGGCCACTGACTCCGGACTCCGCGACCCGCACCACGTCGTGCGGAAGGTGACGAGCCATCGCTGAGTAGTGGTTGAGGTCAACGTCGAGTGTCTTCAGGTTACGAACATTGACGCCGACAATCCGCGAACCCACCGTAACTGCTCGTTCAATCTCTTCTTCGGTGTGGGCTTCAACGAGGGCGTTCATTCCGAGTTCATGAGTCAGCGAGAGGAAATCTCGGAGTTGACGGTCGTCGAGTGCGGCGACAATGAGAAGCACAAGGTCGGCACCATAGGCCCGCGCCTCATGGAACTGGTACTCATCGACCATGAAGTCTTTGCGCAGCACCGGAATGTCCACACCCGCGCGGACCGCCGCGAGATCGGAAAGGGAACCTCCGAAGCGGCGAGACTCTGTCAGCACCGAGATGACACTGGCACCGCCGGATTGATAGGCAGCAGCCAAAGCCGCAGGGTCCGGGATCTCCGCGAGGGCGCCCTTCGATGGGGAGGAACGTTTGACTTCGGCGATGATCCGGACACCTGAAGGGTCGTCCCGTCCGGCCTCCAGGGCGGTGTGGGCGTCGAGAGCTGAGTCCGCTGACGCCGCTAGTGCCTGCATCTCGCTCAGCGGGGTTTGCCGGGCGCGCGCCTCCAGGTCTTCGCGGACTCCTTCAATGATTGAGTCGAGGACTGTGGTCATTCAGTACGGCTTCAGCTGGTGCTGGCATCGGGCTGGCGCTTTTCGACGCCGCCCCTCGTGTTGTCCGGTGTCGCCGGACCTGAGTAGTTCCGTGGATCCTGCCCGCGACTCAAAACTGCCGCAGAGTCCATTTCCACGCCATAGCCGGCTTTCTTCAATACCACGCCAAGTATGAGCGCCACGGGTATCAGGGCAGCACCTATGGCGATGGCGATCCACCAGGCGTCCGACCAGGCCAGTCCGATGAAGCCCACACCAGCGATCACGCTGCCCAGAACGATCGTTCCTGAGAGTGCCCACGCAGCGGGAGTGGAACCGTGGCCGATGTGATCATGATGGATGTACGCGTCATCCGATGTGGGTTTCTGCTCCACGTCACGAACGGGCTTCTGAGCCTGTGCTGTCGCCTGGTTGGCAGCCATAGACCTACTCCTCTACACGATGTCGAAATCCTTTAGACCTATTCTGCCAGATCGGCCGTCGGCGGTCTGCACGGCCGTCATGATCAGCGCCGATCGGTGGGATCATCCCCATCGGAGAGATCGTCCCACAGGTCAATTTCATCGGGGTCTTCCGCGCGGGACTGTCCACGGGAGTACTTCTTGGCTGCCTTCTCATCACTCCAGCCGGGGGAAAACAGCAGCATTCCCAGGGAACTGATGACGAGCATGACTGAACCGAGAACGGCTAACCAGACCGCGAACCCTGGAGCGTATGTTGCTGCAGGGTCCGTCGTCCCGGTGAACTCTGACAGCGCAGGGGCGGCCGTTGCTGCGGGGTCGATGAGTGTGAGCACCGCACCTGTCAGTGAGATCACGCCCGCCCCGAGCAGAACGGCTCCAATGAGTCCGCGGACCCACTTGCGCGCAATGGTGGCGGCCACGCCACCAGCCACTCCGACCAGTCCCATGGCTCGGACTGCCGGTGACATATCGCCACCGAGCAGAGCCACTTCGTCGGCGGCTGCAGTATCGGGCAGGCCCGTCGCCGTCACCCAGGTCAGGGCTGTGGAGATCAGCAGAAGCACCGCACCCACCTGGATGATGAGGATGGTGTTCTTCCGCTGGAAGATAAACGCGAGATGGCCCATCAGTGGTGCAACCTATCAGTAGGAGTTTCGACGCCCGGGGTAGCCCGCTCACCGTGGGGAAGTGCCGCAGTACCCGAGGGCCCGTCTTCTTGGAGCGGGATGAGTCGTGCCGCGGCCAACACTGCTCGCAGCGGCGCTGCGGCTTTGCTCACCGTTTCTTGCCGTTCGGTCTCATCATCAGAGTCCGCCACAATACCCCCGCCGGACTGGACGTAGGCACGGCCCCCGGTGAGCACCGCGGTGCGGATGGCGATGGCTGCGTCCATTCGGCCGGAGATGTCAAAGTACCCCACCACTCCTCCGTAGATGCCGCGACGTGTGGGTTCCCACTCGTCGAGCAGCTGAAGCGCCCGGGGTTTGGGTGCCCCCGAGAGTGTGCCGGCTGGGAAGGTCGCTGCCAGCACATCATAGGGTGACGATGACGCCGCCACCTTTCCTTGAACGTGCGAGGTCAGGTGCATCACATGGCTGAAGTGCTCGACTCCCATGAACTTTGTGACTTCCACGGAACCGGGCACGCAGACTTTGGCCAGGTCATTGCGCGCCAAGTCGACGAGCATAATGTGCTCAGCGCGTTCCTTCTGATCGGCGAGCAGATCTTCCGCAAGAGTACTGTCCTCGGCTGGCGTGGCCCCGCGCGGGCGAGTCCCGGCAATTGGGTGGGAGACCACATTGCGCTGGGCATCCATAGTGACGAGTGCCTCTGGCGAGGCTCCGACCACCTGATACGGCTGACCCCCCGGCGTCTGGAAGTGCATCAGGTACATGTAGGGGCTCGGGTTCAGCAGGCGCAGCATGCGGTAGACGGCCAGGGCGTCCACATCGGTCTCGACTTCGAAGCGGCGGGACACCACGATTTGGAAGACGTCCCCATCGACGATGGCCTGTTTGGCTTTGCTCAGCGTGGCCAGGTACTCGTTCTGGTCCCAGCTGTGTTTGACCTTGTGCTGGAGGTCATCCTCTACCGCATCGGTCCAGTCCTCTTGAGCGGCTGAGAGGCCGGGAGCCACCGGACGAGCCAACTCGTCCCGCATCGAATTGAGTCTCGCCGCGGCGTCGTCGTAGGCCTGCTCTGCCCCGGAGGAGCGACCATCGGTGTTGATGGCATTGGCAATTAACGTCACCGTGCCGTCTCGGTTGTCGTGGACAGCCACGTCTGAGATCAGGTTCATGGCCATATCCGGCAGACCGAGAGCATCGGCAGGTGGATGGGGAAGCCGTTCCCACTGACGGACCACATCCCAGCCGACGTAGCCCACCAGACCGCTGGTCAAGTGGGGAAGCCCCTCGGCGAACGCACGGCTGCCCAAGAAGTCCAAAGTCTTGCGAAGCACCTCTGCGGTGCTCCCGGTGGTGGGGGTCCCCGCAGGCGGGTCACCGAGCCAATGCGCCTGGCCATCCTTTTCCGTCAAAGTAGCCAGGGATCTGACACCGATGAAGCTGTACCGCGACCATGCAGCTCCTGGCGCGGCAGACTCCATCAAGAACGTTCCCGGTTGGCCAGCACCATGCTCATCAGCCGCGAGGGCGCGATAAATGCTCAGGGGTGTGTGAGCGTCCGCGAGGAGTTTCATCGTTACTGGGATGACGCGGTGGTGACGTGCCAGGTGGAGAAACTCGTCCTTGGTCGGGGTAACAGCACCCAGGGCGTGCATCAGCTGATCTCTCTTCCGGTGAAGCAGGTTTCGGCTCCTGTGTGGCAGGCTGGCCCGATCTGGTCAACCGCTAAGAGTATGGTGTCGCCGTCGCAGTCCAGCGACACCGACTTCACGTGCTGGATGTGGCCGGAGGACTCGCCCTTCACCCAGAGTTTCTCCCGCGAACGGGACCAGTAGGTGCCACGCCGGGTCTCCAGTGTGGCGTTGAGCGCCTCGGCGTTCATCCACGCCATCATGAGCACTGACCCGGTCTGTGTGTCCTGGGCGATTGCGGGCACGAGGCCGTCGGCGTTGTACTTCACGTTCTCAAGCGTTGTCATCGGGATTCTCCTTCATCGGACGCTGTGTCCGGCCTGGCGCAGCGCATCCTTGACCCGGGCGATCATGTCCACCGGACCAAAGTGGAACATGCTGGCCGCTAGAACGGCATCCGCCCCGGCGTCGATGGCGTCAGGGAAGTGTTCGGGTTTTCCTGCACCGCCGGAGGCGATGAGTGGCACCCAGGTCACCGCACGTGCCGCGGAGATCATGGCGATGTCGAACCCGTCTTGGGTGCCGTCGGCATCGATGCTGTTCAGCAGGATTTCCCCGACACCGCGTTCGGAGGCCTCTGCAATCCAGTCCAGGGCATCGAGTCCGGTGCCTTCTCGACCCCCGTGAGTCGTGACTTCGAACCCGGAATCAGTGGTCAGACTGCGCCGAACGTCTGCGGAGAGAACGAGCACTTGGTTGCCGAAACGCGCCACGATTTCATTGATCACCGCTGGCCGGGCAACAGCTGCAGTGTTGATGGAGGCCTTATCGGCCCCGGACTTCAGGAGTCGGTCCACGTCCTCAACGCTGCGCACTCCCCCACCGACGGTCAGTGGAATGAAGACCTCCTGGGCCGTCTGGGTGACGACATCGTAGGTGGTCACGCGGTCAGAGGAGGATGCAGTCACGTCGAGGAAGGTCAACTCATCGGCACCGGCCAGGTTGTACCGGTGGGCGAGCTCGACTGGGTCACCGGCGTCACGGAGCTTCTCAAAGTTGACACCTTTGACGACCCTGCCAGCATCCACATCTAAGCAGGGAATTACCCGTACAGCCAGTGACACGGCACTCCTTCTTGTTTCAACGGTGAGCGCGCTGCTTCGGTCAGTTCAGACGCGGCAGGCGTGAATGGTGGTGACCAGGATAGCCCGGGCCCCGAGCTCATACAGGTGGTCCATCAACTGGTTGGTGCGTTTGGCCGGAACCATAGAACGCACCGCCACCCAGTCCGGGTCTGCCAGCGGGGAGATCGTGGGTGACTCCAGCCCTGGGGTGATGGCGGTGGCTGCCTCCAGATCGGAGCGACGGATGTCGTAATCCATCATCACGTACTGCCGAGCCACCAGCACGCCCTGCAGTCGACGGATCAGGCGCTCAGTATCGCGTTGAATGACCGTGTCGTCGTCCTGGTCGGAACCCCTGCCGGAGATGAGGATGGCCTCTGAGACCATCACAGGCTCTCCGAAGGTTTCCATCCCTGCAGCCTTGAGCGTGTTGCCGGTTTCGACGACATCGGCAATGGCATCTGCGACGCCGAGCCGGACCGCAGATTCGACGGCACCGTCAAGGTGGACAACTTCAACATCTGGGATCCCTTGGGAGGCGAACCAATGGGTCAGGAGGGCATCGTAGGAGGTGGCGACGCGCTTGCCGGCGAGGTCTGCGGCCACACTGTAGTGCCCCTTGGGCCCGGCCAGCCGGAAAGTGGAGCGGCCGAAGCCAAGCCCCATGATCTCCTGGGCTCCAGTATCTACTCGCGCGTCCTGAAACAGGTCACGACCAGTGATCCCGACGTGGAGAATCCCCGAACCGACGTAGACGGCGACATCGCGTGGTCGGAGGTAGAAGAACTCAATGCCGTTCTCCTCATCCACCATGACCAGCTCTTTGCGGTCGCGACGTTGCAGGTAGCCTGCCTCGGAAAGCATGGACATGGCCGCCTCAGAGAGTGCGCCCTTATTGGGCACCGCAACACGGAGTCTCTGGCCGTCCCGTGGCCCGGGGACGGAGGTGGGCTCAGCGGAAAGCTCAGACATAGTGGCCTTTCTTACAGGTAGCGGTAGACGTCTTGGGGGCTGATTCCCTTGGCGAGCATCATGACCTGCAGATGGTAAAGCAATTGGGAGATCTCTTCTGCGGCTGCATCAACTGACTCATATTCGGCAGCCATCCAGACCTCAGCGGCCTCTTCGACGACTTTCTTGCCGATCTGATGGACTCCTGCGTCCAGTGCAGCGACGGTGCCAGAACCTTCAGGACGTTCGGCGGCCTTGCGGGACAGTTCGGTGAAGAGTTCGTCAAAGGTTTTCATCGCCTCCAGCTTACTCTGAGCTTTCAGCCGATGGTGCCGATCTGGACAGCCGTGGCCACAGCTGCGTGCGCGGCTTCGTAGCCTTTGTCCTCACGAGATCCCTCAAGACCTGCTCGATCAAGCGCCTGCTGCTCATCGTCGCAGGTCAGCAGTCCGAATCCCACGGGAGTTGTGCTCTCCACCGATACTTTGACCAGGCCATCGGTGGCTGCGGAACACACGTAGTCGAAATGCGGTGTCCCGCCCCGAATCACGACACCCAGTGCGACGACGGCATGGTGGCTCTGTGCTGCCCGCGCGGCGAGCACCGGCAGTTCGAAGCTGCCGGGGGCAGCGAGCCTGGTGACGGCGTCGTGCTCAATCCCGACTTCTGTCAGGAACCTGTCGGCCCCGGCTCTCAAACCATCCATAATCTGGGTGTGCCACCGGGAGGAGATCACGGCGATCCGGAGATCCTTGGCTGTTTCACGAAGTTCCAGCATCTCTTGGGGATCGATGCTCAGTGCTCCTGCTCCACTCATGAGGTCTCCTTCGTCGCAGTGTGTTTCTTGGATTCGTTCTGTTCATTGAGCGCAAGATGATCGAGCATATGGGCCATTTTGTCGCGCTTAGTGCGCAGGTAACGTTCGTTGTCGGGGTGAACAACCCCGTTGCTGGGCACCTGCTTCACGGTCAGACCAGTCGCAGCGAGCGCATCAACTTTGGTCGGATTGTTGGTGAGCAGCCGCAGGTCGCTGATTCCCGCAGCGTGCAGGATCGCTGCCGCCCCGGTGAAGTCTCTGAGCTCTGCGGCAAGACCGAGCATCTCATTGGCCTCCACTGTGTCGGCGCCTTTCTCCTGGAGCTTGTAGGCGCGCAGCTTATTCGCCAGGCCGATGCCGCGCCCTTCGTGCCCGCGGAGGTACAACAGGTGACCGCCGAGTTCGTGAACAGTGTCGAGGGCCGAGGCCAGCTGTGTGCCGCAGTCGCAACGGTGTGAGTGGATGACGTCTCCTGTGACGCATTCTGAGTGCAGGCGCACCAGGGGCTGGTCCGGATCAGGGTTCTGGGCCGAAAGCAGCAGGTGCTCATGACCTGTGGTGTGCTCGGTCCACACCTGAGCGTTGAAAACTCCGAAGTCTGTGGGAAGAGTCACCACAGGTCCGCCGCTGACGAGCTTGGAGGCCTCATCTTTGGGGGCTTCCCAGGAGGTCAGGTACGACTCCCGGACGGCGTCGGGGCGGGGCGTTCCACCTCGGTACTCAATGAGATCGGCGATGCTGATCAGGGCGAGCTCATGAGTGTCGGCGAACTGGCGTAGGGCAGGCAGCCGCATCATTGAACCGTCGTCATGGACCAGTTCAGCGATGACACCTACCTCCGACTGCCCCGAGAGCCGGCAGAGATCCACTGCGGCCTCAGTGTGGCCATCGCGTCCGAGAACACCACGTGGGTCGGCGATCAGCGGAAACATGTGGCCGGGCCGGGTGAGATCGGCTGGCTCAGTTTCCGAACTGGCCAGCACTGCCGCCGTCAGCGCTCGATCGTAGGCGCTGATACCAGTGGACTCCACGGATTTTGCGTCGCAGCTGACCGTGTAGGCGGTTCCCTTGGGGTCCTCATTGCTGCTGACCATCGGGGGAAGATCAAGGTGACGTGCCCGCTCTGCGGTCATAGGCACGCAGATCACACCGGAGCTGTGCCTGATGGTGAAACCCATCAGCTCCGCCGTTGCCGCCGAGGCGGGGAAGATGAGGTCGCCTTCGTTCTCCCTGTCGGCGTCGTCGACGACGACTACGGGGCGTCCGGCGGCGAGGTGGTTCAGGGCCACCTCAACAGGGTCAAGTAGCGGCGCCGGAGTTGCTGGCTGCGGTATCGAAGGAAGGGATCCCGCCTCAGAGGGAGTGTCCTCCGAGCCGGCTGAGCCTGCAGCGTGGGTCTCGAAGGTCAGCATGCGGCGGACGTACTTCGCCAGGACATCCACCTCGAGGTTCACATTGCTGCCCAGTTCTTTGCGTCCCAGCGTAGTGTCCGCCAAGGTAGCTGGGATGAGTCCCACCTCGAACCATGGAGACTCCTGCGCTGGGTCGGGTTCAGAAGCGTGACCGGCCGTGCTGGCAGCTGTGACGGTCAGGGATACGCCGTCGATGGCGATCGAGCCTTTCTCCGCGACGAACTCCGCCAGTTCGGCTGGAATGGCAAAACGGTGCCGACCGTCGTTGGTGTCTCGCTCGATGAGAGTGCCGATACCGTCCACATGCCCTTGGACCACATGGCCGTCAAGCCGCGCCCCTGAGGGAAGGCAGCGCTCCAGATTCACCGCGTCCCCTGATGCGAGTTCACCGAAGGTGGTCCGTTTCAAGGTCTCGGGAATGAGCTCGGCCGTGAGGCGGTCACCGCTGATCTCCACCGCGGAGACGCACACGCCATTGACCGCGATGGAACCGCCCAGTGCCAGACCCTCCACGTGGCCGGGTGCGGAGAAGACAAGCCGCTCCACCCCCTTTGTGGGGTCAGGGGTTCTGTCGATAACGCTGCCAATGCCGGTGATGATGCCCGTAAACATTTAGCGCGCTCCTTTCGGCTCCGGCTGCAAGTGGATGCAGACATCGTTGTCCATAATGGTGGTGGGGCCGCCGTCGGCGACGTCGAGTGTGTAGCGGCGAGCTTCAGTCAGTGTGGTGACGCCGAGATCGGCCAGGCTTGATCGGCCGGACCCCAGAATCAGTGGGGCTGTGTAGAGGAATATCTCGTCCACCAGGTCAGCGGCGAAGAATGCGGAGAGCACCGACTGACCGCCCTCAACCAGCACATGCTTGACCGGGTGACCGTTGTGCTGGGTGGTGGCCAGATCCTTCAGCGCTTTCAAGGGGTCCCGAGTCCTCAGGTGGATCCACCCCTCACCTTCGGGGCGGCCCTGTTTGAGCTGGGCTTTCTCGGGTACGTCGCTGAGCCCCATGACCGCGCGCAACGGCTGGGCTGGCGTCAGCGCGCCACGCTCATCGCGGGCTGTAAGGCGCGGATCGTCGGTTCTGACCGTATTAGTGCCTACGAGGATGGCGTCGACTCGCTGGCGAATCATATGGGTGTGTTCCCGTGACGTCTCCGAGGTGATCCACTGGCTCGTGCCATCGGCCGCTGCGATGCGCGCATCAATGCTCTGCGCGAGGTGGACGGTGACAAAAATGCGCTGCTGTCCGGCCGCTTCATTCCACCGATGGTTGAGTTTTTCGCACTGCTCTCTGAGAATGCCGTCGACGACCTCGGTACCTCTGGTGCGCAACACTTCGACGCCGCCACCATTGGGCGAAGGGTCTCTTGCTCCGACGAGAACGGTACGAACTCCCGCATCAGAGATGAGGTCCGTGCACGCTGGCTGACGCCCGTAGTGCGTACACGGTTCTAAGGTCGTGTAGAGCGTTGTGGAGGAAAAGTCGGTGACTCCGGCTGCAAGAGCTCTTGTGAGGCAGTCACGTTCGGCATGGTAGGTGCCGGCTCCGCGGTGGTGACCCGTCGCGAGGATCCGTCCGTGGGCATCGACGAGTACCGACCCGACAAGTGGGTTTGCGCCTCTGGGGCCTAGAATTGCGGCCTCCAGGGCGGTCTGCATGGTGTCGTCACTGGAGGACGGGTGGGCAGTGCCCAATGAACAGTCTCCTTCTGTGCTACTCCCATCCAGACTCTAACTGTCGGTACCGGAATTTCATCGGTTCAACCGGCGCAGTGGGCGCCGGGTCGCGGACTATCACCGCCGGTTCGGACTTTCACCGATCCCGTAAGCACGTGGCATCTATGGTGCCACAAAAACAATGACGCCCGGTATCCGAAGAAACCGAGCGTCATGTGTGTCGTTCTGAGCGGATGACGAGATTCGAACTCGCGACCCTCACCATGGCAAGGTGATGCTCTAGCCAGCTGAGCTACATCCGCGTTGCTGACCAAAGCCAGCTGTGCGTGATACTGGGATCGAACCAGTGACCTCTTCCGTGTCAGGGAAGCGCGCTACCGCTGCGCCAATCACGCGTACTGCCCGGCCGTAGGACCGGTGCGAGGTGGGGACGGGAATCGAACCCGCGTTAACGGCTTTGCAGGCCGCTGCCTCACCACTCGGCCACCCCACCGGGGTTGCTTGGGTTATTTCCCTCGCGAGCGGATGACGAGATTCGAACTCGCGACCCTCACCATGGCAAGGTGATGCTCTAGCCAGCTGAGCTACATCCGCGTTGCTGACCAAAGCCAGCTGTGCGTGATACTGGGATCGAACCAGTGACCTCTTCCGTGTCAGGGAAGCGCGCTACCGCTGCGCCAATCACGCGTACTGCCCGGCCGTAGGACCGGTGCGAGGTGGGGACGGGAATCGAACCCGCGTTAACGGCTTTGCAGGCCGCTGCCTCACCACTCGGCCACCCCACCGGGGTTGCTTGGGTTATTTCCCTCGCGAGCGGATGACGAGATTCGAACTCGCGACCCTCACCATGGCAAGGTGATGCTCTAGCCAGCTGAGCTACATCCGCTTGTCTTACTGCCGAAACCGGCAGGTCAACGACATGAAACTCTAACCCACTCCGAGGCAGACCGTCCAATCGCCTCGTCGTCACCACGGTTTCGGGGCCTCATGGCAGACTGAACAGCTATGACGGATCCCAGGCTCGCCCACGCTACAGACTTCGGTCGAATGTACTCTCGCTCCCTGTCCGAGCCACCTATGGTCCCTTCGATCACCACAGTCATCGCCCAGGAGTCGCAGGACATGACAGGTTGGTCTGGTCATATGGCGGCGACCGAACTCATCAATGATGCACGTCTCACCAGCTCGGTAGGTTCCCCCGGCGACCTTCGGAAACTGGCCCGCCACGCTTCTTCTGCTGCAGAGAGATTCCGCGATGCTGCGGCAGCTCGTGGAGATCGGGTCCATCACTACGCTGAGCAGGTGGCTCTGCACACCCTGGGGGAAGCCGCTGATCCCGACGCCGCGCGAACAGTTCTGTCCGAGTACGGGGAGTCCCGCTTTGCTGACCGTTTCGACGAGTGGTGGGAGCTCTACCAGGTCAAGCCACTCGCCGCGGAGGTCACGGTGTGGAATCACACCGTCGGTTACGCCGGCACACTGGATCTGTTGGCTGAGATTGGCGGCAGGACGTGCATTCTTGACTTCAAGACGAAAGGCCTCGGTCGTGACGGCCGGGCGAAACCGGTTCGTGACTCCGTGGTGATGCAGCTCGTGGCGGGAATGCGAGCTGAAGAGGTCCTGGTTGACGCGGCCTCTGGCACGTGGGAGCCATGGCCGCACCGGGGTGACGAAGGTGAGCTGCCCCTGCTGATCGCTGTGGCAGTCTCTGAGGCCGAGGTGGTCCCGGTTCAGGCCCAGGCCTCGGGGCTCCGAGCGCATTGGAAGAAGTTCTGGGCGCTGCGGCAAGTCTGGGAGCATTCCCGAACCGTGACCGAGCAAGGGCATGCGCTGCGGACTATCGGTCCGCCGCCTGCAGCGGCTGCCCCGACTGTTTGAGCCGCCGGGTGCTGGCTTCCGGTGATGAAAGAATGGTGAACATGTCTGTCCTCGAAATTCGGCAGATCGGTGATCCGGTCCTGCGCAGCCCTGCTTCTGCTGTTCCGCTCAATGACGGAACCCCGGACCAACGCATCAGCCAGCTCATCCATAACATGGACCATACGATGGAACACGTCAACGGCATCGGCCTCGCCGCACCACAGGTGGGAGTGAGCCTGCGGATCTTCACATGGCATGTGGAGGACTCCCGAGGTGCAGTGATCAACCCTGAAATCACGTGGTCCGGAAGCCCCTCGTTCGTCCCCCGTCCTGAGGAAGAGGATGCGGACGCTGTCCTCCGGGAGGGATGCCTTTCCGTTCCTGGCGGAATCTACGCCCCGGTAGAACGCTTCCCCCATGCCGTGCTCACCGGCGTGGGCCCCGATGGTGAGAGCCTGCGGATCGAAGCCACCGGCCTGCTGGCAGCCTGTTTGCAACATGAACTGGATCATCTGGATGGGAAGCTCTTTCTGGACCGATTGACCGGAGAGCATAAGAAACATGCCTACCGAGCGTTACGGAATGGAGTGATGGCATGAGCGGAATAGTCTTTGCTGGCACCCCGAAGATCGCAGCCCATGTCCTGATGGGACTCATCACCTCTGACGTCTCTGTGGCGGGCGTGCTGACGCGGCCCGATGCCGCGGTGGGTCGGCGCAAAGTGCTCACCCCCTCCCCTGTGGCTGAGGTCGCCCGGGACGCCGGGCTGCCTCTGCTGAAGGCATCGAAGCTCGATCATGACGTCACAGAGGCGATCCGCAGACTCCGGCCTGATCTCGGAGTGGTCGTCGCCTACGGAGCGCTGCTGCCTGAACCAGCCCTGCAGGTCCCCACTCAGGGCTGGGTGAACCTTCACTATTCAGAATTGCCCAAGTACCGCGGAGCCTCACCGGTTCAGCATGCCATTCTCAATGGCGAACGCACGACGGCGGCCACGATCTTCCAGCTGGAGAAGGGGATGGACACAGGCCCCGTCCACGCCGCACGGACTTATGAGATTCCGGAGTTGGCCTCCGCCGGAAGGGTGCTGGAGGACCTCACCACCTTGGGAAGCCGCATGCTGTTGGATCTACTACCTAGTTTGGTGGAAGGCTCAGTGTCTCCTGTTCCCCAGGTGGGCGAGCCGTCATTCGCGCCGAAACTCACCCGCGAGGACGCTTTCATTGACCCGAGGTCGGCAGCGCCTCAGGTCGCTGACCGGATCAACGCGACGATTCCTGAACCCGGTGCATGGACCCTCAATGGTGAATCCCGAGTGAAGCTGGGAGTGGCCCGCGCTTTTCACGGCAGTCCTGGCGGAGACCCGGGGCAGGTCTCCCTGCTGGCCTCCGATCGGCATTCGGGTGAACGGGTAGTCGTCATGACAACAGGCGACGGGGCTGGAGTGGTGCTTACCGAGGTGCAGCCGGCTGGGAAGCAGATGATGCCGGCTGCTGACTGGCTCCGCGGCCAGCACGAGGACGTACTACTGGGAGGTCAACGGTGAGCGATGGTTCACAACGCCGGAATGAGAAGGGTCGCCAGCGGCACCGCGGCGGACACCGCCAGTTCAGCCAATCAGCTCCCTCTCGACGCACCCGGCGGTCCGACCCAGCTCGGCTGACGGCGTTCCGGGTGCTGCGAGCAGTGGCTCTCGATGACGCGTACGCCAACCTCGTGCTGCCTACGGAGATCCGTCATGCCAAGCTGGATAAACGCGACGCCGCGTTCGCCACGGAACTCACCTACGGCACTCTTCGTGCCCAGGGAACGTATGACACGATTCTTCGCCAGAACGTTGACCGAGAGCTGGAGCAGCTGGATCCCCCAGTGCTCAACGCCCTGCGCCTAGGCACTCATCAGCTGCTCGCCATGCGCGTTGACGACCACGCAGCAGTTAATGAAACAGTAGCGTTGGTTCGCGACCAGGTCGGGGCAGGACCTTCTGGGTTGGTGAACGCCGTCCTGCGAAAAGTAGGGGCGAAGCCCCTGCAGGAATGGTTGGACGACCTCACCGCTGACCTCGGTGACCTGGAGGCCCTCGCCCTGCGTCATGCCCATCCACGCTGGATCGTACGCGCGATGCGACAGTCGCTGAAGCTCCATGGGTATGAGGATCAGCTGGTAGAGCTGCTGGAAGCTGATAACGCAGCCCCAGAAGTTCACCTGGTGGGCATTCCCGCTGGCGCGGAGCCCAGCGGCCCCGAAGCCCTGCAGCTGGCCATAGAGTCCGGTGCGGTGGGCTCCGAACTCATTGATGGGGCAGCGGTGTTCCGGGGAGGTGACATCGGCCGGCTCAGCGGAGTCCGGGAGAATGTGCTCCGGGTCCAGGACATCGGCTCTCAATGGATCGCCCGGGCCCTGGCTGAACCCGCCGTAGCTCCCGGGGAAAAGTGGCTCGACCTCTGCGCAGGGCCAGGCGGCAAGGCCGCCCTGCTGGCTAGCCTCGCCGCGGACTACGAGGTTCACTTGACTGCCAACGAGCCTGCGCCGCATCGCGCTGAACTGGTCAGAAAGGCTCTGCAGCCGATCAACTCAGACTTTTGGGAGGTCCGCACTGGGGATGGACAGAGCATCGGAGAATTGGGTCAGACATTCGACCGGATCATTGTGGATGCTCCCTGTACAGGATTAGGTGCGCTGCGGCGTCGTCCTGAATCTCGCTGGAGAAGGCAGCCCGGGGATCTGGCTCAGCTGACAATCCTGCAGGCGGAGCTGATCGATTCCGCTGCGGCAGTCCTTGCAGACGATGGCCTACTGGCCTATGTGACCTGTTCACCGCACCCTGCTGAAACTCTGGTTCAGGTCGAGGACACGCTGAAGAGGCATCCGGAGCTTGAGCTGTTGGATGCTCATGTCCTCATGGAAGATCTGGCGCTGCCTGCAGGAGCAGACTTGATCCAGAAACGTCCCGCGGCCACTGGTGAAACGGCTGCCAAATGCGTGCAGCTGTGGCCTCACACCCACGGAACTGATGCCATGTTTTTTGCCCTGTTGAGAAAAGAGGCCCCATGACCGCTATCCACCCGAGCATTCTCAGCGCCGACTTCGCGAACCTTGCTTCCGAGCTTGCGCGCATTCCCTCGGCGGATGCCGTCCACGTGGATGTGATGGACAATCATTTTGTTCCCAACCTGACGCTCGGGCTGCCTGTGGTCCAAGCCATCCGCGCCGCGACTGCTCTGCCGCTGGACGTGCATCTGATGATCGATGATGCTGACCGCTGGGCGCCTGCTTACGCGGAGCTTGGGTCGGAGTCAGTGACATTCCACGTGGAGGCGGCTGTCCGGCCGGTTCAGGTTGCCCGGGATCTGAAGTCGCACGGGGCCAAAGCCGCCATGGCTATGAAACCCGGGACCGCCCTTGAACCCCACCTGGGACTTCTCAGCGAGCTGGACATGCTGCTGATCATGACGGTGGAACCTGGTTTCGGCGGGCAGTCTTTTATGGATGAGATGCTGCCGAAGATCGCTGCGGCACGTCGAGCATCCGATGATCTCGGAGGCCGAATTGCCGTCCAGGTAGACGGCGGCGTCAACAGCGAGACCATCTTGCGTGCTGCAGAAGCCGGTGCTGACACCTTTGTGGCGGGATCGGCGGTTTACTCCGCGGATGATCCGGAGGCGGCTATCGCTGGTCTGCGCCACTTGGCAGGGAGCTAGGGCCGTGCCTTGAGGGAGTGCCGGAGATAAGAAAACCGGCGGTGGTCTCAACCTTCCCCTGAAGAGACCACCACCGGTATGTCTGAGAGTCTACCTGAATCCGAATCGCGGCTGAACAACTTTCGCTGCGACGCCCTCCGGTTCCAGCTCTTCCCTCCGAAGCTCTTCGACAGCTGCCTCAAAGTCGTCGAGATTCTCGAAACCCCTGTAGACGGAGGCGAATCTCATATAGGCGACGACGTCGAGCCTTTTGAGTGGACCAAGAATAGCCAGACCGACGTCATTGGCGTCGATTTCTGCGTTTCCGGAGGCGCGGACCGTTTCCTCGACTTCCTGGGCCAGGACTGCCAGATCATCAGGAGTCACGGGCCTGCCCTGGCAGGCTTTTCGCACACCATTGATCACTTTGGACCGGTCGAAGGGCTCTGCCGCCCCGGACCTCTTGATCACACTGAGACTTGTGGTTTCCACTGTGGTGAAACGCTTAGAACATTGCGGACACTGCCGACGACGGCGGATTCCGGATCCGTCTTCCAGCGTCCTTGAGTCCACCACACGAGATGAGTCGTGACGGCAATAAGGGCAGAACATTTGTGGGCCTCCTCTCCCACATCACAGTCTATCCACTACATATTGTGTCCAACAACTCGTTCAACTCAACATCTAGTGGTGAGCGCTCAACTCTCAAGGCACGAGGGACCCAGAAGGACCTTGAGGTCTCCGTACAGCGACGGTGAGGGAGAGACTTGATAGGCCACCCCCAGCTTCATGACTTCGACCTTCTCGCCTGTCAGCAGCCTGATGTGGACGTCCGAGGTGCCCCGGTGCGCCTGGAGTGTGGATCCCAGTTCGGTGATGATGCGTTCGGTTGCCTTCTGCACCGGCATCGACACCACGACGGGCCCCGACACACCATCTTCGGTGACCTCCGGAACAGTAACGTCCATCGCCTTGAGCACCACTCCCCCGTCTTCGCGGCGGTCCACTTGTCCCTTGACCGCGACGATGAGATCCTCAGCGAGCACCATCGACACTGCCTGGTAGGTCTTACCGAAGAACATCACTTCGACAGATCCGGTCAGGTCCTCGATTTCGGCGCGCGCGTAGGGGTTGCCGGATTTTGCGATCTTGCGGGCCAGGGAGGTGATCATGCCGCATATGGTCACTGTGGCGCCGTCCGGTGGTCCATCCTCACTGACCACGCTGGGCACCGACCGGTCTGCATGGGAGGCTAGCGTGCGCTCCATGCCTGATAGTGGGTGATCAGAGACATAGAGTCCGAGCATTTCCCGCTCAAAGTTCAGCTTGTCCTTCTTCTCATATTCAGGCAGCTCAGGAACCTTGACGGCTTCGAAACCTCCGCCGGGTTCATCGTCGGCTTCAGCAAAAGCACCGAAAATATCTGTCTCGTACTGCTCCGAGTCTTTCTTCTGCCGGATCGCCTGGTCGACAGCCAACTCATGGATGGTCACCAGGGACCGGCGAGTGTGCCCGAGCTCGTCGAAGCCTCCGGCCTTGATGAGTGAATCCATAGTGCGCTTATTGCAGACCTGTGCTGGGACCTTGGTGAAGAAGTCCACGAAGGACGTGTACTTGCCCTTCTCCTGGCGAGCATCGACGATGCCGGCGACGACGTTTGCTCCAACGTTTCGGACTGCCCCCATGCCGAATCGGATGGTGTCGTCCCCCACTGGGGTGAAGGTCAGTGCTGATTCGTTGATGCTCGGAGCGGTGACCGTAATCCCCATATGACGACATTCGGAGAGGTAGATCGCGAGCTTATCGCGGTTCTCTCCCACACTGGTGAGCAATGCAGCCATGTATTCAGCCGGGTAGTTGGCCTTCAGATACGCCGTCCAATAGGCGATGAGCCCATAGGCGGCAGAGTGGGCCTTGTTGAATGCGTAGTCGGAGAACGGCAGCAGGATGTCCCAGAGAGTTTGGGATGCCTGCTCGGAGTACCCGTTTGCTGCCATTCCTTCGAAGAAACCGACCTTTTGCTTGTCTAGTTCAGACTTCTTCTTCTTACCCATGGCCCGACGCAGAATATCCGCCTGGCCGAGGCTATAGCCTGCGACTTTCTGAGCAATGGCCATCACCTGCTCCTGATAGATGATCAGACCGTAGGTGGTGTTGAGAATCTCCGCCAGCGGCTCTTCGAGCTCCGCGTGGATAGGAGTGACCTTCTGCTGACCATTCTTGCGCAGGGCGTAGTTGGTGTGGGAGTTCGCGCCCATCGGACCGGGTCGATACAGGGCGATCGTCGCGGAGATGTCTTCGAAGTTATCGGGGCGCATTTGCCGCAGCAGTGAACGCAGCCCAGAGCCGTCGAGTTGGAACACACCCAGAGTATCGCCGCGCGAGAGCAGTTGGTAGGACGGACGATCGTTGAGATCCAGAGTTTCCAGATCGATCTCGACGCCTTTGTTCAGCTGAATGTTCTCCAGTGCATCGGAGATGATGGTGAGGTTGCGCAACCCCAGGAAGTCCATCTTGATGAGGCCGAGCGACTCACAGATCGGGTAGTCGAACTGCGTGATGATCGCCCCATCCTGCTCACGGCGCATCAGGGGGATAATGTCGATCAGTGGGTCGGAGGACATGATGACACCTGCGGCGTGCACACCGGGCTGACGCTTCAGGCCTTCCAGTCCGACGGCGACCTCGAAGATCTCTTTCAGCCGAGGGTCAGAGTCGACCATTTCACGGAATTCGCCGGCTTCGGCGTACCGTTTGGAGTCTTTGTCGTGGATGTCCGCCAGTGGGATGGGTTTTCCCTGCTGATCCGGCGGCATAGCTTTGGTGAGCGTCTCACCAGTTTGGAAAGGTTCGCCCATGACTCGGGCGGCGTCTTTGAGGGCCTGTTTGGATTTGATCGAGCCGTAGGTCACGATCATGGCCACGCGCTCATCGCCGTATTTCTTGACCACGTAGTCAATAACTTCACTGCGGCGACGATCATCGAAATCCACATCGAAGTCGGGCATGGACACGCGGTCAGGGTTCAGGAACCGTTCAAAGATCAGCCCGTGCTGCAAGGGGTCGAGGTCAGTGATGCGCATGGCATAGGCGACCATTGAGCCTGGCCCGGACCCACGACCGGGACCGACTCGGATGCCGTTCTCCTTAGCCCAGTTGATGAAGTCTGCCACGACCAAGAAGTAACCGGGGAAGCCCATCTGGGTAATCACGCCGATTTCGTACCGGGCCTGCTCCCGGGTTTCCTCTGAGATGCCGTCCGGGAAGCGGTAGTGCAGCCCTTTCTCTACCTCTTTGATGAACCAGGACTCTTCTGTCTCGCCTTCTGGGACAGGGAACCTGGGCATATAGGAGGCGTTCTCATCGAACGTGACCTCACAACGCTCTGCGATCTCGAGCGTGTTGTCGCAGGCCTCAGGCACCTCACGGAACAGGTGGCGCATCTCGGCTGGAGACTTGAGATAGAACTCTTCAGCATCGAACTTGAACCTGTTGGGGTCATCCAGAGTCGCACCGGTCTGTAAGCACAGCAGAGCGCCGTGCGCCTTATGGTCGTGCTGATGCGTGTAGTGGAGGTCATTGGTGGCCACCAGGGGGAGGTTCAGATCTTTGGACAGTTGCAGAAGGTCCTGGCGAACTCGGCGCTCGATCGGCAGGCCGTGGTCCATCAGTTCGCAGTAGAAGTTACCTTTGCCGAAAATCTCTTCAAATTCGCCGGCTGCCCGCTTAGCCTCTTCATACTGGCCCAGGTGCAGTCTGGTCTGAATCTCACCGGAGGGGCACCCTGTCGTAGCGATGATTCCTCTGCCGAAGTCCGAGAGGAGTTCCCGGTCTGCGCGCGGCTTATAGAAGGTGCCCTCCACGGAGGCTCGCGAGCCGAGCCGGAAGAGGTTGTGCATACCCTCGGTGTTCTGCGCCCACATCGTCATATGGGTGTAGGCACCGCCGCCGGAGACGTCCTTCTCACCCACTGACCCTTCGCCCCAGCGCACTCTTTTCCGTTCCGAACGATGAGTGCCAGGGGTCAAATAGGCTTCGAGCCCAATGATGGGTTTCACGTCGTAGTTCTGCGCGGTCTTCCAGAACTCGTAGGCGCCGAAAAGGAACCCATGGTCGGTCATGGCAACCGCCGGCATCCCCAGTTCCTCTGTTCGTGCGAACATGTCATCGATCTTGGCGGCACCGTCAAGCATCGAGTACTCGGTGTGGTTGTGCAGGTGGACGAAGTTCTCAACCATAAGCTCTCCTAGCCCTCCAAGATGCGCAGTGCCTCAGTAAGATCCTGCGGATAGTCGCTGCGGATAGTCAGCCTTTCACCGCCGACCGGGTGATCTATGCCCAGTTCAAAGGCGTGCAGCCACTGCCGAGTGAGCCCCAGATCAGCGGCCAGATGTGGATCAGCACCATAGGTCAGATCACCAGCACAGGGATGCCCGAGCGCTGCAAAGTGCACACGGATTTGGTGTGTCCGCCCAGTTTCTAGGCGGATGTTCATCAGGCTGACACGTCCATAGGCCTCGATGAGCTCGTAGTGGGTGCGAGCCTCACGTCCGCCCTCCATAACCGCGAACCTCCAGTCATGTCCGGGGTGGCGGCCGATGGGGGCGTCGATAGTTCCCTCATGTGGATCTGGAAGTCCCTGAACGAGTGCGTGGTAAGTCTTTGCCGGGGTCCGGTCACGGAAGGCGTCTTTGAGCACGCTGTAGGCCCGCTCAGTCTTCGCCACCACCATCACTCCGGAGGTTCCAACGTCTAGTCGGTGCACGATCCCGCGGCGTTCCTGAGCCCCTGAGGTGGAGATGTTGACGCCCTGTGCCAATAGCCCTCCGATGACCGTGGCACCCCGCCACCCCGGAGAGGGGTGCGCGGCCACACCTACCGGCTTGTTGACTGCCACAAGGTCGTCGTCCTCATACAGCAGCGTCATATCTTGCACGGATTCCGCCTTAATATCGGTCAGGTCGACTGGATCTGGCTCATGGACCGCAATCTGGGCGCCTTCGTGGAGCCTTTCCGACTTCTTCACCGGCACACCTGCCTCCCGACCCTGAGTCCGGTACTGGGCCCAGGTGACTCTGCCGTCGGCAATCCACCCAGCTGCCTCGGTCCGGGAAACCCCACTGACGCCCGCCACGACGGCGTCAGCCCGTTTCCCAGCCAGCTCTGCTGGAACGGAGTATTCAGTCATCAGTTTGCCTCTGTGTCTTCGGGTGCGGATGTGTTCTTAACGTCTCGAGTGCCGTCCAGGTTCAGACCGAATAACATCATGGCGCACAGCCCAATAATGGAAAAGACGATGAAGCTGTCCGCGACATTGAATACCGCAAAATGCGGCACCGCGATCATATCCACCACGTGACCCTGGCCGAACTGTTCGAAGGTTCCATCCACGAGGGAAGGCGCCCGGAAGAGCCTGTCCGTCAAGTTCCCGGCGACTCCACCGATCAGTCCGCCCAGCCCGAGTGTCCACAACCATGACCCCCCCAGTCGGAACAGATAGAACAGACCGACGCTCAACACGATGGCCTGAATAATCGTGAAGACCCACGTGTGATCGGTCCCCATGGAGAATGCGGCACCTGGGTTGAGGTGATAGCGCCAGTACAGCACCGGTGGGATCGCGTCCAGCTGTTGGCCGATCTCCATAGTTCTTTCCACCCATAGTTTGGTGGCCTGGTCCAGCAGCCACGCACTGAGTGCGATGAGACAAGCAACACCGATGGCGACGCCGCGGCGAGGCCCTTTGGTCCGGGGCTGGGGCGTAGTCGCGTTTTCCGGGTCAGGCTGGGAAGGAGATTCGGCTGATGGCACCTGTCGAGTCTACAAGCACGTCTATGCCCTCAGCACGCAAGAAAGGGACCCCCAACATGGGAGTCCCCTTCTTCTATGATCGAGAGCGCGGATTTAGCCTGACGTCTCTTTTTCGATAGTTCCTTGGGAATTCAGCTCTGCCAGCTGATTCTCAATGTAGTCCTTCAACCGGGCGCGGTAGTCACGTTCGAAGCCGGTGAGTTCGCTCACTCGAGCCTCCAGGTCGCCCTTCTTCCGCTCCAGTGCGTTGAGGGTGCGAGTGGAAGTCAGTTCGGCCTCTTCGATCATGGACTCAGCGCGAGTCTCAGCGTCGGTGAGCAGCTCGGAGCGTTTGGCTTCACCTTCGGCGATGTACTCAGCGCGAGTCTGCTCACCGTCTGCGATCAGTTCGGCACGCTTGGATGTGCCCTCATTGATGAGTTCTTCCTTGGTTGTTTCACCTTCATGGATGAGCTCAGCGCGCTTTGACTGACCTTCGGCGATCGATGCTGCACGGTTCTCTTCGCCCTCAGCGACGTACTGATCGTGAAGCTTCTGCGCCATGGCAAGCACACCGGCTGCCTCGGCCGCTGGGCCTCCGGCGGATGTGTCCGGTTGCGCTTCTGGGCGTTCCTGTGCTGGTCGGGTGCCGAGCGCGTACTCCGGGTATGCGGTGACGTTGGGGTCGCCCTGCGGGGTCACAGACTGTGTGTGGTCCTGGTCGGACTCCGGCGTGTCGGGCACCGCTGCGGCGTCATCGTCAACGGATTCGAATGTTCCGGTGACCTCTGCGGAGGTACCGGCGTAGCCGGAGAGACCTGCGTCTTTGAGCTCATCGGGCTCGACGTAGTCGCTACCGTCGAGCTGCTCTTGCAACGTGGCGTTCTCTGCCCGCAGCTCCTCGTTCTCCTGAATCAGACGGCGCCATTCGACGACCACCTCATCGAGAAAGTCGTCGACCTCGTCCTTGTCGTACCCAGGGCGGAATTTGGTCTCCGGAAACTCCTTGTTCAGGAGGTCATCTGGCATCAGAGCCATGGAAAGCGTCACCTCATTGTCAGTGGCAGGTTGTGGCATAAAAGCGTCTCATCCCACACAATACCCAGCCAACTTTGGCCGCTTCGACCCGAACCTTCAAGTCAGGCTTCACTGGGAACGTCTGGGTTCACAGATCAGGCGAAACCGGCAATCAGAGATTTGGCGATCACAACGGCCAAGAACACGATGATGAACGCCATATCCAGCGAGACACCACCGAGGTTCAGGGGTGGAATCTTGCGGTTCAACCAGCGCAATGGCGGGTCAGTCACAGCGTAGATACCGACCGCCAGCATGAGCACCAGGCCCTTTGGTCGCCAGTTCCGCGCGTATGACTCCGTGATGTTGAAGATAATCCGAATGATCAGGGCAAACTGATAGACGGTAAGGACGAGATAGAGGGGTGCAGTGATGAGGTCCACGGGTGCTCAGGCTACCTCAGCGAACCCGTTTGAGCCATCTTCACAATCTTGTGTCAGGACTGGTTGAAGAACTTGGCGTTCGTTTCAGGCTCAGCTGCGGCCTTCTCCTCGGCGACAACTTCTACGTTGCGAGGAGTCAGGAGGAACACTTTGTTGGTGACCCGTTCGATGGACCCGCCGAGACCGAAAACGAGGCCCGCCGCGAAGTCCACAAGGCGCTTGGCTTCGCCCTCACCCATCTCCGTGACGTTCATAATGACGGGGATGTCCTCGCGGAAGGACTCACCGATGATTTTGGCGTCATTGTAGGAGCGGGGGTGAACAGTGGTGATCTTTCGCATTTCTGAGCTTTCGTCCCGAGAGGAGGGTGCACGCTTGATGGGGGTTACTGGGGCCCGGTAGTCCGGGGCCACCGCAAGGTTGGTGCTGTTGTACGAGCCTGCCGGGTCAGCGTCGTCGCTGCTGTCAGGAGTCGTTGCTGCGGCGCGATCCGCCAGTGACACCACCGCACCTGTAGGCTGAGCGGCCGCAGGTGCTGGGCGTGTTGTGGTGGCAGTACCACCGGATGATGCGGCGTGGCGGGACGAGGGTCGTTCCTCGCTGCCGAAGCTGTCTTCGTTGTAGTCGTCACCATCGGCTAAACCGAGGTAGATCATTGTTTTCTTGAATGCACCGGCCATGGTTCAAGCTCCTGGGGAAGGTTATGGTTGTGTCGCGATCCCGACATTACTAGTGGTGGGGCCGCTCACCGAGGACATCGCGTCCGATGCGTAGGCGTGTCGCTCCGCAGCTGACCGCCGCTTCAAGGTCCTGACTCATCCCGGCAGAGATCTGCGTAGCCACTGGATGCTCAGTCACCAGTAGTTGAGCGAGTTCTCCCAGCCTGGCGAACGCAGGTTCCGGCGCTTCCTCCAATGGAGCTACTGCCATGAGGCCCCCGAGATGCAGGTGCTCGCAGGAGGCGATGATCTCGGCGAGGCTCAGCATGTCTGTGGGGGAGGCGCCCCCGCGGTGGTCCTCAGGAAGAGGGCTGCGCAGGTCCACTTGGATGAGAACTTCCAGCGGTTGGCTGCGGACTCCCTCCCCGGAGGCACGTTCGGCCGCGTTGTCCAGAGCTTTGACCAGTTTGGGACGGTCTGCAGAGTGGACAGAATGAGCGTAGCGAACAACGGACTTCGCCTTGTTCGTTTGCAGCTGCCCAATGAAGTGCCACCGCAACGCTGTGTCGTGAGGATCTTCAGGGGATGACCTGCGGTCTCTATCCTGAAGCAGCTCTGCCACAGAGGCCGCTTTGGCCGCGGCTTCTTGGTCTTTGTTCTCTCCGATATCCCGGACACCAAGTTCGAACAGGCGCTGAACATCTTCAGGTGGGAAGTATTTGCTCACCACAATAAGTTCAGGGCGGTCGGTCCGTCCGGAGGCGGCCACTGCCTTGTCGATTCTTTCGTGGACTGCGGCGAGGTTCAGCGCCAACTGGCGGGTGCGAGGATCATCGGCGTTGTCAGCCGCGGAGCGAAAAGCAGTTGTGAAGTCCACGGTGTCCAGCCTACTTGGCCTCTGTTCACTAGTCCCAACGCGGCTAGCTGTCTGCCCAGATGAGTCCGGCGATGCGCCCCTCCGGGGCTCCGCTCTGTTGGCTGGCCCGATGTGAGAAAAGCGTCGGGTCCTCAATCGTGCAGCCGTCGATATCAACCACCGTGACATCTAGGGACTCCAAGATGGCGCGGGCTTCGGAGCGCAGGTCCAACGCAGGTGTGCCCCAGCGGGTTGTGGAGGCCAGTGCAGGTCTGCCGTCGGTGAGTTCATCGAACATCTCCTGGGGCACCTCGTAGCATGCGCCGCAGGCTCCAGGGCCAATCCAGGCGGTAACGGAGTCGCCACCATGACGCAGAAGCTCGGCGACAGTGTTCTGGAGGACCCCGCCGATAAGACCAGGCCGTCCTGCATGCGCGGCTGCTGTCAGCTGGCTGCCTCCACCATTGCGGGCGATGAACAGCACAGGCAGGCAGTCGGCCACCATGATCGCCAGCGGATGGGACCCGTCGGTGGAGATCCAGGCGTCACCGGTCGGGATCGAATCAGCTGTGGAGGCATCTATGACGTTCGCCGAATGGACCTGGTTGAGGTACCGGAACGAGCCCTGGGGCAGACTCAGCTGACTTTCGAGTGTGCCACGGTTGACCGCGGCATCACTGCTGTCGCCCACATGATGTGCCAAGTTTCCAACTTCAACTGAGGTGAACCCCAGACTCACTCGCCCGCTGCGGTCCTGCCACCAGAGTGTTGACACCAAGTCAGCTCGCGTTCCCGGCGCCGGAGGCGTTCTACTTGAGGAAATCGGGAACGTCGAGGTCGTCGTCGTTCTTACCGGTGTAGTCAGACTCAACGATCTCGGGGAGCTTTTCTTCCGATCGCTCCTGGGCCGCATCTGGGGAGGTACGACTCTGAGGCGCGGTGTCCTGAGAGCCCGCAGAGGCGGCGTAGGCACCTGCAGTGGCTCCAGCGACCGGGGCAACAGGCCGCTGTGGCTGAGCTGGAGCAGCGGGGGCGGCGGGCTTTGATGTCACATCTGCCTGGTCGAACCCGGCGGCGATGACCGTGACCCGTGCCTCATCTCCCAAAGCGTCGTCGATCACAGCACCGAAGATGATGTTCGCCTCGGGGTGCGCGACTTCCTGGACCAGCCGTGCAGCCTCGTTGATCTCGAAGAGACCGAGGTCCGAGCCGCCTTGGATAGAGAGCAGCACACCGTGGGCACCGTCAATGCTGGCTTCCAGCAGGGGTGAAGCGATCGCAAGTTCAGCAGCCTTCACCGCGCGGTCCTCACCGTTGGCGGAACCGATGCCCATCAGAGCTGAGCCAGCCCCCTGCATGACTGACTTCACGTCTGCGAAGTCGAGGTTGATCAGACCGGGGGTGGTGATCAGGTCAGTGATGCCTTGGACACCGGAAAGCAGGACTTGGTCTGCGGAGCGGAAAGCGTCCAGGACGGAGACGTTTTTGTCCGAGATGGAGAGCAGGCGATCGTTGGGGATGACGATGAGGGTGTCGACTTCATCGCGCAGCCCTTCAATACCAGCCTCAGCGCTGCTCGCGCGCCGGCGTCCTTCGAAGGTGAACGGCCTGGTGACGACTCCGATGGTCAGCGCTCCCAGGCTGCGGGCGATCCGTGCCACCACGGGGGCGCCGCCCGTTCCGGTGCCGCCTCCCTCACCTGCGGTGACGAAAACCATATCGGCACCTCGGAGAACTTCTTCGATCTCCTCGGTGTGGTCCTCTGCAGCCTGTCGGCCCACCTCAGGGTTGGCGCCGGCCCCGAGTCCGCGGGTCAGCTCGCGACCCACATCGAGTTTGACGTCGGCGTCAGACATCAGTAGCGCCTGGGCGTCTGTATTGATGGCGATGAACTCCACGCCGCGCAAACCGACTTCGATCATGCGGTTGACGGCGTTGACGCCGCCGCCGCCTATGCCGACGACCTTAATCACGGCGAGGTAATTGCTCGGTGTAGCCACGTGTGTTTGTCCCTTAGCTGTTGAAAAGTCACAGATGCACGAAGACCCCCGCCGGTGAGCGAAGCCGAGAACGACTCCTCACTGTCTTCCCCGTCTCCAGTGCGTTCGGTACCTACCGAGGCAGTTCGCGGGTGCCTCGGGAAGCCTGTGCACCGGAGACGTCGACTCGACGTGCCTCTCACCGGCCGGGAGTCTTCGTAACAGGGCTCATTCTTCTGCTCCGCAGGTACCGTCAGCAAGGTTCAAGTTGAGCTTGAACCTTAGCTGATCAGGGGGTGCGGCGATCTTCAGTTGTGTCCCCAGCCTACCCGCGAGGTCAGCTCTCACCGCGTAACCGGAGTTGACGGCGTGGATATGTCGATGATGTCAGCCTCCTGGAAGGCTTCCTCAGAGGAGCCGAGGATGGACTGCAGGACCACGGCCTTCTCTTCTCCGCGGTCATCGGACCCCCAGACGACGGTTCGCCCATCCGCTAGTTCCAGTTGGACGGAATCGATCGAATCGGCTGTTGCTGAGTCAAGTTGGGATCGCGCATCGGGTGGCAGTTCTCCGAGCACGGAGACGATGGTGCCGAAGACGGCCTCATCTTCCAGGGCGGCCTCAGAGGATATCTCCGGAGTCGCATAGTCCTCGGCCTCCAACTGTTCCGCGCCTGCGAACGTACGGATGACTTCTCCGAGATCGGAGTACAGCAGGACATCCCCGTCTTGGTGGACCTCTGCCACAGGGGGGTGCTCAACAATCTCGACATGCAAGGTGCCGGGTAGCTCGATCCGACTCGAGACCTCTGCCACAACGTTCTCCGCATCGAGCCGCTCGTGGACCTCGCCGGTGCCGACCTGTGCCACCGGCTGGCCATAAAGGTCAGAGAGCAGTTCATCTGCCTGCTGGTCGGTGAGCAGCTCATTGCCCTGGACTTCGATAGTGCGTAAGGGAAAAAGCGGTGAGAAGTAGATCGTGGCGACCACCGCCAGTAGGCCGAGGAAGGCTGCTGCCAGGCTCATGAGATAACGACGACGCCGTCGCCTAGCTCCGACCGCCTCGGGTTCAGGGAACTCGAGAGCGGCCTCAGGGTCCAGCGTCACCTTGTGGGCTCCTGCAGTACTTTCACTATCTCGGTAGCCAGGTAGGTGACGTCTCCAGCTCCGATGGTGAGAACGATATCTCCGGGTTCAGCCGCGTTGGCAACTGCGGCGGCAGCCTCAGACCGGCTGAGCACCGGGTGGCCGAGCAGTTCTGCGGTGACTCCCACAATGGGCTTCTCACGCGCAGGGTAGATGTCCAGCACGATGGCAGTATCTGCGGCGTTGAGGGCGGCGCCGAAGTCTGCGGCAAAGTCCCGTGTGCGACTGAACAGGTGGGGTTGAAAGACAGCGTGCACTTTTCCCGTTGTCGCACTGCGGGCCCCGCTCAGTACAGCGGCAACTTCTGTGGGGTGGTGGGCGTAGTCGTCGTAGACCGCCACACCATTGACCTCGCCGCGAAGTTCGAACCTTCTGGAGCTTCCGCTGAACCGTCCCAGTGCGGCCGTGCACCGCTCAAGGTCAAGGCCTGCCGCGATCCCTACCGCCACCGCTGCGGTGGCGTTGAGGGCGTTGTGCAGCCCTGGAACCTGCAACACCATACTGGCGCTGCGCGGCTGCGGCCGGTCCGTATCTGCGCCAAGCGTCAGGACGCTTTCCTGCCGAAACCCAGATGGGGTGACAGCACTGAGTGTGAGGTCGGCATCCTGGGACGTGCCATAGGTCAGGATCCGCACCCCGCGTTCTGTGAGGGGCTGTTGGACCCGGTGGAGTAGGTCGCGGGCTCCGGGATCGTCCAGGCAGAGCACGAGCGCTCCAGATTCCTGGATGCGTTCGGTGAAGTCAATGAAGACTTGTTCTACCGCCTCGGCGGTTCCGTAGTGGTCTAGGTGGTCGGGTTCGACATTGGTCACCACGGAGATCGCCGTTGAGTAGTTCAGCAGAGACCCGTCCGACTCATCGGCCTCAGCGACGAACCACTCCCCTGCTCCTAATCTGGCGTTCGTTCCAAACCCGGCCACATTGGCACCTATCGCGAAGCTGGGATCGCACCCGGCGCCGTGGAGCATGATGGCCGTCATAGAGCTTGTGGTGGTCTTGCCATGGGTTCCTGCGACCGCGATCGCCTGCTTGTCCTCCATACAGGCAGCCAGGCCCTCTGAACGGTGCAGCAGGCGCACGCCAGCTGCTGCCGCGGCGTCGTACTCGGGGTTACCGGCGGTGGCCACGGAGGAGGCGACGACGGTGCTGATGGTCGAACCCGTCTCAGTTTCCAAGGAGCTGAGGTTTTCCGCGCTGTATCCGACCCTGACGGGAACACCGGCTGCCCTGAACTCATCGAGCACGGGCAGTTCCTTGGCGTCGGTTCCGGAGATGGGCACCCCGGCTGCAAGCATCAGCCGCGCGACTGCGGAAACCCCGACGCCGGCTAGGCCGAGGAAGTGGACGCGGCCAAGAGAGTCAAGGCTCATTTGGCAGCCGCCTCCAGAGCCGCACGAGCCATACGCTCATCGGCGTCAGTGATACCGCGGGCGGCGGACTGCTTCTGCATGGTGCCCAGAAGTCGGGGATCTTCCAGAAGGGGCAAAAGGTTGCGTCCGATCCAGGATCGGGTGAAATGTTCGTCCTTGACTAGGAGTGCACCTCCTGCATCGACCAGGCCTCGAGCGTTCAGCTCCTGCTCACCGTTGCCTATGGGAAGTGGCACGAATGCCGCCGGCAGGCCTACGGCAGCGACTTCGCATACTGTGGCCGCCCCGGCACGAGCCACGATCAGGTCTGCAGCAGCATAGGCGAGGTGCATCCCGTCGAGGTACTCCCGCTGGTGGTATCCGTCCGCCTCGAGGAGCGCGCCGGTGTCATCTCTGACTTCCTTGTCCTGTCCGGTCAGGTGGAGGACCTGCGCGCCGGTGCTGAGCAGGTCCTCCAGTGCGGAGGCGACTGCCGCATTGAGGTTCTGCGCACCGGAGGACCCACCGGTGACCACCAAGGTGGTCCGATCAGTCTGCAGGCCCAGCTCCTGGCGGGCTTGAACGCGCATGTGCTCACGATCCAATTGCGAGACCTGCCGTGGCATCGGCATGCCCACATGGGTGGCCCCCTTGAGCGGGGTCTCCTGAAAGGCCGTTCCCACAAAGGCAGCTTGTCGGGCGCCAATCCTATTGGCTAGGCCGGGCCGTGCGTTCGCCTCGTGGACAACTACGGGAATACCGAGCTTCTTCGCGGCACGGTAGACGGGAGGGCATACGTATCCACCCACACCCACAACGACGTCGGCTCCCCGCCTGCGCAGGATGTTCTGGGCTTCTCGGCTCGCCTGGGCGAAACGGGAGGGAAAGCTCAGGGTGTCGCGGTTCGGCCTCCGTGGGAAGGGGACCTTCTCAATGAGGTCGAGTTCGTAGCCGGCGGCGGGCACCAGGCGCGTTTCAAGTCCCGTGGCAGTGCCGATCATCGACTGGCTCACCGATGTGTCGAGCCGTTCGATGGCGGAGGCGATGGCGAGCATCGGGCTGATGTGCCCGGCAGTTCCTCCGCCGGCGAGGACGACGCTGGCAGCTGTCATGTGTTTCCTTTGCGGAGTTCAGGAGGGGGCGGACGTGGCTGGCGGTGTCAGTGTAGACCGCTTGCGCCGTTTTCTGTTGCGCCGTTTAGGTGTTCGCGCCTCAATCCGTTGCCTACGGGCAAAGTTGAGAATCACGCCGACGGCGATCAGGGCAACAGTCAGGGCGGACCCGCCGTAGGAGATGAACGGCAGGGGCACACCCACCACAGGGATCAGCCCGGTGACCATCGCGATGTTGATGAAGGCCTGACCGACGATCCACGCGATGATACCGATGCAGACCAGTTTCACGAACCGCGCGTGGTAGGTGTCTCCCGTGATGCCGTTGGCGACTCGGAAGATGCCGACGACCAGGACGGCGAAGAGTCCCAGAACTGTCACCGTTCCAAGGAGACCCAGTTCCTCGCCAATGATGGTGAAGATGAAGTCATTGTGCACTTCGGGAATGTAGTCCCATTTCTGCCGGGACTGCCCCAGACCTACGCCCCAGAAGCCTCCAGACGCGAGAGCGAAGAGGCCCTGCTCCGTCTGGTAGCAGGGCTCGGTGGGATGGTCACAGTTCATTCCCAACCAGGCGTAGACGCGCATCATGCGATAGGGAGTGATCCACATCAGCAGCGCAACTGCGCCAGAGGCGAAGAGTCCGGCAAGAGCAAACCAGCGCATACCGATTCCGGCGGTGAAGAGCAGCGCCGCGGCGATGAGAATGATCACCAGGCTGGTCCCGAGGTCGCCACCTGCGAGTACGAGCACCAGAACGGACAGGGCACCGGGGGCCACGAACGGCATCATCCAGTGCGTGAACTGATTGACCAGTTTCCCTTTGCGCGCCAGCACGGCTGCCCCCCAGAGCACAAGCGCCAGCTTGGCGACCTCTGAGGGCTGCCCCTGAACTGGTCCGATGCGCAGCCAGTTCGTCGAGCCGCCTCCGGTGTAGCCCCAGGGCGAGAACGCCACCAGTGCCAGCAGGACACTGGCGATGATCATGGCTGCCCAGCCGATCCATCCCATCCATCGGGTGGGAATGACCGTCATGAACAGCATGCCGATGACGCCGATACCGGCCCATACTGCCTGCCGAGTAGCGGTGGTGAAGGGCTGTCCGCCTCCATCGACTGAGGTGGAAGAGAGCACCATGGTCAGTCCGAACGCCGCAAGTGCGATCGTGGCACCCAATACCAACCAGTAGTTGGTGTAAGGATTGCCCCCTTCGAAGATGCCCCAGAATTTGGTGATGCGTTCAGCTCGGCGCTCGGCCTGCTGGGCTCTCCATGCCCGCCCCAGTGACCCATCACCGGGTTCTTCCGCAGCGTCTGGGCCCGCGGCGTCGTCGTCGATATCGTCCACCAGACGCAGATAGCCCTGGGGCACGTCACCGGTGTGCTGCTCGTCGGGCTCCTCCGGCGAGGCAGCGCTGGGCGGCGTGAGAACTGCCGAGTCGCCGTGAATATCTGGCCTTTTGGAGGAGGGTAGGCGCGGGGGCCTCTTGTCCATGGTGCTCCTCCTTACTCGGTCGAGAAACCTTTGTCCTGCATCAGCGCGGTCACCGCGGCAATGAACTGCTCTCCTCGACTGATGTACGAGGCGAACTGGTCCATGGATGCTGCGGCCGGAGCCAGCACTACGGCCTGCCCTGGTTGGGCGTACCGGTCTGCTGATCGGACAGCGCTGCGCATGACTGCCTCTCCATCATCACTGCCGGAGACCTCTGTGACGGGCACCTGGGGGGCGTGTCGCTCAAGGCTGGAGCGAAGCTGGGTGGAGTCTGTACCAATCAGGATCACATGTCGCAGACGGGCGGCGACCTGCTGAACCAGAGGGTCGTAGTCGACTCCTTTGGAGAGCCCTCCGGCGATCCACACCACATCAGTGAAGCTCGCCAGTGAGGCTGCTGCCGCATGTGGGTTGGTGGCTTTGGTGTCGTTGATCCAGAGGACATCGTCCGCCTTGGCCACTGGCTGTATGCGATGCTCCGCCGGCTCATAGGCCCGAATAGCCTGTTGCACGGATGCCGGGGCCACGTCGACCGCCCGGGCCAGGGCGGCGGCCGCAAGGGCATTGGCCACGAGGTGCTGTGGGGCGAGGCTTCCGAAATCCGCACGGGTAGCGAGCTCCAAGGCCTGGTGCCGACGGTTGTCCAGAAAGGCACGGTCAATCAGGATGTCGTCGACCAGCCCGAGCATCGACACGTCCGGGGAGTCGGTGGTGAAGCCGATAGCGCGGGCTCCCTCGACCACATCGGCGGCAGCGACCATCTTCTCCGTCACGGAGTCCTGGGCGTTGTAGACGCAGGCCACCTGGGTTGACTCGTAGATCTTGGCCTTGTCCGCCAAATAACTCTCAAGTCCTCCGTGCCAGTCCATATGGTCTTCAGCGATGTTGAGCACTGCGGAGGCCACCGGGTGCAGCGGTTCGGTGTAGTGCAGCTGGAAGCTGGACAGTTCCACAGCAAGTGCGTCATAGCCTTCGGGGTCGCGGATGACGTCCAGGATGGGCATGCCGATATTTCCGCAGGCGGCTGCGCGTCGTCCGTCGGCGCTCAGCATGGCCTCCAGCATCATGACAGTGGTGGTCTTGCCGTTGGTTCCGGTGAGGACCAACCAGTCGGGGTCTTTGGCACCAGGACGGGCCCCGAGCCGTCGGGCGAGCTGAATATCTGACCAGACAGGCACGTGGTGGACTGCGGCTGCTGCGATGATCGGGGAGTCTGGCCGCCATCCAGGTGACGTGACGATGAGTTCCGGAATGTCAGTGGTGCCGTCGGCTGCTGCGAAGTGTCGCAGTGTGGTCGTGTGGTCCTCGCCGAATCGGAACTCCAGACGGTCTCCCCACATGGTGGAAAGCGTGGCGGCGTCGTCTTGTTTTGTTCCTGTTGCGGTGCCGTCAACCACGACGATGTGGGCTCCGAGTTCCGCCAGTGTGTCCGCAACGGAAAATCCGGTGACCCCGAACCCGGTGACGAGAACCCGCAGGCCTGCCCAGGGTCCGTCCCATCCGTGAAGCTGTGGGAGTGTGCGGTGTTCGCTCACTGGGCGAGCACCCATTCTCCGTAGAACACGGCGAGGCCCATGCCGACGGCGAGGGCTCCGATGATCCAGAACCGAACCACCACGGTGACCTCAGCCCACCCCTTGAGTTCGAAATGATGCTGCAGGGGGGCCATGAGGAAGACACGTTTGCCCTTGGAGAGCTTGAAGTAGCCGACCTGGATGATCACGCTGACGGTGATGATGACGAACAGTCCGCACAGGATGACGAACAGCAACTGGGTGTGGGTCAGGATGGCGAAACCGGCCAGTGCCCCACCCAGGGCCAGTGAGCCGGTGTCTCCCATGAAGATCTTTGCCGGCGAGGTGTTCCACCACAGGAACCCGATCAGCGCTCCGGTGATGATCGCTGCAAGTGTGGCCATATCCATGGGGTCCCGCACTGAGTAGCAGACAGAGTCCACAGCACGAACGCCGCCGCAGGACTGGTTGTACTGCCAGATGGAGATGATCACATAGGCGGCGGTGACCATCGCGGTAGCGGCACTGGCCAACCCGTCGAGACCGTCGGTGAGATTCACCGCGTTGGTGGCGGCGGTGTTGATGATGTTGGCCCAGATGACGAAGAGGATTCCTCCCACCACAGTTCCGAGCACGGCAAAGTCCAAGACGGTTTCGCGGACGAAGGAAATCGCGGTCGACGCCGGGGTGATGTCTTGGTCATTGGGGAACTGCAGGGCGAGAACGGCGAACAGGACGCCGACGGAAGCCTGTCCGGTGATCTTGGCCCAGGGGCTCAGACCTAGCGACTGCTTCTTGGTGATCTTGGCGGCGTCGTCGAAGAACCCGACCAGTCCCATACCGGTCATCAGCAGTAAAAGCAGGAGCCCCGAGGCGCTGGGGCCGGCGGCGACGTCGCTGGTGAAGAACAGCACCGCATGGGTCGCGGCATAGGCGATGATCACCGCGAGGATGATCACGGCGCCACCCATAGTGGGTGTTCCCCTCTTCACGTGGTGGGTGGTGGGTCCGTCGTCGCGAATGAACTGGCCGTAGCCACGTTTGACAAGGAAACGGATGAACAGTGGGGTACCGAGGAGGGTGAGGATCAGCCCAGTGGCGGCACCGATGACAACGGCGATCACTCAGTTCCTTTCCTCGGTGGCGAATTTGTCACCCAGAAGTCTAAGCCCAGCGGAGTGAGAAGACTTAAACAACACGATGTCGCCCGGCTGCAGCGCTGTGCGCAACCATGATTCAGCCTCATCGACAGTGGCCACCCACTGCACTTCTGAGCCCCATGACCCTTCGGCTATGGCGCCACGGTAGAGGGCATACGCCTCTTTCCCAACGACCAGGGTGAGATCAATGTTGAGCCTGACGACTGTCTCGCCGAGCTTGTGGTGGAGCCAGACTGACTCCTCGCCCAGTTCGAGCATCGGACCCAGCACGGCCACCCCGCGCCGCTGATTGTCACGCGAGAGGATCGCCAATGTGCGCAGCGCTTCCCGCATGGATTCGGGGTTGGCGTTGTACGCATCATTGACAATGGTGACGGCATCCTGCTGGCCCCCCCAGCTGATCTCGGTGCGTTCCATGCGCCATCTGGAGCTCGGGCCCAACCCGTCGAGCCGTGCGGCGATGTTCGAAGGCGCCACACCGGCCCGGTAGGCAACGGCTGCGGCAGCTAAGAGATTCGTCACGTGGTGCGCGCCGATAAGCCCGCTTGTGGTCCGGAACTCAGTCTGACCTTGCTTGCCCGGCTGATCAAAGACCAAGGTCAGCTCCATACGGCCGTCGGGCAGTTGGCGCACGGCATCGGCGGCCACACCATACGCACCTTCTGCGGCTGGTTCGGACGCAAACCAGGTGATGGGCGCTGATGCACGCTCTGCCATGGCAGAGACCTGAGCATCATCGGCGTTGAGGATGACATGGTCAGTGGCGAGTTCAGCCAGTTCACCCTTGGTCTGAGCGATTTTGTCTGCACCACCGAACTTGCCTGCATGGGCGGTGCCGACCATGAGCACTGCACCGATGTGCGGCTGCACCATCGTGCACAGATCACGGATGTTTCCGGGCGCGTCAGCTCCCATTTCGATGATGAGGTAGCGGGTTTCCAGCTCGGCGGTGAACACAGTGAGCGGCACTCCGACCTCACCGTTGTAGGACCCTTGTGGGGCGATGGTCGGCCCCTCTGGAGCCAACAGCGCCGCAAGGAGGTCTTTGGTAGTCGTTTTTCCTGCGGAGCCGGTGATACCGATCACGGTGGTCGCAGAGTGGTTTTTGATTCTCGTCACGATTTCCTGCGCCAGCATTCCCATAGCCACGATCGCATCGTCAACGATCACAGCTGGGTGGGGGTTTCCTGAGGGGTCATCGGTTTCACGTTCGGCCAGCACAAGTTCGGCCCCTGCCGCCAGGGCATTGTCGATGAAGCGGTGACCGTCGGTGACCTCACCTGGCTTGGCGATGAACAGTGCTGATGGGCGCATCGTCCGGGAGTCGGTATCAGCATGGGTCAGTGTGAGCTGATGCGGGTCCTCCACTCCCCTCAGCCGTCCCGATACTGCACGGGCAATCTCAGCAGCAGTAAGGTCAATCATCAGGCGCCTCCGTCTAATGTCGCGAAGCCCTTAGCCTTCAGGGTGCGGGCCAGTTCTTCCCTGTCATCGATCTCGACGCGCGTTCCGGCGACATCCTGGTGGACTTCGTGACCTCGACCGGCCAGCAGAATGGTGTCTTCAGGCTCTGCTGCAGCTACGGCTGCAGCAATGGCATCAGCGCGCGGGGAGATCTCCTCCAGCGTGGTGCTGAGGCCGCCAGTGGCGATCGCGTCTCGGGCCCCGTTCAGGAGTCCAGCTCTGATCTCCGCGGGGTCCTCTCCATGGGGGTCGTCGTCACTGATGATGACGTGATCTGCCATACGCACAGCTATCGCCCCCATAGTTGGGCGTTTGGTGGCGTCGCGCTCCCCCGCTGCGCCGATGACCAGAATGAGCCGCCCTGTGGGGCGCCGCACAGCCTCCAGAGCCCGGATCATGGCATCGGGGTTGTGCGCGAAGTCCACGATGGCTGCCGGTTGCTCAGCGATGACCTGCATACGGCCTGGCACTTGAATGTGGAAGGGCTGTGCAGTCTGTAGGGCTTCGACAACATCCTGCCGATGGAAAGCTTGGGTCCGTTCACTGCTTGCTGCAGCTTCAAGCACCATGACCGCAGCCAGCGCCGCGTTCGACACGTTGAAAGCACCGGGCAGAGCAGTGGAGGTGCGGATCCGCTCACCGGTATGGCGATTCGCCAGCGTGAAGGCGCTGCCCAATCCAGCGGGCTCCACCTCTGAGACCTCCCAGTGCGCCTGGGCGGGCTGGCCGTTGGTCGAAAGGGTAACGACGTGACCAGTGGCCTCAGCAGCCATCTGATGCCCAGCAGCGTCGTCGACAGTGATCACCGACGTTCGGGTGCGTGCGCGGCGGAAGAGGTCAGCTTTGGCGGCAAAATAGTCTTCCATGGTTCCGTGCAGGTCCAAGTGGTCTTGAGTGAGGTTGGTGAACCCGGCTACGTCATAGTAGAGCCCGGAGATTCGCTGATAGCTGATGGCATGGGAGGAAACCTCCATGGCGGCGGCAGCTACGTTCTTCCCTCGGAAGGAGTGCATCAGTTTGTGCAGCGCGACGGCTTCGGGCGTGGTCATTTCCGAAGCGATCCGCTCCTGACCTGCGGCAATCTCAATGGTTCCGATGAGCCCGGTTTCTCGACCCTGTGGCGTGAGCACGGCTCGGAGTAATGAGCGAAGGAAGTAGGTGGTTGTCGTCTTGCCGTTGGTGCCGGTGACTCCGAAAAGTGCAGGATCGGATGTGGCGGTGGTGCCGTAGATGGCCGCCGCGGCCGGGCCCGCAGCGTCCCGAACTCCGGCGACTTCGATCACTGGGAGCCGGTAGCCCGCAGCCTCACGAACCTTCACAACTCCTGCTGGGTCAGTCAGCACGGCAGCGGCTCCGCGGTCTATGACCTCTTGGATGAAGTCAGCGCCATGTGCCCGCGCCCCGGTGACTGCGACGAACAGGTCTCCCGGCTCGACGAGCTTCGGACTCATGGCAGCACCAGTGAGGTGCACACGATCTGCTGTTGCAGCGACTGGCGTCACAATGGGGTTGTAGCCGGCAGCAACTAGCTGTTCGGCTAGGGTGCCGACATCGGCGCCAGCAGCGCCTGAAAGATTCACCACGGATAGTCCTGACGTTCACCCACGAAACCATCATAGGCCCCAGACTCTTCCTCAGAGGGCGGGACGTCGTAGCTCGTCAGGGCATGCGTCATGATGTCTCTGAACGTGTTAGTGAGGTCCCAGTCGCCGAACTGGCCGGCCGGCCGGTGCACGGTGATGGACACGACGAACTGCGGGTCATCCAGGGGCGCGACCCCGATGAAGTTGACGGTGTAACCGTCGAAGCCTCCTGCTGCTCCCGCAGCTTCAGCGGTTCCGCTCTTGCCGCCTACCCGGTAGCCGTCAATCTGTGCGCCCATGGCGGAGCCGTAGTCCACCACACCCTCCATGAGCTTCAGCATTTCCTGGGAGGTGTTGGAGGAGAAGATCCGTTCGGGTTCGCTGGTGACGAGGTGCTCTTCCCCATCCGGGTCGACGTGGGCGTCCACGATCCGCAACGGGTGCTTAACCCCGTCCTGAGCGAGCATCTGGTAGAGCTGAACATTGTGCAGCACACTGCCGGTGTAGCCCTGACCGAACTGTGTGGTCAGCGGTTGGCGGCGGTCCCACTCCTCCGGAGGCCGGAGGATGGATTGTCCTTCGACTCCCAATCCGATGTCCATGGGCTCTCCGTAGCCGACTTGGCGCAGATAGTCGTAGCGGGTCTGCTCCTCCATCCGGTTGCCGATCATGAGCGTGCCGGTGTTGTACGAACGAGCGTAGATACCGGCGGCCGTCATATCGTACTCAGCGTGGGAACGGGCATTGCGGATGGATTCACCGTCCACGGTCATTCTGTAGGGCACGCTGAATTCTGACTCAGGCTCGACGACGCCTTCTTCGAGTGCTGCCGCGAACGTCACTGACTTGCCGCCGGACCCTGGTTCAAAGTCCTGGGTCAGCGCCAGTGGTCTGCGGAAGAGTTCATCAGTGGCTGCTGGATCTGAAGGGTCCACTGTCTCGGAGTCGGCCATCGCGAGGATTTCTCCCTCACGGCCTTCCCGGAGATCTACCACTGTCGCGTTGCCCCATTGGGCGTTGTACTCGCTGGTCTTTTCAGCGATGGCTTCCTGAGCGAACCACTGAATGTCCTGGTCGATGGTCAGGCGAAGATCCTGGCCATCCTCCGCTGGGATCTCCTCGTATGTTGCCGTGGGGATCCGGACGCCATCGGCGCCCACTTCATAGATACGTTCTCCGGGTTCACCTGTGAGCGCCTCGTTTTCCTCCGCCTCGAGTCCCTCCAAAGGGCCGTCGACACCGACAAAACCGATGATGGACCCGGCAACAGGCCCGGAAGGGTACGTGCGCTCGGATACGGGTTCTGCGTAGACGCCAGGGGCACGTAACTCCATGATGCGCTGGTGAACCTCGGGAGTGACGTTCCGAGCGATGGTGGAGTAGTGGGTGTCCTCGGCAGTGAGGCGTTCTAGGACGTCCTCAGCGTCGGATTCCACAAGGGTCGCCAGCTCCTCCGCGGTTTCTTCCACCGTCACGGGCCGCTGCATCCCCAATTCTTCGTCCGGCACGGTGTAGTCACCGGTGAGCCTGGGGTCGGCCACAATGTCATACCGGTCTGCGCTTCCCGCAAGCAGCCGACCTTGCGTGTCAATAATGTCTCCGCGCGCTGCGGGTACTTCTACGGTGTGGAGGCGGTTAGAGATCGCCTGGTGGGCGTGGCCGGCGGGGTCCAATCCTTGTATGTGGAAAAGGCGACCACCGAGGACTACAAGCAAGGCCAAGACGATCGCCAGTCCGATGCGCATCCGCAGAGAGAGGGTTCGCGCCATAAGTGCGTTCTCCTTGCGGTGTCAGTCGGTCAGTTTCGGTGCGGGTATTGTTCCGCCGTGGAGATCAGTGCCAGGGGAAGTGCCCCCTGTGGCTGTGCCGGGACTATTCTCTCCCGCCGAAGGCTGGCTGAGCGTGTGCAACGCGCCGGTACCGAGAAGACCGCTGGCGGAGGTCTCAGCATGTTCTGCCACGTCACCAGCGGAAAGCTCAGGTTGTAGAGAGCTGGGCGCGCTGACAAAGCTGGACGGGACCTCGGAGCTGGATGCTACTTCGGCACCGCTGACAATGTCTCCGGTGCTCAAATCGATCGTGCCGGCCGGTGCTGGCATGACCATTCCCAGGGAGACGGCGGAGTTCGACAGCGACTGTGGTGACTCTAGAAACTGGACCTGCTGGGACAACGCCTGGTTCTGGTGTACGAGGTCTCGATGTTCATTGGTCATCTGCACGACGTCGTATTGGGAGTTGGCGACATAGATGTTGGTGGCCAGCACTGCGGCGAGTGCGGTGATCAGCAGCATCAGAACTCCGACGATGAGTCCCTTCTGGCGACGCTGGACAGTGGGCAACGCCTTCAGGTCGGGTTTTGCTCCCTCGGAGGCAGCGGCTCGTCGTCGGGCCGCGTGCTCAGCCGGCTGGGGCTCCGCCAGTGGAAGAACGCTCATCATGTGTTCCTTGCCTGTGTTCTGGTCTTCTTGACTGCCCGGAGCTTGGCGGACGCAGCGCGGGGATTAGCGGCGATTTCCTCGTCCGTCGGAGGAACCGCCCCACGCAGCAGCGGCGCGAACGTCGGTTTGTGCTGTTCCAGCTCAACGGGCAGCCCTGCAGGCGCCGAAGAGGTGGTGCGCGCCGTGAAGGCCCTTTTGACGATCCGGTCTTCTAGGGAGTGATACGAGAGAACGACGACGGCCCCGCCCACTGCGATTGCGTCCATTGCCGATGGAACAGCTCGGGCGAGAACTTCGAGTTCCCGGTTCACCGCAATGCGGATCGCTTGGAAACTGCGTTTGGCCGGATGCCCGCCGGTTCGCTTACTCGCCGCCGGGACTGCCGAGTCGATGACTGCCGCAAGCTGGGCAGTGGTCCGCAGAGGGGCCTTTGCGCGTTCACGCACAATCGCTGAGGCGATTCTGCCGGAGAACCGTTCTTCGCCGTATTCCGACAGGATGCGTTTGAGCTCCGATTCGGAGATGTCCGCGACCAGTTCAGCGGCGGTGGGGTCCTCCGAGTCGGCTGCGGAGTCCATGCGCATATCCAATGGAGCGTCATAGGAGTACGCGAATCCACGCTCGGCTTCATCGAGCTGGAGCGAGGAGACCCCCAAGTCGAAGAGCACCCCGACAAGAATCTCATTCTCTTCAAGCTCGGCAGCAACGTCGGCGACTGCATCGTAGACACCCCGGACTGACCGGAATCTCGCGCCGAACCGCTGCAGCCGTTGGCCAGCTAGGTTGAGCGCCTGTGGGTCCCGGTCGATGCCGATAACGGTCGCCTGAGGGACTTCTCTGAGCAGTGCCTCTGTATGACCACCCATTCCCAACGTTGCGTCGATGATCACAGGTGCCTGTCCAGCTTCGACGTGCTGGCAGGCTTCCGCGAGCAACTCAGTGCAACGCTCCACCATCACCGGCACATGCCGGTTGGCTGCTTGCTGAGTACTCATCGTCACCTCCGCACGTCTGAACGAAATCGGGCCCTTGAATCTGCTCCCCCACCGGGCCTGCTGCGGCCTGACATCGGGGAAGTGAAGTCAGGATTGCTCAGTCCGGTAAGGAGGCGTACTCAAGGGCCCGTATGGAGTTGTCAGAAGAGGCCGGGGATGGCTTCCTCGTCAGTGGAGGAGAATTCGGATTCCTTCTCTTCCAGGTACGTGTTCCAGGCCGTGGAGTCCCAGATCTCGGCGCGGTCTCCCGCTCCGATGACCGTGACTTCCCGGTCCAGTCCCGCGTATTCCCGCAAACCAGGAGGAATGGTGATTCGCCCCTGTTTGTCTGGGGTCTCGTCAGAGGCTCCAGAGAGGAACACGCGAATGTAGTCACGTGCTTGACGGGAGGTCAGCGGCGCCTGGCGCATTTGCCCATGCACTGCCGCGAACTGATCAGTGCTGAAGACGTATATGCAGCGTTCCTGCCCACGAGTCAGAACAAGCCCTGCTGAAAGCTCGTCCCGATATTTCGCTGGCAGAATCAGACGGCCCTTTTCGTCGAGGCGGGGAGTGTAGGTGCCGAGAAACATGGCCCCGTCTCCTCGCTCTGGACAATCCGGACACTTCGTCCCATCGCGCTCCACTTTACTCCACTTTCCCCCACTTTCCAACCACTTTCACGCAGACCGTCCCACTGGCGCCCCAGAAGGGCATGAGTGGGGCGGTCACAGCGCGCCTGTGACCTGGGGCTTAATGCCCATTTGGGCAGGTGGCGCGAGGTGGAGCATGGTGGAGGGGCTCCGTAGGCTGGTGGAGCGCACCTGTCTGCGGACATACGAAAAACCCCCGCCGAAGCGAGGGTTTTTCGTATGGGTGGTGGGAAGTGGGGGCTGCCTGGGTCTTAGGACCGGCGTCGCTCCTCCCACTTCTGCTCGAGATTACTCATGAAGTTGCCACCGGAGGGGCTGGGTGCAGAGCTGCGTGGGCCAGACCCACCGGATCCACCGCCGTTTCCGTTGCCGTTTCCACCATTGCCCTTGTTCTTGGGGCCGATAGGTCCACCTGTGGTGGCGAAATAGACTCCTGCCCCCATGATGATGAAGCCAGCTATGCCAAGTGGAATCCACTGCTGGTAGATCCCCGCGATGAGGACCGCGATACCGGCTACGGTCACTAAGAGACCGAGAACGAGGTTGCGCACATTGAAAGCACCACCTACCGGTGACTCTTCTAACGAGCTGGCAAAGCCCGGGTCGTCGGACTGGAGCTGCTGCTCCAGCTCTTTCAGCAGCCGCTGCTCGCGCTCCGAAAGTGGCATGGGATGCTCCTATGTCGTCCTGTTGTCTCTGGGGTCCTGGATAACCAGTCTATCTTCTGAGGCCCGTGTCCACATAGCCCGGGTCTATGCTGTGACGATTTTGTCACGCAACTCCCAGCCGGACTTCAGTTTCAGTCCTCTGCTTCGCGCTTCCTCGGCTCCAGCAGAGTCGCTGGCCGCAGCGCTGCCTGCGGGAATTTGCCCGCCACGTCATCCAGTGTGCGCTGTGCGGCTTGCCAGTCGTCATCGTGGGCGTCAAAGCTCAATTGCAGACTGCCGTCGCCGCCGCTGAGCCGCTCGGCCCGGATTCCGATCAGGCGCACCGGCTGCGCGCGCGGCCCCAACGCCTCCAGCAGCCGCACCGCGTGCCGGTGGAGCTCTGGCGCAGACTGCGTAGGATGCGGCAGGGAGGCAGCGCGGGTCAGGGTAGAGAAGTCCTTCCACCGGAGCTTCAGGCTCACTCCACTGGCACTGAGCCCAGCGGCGCGGAGCCTTGCAGCGACTCGATGCGCCAGTCGAAGCAGTTCTCGCCTTAACTCGGCGTCGTCGCTGACATCGGCTTCGAATGTTTCTTCCGCTCCGATGCTCTTCTCAGCACGGTGAGTCTCAACCTGCCGAGGGTCTATACCCCAGGCCAGATCATGAAGATGGCTTCCGACTGCTCCGAATCGGTGAACGAGAACGTCCCTGGGCGTCTCAGCGATCTGCCGCACCGTGCGTAGCCCCATATGGGCCAGAACTTCAGCGGTCTTGGCTCCGACGCCCCACAGCTGCTTTGCTTCTAGGCTGTGAAGGAACTGGAGTCTCCTGTTCGGGGGCACCACGAGCAGTCCGTCGGGTTTGGCCTGCGTAGAAGCAATTTTCGAGATGAATTTCCGGTCGGCTATACCCACTGAGGCCGGCATGCCCACTCGTTCGCGCAAGCCTTCCCGGATCAGCCGACCCATTTCTTCTGGTTCCCCGAGCCGCCGTCGGGCTCCGGTGAGGTCCAGGAAGGCTTCATCGACGCTGAGCTGCTCTTTCCGGTGAGTAAGAGTGTCGAAGTAGTTCATAATCTCAGCGGAAATTCGCCGATAGCGATCCATCTGCGGTGTGAGCACCACGGAGTCTGGGCTGAGCCTGCACGCCCGCGAAAGCGGCATGGCCGAGCGCACCCCGTCCGTTCGTGCCGGGTATGAGGCCGACAGCACAACGGAACGGCCGTCTCCGGCCACGATGATCTTCCGGCCTCTCAGCTCTGGCTTGTCCAGCAGTTCCGCCTCAACGTAGAAGGCATCCATGTCGACATGCGCGAAGATTGATGAGGCGCGTCCTCGAGACCTGGACTGCTCTGAACCCATAAGATCAAGGGTATGCCCACCTCAGGACATCTCTACGATCAGGCTGAATTCGTGGCGGCGGTCAATCAGCGCATCGGAACTTTCCTCGCTGAGAAGAAGGACCAAGTCGCTGCCATAGACCCTCAGGCAGCACCGCTTGTCGACTCGCTCATCGCACTGAGCAGGGGCGGCAAGAAGCTTCGGCCGGTCTTGGCGTGGATCGGGTGGCGAGCAGCCTGGGTGCATGCTCCCGTTGAGACCGAAGATGTCCAACCACTGCTGAATTTGGCGGCTGCTCTTGAGCTTTTTCAGGCCGCCGCCCTGGTCCACGATGACGTCATCGATCGATCAGCTACGAGACGTTCCCAGCCGAGTGTCCATATTCAGTTCGAGCAGCGGCACCGCGCATCTGGCTGGGCCGGGGATACAGCGCATTTCGGCACCACAGGTGCGATCCTGAGCGGCGACCTCGCACTCTCCTGGGCCTCGGAACTGTTCGACTTGGCTGCCGAGGCCATGCCGGCCAATGCTCTTCGCGCTGGGAGGGTCTTCCGGCAGATGCACACCGAAGTCATCACCGGACAGTTCCTAGACGTGGTGGCGGAAGTGTCAGGACCCACCGCCACGGAGGAAGAAGCAGTGCGCCGGGCGAGGACCGTCCTGACCTATAAGTCGGCAAAGTACTCCACGGAATACCCCATTGAGCTCGGCTGCGCTTTGGCCGGGGGCACCACGGAGCTGTCCGCCGCACTGGCTGAAGCGGCTCTTCCCCTGGGAATCGCCTTCCAACTGCGCGATGACGTGCTCGGCGTGTTCGGCGACCCAGGAGTCACGGGAAAGCCTGTGGGTGATGACCTGCGCGAAGGCAAGCGGACTGAGCTGATTGCCTACGGGTTGCATCGGGCCCCGGAGGCCGCAGGCGCCGAATTGGAATCGATGCTCGGCAACCCTGACCTGACCGAGCAGGACGCTACTCAAATCCAAGAGATCCTGACCTCGGCTGGAGCGTTGTCACATGTCGAGGCCGAGATCGAGCGGCTCACCGCACGCAGCACAGAAGCGAGGGCGAAGCTGGTAAACCTCGGTCTCACCCCGGGCATACTGCGCGACTTTGATGCTGTCGCAGAACTGCTGGTGTCACGCACCTCATGACACTCTCATCGCGAGCGCGGCCCCAATGCACCGATTCTGGAACGCCTCCCCTGCCAACTTGGGTACCCTGATCCAATGAGCACCGAAGAAAGTTGGATCGGCGCCACCATCGGGGATCGCTACACCATCGATAAGCGCGTCGCTCGTGGCGGCATGTCCACTGTGTACCTGGCCCATGATGAGCGGCTGCACCGGGATGTCGCCATCAAGGTGCTGTTTCCCCATATGGCGGAGGACCGCAAGGTCGTCCAGCGCTTCGAGCAGGAGGCCCGCAACTCCGCGCTGATCAGCCATCCCAATGTGGTGCAGGTCCTGGATCAGGGCCAGACTCGTGAAACCGCGTACATGGTCATGGAGTATGTGCCCGGCGCTACCCTGCGAACTCTGCTCAAGCGTGGCCCGATGACCCCCCGCCTGGCCCTCGCATACGCTCAGGCGATCCTTGGCGGACTCTCAGCAGCCCACCGCGCTGGTTTGGTTCACCGTGACATCAAGCCAGAGAACGTCCTGGTCTCTCCCGAAGGCCGAATCAAGCTCGCGGACTTCGGTCTTGCCAGGGCAGCTACCCACCATTCGGGGACCTCAACGCTGATGGGCACTGTGGCCTATATCGCCCCTGAGCTGCTCTCCGGCGAAGGCGCCGACGAACGTGCTGATATCTACGCTGTGGGCATCTTGCTCTATGAACTTCTGACCGGTGTCCAGCCCTTCACGGGAGACTCTCCGGTGCGTGTCGCCTTCCAGCATGTGAACTCCACGGTTCCAGCACCATCCTCCTACGTTCCCGGCCTCGCCCAGCCACTGGATGACCTAGTCCGCACCGCGACTCGAGCTGAGACGGCACAGCGGCCGAAGAACGCCGATGAGATGCTGGAGATGCTGGAGTCCGCCCGGGAACAGCTCTCAGGTGAGGAACTGGACTTTGATGGGGCCATTCTGAAGCACCAGCGATACCACGGTGTCGAACCCGAACACGACGACGCCCCAGGTTCCTCGACTCACGTCTTGCCCGCAGAGTCAGCTCAACCGGCAGGAGCCCCCTCCCACCACCATCCGGACACCCGATGGGAGGAGGATCAGGACGATCAGAGTCAGGACCCTCAAGAAGCTTCCACGGTGGCTATGGGAGCAGAAGATTTTCCCACAGCTGTTGAGCACCGTGACGGCTGGGACGACGACGTGACCACGGCTCTTGGCAACTCAACCGGAGGTCATAAACCACCTGCGCCGCGTCCTCAAGCACCGGAAGATCCTGCGACTGAAGAGGATCCTTCGGACCAGACCTGGAGCAGCCTCGCAGTCGAAGACCGCCAGACGGTCGCTGAGGTTCCTCTGCAACTGGGAAGGCTCAGTGTCGAAGAACCGCAGACCGGGCGCCAGAGCGCAACGTCTGAACGGCGTCGTCGCAGCTATGATCCGCGCGCTGATCGGCGCACCAGACAGCGCCCTCTGGAACAGTTGAATGGGCCTTCGCATGTTCGCCAGGCCGTGGCATTCGTGATCGTGCTGATGCTCATGGCGGTCCTGATGCTGCTGGGCTACCAGCTTGGCATCAGCAACCGCTTCATCCCATCGCTGGGCGGCTAGAGCCGCCGACTCAGGTGACTCGAGTCAGCTGCTCAGCGACGAGGAAGGCCAGCTCCAGTGACTGCTTGTGGTTCAGACGTGGGTCAACGAGGGATTCGTACCGGGTGTCGAACGCGGACTCGTCAATGACGTCTGAGCCACCGAGGCACTCTGCCACGTCGTCCCCGGTCATCTCCACATGCAGGCCTCCGGGGTAGGTGCCCGCGGCTTGGTGGACCTCGAAGAATCCCCTGACCTCGTCCATCACATCGTCGAAGCGGCGCGTCTTGTAGCCGTTCTTGGCGGTGATGGTGTTGCCATGCATGGGATCCGTGACCCACACGACCTTGGCGCCGGAATCACGGACAGCCTCCACCAGCGCGGGCAGCTTTTCGCGCACGTTTGCTGTCCCCATGCGCACGATGAAGGTCAGGCGTCCCGGTTCGCGCTCTGGGTCGAGCTTTTCGATGAGCTCCAACACTGTGCTTGGTGTGGTGGAGGGGCCGAGCTTCACGCCCAGCGGGTTGCGCACCCTGGAGAGGTAGTCGACGTGGGCGCCGTCCAGGTCACGGGTGCGTTCCCCGATCCAGACGAAGTGACCTGAGGTGACGTACGGCTGACCAGTGCGGGAGTCGATCCTGGTCAGTGCGCGCTCATAGTCAAGGAGCAGTGCCTCATGAGCGGCGTAGAACTCGGTGCGCTTGAGGCTTTCGAATTCCACCCCGCAGGCACTCATGAATCTCACAGCTCGGTCAATTTCTCCGGCGATCTGCTCGTACCTGGCATGGGCGGGGTTCTCCATGAAGCCCTTGTTCCACTGCTGGACGGCCCGCAGATCAGCGAAACCGCCCTCAGTGAAAGCCCGGATCAGGTTCAGCGTGGCTGCAGACTTGTGGTACGCCTGGACCATGCGCTTGGGGTCCGGGATTCGCGTCTCAGGGGTGAAGTCGAAGCCGTTGACGATCTCGCCACGGAAGCTTGGGAGCGTGACGTCACCGCGCGTCTCCATGTCTGAACTGCGCGGTTTCGCGTATTGGCCGGCCATACGGCCCATCTTGACCACGGGGAGCGAGGCGCCATAGGTCAACACGACTGCCATCTGCAGGAGGGTCTTCACTTTGGCACTGATTTTGTCCGCCGTGACATCTTCAAATGTCTCAGCGCAGTCACCGCCCTGGAGCAGGAAGGCCTCACCGTTGGCGACAAGAGCGAGTCTGCGCTTGAGTTTGTCCACCTCACCGGCGAACACCAGAGGAGGGTTGGAGGAGAGCTCCGCACAGGCCGAACTGAAGTCGGGGTGATCTCTCCAGTCGGGCTGCTGCTTCAGCGGAAGCTCTCGCCATGAGTCCAACCCTGGGAACTCGGCGGCACCTGTGTGGACGATCTCACCTGGGGCGGTTAGCGGAGTTTCAGTGCGGGGTTCATGTGCGGCATTCACTCCCATAGCGTAAGGGTCTTCACGACAGCACACCTAATGGGCGCTGAAAGCGTTCCACATGATGAGAGTGCGGTCACCTCGCAGCTGTCAAGGCTTCTCAGACCGAGCCTCCGAAGCCTGGGCGTAGAGATCTTCCACCACCTCAGAGTAATCCTTCATGACATCGGCACGGCGAATCTTCATCGAAGGTGTGAGGTGCCCTGAATCGATGGTGAAATCCTCTTCCAGCAGCCTGAAGGTTCGGATCGATTCCGCTCGGGAGACTGATTCATTGGCCTTGTCCACGACTGACTGAACGTGGTCAATAATCGTCTGGTTCTTGATCAGATCACCCATGGGGGTGTCTTCCGGGATGCCCTGCCGCTGCAGCCATGCGGGCAGCGTCTCCGGATCAAGTGTGATCAGTGCCGCCACAAATGGCTTCCCATCGCCGACCACCACAACTTGGGACACAATGGCATCGGCTCTGATTTGGTCTTCCAGCTGAGCCGGTGCGATGTTCTTCCCGGCCGCGGTGACCAGAATTTCCTTCTTTCGACCAGTGATGCTGAGGTATCCCTGGTCGTCTAGGAACCCTATGTCTCCAGTGCGGTACCAGCCATCATCGGTGAAGGTATCGTCAGCGAGGTCAGGACGGTTGCGGTAGCCGCGGAAGACACACACGCCCTTGCCGAGGATCTCTCCATCGTCAGCAATCTTGACGGCGCTGCCGGGCAGGGGCTGCCCGACTGAACCGATCTTGGTGGCGGTGGGAGTGTTCACAGTCAGTGGCGCCGTCGTTTCTGTGAGCCCGTACCCTTCCATGACGTGCAGACCAACGCCGTGGAAGAAATGTCCCAATCGCGCTCCCAGCGGGGAACCTCCCGAGACAGCGAACTTCACTTCCCCGCCCATCCGGGCCCGCAGTTTGGAGTAAACAAGCTTGTCGAAGAGAGCGTGCTTGAGCTTCAGTCCGAGTCCGGCTTTCCCGTCCTGCTCAGCGGTGGAGTAGTCGATGGCGGTCTGGGCTGCCTTCTGGAAGATCTTGCCCTTGCCGTCGCCCTCAGCTTTCATCATGGCAGCGTTGTAGATCTTCTCGAACACTCGCGGGACCGCTAGGAGGAAGCTGGGCTTGAAGGTTCCCAGGTCATCCACCAGGTCCTTAATGTCGGAAGTGTGGCCAACCCTCGCGCCGGCGGCCACACAGATCACGGAGATGAAGCGGGCGAAGACGTGAGCCAGAGGAATGAACAGCACCGTCGATGACCGGGAGTTGATTGCTTCGCTCAGCGATGCGGTGCCGTTGAGGCTCAGCTCCACGAAGTTACCGTGAGTCAGTTCGCATCCCTTGGGCTTCCCCGTAGTGCCAGAGGTGTAGATGATGGTGGAGAGATCGTCCAGGTTCGCGGCGGCACGTCGGGATTCAACCTCATCGTCGGCGATATAGCCACCTGAGCTGCGCAGCTCATTGAGATCTTCACTGTCGATGGTCAAGAGGTGCTCTACCGAGTCCAGCTTTTCTTGGGTGATTGCACGGTCCACCGCTTTTGCATGTGAGTCCGTTTCTGCGAAAACTAGCTTGACCCCGGCGTCTTCCACGATCCACGCGATTTGGGAGGGCGAGGAGGTTTCATAGATCGGCACTGTGATGCCGCCCGCGTACCAGATCGCAAAGTCCAGCAAGGTCCACTCGTATCGGGTGGCGGCCATAATGGCCACACGATCACCGGTATCGATGCCCTTAGCTATGAGCCCCTTGGCGAGAGCGACGACGTCCTCGCGGAAGGAGGCAGCCGATACGTCAGTCCACTCCCCCGGCGTCAGTTGACGGCCGAAGAGGACGTTATTGGGGTTCTCTGCGACCTGCCGTTCCAGCAGGTCAGTTGTGTTGAGGCCTGAATCGACCTCCACGGCGGCTGGCACTGCGTATTCCTTCACAGGTCTTTCTCCTCCCAGGGGATGTACTGGTTTCTTGTACTTACTACCCAGTATATGTGCTTCAGTTCACACTATCAGCATGGACTGCCCAGGATAAGCGGAACACACGTCGGATTTGGCCGCGAGAGGTCTCTTAGACGCGGGCTCCGTCATCAGTGCCTGTCCGCTTGGAGGGCATTTGTAGAAAGAGCACCACGAGGCCCAGCAGAATCGCACCTATGAGTGCTGCGGTTGTCCACCCGGGGAAGTTCACAGGCAGGAAGGGGAAGACCACTAAGCAGAGTATGCCGCCGATGGCCAGCAGAGCACCGATCACGACCCCGGGCTTGGCTCCAGCTACTGGATTCTTGGGGTTGGGCGGACGGAAGTCGTCCTCGTGTTCAGCGGGACTGAAGTCGCGTGGGCCACGTTGTCCGAGGTTCTTGGGGACCGGACGGCCTGGCTGCGGCCTGGCCGTTCTGCGCCGGTAGTGGGATCCGTCCTCGCGTCGGTTGCTCATAGACTAAGACTATCGGCTCGCGCCGTTAGAGTAGTAGCGGTGTCCGCCAGTCCGAGAGGAAGAGTCTGTCTGTGACGTCCTTGTTGTTCTATCGAAATGCTAAGAGGTTCCTGGTCGGACCGGCAGTCAATGCTGTTTTCCGCCCCTGGGTCAAGGGACTGGACAATATCCCCTCTGAAGGTGCCGCGATTCTCGCGTCGAACCATCTCTCGTTCTCCGACTCAGTGTTCATCCCCGTCATCGTTCCTCGCCAGGTGAGGTTTCTGGCTAAGAACGACTATTGGAAGGGCAAAGGGGTCTCTGGAAAGTGGAATCGTTGGTTCTTCGACATCACCGGGCAGATCCCGATGGATCGCTCGGGAGGCGCGGCAAGCCAGAACTCGTTGGACGCAGGCGAGGAGGCACTGCGCAATGGGGATCTTCTCGGCATCTATCCGGAGGGCACTCGCAGCCCCGACGGGCGGCTGTACAGGGGCAAGCTGGGAGTGGCACACCTGGCCCTGCGCGCCCAGGTCCCAGTGATACCTATGGCACTGATCGTCACAGACAAAGTCCAACCGATTGAGCGCAACATCCCCAGGATTCACCGTGTGGGACTCATTATTGGTGAGCCGCTGCGTTTCGACGCGTACTTCGCCAACGCCGACGATCGTTTCGCCCAACGGGCGGTCACCGACAGGATCATGTCTCAGATCATGCGCCTGTCCGGCCAGGAGTACGCCGACGTGTACGCCTCAGCCGTCAAAGGTCAGCAGGCCGGAGAGCCCTGAGCCTCCTCAGAGGTCGTAGTCCTCCAGTACTTCACGGCACTGGTCAAAGGCCTCATCATCATCGAAAGATGCCTCGTCGTCAGCGGCGTCGACGAGGGTCCGCTGGATGGCGCAGTACGTTGGTTTCCGCTCAAAGCCGCCGTCATCGCTGCGCTTGTGAAGGGTGGCGTCTCCCTCTCCTTCAAAGGTGTTGGGAACCCAGCTGTGCTCATCCAGAGTTCCCCATATGGTGAACGAATCACAGTTATCCACTGCCAGGCAGTCCTCGAGAACTGAAACGTACCGCTCGGCAGCCCCGACTCGGTCATCCTGACTCATCACGTCGTCCTCATCGACCTCACCACGGACGTCGATCTCAGTCACAGCAGTGTGGAGCCCCAGATCCGCAAAGCGTTCCAAGTTTTCGCGGTAGCTATCATCGAATCCGTACAGCATAGATAGGTGTGTCTGGCTGCCGAAGCCGTGGACTGGAACTCCACGGTCCAGCTGCTCCTCGATGAGCTCATAGTAGGCATCAGACTTCGCGTTGACGCCGTCAACGTTGTAGTCGTTGTAGAACAGCAGCGCATCCGGATCCTCCTCATGCGCCCAGAGGAAGATATCGTCGAGAATCTCTTCCCCAAGCTCGCGGATCCAAATGTTGCCATCCTCTCCATCGCGGATGGATGCGTCCTCATCGTCGTCAAAAATCTCATTTGCGGCGTCCCACTGCTGGATACATCCGGCATACCGGGAGACAACGGTGCGGACATGGTCTTCGAGAATCTCCCGCAGCTCATCTTCAGAGAAGTCGCCCTCCTCCAGCCATTCAGGGTTCTGAGAGTGCCATGACAATGCATGTCCTCGGACATCCATGCCATGCTCCTGAGCGAACTCAACTACTGCATCTGCCGCCGAGAAGTCATACTCCCCCTCCTCCGGCTGAACGAACTCCCATTTGAGGTAGTTCTCATGAGTCAGCGAGTTGTACTCTTCCGCCAAATGCTCGCGGTAGCCCTCATCGTCGGGGAATGGGTCGGGATAGTCCTCGTCCTCGTGGTGGCCCCCGCCTGCAGCGACATTACCGACCTTCAGGTCCAGTTCTTCTGCCCAGTAAGCCAGACTGTCACGGTCATGTTCATGTTCCGATGCCTGCTCCGGAGCGAATTGGCACTCAGTGCCCGCAGCGGCGTCGTCCTCGGCGGAATTATCGTCCTCTGTTTCCGGGGCGTCCTCCCCGTTGCCGTTCTCGGTGGTCTCACCGTTGGTCGCGACGCCGTTTTCCTCGGGCTGCTCCGCGCATGCCGTGAGCGCCAGCGCACCCACCCCCAAGACCACAAATATGCTTCGGACATGGACAGTCATCATGACTCCTCTGCTCGCTGAGTACAGTTTTCGCCGCAGACCACAGTGACCTGAATCACTTTTAGTCTTCCCATGAGACTAAAAGTAACAAGAGGCCGGTGTCAAACCTCTACGAAGGGTTCCTCACCGCGTGCAAAACGTGCCCATAGCTGCCGAATCGAACGTCGATCGCGTGAGCAGCTCCGTAGGGGTTTCCCGGGGCAGCCCAGCGGAAGGTGAACTCACTCGCGGCACCTCCGGCTTTTCGGTGACGCTGGGCGAAAGCCTTAATGCTCTTGGTATAGACCTTCCTTGTCAGGATCCAGCTGATGAAGGTCGCAGCGTGTTCTCCGACCAGCGGCAAGGCACGCAGCTGACGGACGGCGGGGACGATTGGCAGGAAAAGCCGGGTCTCGTGCGCGGTGCGCGTCACCAGGATGTCGATATGCGGCGCAGCAGCATCCCATGCGGCATCAATGTGCTGCTCTTTGGGCAATGGCACCTCTCGGTACTGGTTACCGAAGGGCATGAGGCCTTTCAGCCCAAAGGGGGCGGCCGCTGTTTTGGCCGCATCCTGGGCAGCGAGCAGCTCTCCTATCGGTGTGCGCGAGCTGAGCACTGAGGCGGCACTCACCATGGCTTTCGCCATCTCATCTCGCCCACGCGAGATGCCCAGTGGTGGACTTTGGATAATGGCGCGGCGAAAGAGGGCGCGAGCGCCCTGTACCGCCATGAGGTGAGCCACGGCGTCCCCGCCGGCTGATTGGCCGAAGAGTGTCACCTGCTTGGGATCGCCATCAAAGGCGGCGATATTCCGGCGGACCCATTTCAATGCCACCAGCTGGTCGAGTAACCCAAGGTTTGGAGGACGCCCATTGCCGCCGAGATATACCAAAACACCAAGACGGTAGGTCACCGACACCACGATCACCCCCTGTTCGGAAACCAACGAGCTGGGGTTGTAGTCGGGCGCATCTCCGGCGCCTGCTACGTAGGAGCCGCCATGGATCCACACCATGACGGGTAAGGGCTCTGCTTCTCCGCGACCCACCGGCATCGTAATCGAGAGATTCTGGCAGTCTTCGTCTTGCGGCAGGCCACCGGTCTGGCTGCCGATGACAGGATCAAGGTCTGAGACCGCAGGTTGGGGGCAGGCCGGAGCAGGCTGTGTTCCGTCATACGGAGTCAGCCAGTCTGGTAGTGGGCGAGGCTCCTGGAATCTGCCCGACCGCGCATAGGGAACACCGGTGACAACGTCCCCTTTCGACTGTCATGGGCCACCAATCTACGTCTGCAAGCAATCTGTCACCTGGGATGATGTGCGGCTGCTTGGAGCGAGAGGCTCAGCGGCCGAACAGACGCGCCAGGAACCCTCCTCGGCCTGCTGTGGCGGAATCAATCTGCCCCTGAGTGTGCTTGCCGTTGCACCACTGCACGGCGGGCACGTTCTTCTTGACCATCGCGACATGCTGACCGCATCCGGCCCACGTCGTTTTGCCGCATACACGGCAATTAACTGCTCGGCACATCACACTCTCCCTCGCTTCGTGAAAACCAGCGCTGCCCCCTTGGTGGGTGGCGCTGAACGACCCAAGTATACCCCATGGGGTATTTTGATGCGGAGGTCGGGGGTTATAGGCAAGAATGTGTGTACACGTTGGCCCCGGATCCTTGATCTGACGCCGATGTAGGGTC
>NZ_VAVZ01000001.1 GCF_005771525.1 Nesterenkonia salmonea | reverse complement strand
CCCCGATCCTGCCGCCCCACTGCTGGGATGCAGACCTACCCAGCAACACATTTATGACCTATAACCCTCGCATACTCCCACGTCGATTCCCCTACGCTACGCGTGGGCTGCCAGCTCCTCTGATCTGCGACTGTAGCGGTAACCCCAGCGACGGCAGCCTCAATGAGCAGTTCGGGCATATCTGGCTCGCCGAAATCAGCGTGGAGCTCCGCGATTTCCCCCCATGCCTCCACAAGATCTCTCTGCTGAGCCGACGCCACCAGGACCCGAGTACTGACGACGTTGTTGATGGCAGCGCCGGCCTCTTCCAAAGCGACACGGAGATTCTCAATGCACTTGCCTGCTTGCCCGGAGTAACTGCCGATGTGGGCGGTGGAGCCACCTTGATTCAAAGGACAGGAACCGGCGAGGAAAACGAACTGAGCATCTGCCGGCACCCTTGCCGCGTAGGCGTACTCCGCGACGTCGGAGAGGCGTTGGGAACGGATGAGCTTCGTAGGACTGGTCATGACCTCATTGAAGCAGACCCCCTCCTTGTCCGGATGAGGACAGGCAGGGGGTCTGCAGAAGTGGACAGTCGCGGGAGTGTCCCGTGCTCAGACGGCTGCGGCAGGTACCGGTGCTTCAGCGGCGTCGACCGGCTGCTTGCGGACCCAGCGTTTGAGCGCGATCACAGTGAATGCAGTCACGGCAGCGCCAATGACAACAGCCAGCAGAAACAGTGGGAATCCACCAATGGCGAACGGTACGAACACGCCGCCATGCGGTGCGATGGAGGTGACACCAAAAGCCATGGTCAGAGCGCCTGTCACGGCGCCACCTGCCATTGAGGCGGGGAGAACTCGCAGCGGGTCAGCTGCTGCGAATGGGATGGCGCCCTCAGAGATGAACGCTGCTCCCAAGAGAACCGCAGTCTTTCCGTTCTCACGTTCCACAACGGTGAAGAGTTTCCGGTCCAAGAAAGTAGCCAGTGCCATTCCCAGCGGTGGAACCATGCCCGCTGCCATGACGGTAGCCATGATCATCAATGGGGCCTCACTTTCGACGCCGACTCCAGCGGAGATTCCGGCCACGGCAAAGGAGTAGGCGACCTTGTTGACGGGGCCACCAAGGTCGAAGCACATCATGAGACCCAGAATGAGGCCAAGAAATACCGCTGCGGTGCCGGTCATCGACTGCAGCCAGTTCTCCAGTCCTGCCGTGAGTCCAGCGATGGGACCTCCAAGGAGGATCACCATCAGTCCACCAGCGACCAAGCTAGCGACCAGTGGAATGATGACAACGGGCATCAGTCCAGCCAACCAGCGAGGCACCTCTAGTTTGCGGATCCAGTAGGCGACCGCACCCGCCAGGACACCGCCGATAATGCCGCCAATGAACCCGGCGTCCATCGCTAGTGCGACGGCGCCTGCTGTAAAGCCTGGGGCAATGCCAGGACGGTCGGCCATACCGAATGCGATGTAACCGGCCAAGGCGGGAACAAGAAAGCTCATGGCAGTCCCACCGATGACGAAGAACACAGCGCCCAGATAGGCACCGAGCGCCCCGAACCCACGGAAGTCGTCGGGCAGATCCGCCTCTGTCGGGAGATTCCACAGGGCCCGGTCAAAGGCGATGTCGTCTGCGACTTCGGTGATGCTGTACCCACCGAGCAGGAACCCCAAGGCGATCAGCAGACCACCGGCTGCTACGAACGGAATCATGTAGCTGACTCCGGTCATGAGCACGCGCTGGACTTTCCGACCAAAGCTCTCCGACTCTTGCTCGCCGTCAGAGCTTTCCTGCGCTTCAACCGACACAGTCTGTGCGGCAGGGTCTTCGGCGGCACGCAGGGCCTCCTCGATCATGCCAGCGGGATCATTGATAGCGCGCTTCACCCGAGAAGCGACCACTGGTTTCCCCGAGAACCGGTGCTTTTCACGGACATCGACATCGGCAGCGAAGACCACCGCTGAAGCTGCGGCAATCACGCTGCTAGGCAGTGCGTCTGCACCAGAGGCTCCTTGCGTTTCCACGTGGAGGGTGATGCCGCGAGCTTCAGCGGCCTGGCGCAGTGCGTCAGCTGCCATGTACGTATGGGCGATACCCGTGGGGCAGGAGGTGACCGCGACGAGTGAGATGGATTCTGGTGCGCCCTCAGGTGCCGGAGCTGAGGCGCTGGGTGCGTTGGATGCGGTGGACGGCTGCTCGTCAGGGGTAACGGCTTCGTCGATGAGGCTCACCACCCGCTGCGCAGAGGACGCGTTTCTCAGGGACTGCACAAATTCATCGCGCATAAGATACGTCGCCAAAGCGGAGAGAATCTTGAGGTGATCCTGGTTCGCGCCATCAGGGGCGGCGATGAAAAACACCAGGTCGGCCGGGCCGTCAGTGGAGCCGAAATCTACGGGGGAGGCGAGTCGGGCGAAAGCGAGTGTTGGTGCGTTGATTGCACTTGTGCGGCAATGCGGAATCGCAAACCCTCCAGGCATGCCCGTCGCCGACTCCTGCTCACGATTCCACGCGTCGTTGAACAGTGCCTGCGAGTCGGAAGCGCGGTCTGTGGTAGCTATGTGCTCTGCGACGGCCTGGATAACCTCACGCGGTGTGGTCGCGCGAATCTGGTCCAGACTGACGAGCTCGCTGGTGATGATACTCATGATGCGTTGCCCTTCATAGTGGTGTTGAACTCGTCGACGACCACGTCGGCGAGTGTGAGGTCAGTGGGTCCCGGCATAGCGGAACCCGGCAGGGTTGCGGCCGCGCGCCCTTGAGCTACGGCTTGTCGAAGACAGTCAGCGGGTGATTCGTCTCGCTGGTGTGCGATGAGGAAGCCCGCAAGAGCGGCATCCCCGGCGCCTACGGTGCTGCGAGCTATGAGAGGTGGACCATAGGCGAACAGAACAGCGGCGCCCACATCACCTGGTTGAGGAATAAACAACGCTCCACGAGCTCCGAGGGTGACCAGGGCAGCACGGACTCCATACGGCTGAAGTGAATGGATGAGATCCGCTACAAGCTCGACGTCAGCTTCCAGCGCTTCAGCCGACACGGCTGAGGTCGCTTCAGCGCCGTGGACATGCTGGTGCAATTCCAGGAGTTCCTCAGCATTGGGCTTGATGAGGTCGGGCTCGGCGGTGATCGCCTCTGCCAGAGCGACGCCGGAGGCATCGACCGCTATGAGAGGGCTTCGAACGAAAGCTGTGCCGCGCAACTGATGAGTCAGCTCCGCATAGAACGCGTCAGGTGCCCCCGGTGGCAGTGACCCGGCAAGGGCCACCCACGAGGCCTTCGCCGCATGCTCGACGACGAGACTAGTAAGGGCTGCAGTTGCTGTGGCATCAACGGCAGGACCCGGTTCGTTGATCTTCGTGGTGGTGCCTGAAGGATCTGTAATCGTGATGTTGGTCCGCAGGGGATGACCAACCGGAACAGTGGCATGTGGCAGATGGATTGATTGAAGGGCGGTGAGGAGCGGATCGCCGGTGTCCCCGGGCAAGAGCGCAAGAGTCTCAGCTGAAGCTGCTGCCAGAGCACGCGAGACGTTCACACCTTTGCCACCAGGGCCACTATGGCTCGTCACAGCTCTGTGAACCTGCCCGGGCACTAGCGGTGCGGGTAACTCAATGGTGGAATCTAAACTCGGGTTTGGGGTGACGGAGAGGATCACGCGACCACCACCTGGACCTCAGCCTCTTCGAGAGCGGCAGCGAGCTCAGCAGCTGGCTCAGCGTCTGTGATCAACACGTCGACGTCGTTCAGTGCTGCAAACTGCACCAGAGTGGTCTGTCCCAGTTTGGACGAGTCCGCCAACAAGACTCGGTGGCGGGCCGCGCAGATATGTGCGGACTTTACTGCAGCTTCTGAGCTGTCAGGAGTGCTGAGGCCGAAAGCCGCGTCAACCCCGTTGGCGCCTATGAACACCACATCGGCGCGGCGGCTTTGCAGAGCACTGACGGTGTCCGGACCGACCGCGGCTCCGGTCACGCCCCGGATGCTTCCGCCGAGAATCTCGACCTGGACTCCGGAAGCTGCGGAGAGCTTCTGGGCAATGGGAACAGCGTTCGTGATGAGGTAACGATGGTGGCCGTCCAGCGAGGACTCTACTGCTAACAGATCTGCCAGTGCCTCTGTAGTGGTACCTGCATCGAAAATCATAGACCCCCCATCAGCGGGCGGTAAGAAACGCAGAGCGGCCTCAGCGATCCGCTGCTTCTGTGCTGTGTGGCGACCGAGCCTGTCGTGCCGAGACGTTTCTGCCCGAGACACAGAACCAGCTGGAACTGCGCCACCATGAACTCGTTGCAGACTTCCTTGGCTCTCCAGCAAGTCCAGATCGCGGCGGATTGTCTCCTTACTCACCTGCAGCCGGTCAGCCAACACCTGCACGGTAACGGGACCATCCTTAAGGCGAGCAAGGATGCTGTGATGTCGTTCCGGTGTGAGCTGCGCCATGCCGTCTCCTAAAAGTGATGCGAACCACACAAATGTGGGATTGGACCGACTTTATCTGTGTTTATCTGTGTTTGCAACACTATCTAGCCCAAAAACACAGAAATATGGTCATGAGAGGTTAGTGCAGGCCTTGGCTCAAGCTAGGGGTCGACTAAGGGTGGGCGAGCATCGTCCTCACGCAAGTGCCTCCTCGAGCCTCTGCGAAAACTCTTTGGTGTAATACCATCCAGGTCGCCCACCTGCTCCGAATAAGAGCACTGGGTGGCTGCTTCGCTGCCTGGTTGCGAGGGGAAATCGTTCGAAGTGGGCCAGTCTGCGCCACGAGGCTTCAGGTTTGTCCGCGAGTCCTGTGTAGGTTTCGGCCTCATTTTAGAGGGGGCGATGAGCTTGCCCCTAAAGTATTTTGGGGATCAAGGTCAAAATAAAAATGACATAATTCATGTTGTATAAAGAGATATACTATATGCTACTCCTGCTGGGCGAGGAGTGGAAGGAGGCGCGATTGGTCAGCGCATCCGACTTGCGGAACTCTGGGATAGGTGGACCGATGTCCTTATTGGCAGCGCAGTAGGCAGTGAGTACCATATTGTGATCCAGGGGGATTGACATGCTCAAGGCTGATGCGCTGAGGCAAACGGTTCAGCACTACAACGGTGTGAAGGCCCCTTTTGTTCTGCTACTAGGGCCCTTTGGTGCAGGCAAGGGGCGCTTCATTCAAGATCTAGAAACCCTGCTTGGGTCCCAGTTTGAACTGTGTTCTACGTCCTCAGTTTCTGGAAGATCTCTGCGCAGGCGCCTCAAAGCCTTTGACGCTCCAGGAATCGACACGCCAGCAGAGGCTGTCTCCAAGCTCCACGGATCCACGCTCGGCAACGGAATGCTTGAGAGCCGGCTCACGAGAACTCTAGTTTTCCGCGATGTGGACCTTTTCGACGAGGACTCCCTTGAAGTGCTTCGGCTGGTGATCGCCGCGCAGTGGGTAGGTGTCATTGCTACATGTTCATCTGAGTCCAACATCGGCTCTCAGTTGAGCCGATCGGTCCATGGAGACCGTGGCCTCCCCCTCAAGCTCAATGCTCTTGCCGATGAGGAGGTCAAAGGGCTCTTGGAGGAAGTACTGGGTGCCCCTCCGACATCGGCACTCCAGAGCTATCTGCAGAGCGTGACCGGCTCTTTGACAGAAGACCTGATCGTTGTGGCTGTCACAGGGCGCCATGAAGGGTGGATCGCCACGATTAACGCGCGAAGCGCCATTCTCCGGTCGCCTATTTGGCTCGACCGTCGCGGGGCTGACGCCTTCAGGCAAGAAATTGAGAGTATTCTCAGCGAAGGCGTCGTCGAGTTGCTTCGACAGGTGGCACTTGCCGAGCGAATCCCCATCGTGAACCTCTTCGCGGATGCCGAAACGCGTGACATGGTGTACTGGTGTGAAGAAGCGGGACTGCTTACCCTTCGCGGGTCCCACGTGCATTTGGCACGGGCCTGGCATCGACACGCACTGGTGTTGTCCATTGGTCACGATGGTCTCGCTGAACAAGAAACCTCAGCGGGGATTCTGCACTACCGTATCCAGTCCCATGTGCCTGACACGGACGCCGCTCTCTTCGCTGCGGGAGAGCATCTTGAGAGTGGCCTTCTTGACCAAGCATGGTTCCTTGTCAGTGACATACCCAAGAGCGATCCCAGGGTATTGGGAATCGAGGCCAGCGTCCTGGCCGTCAGGGGAGCGCCAAGAACGGCGCTGGACACCCTTGTGCAGCGGGATTCACCGGCAGATTTTACAGCCGATGTCTCAGCGGTTGAGGCGTTCATCCGTTCAGCTTTGCTCTCCGCCCCAAGTAGTGACAATTCGGTTCTGGCTGATCTGTCGCGAAGACTGGAAATGCTGGAAGATTTCGCGCCCGAAGGCTATTTGAGGACTTTCCAGCCACCCACCGGGCCGTTGGCCCCATCCCGTCACCGGCCGCAGGAGGCCAGCGACCTCGGCCAATATGTAGTAGACGCACAACTTCTCGCAGACGCCAGTTGCGCAGCGCTCGATGCCTATGCAGCAGTACTGGCAGGCGACGGTGAACGTGCTCGGTCTTCTCTAGCTGTCATCATGAGTATCAGCGCTGCCGAACTGCCGATCATTGCAACGACGTGGATCCTCGAACGGGTGGGTTTGGCGCGCGTATTGGCTTTCCCAGATGAGCACGTGCTTCCCCATGAGTGGATGGTGGGGGAAACGGCCGAGCGCAGGCTGCAGCACGCCATTACTGATCAAGCCCTACTCGCCCTCAAACACATTGTGTGCGGGGTCGACTCCGAGATTCTTCGAGTTGAGTTGGATGACCTCTGGCTCCAGTTCGAGGTAGGGCTGCCCTTGGGAAATGTGTCCCGGAGGCTGCTTGAGGCGCTCGACTTTGTGATCTCTGGACCGAGATCGGAAGAGATTTTTGGGCCCGCTGGCATCAGCGTCCCTTCGTTCGGCAGGACGTTCAGTGACGTCTGCGTTGAGGTGGTCGCAATTCTCGGGCGGTTGCTTCACGTGCCGGCACGCGACCTGATTCCCACTCTGTACAGCACCGCTGATGCGCGGCCGTTAGCGCCGGGAATGTGGCGGACCTCCATGCGATGCCTTCTGTTGCGCCGCGCGAGCCTCCTGCCAGCAGGTGTTCTGCGAGAGCTTGTTGTCTTAGCGCGCACGGCCGGAGTCGAACCGGAGGTTGTGGGCCGCGTCGAGGCCTATCTGGAGTGTGGACCACCGGCCGGAGCAGAAATGCTCGCTGAACCGATACCGGGCCACCCCGCCTTCAGATTCTGCGTGGACAGGATCACCGAGCATCCTGGCGCTCCCCAGCTGAGGTCTGACATCGTAGAGCTGCTCTCTGATCGAGAGGCCCATGTCACAGTCTTGCTTGCTGACGGTGCGAACGCAGTTGAGGTGGGAAGCGAATTGGGTATCTCTGTCCGAACGGTCCAAGCACATATTCGCAGCATCTACCGAAAGCTCGGCGTGGGTTCCCGACTTCAGCTTCTCGCCAGACTCACTGGGGGCGGTGGCGAGTAGCCATGACTATTCGTTCTCGAGGTATAGAATCACCAGGACTTGAGCCTGCAGCCGAGATAGTCGACGAGATACTGAGGGTCCCTTCCTCGCAGAACGTGGCCCTCGTTCTTCCCGGTCTGTGGTGCCTGGACGACGTCGTTGCTCGTCTTGGTGAACACGCCCCCGCGCTCTCCGTAGACGTGACGCATGGCTACCGATCAAGGACCTGCGCACTTGGGGCAGCACTTGATGCCGCCAATGGTCCCGGCGGTCCGTCGACGTCTGATCCTTTAGCAGATCGACTTGAGCAATGGTCACGTGAGGCATTCGTGGCGAGTGGCTCCGTTCCCTGGGTTGTCGCCGAATTCGCAAACCTCATGGACGGTGCCACCGCAGCGCTGCTTCATGAATTTGCGGGCCGTGGATGGCTACGACTCCTGCTTCCCATGCGTCATCTCGCAGAAAAGTGCGAGCTCTCGATGGCCCTGCAAGAGGCTGGGGCACTGGTCGAGCTGTTTCCGCGGCTCCTCAGCGAGCAGGGGATGGGACGCGCCCTTGAAGCATGGGTTGGAGCCCGCGTGTCAACCACATCGCAGCGCCGCATTCGCGCCCTCAGCGGAGGCCACGTGGCACTGGCGCGCCGCGTCGTTGAGGCCTCTATCCTGCAGGGTGTCCTCCGGCAGCGCGACGATATGTGGATGTGGGAACCAGATGAAAAGCCCCTCCATGACGCTCTGGAAAAGGAGAGCGGTCACCTCCAGAGCGGATTGACCGAAGCAGAGAGAACACTTCTGCGGCTCACAGCTGTCGCTGGACGGATTCCTGAGCAGTGGGCCGTCGAAGAGTTCTCCGATGACGTGGTGCTCAGCCTCAGGCATCAAGGGATTCTTGGCCCAGACTACAAGGCGCGGCTGGGAAGCGTTGACTTGCGAATCCAGCCAGAGGCCCTGCGCGAGGCCGTTCGCAGAGTGGTCCGCGATGTCGGGGCGATGACTTTGTGGTATGCCTATGGAAAGAGAATTCCGCGACTCACCGGCAGCGCGCTGTCGGAAGCGGCTCTGGTGTGTTGGGCAGCCAAATCAGGCGAGCCCATTCCTTCTCTCCGAGCTCAATGGGCGGCGCGGGTGTGCATCAATCATGGGTGGTATGAGCAGGTCGGGGTGCTCAGCCAGGCGCTGGCCACCATTCCTCCGGTGATGCGGGCACTTCGAGCGCGAGCCGAATATGCACAGGGCAATATCGCAGGTGCCAGCGATGAGCTGAATCTCCTGTTGAGGCAGAGTGATCACTCCCTTGGCGACGCTATAGATGAGAAGACACTGCGTGAGTCCTTGATCCTCGCCCGACGCATGAGTCTGTTCCATCCGGAGATCGCAGGGCCTATCGTCGGACGGCTCACCGCTCTCGGTGCGGCCGCCAGCGCCCCATCCCTCGAACGGGTGATCGCAGTCACCCAAACGCAGGAGCCCGAGGACTGGGTGCGAGAGTTGCTGGAGACTCGCGTGCACGGAACCTGGGAGGAATCCGTCACCGCCCAGCTGTGGGTCGGTGTCAAGCTCGGGCTTCGCATGCATCCAGAGCGGGGAAGGCTTGTGTTGTCCTCCCTTCTGGATGACCTGATCCGCGAAGGCGGACACCCCGATATCGAAGAAGCCGTGGTCGCTGTACTGCTGCTCATCGTGACGGCTCAGGGATGGCGAACCGACATGATGCGCGTTCACTTTCAAACGTGGAATGGAAGGACCCTCGGGGGTCCCGCACTTCCCGGGGTTGCCAACGTTGTGGCAACTATCGTGGCCATGCAGCAGGACCGAATGCAGAGCGCGCATTTGCACGCATCGGCCGCCCTGCGGGCATTCGGCATGAGTGATCCCTACGGATTAGTGCCTTTCAGCGCCTCGCTTGTCATGGCCACTGCGTCCTACCTAGATGAAGAGACCGGAGCAAGGGCGCGTCGCCACTGCAGCCCACTCATCGGTAGTGGAGACGTCAAACGGGGAATACCCTCCCTCCGGTTAGCAACACAGGGTATGGCGCTTATTGGGAGTGGGCCTCCTACGCCAGTGGTTGCATCCGCTTTGCTGCCCCTCGCACGGCAAGCTCGTGAGGAATCAGAGCTCCTCCAAGAGCAACAACTTCTCCTCCTTTCAGTGCTAGGGATGTCGACAGAGGCGGCTGGACTGATCCTAGAGGCTCCCTGGGGAGACCAGCCAGGACGGCCGAGCATGATCTACAGGCTCGCGGAAGCCCTGACGACCGACGAGGACCGCCTAGCAGTTGAGACCGCAGAGGTCTTTATCGCAGCAGGTTCTCAGCATTTCGGGCTCACGATCATGGCCGCCCTGTGGGCTCGACGTGACCAACTTGATAACGTGATACGCGCTCGAGTCGCCAAGATTGTGTTGTCTTTACGGCAGGAGCTCACAGAGCCCTCATGGCTGATCAACACCTTCGATGATCTCACCCTATGTTCGCGGGAGCGTTCTGTTCTCGAAGCGCTCCACCGGGGCGACACCACGCGCGCTATTGCCCGAATGCTCAGTGTGTCCCCCCGGACGGTCGAGTCAACAGTCTCGGGTCTGCTGAAGCGCTTCGGTTGCGCGAACCGAGTCGAGCTCATCGGCTTGGACCTGCTCACTCACTGAGCCGGACATTCACCCGCGTGCTGACTTCTTTGCAGTCTGCGCTCCGAAACCTTTGCGAGCACCGTCTCCCGCTCTAAAGTCCCTCGTCAGCGCAGTTAACAACCTCATTGGGCGCTGGTCCTGGCGTGCTTGCTGTGTTCCCACTGTGCGGATATCACCAGTTGCGCTCATGAAGATTGCGGAGATTACCTAATGCCTCCTTATCCCTTAAGCAGGGAATGTGCAGTAGCTCGCAGGGCCTTCGCGGAAAGTGTACAGTCACCGCAGTCCCAGTTCGCGCCAACTAACTAAAAAGAATTAAAACCTTACGTAAATATAACTATTGTCCCGGATATTCGTCCTTAAATAGAGTGTTCACAGTGCTTCTATAAGAGGCGCGTGGAATTTCTAACAGGGGGCAATATGCGTAATCAGGGTGATTTAACCTGCGCAAAACAAAATGTTTACGTTGGGTCAATTAAGAATCGTTTAGTGATTGGTCGGCCTTTCCACGGCCATCTTCCTCTCGCTTCTCCGTCCAGCAGTGATGGCGGAACAGCGAAGGCTCTTCTGCAGACGCCACATGCGGGATCAGCCGCGGATTCTGCGGCACCTATGCGTGGCATCGGATCAGGTGACTGTATACCCAGAGGGATACACCTGATCTCCGCAGCGCACGCTATCACTCCGAGCAGCTAGCTCGATTCGGATGAGGCAGCAGTTGAGACGCCTCCGGGATCGGGTTTCAGAAAAGCGGTTGAGTGGCCCGCGGTCCCCGGGGCGGACACATCCGGAGTGGTCAGCGCACCTTCCTCGTTTTCCCCGCAGTCTGACTGACATCTTCTGCTTCATCACACCCCTCCACCTGAGCACAGTCCTGTTGAGGAGAGCCTGATGAAAACCCCACACGTCACAGCAATCATTCCTACCACCGGGCGTCCCGGCCTGCGTCGCGCAGTGTCTTCCGTTCTGCGCCAAAACCAAGCTGTCCACCCTCTCGTCGTCGTTGATGACCCGGACTCCTTCGACCATGTCAGCAATAAGCTTGAAGGTCTTGCGTGTTCACTGGTCAAGACTGCCGGCGGTGTCGGAGGGGCCACCGCGCGGAACCTTGGCGCTCAGTTCGCGGAAACTCCATACCTGGCGTTCCTTGATGAGGACGACGAATGGCTCACAGAGAAGACGGCCGTGCAGTTGCCCCACGCTTCTGGAGACACTGTCGTCTCTTCACGTGCGATGCTCGTGGGCTCCAGCAGTCGTATAGTTCCGGACAGGTTGCACGAACCCAGCAGTGAATCACTTGCGGACTATGTTCTGGACCAGTCCACGGTCAAAGTCCGGCAGCGGTTCATGCAGACCTCAACGTTGCTCTGCAGCCGCGAAGCAGTTCTTGAGGTCCCCTGGGATGAGCAGCTCACCCGGCACCAGGACTGGGATTGGATGATCCGACTCGACGCCGCTGGTTTTTCTGTTCAACAGCTTCCCGAGGTGCTAGTCCGCGTCACGCAGCAGAGAGCTTCCTCCTTCTCCAAGCGGCAGGACTGGCAGGCAAGCATGGAGTGGCTCCGCACGCTCGAAAACGAGGTCTCGGTCAAGCCAGCGGCCGATTTCATGGCCTCGATCGTTGCTCGGGGAGCTTTTGAGTCGCGGGCCTGGGCCAGCGGTGCCCGTGCGCTAACCGACAGTGTCCGGCAAGGGGCTCATGGGTCAGCCCTCATGGTGGGCGCAAGCGGCATTCTGCGAGCAGTGGGCCGTCGTGGCTGAACGATCCTGTCCTGTCTCCTCGGCGCTGTACTCAAAAGCTCTCGATTCACACGATATTTCCACATCTCACAGCACCATCGACTCCGGCCAGAGAGAAAAGGCCATGGGTCCGATCACAGGATGGGCTAGGCACCTCATGCCCGAATTTTCAGTCGGTCGCTACAAGTTGCAGGGGGCAACGATATGAGTTTAGATACGCACAGCACGGCTCAGACATCAACGACGCTGTTTCGCCAGACAACTGACTTTGATACGCCAACGGCCCTGCCGACATCAGATCCGGACCGAGCTCGTCGATGGCGCGCCCGGCAATCCGCGATCCTCGTTAGCTCCGACACGCTAACTATGGTGGCGGCGGTACTGTTCACTTCGGCGGCACCGTGGACCAACAGTTTTCAAGCAGTCAGCAGCCCTTTGACAACCGGTTTGCTGATGACTGCGTGGATGGTTCTTCTCATCACGTGCGGTGCCTACCGGGTAAGAGGAGTCCAGACGGGGCCACTCATTCGGTCAGTGGTCACTGCCTCAGTGATCATCGCCAGTGCATCTGCGGTCGTGGGCATCCTGCTTCCATGGGAGGCAGCGCGGATGCACCTGTTGGTCACCATCCCGTTCGCATTCTTGGGGCTCATCGTGGTGCGCGCCCTATGGTTCACTCTGGTCGCGCGATCTACCGGAGCCCGAATGGGTACTCGTCGCGTCGTCGTAGTCGGCAGCGCGGACAAGAGCGTGCACATAGCAGCTGAGCTTCAAATGAGAGCCTCAAACTCAAGCTACGCGGTGGTCGACGTCGTCACGTCCGCAACCGGCGGAGCTGAACTTTCGAACGGCCAGCAATTCGACATGGTCGCCTCAGCCCGAGACGCAGTCTTGAGGACTGGCGCGGATCTGGTCGTGGTGGCAGGAGCGGACGCACTAGACCCGCAGGCGCTCCGACGCCTCACCTGGGATCTAGCGGACCTCGATGTTGGATTGGCTGTAGCCTCGGGACTTGGCGATGTCGCGCGGTGGCGGTTGCGCACAGAGTCAGTTGCCGGACTAGCCATGGTTCATGTAGAGCACGCCAGGATGCGTGGAGTATCCGCATTTCTCAAGCGACTTTTCGACATCGTCTTCTCCTGTGTTGTCCTTGCGATCATCTCTCCGGTGTTGCTGGTGATCAGCCTCGCGATCGTGGTGGACAGCAGGGGATCCATCCTGTTCAAACAACGGCGGATCGGACTGGACCATAGCCGGTTCACCATGCTCAAGTTCCGTTCCATGTGCGTGGATGCCGAGCAGAAGCGCGCTGAACTGATGGCTCAGTCAAATGGCAATGGCGTGATGTTCAAGATGCGCAGTGATCCTCGAACTACCCGTGTGGGTCGCTTTATCCGACGATTCAGTCTTGACGAACTGCCCCAGTTCATCAATGTACTTCGGGGCGACATGTCAGTTGTGGGACCGCGTCCGCCACTACCTGGGGAGGTCGCGGCCTACGACGAGCGCGCTGACCGCCGGCTCATGGTGAAACCCGGGATCACTGGTCTGTGGCAGGTCCATGGACGCTCTGATCTGAGTTGGGAAGAGTCCTTGCGTCTGGATCTCTACTACATCGAGAACTGGTCCATTGCCTCCGATGCCCGCATCATCCTCCGCACCGTTCAGGCGGTGGTGACCGGATCTGGTGCCTACTAGGTGAGGCGCAGAGTCGCGAACCTCACCATGCTGAGCGCAGAAGCTCAGCTCCATAGTCCGCTCTCCGGCGGTAGGACCCCCTGCCCGCCGTCGGAGGGCTTCACCCATCCCTGGATTTTTTGGATGATCAGTTCTCAGCGGCAGACCGCATCGCATGCAGCAGGTCTGTGTACAAGTCCTCAGGATCTTCTATACCCACCGAGAGGCGGATGAGGCCTTCCGGGACGGTCTCGGGTTCCCCGGGGTGGCGCCGCCGACGCTCTGCCAAGGACTCCACCCCTCCGAGGCTGGTGGCGGGGGTCCACACCTCCATGTTTTCCAACACGGCATCAGCAGTCTGCTTACTCGTCATCTCCACTGTGATAATCGCACCAAATCCGCGCAGCAACTGAGTTGCCCGGTCGAACTGCGGATGGTCCGGCAACCCCGGATAGGAAACTGCTACCAAGGGGAGGGAATCCTCGCCGAGGAGTTCACTGAGCCGGGACGCCAAATAGCCGGCATTTCGTTCAGCCGCATCAAGTCGCACAGCCAGAGTGCGGACCCCGCGCAAGGCGAGAAATACCTCCATGGGCCCAGGAATGGTGCCGTGGAGGTTCCGATGCGCTCGGAGTTCGGCGTTGAGTTCGGCGTCGTTTGTGACAGCAGCCCCCATGATGACGTCGGAGTGTCCGGAGAGGAATTTGGTCACCGAATGGATGACCACATCTGCTCCGTGGTGGAGCGGATTCTGCCGCAACGGCGTCGCGAACGTGTTATCGACCGCTGTTGTCACCCCCAGCGCCTTGGCTTCTGCCAGAAGCACAGGCACATCCGCGACTTCGAGCATGGGGTTGGTCGGCGACTCAATCCAAAGAGTGGCTTTCGTGGTTGCGGCATGAGCATCGGCAGCAACCTTGCGGACGGTGGCGAGCACCTGCTCGGTGTCAGCGATGTTCACACGGTGAAGTGTGAACAGGCCCTTATCCGCCATGTGCTGGGCCATTGACGCAAACCCCATATAGGCGTGCTGCGGAATAATAAGGTGTCCCCCCAGCGGCAGTTGACTCAGCATGGCGGAAATTGCGGATTGGCCGGAGGAGAACAGCAGGCCATGGGCCCCGTCCTCCAGCTCGGCCAGCAGCTCCTCCAGCGGCTCGAAACTGGGGATCCCCTCCCTCGCGTAGACCTGCGGGTACTCCACACTGGGCCGGTAGGTAAAGGTCGAGGTGAAGTCAACAGCTGGGTTGACCGGCGAATTCGGCTCGTGCGGCCGGCCGGCGGCAACTATCCGCGTGCGTCGATGGTGTGTCATAGGCATGGACTCAGGTTAGCGAATCCACTTGCCGAGTCGGCTCAAGGCACGTTCCAGAACTTCATCGTCCTTGCAGAACGCGAACCTCAGCAGGTAGTTCAGTGCATTGTCGGGCTCCTGCTGGGTGCTCGGCAGAGTCAAAGCCGACACGGGGATCGCGCCGACCCCCGCATGTTCCACCAGTTCCGCCGCGAACTCCGCCGCCGTCTTATCCGTCACGGCGGAGACATCAGCCAGAATGAAATACCCGGCCGCTGGGCGGAAGGGGCGCAGTCCTGTGGCGGTCAGCCCTGACATCACCATGTCACGGGCACCCTGAAGCTGCTGCTGATTCTCCGCGAAGAACCCGCGGTCGTCTTCCAAACCTTGAGCGGTGGCCCATTGATAAGCCGGGGCAGAGGTGAAGGACAGGAACTGCTTGACCCCGCGGACGCGGTTCACCAGGCTCGCACTGCCGGTCACCCAACCGACTTTCCACCCCGTCAAGGAGAAGGACTTACCGACCGAGCTGACAGCTACAGCAGTGTCCTCGGCCCCTGGGACGGAAAGCACCGGCGTGTGGGGTGCAGCATCAAAGGTGAGGTGCTCATAGACCTCATCGCTCATCACCACAGCCCCCGCCTGACGTGCGATGGCCACAATCTCGGTCATCTCCTCCGCTGTGAAGACTGCGCCGGTCGGATTATGCGGCGAGTTCAACAGAATCATCGAGGTCCGCTCCGTGACCGCCGCGCGCAAGCCGGCAATGTCCGGCCGGAATTCGGGGGCCTCCAAAGGGACGGTCCGCAACTCAGCGCCAGCCAACGCCACCATAGCTCCATAGGAGTCGTACCACGGCTCGAAGGCCACCACCTCACTGCTAGGTTCCGCGAAGGACAAGATGCTCGCGGCGATTCCCTCAGTGGCTCCAGTCGTGAACAACACCTGGTGGGCAGGATCCAACGTGATCCCATAGTGGGCTTCTTGATGTGCAGCGACCGCATCGCGGAGAACGGGCAGCCCGATTCCCGGCGGATACTGATTGGTCGGCCCCGCATCAGAGGTGATCGCCTCTGCCGCAGCAGCCCGCATCCACTGAGGGCCTTCGCCATCGGGGAATCCCTGACCCAGATTGATGGCTTCGGCCTTCATGGCTGCAGCCGTGGTGCGTTCGTAAACAGTGGGTAAGACGGCCTCGGCAGCGTGGTCATAGGTATTGGCACCGGCAGCAGCTCGTGCCCAGGGGAGGGAAGGCATGGGTTCATCGTAATCGTGATCGCCATCGAGGCTACTGCCCGTGGCAAGATGACTTCCATGCCACACGACCCGCTCACCGTTTCTCAGGCTGGTGAAGACGCCGTGGTGGAGGTGCTCCGCCGCGTGATCGACCCGCATAATGCTGGGCGTCCCGGTCTGTTCCTCGGACCTGGGGACGACGCCGCCGTACTCACCTGTTTCAGCGCCCAGACAGTTATCACCACCGACACCCTCAGCGAAGGCCAAGACTTCCGGCGGCAATGGTGGGCCGGATCCCCGGCGAAGGAATGGCCACAGGATGTGGGGACCAAAGCTGCAGCGCAGAACCTCTCGGATCTCAATGCTATGGCAGCCACCCCGACGGCACTGCTGATCAGCCTGACGCTGCCTCCGGAGTTCTCGGTGGATTGGGTCAGAGACTTCTACCAAGGTGTGGTCCGAGCCTGCAGCCAGACCGGCGCGCAGCAGTGCGTGGTGGCCGGCGGAGACCTCGGTTCTGGTCCAGAAATGTCAGTCACCATTACCGCCCTCGGCGAGCCCCGCGAGAAAGGCCGCCTGCTCAAACGTGACGGAGCCAGGGCCGGCGATGTGCTAGCCGTTTCCGGAGTTCTCGGGTACGCGGCGGCAGGGCTGGCCCTGCTGGAGCAGTCCATGAAACCGGTGTCGAGCGAACCCGCTGCCCACGCTTGGGAAGCCCTCACTGGCATTGCGGCACAATGCGTCGCTGCGCAGAAGCGGCCACAGCCCCCACTGACTGCCGGGGTCACGGCGGTCCGCGCGCAGGCATCCGCGGGAATGGATCTCAGCGACGGACTGATGCGCGACTGCAGCCGCCTCGCCCGAGCCTCGGATGTGCGGATCACATTCGATGACGCCGCTCTGGCCGCAGAGGCCCGGGTGTTGGAGCCAGTTGCCCGGCAGCTCGGGTTGTCAGATTCGGTCTGCCGCGATTGGGTCCTCACCGGAGGGGAGGATTTCGCCCTCCTAGCCGCATTTCCGCCCGAGGTTCCGCTCCCAGAGGGATTCCGCCGTCTTGGTTCGATCGAGTCCGGTCCGGCCGGGGTGAGCGCTGAAACCTTAGGAACCCACCGCGGCTGGGATTCTATGCGCAGCGAGTAACCGCTCTCCGGTGTTCAGTGGGTGGTTTTGCGGCCGAGTTGGGTGAAGGTCCAGTTTGCGTTTTCCCATTGGTGGGGGTTGAGGACGTTGCGGGCGTCGATGATGCGGCGGGTGGTGACTTTGTTGTTGAGGTTTTCTGGGGTGAGGGTTTTGAACTCGTCCCATTCGGTGGTGAGGATGACCAGTTCTGCCCCGGTGACGGCCTCATCTAGGGTGGGGGTGTAGGTGATGCGGGGGTAGCGTTTAGCGGCGTTGTGGCTTCCCTGGGGGTCATAAACCTGTACGTCAGCACCGGCGTTGAAGAGCCTGGCGGCGACGTCGAGGCCGGGGGAGTCGCGCACGTCATCGGAGAGGGGTTTGAACGTGATACCCAGGACGGCGATCTTTTTACCGATGACGTCTTGGCCTAACAGGTCGAAGGCCAGGGCGACGGCCTTTTTACGCCGGCGCAGGTTGATCTGGTCCATTTCATCAAGGAACCGCATCGAATGATCCAGTCCGAGTTCCGCGACCCGGGTTTGTAGGGCTCGGATGTCTTTGGGTAGGCACCCGCCGCCGAAGCCGACTCCGGCGTTGAGGAATTTACGTCCGATCCTTGTGTCGTGGCCGATGGCATCGGCCAGGGTGGTGATGTCACCGCCGACGGTTTCGGTGACTTCTGCGAAGGCGTTGATGAAGCTGATCTTGGTGGCCAGGAACGCGTTGGCGGCGACTTTGACTAGTTCCGCGGTCTGGTAGTCGGTGCTGATCCACGGGGTGTTGCGGTTGAGGGCTTCGGCGTAGACCTGCCGGAGGACTGCTTCGTCGTCCTCGTGGGTGGTGCCGACCACTAACCTGTCGGGGGTGATGGTGTCTTCTACGGCGAAGCCTTCGCGCAAAAATTCAGGGTTCCAGGCCAGGGAGACGTTGACCCCGGGGTTTTTGGTGTCCTGGACGAGGTCGGCGAGGCGGGCGGCGGTGCCGACTGGGACAGTGGATTTACCGACGATGAGGGAGTCTTTGGTGATGGCTTGGGTGAGGCTGGTGGTGGCTGCATCGACGTAGGTCATATCGGCCCCGGTGCCGCCCTTGACTTGGGGGGTGCCTACGGCGATGAAGTGGACATCGGCCCAGGCGCCGACGTCGTTGAGGTCGGTGGTGAAGCGTAGCTTCCCGGATTCCACGTGTTTGCGGATCAGATCTGGGAGGCCGGGTTCGTGGAAGGGCAGGTCTCCTGCGGAGAGGGAGGCGATCTTCTCCGGGTCGATATCCACCCCGACCACGTTGAACCCCAGCTCAGCCATACACGCAGCATGGGTAGCACCAAGATAACCAGTACCAATAACAGAAATATTCTTCACTTGAGCAGTCACAGAGGACATCCTAAGCGGCATACGTGACGGAGGGATTAACGGCCGTCAGTCGTCAGCGTCCTGAAGTCCATGGTTAGCATCGGGATTTGCCCGGACAAGCTCGGTGAGCTGATGGGCGGCGGCGACGACGACGCCGGCGAACTTCCTGCCGGGCTGACGGGAGAGCCTTTCAATGGGCCCGGAAATGGACACCGCAGCAATAACCCTGCCCGAGGGTCCGCGCACAGGTGCCGATACTGAAGCCACCCCGGGTTCCCGTTCGCCAAGAGACTCTCCCCAACCACGGCGGCGCACACCCGCCAAGACAGTGGGGGTGAACCGAGCCCGCCACAGACCCTCCACCAGACGTTCGTGATCCTCCCAAGCCAAGAGGACCTGCGCAGCAGAGCCAGCCTTCATGGACAACTGCGTTCCCACCGGAATGGAGTCCCGTAAGCCGATAGGACGCTCGGCAGAAGCCACGCAAACCCGCGCCTCACCCTGGCGGCGAAAGATCTGAGTCGATTCACCAGTCACATCACGGAGCTTCAGCAGGATAGGGCCGGCTGCGGACACCAGCTGGTCATCCCCAGCGGCAGCAGCAAGCTCCGCCAAGCGTGAACCAATCACATACCGTCCGCGGACGTCCCGGGAAAGAAACCTGTGGTGGACCAAGGCAGAGGCCAGGCGGTGCAACGTGGGACGAGCCAGGCCGGTGCATTCCACCAGCTGGGCCAACGTGGCCGGCCCGGCCTCCAAGGCGTCCATAATCATGACGGACTTGTCGATCACACCGATGCCGGAGGGAGAGTGCAGAGGTCTGGGTGAGTCGGGACGTGGGCCCGTTGAGGACGCAGATTTCTCGGCCATGCAGGACAGTCTAGCGCGGGTCTCACATATTGAGATGTGGGCACGCTGTTCTAGAGGCTCCCAGGCAACAATGGTTCCCTAGATAAGCGAAGCCCTACCGGGCCGGCGTCGTCGTTTTTCACCACCCTGAAAATTACGACGACGCCCACAGATTTCTGGAGGAACTCATGGTGGAGATTGCCAGCGACAAACCGCTGACCTTGGCGGAGAAGGTGTGGCGTGACCACGTCGTGGTCCGGGGAGAAGACAAAGACGGGCAACGTTCGCCCGACCTCCTCTACATCGACCTGCACTTGGTTCACGAGGTCACCAGTCCACAGGCATTTGAAGGCCTCCGGCTAGCAGGACGCCCGGTCCGGCGGCCTGACCTCACCATCGCCACTGAGGACCACAACACCCCCACCCTGGAGATCGACAAGCCGATCGCCGATCCCGTCAGCCGCATCCAGGTAGACACTCTGCGTGCCAACTGCGAGGAGTTCGGCATCCGGCTGCACTCCCTGGGCGACGCCAACCAGGGGATCGTGCATGTGGTGGGACCGCAGCTGGGTCTGACCCAGCCGGGAATGACTGTGGTCTGTGGAGACTCACACACCTCCACCCACGGAGCATTCGGATCCCTGGCCATGGGTATCGGCACCAGCGAGGTCGAACATGTCCTGGCTACTCAGACACTTTCCCTCAAGCCCTTCAAAACCATGGCTGTAACCGTTAACGGGACACTGCAGCCCGGAGTCAGCTCCAAAGACATCATCCTGGCGGTCATCGCGAAGATCGGAACCGGCGGAGGCCAGGGCTACGTCCTGGAATACCGCGGCACCGCGGTTGAACAGCTTTCCATGGAAGCGCGGATGACCATCTGCAATATGAGCATCGAAGCCGGTGCTCGTGCAGGGATGGTCGGCCCCGATGAAACAACCTTTGAGTACGTCAAGGGCCGTCCGCATGCGCCCACTGGCGAGGACTGGGACGCTGCAGTGCAGTACTGGCGTTCTCTGCGCACCGAAGACGGTGCCGAGTTCGACGCCGAGGTCACGATTGACGCCGACACACTCGAGCCCTTCGTCACCTGGGGCACCAATCCGGGCCAAGGTGTGGGACTGAACGAGTCCGTCCCGCAGCCCACCGACTTCGACGACCCCGTAGACCGCGAATCTGCCGAGCGAGCTCTGCAGTACATGGGCCTGGAGCCCGGCACGCCCATGAAAGACATACGGGTGGACACCGTCTTCCTTGGATCCTGCACCAACTCTCGGCTCGAAGACTTACGCCTGGCAGCGGAGATCATCAAGGGTCGGCAGAAGGACCCCCAAGTGCGCATGATTGTGGTGCCAGGTTCAGCGCAGGTCCGCTTGGAAGCCGAAGCTGAAGGATTGGACCGGGTCTTCAAAGACTTCGGAGCGGAGTGGCGGTTCGCCGGCTGCTCCATGTGCCTCGGCATGAATCCCGACCAGCTGGCGCCAGGGGAGCGGTGCGCTTCAACCTCGAACAGGAACTTCGAAGGCCGCCAGGGCAAAGGTGGACTCACCCACCTGGTCTCACCCGTTGTCGCTGCCGCCACAGCAATTCGCGGCACCCTCTCCGCACCCTCCGATGTCCTACTACCTGAACCGGCCCCTGCATAGCTTGAGGCGCGATGGCCGGTGCGAGCCGGCTTCACAGGCGAGCGGAGCCGCCCCGCCGCCGGAACTAGCACTGGAGCACCCCATGGAACCCATCATCACCCACACCGGCACCGGTGTACCGCTGAAACAGTCCAATGTGGACACTGACCAAATCATCCCCGCAGTATTCCTCAAGCGCATCACAAAAACCGGGTTCGAGGACGCACTGTTCTACGCCTGGCGCAAAAACCCAGACTTCGTGCTCAACCAGGAAGCCTACAAAGGTGCCACTGTGCTGGTCGCCGGACCAGATTTCGGCACCGGCTCCTCCCGAGAACACGCAGTCTGGGCGCTAAAGGACTACGGCTTCAAAGTCGTCATCTCATCCCGATTCGCCGATATCTTCTACGGCAACTCAGCCAAACAAGGCCTCGTGGCGGCCAAAGTGGCCCAACCCGACGTCGAACTCATCTGGAAAGAGCTGGAGAAGGACCCCACCACGGAGATCACCGTGAACCTGGAGTCCCGCACAGTACGGTGCGGATCCGTGGACACCAGCTTCGACCTCGACAACTACACACGTTGGCGTTTGATGGAGGGTCTTGACGACATCTCCCTGACCCTGCGTCAGGATGAAGCCATCGGAGCCTACGAGGCCGCCCGTCTGCGTCTGAAGCCCAAGACACTGCCCGCCAAAGTGTAGGTGTCTGGTTGGTCATGTCAGACCTCGGGGAATGCGCATGTTGATCGGGTACAGTGGCATGGCTGAGAATCCGCTGACCTGATCTGAAGGGACCTCTCGACTCCATGGCAAAGCTGCTCACCATCCAAGGTGGTAAGCCCCTGCAGGGCGAAGTACACGTCCGGGGCGCCAAAAACCTGGTCCCTAAATCGATGGTTGCTTCCCTGCTGGGCAGCGAACCCTCCGAACTGCGCAACGTCCCAGAGATCAAAGACGTGGAGATTGTCACAAATCTGCTCACGATCCACGGTGTGAAAGTGGACCGGGACGCCACCTCCGGGGTCATGACCCTAGACCCACGTGAGACCTATTCGGCGGAGCACTCGGAAATCGACGCCTACGCCGGCGACTCCAGGATCCCCATCCTGTTCTGCGGGCCGCTTATGCACAAAAACGGTGAAGCGTTCATCCCCGATCTCGGCGGCTGCCGCATCGGTGACCGCCCCATCAACTATCACCTGGAAGTGCTGCGGAACTTCGGGGCGGTCGTGGACAAGCGGGCTACCGGCATTCACATCTCAGCCCCCAGGGGGCTCCGTGGAGCCAAACTGGAGCTTCCCTTCCCCTCAGTGGGCGCCACCGAGCAGGTGCTGCTGACTGCAGTCCTCGCCGAGGGCATCACGGAGCTGAAGAACTCCGCGGTGGAGCCGGAAATCCACGACCTGATCGCCATCCTCCAGCAGATGGGCGCGATCATCACCGTCTACACCGACCGGACGATCCGCATTGAAGGCGTCTCCCGGCTCTCCGGCTTCAGGCACCGTGCCATCCCCGACCGCAATGAGACAGCCTCGTGGGCCTCGGCCGCACTGGTGACCGAGGGCGACATCTATGTCCGCGGGGCCGCGCAACGCGATCTCACCGCATTCCTCAACATCTACCGCAAGATTGGTGGAGAATTTGAGGTTGACGATGAGGGCATGCGCTTCTGGCACGCTGGCGAGCCGCTGAAACCACTGGTTCTGGAAACTGACGTCCACCCCGGCTTCATGACCGACTGGCAACAGCCTATGGTTGTTGCGCTCACCCAGGCCCACGGCGTGTCGATCGTCCACGAGACCGTCTACGAGAACCGCTTTGGATTCACCCAGGCGCTGACCCGCATGGGAGCCTCCATCCAACTCCACAGAGAGTGCCTGGGGTCCAACCCCTGCCGGTTCGGTCAACGGAACTTCCTGCACTCTGCCGTGATTTCCGGACCGTCAAAACTCACCGGGACCGACGTCGATGTCCCCGACCTGCGCGGCGGCTTCTCGCACCTGATCGCGGCCCTGGCCGCCAGCGGCACATCCAATGTGACGGGTATTGAGATCATCTCCCGTGGATACGAGTACTTCATCGACAAAATCGCCGGACTGGGCGCCGACATCTCGATCTCCGAACGCTGACCCCTCCTCCCCGGTAGGGTCTAGAGACATGACACGACGACGCCGCATCCCGCTCGGGATCCGCGCCACAGCTAACCTTTTCCGGCCGTTCATGAAGCTGGCCATCAGAAAAGAGTGGCGGGGTCTCGACACCCTGCCCGAACACGGGTTCATTGTGGTCTCCAACCACGTCAGTGAACTCGATCCGTTCGCCGTCGGACTTGCCGTGGTCAAATCAGGCACCACCCCGCACTTTTTGGCGAAGGACTCTCTATTCCGCATTCCGGTGGTCGGCTCCGCCCTGAGTAGGCTCCAACAGGTGCCAGTAGCCAGGTCTGATCGAACGGCGGCCAAACAATCGCTCCAAGTGGCGCAAAGTGCGCTGGACCGTGGCGGGGCGATCCTGATCTACCCCGAAGGCACCCTCACCCGAGACCCGGACCTGTGGCCAATGCGCGCCAAAACCGGTGCTGCCCGCCTCGCGCTGAACACCGGCGTGCCGCTGATCCCCTTCACACACTGGGGGGTCCAAGACGTGCTGGCGCCCTACGCCAAGTTCCCCAATCTGTTTCCGCGAAAAAAATACGTCCTTCAAGTGGGGGACCCCATCGACATCTCTGACCTGCGCAACAAGCCCCTGACCAAAACGGTGCTCGCCGAAGCCACCCAGCGGATCGAAGCGGCACTGACCGAAGGCGTGGCACAACTACGTGGTGAACAGCCACCAGAGCACATATGGGACCGCGCCCTGAACCAACGGGTGCCACGCAATCAGCTCAGGGCTCGCGGAGGAGAGGAGGCCACGCCATGACACCAATGCCTCACCTGTCAAAAATCGCTGTGCTCGGGGCTGGATCCTGGGGCACCACCTTCGCCAAAGTGCTCGCCGATGCCGCCTCCGGAGAACCCGAAGGTGCTCCCGAACGGATTATGCTCTGGGCTCGCCGGACAGAGATCGCCGAAGAGATCACCCAGCACCACACCAACACCACATACCTAGGTGACATCGCCCTTCCGGGGCGAGTCAGCGCCACTGACCAGCTCACCACCGCAGTGACGGGGGCAGGCGTCGTCGTGCTGGCGCTTCCGGCACAGAACTTGCGCAGCCACCTTGCTGAGGTCCGGCAGGCGCTCGCCCCTGGTGCAGTGGTGGTCTCGCTCATCAAAGGTCTGGAGCGCGGTACTCACCTGCGCATGTCTGAGGTGATCGCCACTGAACTGGGTATAGCCGATGATCACGTTGCAGTGGTGTCCGGACCAAACCTCGCCATGGAGATCGCCCGCGAAGAACCGACCGCCTCCGTAGTGGCGTGCCGCGACGAGACCGTGGCTGAGTGGATTGCCGCACTGTGCAGCGCCCGCTACTTCCGGCCCTACACCAACACTGATGTCACCGGGGTGGAGATTGCCGGGATCGTCAAGAACGTCATTGCCCTGGCTGTGGGCATCTGCGACGGCCAGCAGCTGGGGGACAATTCCAAAGCCTCGGTCATCACCCGTGGACTCGCGGAGACCACGCGGCTCGCCGCCGCACTCGGCGGACGGTTGGAGACATTCTCCGGACTGGCTGGGCTCGGCGATGTCGTCGCCACCTGCGCCTCACCCTTGTCCAGGAACCGCAGCGCCGGGCGTCTCCTAGGCCAGGGGTACAGCCCTGAAGAGACCACACAGCAGCTGACGCAGACCGCTGAAGGGATGAAGTCCGCCGCGGCCGTTCTGGAACTTGCCCACAAGCACCAGGTGGACATGCCCATCGCAGAAGCTGTGGTGGCGGTCCTCTCCGGGAAGCTTGCCGTAGAGAACATCGCCTCCCTGCTTCTTGCCAGGGAACTTAAGGCAGAACAGGAAGGACTCCCAGATGAGCACGAATAGGCCACGCGTCCTGGTCCTCTACGGAGGACAGTCCTCAGAGCACGCGGTCTCCTGCGTCACCGCAGCCGGTGTGCTGAACGCCATTGATACCGCAGGGTTCGAGGTCATTGAGGTGGGCATCACTGCCGACGGCCAGTGGACGAAACCCGTGGTGGACCCAAGAACTCATGCATTCGGTCTGAAAGAGCTTCCCCGGGTCCTACCGACTGATTCCTCCGTGCAGCTCATCCCGGGGACGTCCAGCTCAGCAGATCGAGGTGCTGAACTGGTGGAGGTCGGCGCAGACTTGCAGGCCTCGTCACTGGGCTGGGTAGATGTGGTCCTGCCGCTGCTGCACGGGCCGTTCGGTGAAGACGGAACGCTGCAGGGCATGCTGGAAATGGCCGGAGTGCCCTATGTGGGTGCCGGAGTGCTCGCAAGCGCCGTCGGTATGGACAAACACTTTATGAAGCTCGCATTTGAAGCTGCCGGTCTTACGGTCGGGCCCTGGGAAACCATCACCGCGCGGCAGTGGTCCCTTGACCCCCAAGCCGCCGTAGACCGGGTGCGGCGGCTGCAGCTTCCAGTATTCGTCAAGCCCGCCCGTGCAGGCTCCTCCACCGGCATTACCCGGGTGGATGACTTTGATGCGCTGGATCAAGCACTGGAAACCGCCAGAAAGTTCGACCCCAAGGTGATTGTTGAGCAGGGTATCGACGGCCGCGAGATCGAATGCGGGGTCCTCGGAAGCCGGATCGGCGGAGAAGTCCGCACCTCTCTCCTGGGGGAGATCGTGGTTGGTGACGGCGCCCAGGCGCACCAGTTCTACGATTTCAACGCTAAGTACACCGACGACGCCGCAGCCGACCTTTCCTGCCCGGCCGAGCTACCCCAAGACGTCAGTGACGAGGTCCGTCGTCAGGCGGCGATCGCCTTCGACGCCATTGACGGCGAAGGCATCTCACGGGTGGACTTCTTCTACACCACAGATGGGGGCATCGTGATCAATGAGGTCAACACGATGCCCGGCTTCACCCCCATCAGCATGTACCCGCAGATGTGGAAAGCCACTGGCGTGGACTACTCAGAGCTCATCACTGAACTGATCGAGTTGGCCCTGGAGCGGCCTGTTGGCCTCCGCTAAAATAGATCCATGATGTCCTTCACCGACCAACTGCTCCGGATGCACACCGCCGATCCCGCCACTATGCCGGGCGGGGCTGCCACCATCGAGCGTGAACGCGTTGAACAGCCCGCAGAACCCGGTGATCACGAGCGCTTTTCGCACTACGTTAAGAAAGACAAGATCATGGAGTCCGCCCTCGAGGGCGGCGCCGTAGTTGCCTTGTGCGGCAAGGTCTGGATCCCCTCACGAGACCCCAAGAAATTCCCGGTATGCCCGGAGTGCAAAGAGATCTACGAAGGAATCACCGGCGGTGGAGATAATGAGGGTTCCGGCAAGGGCCGGGGATTCTTCGGTTTTGGTAAGAACTGAGGCGTGACTGAACCTACTCTGTTCGACGTCGGCACCGACGTCGGATCACAGCTTCCGCCTGCCTACCCTCACCGGGCTGCGCACGGCACTGCCGGAACTCTGCGGCAGTGGCAGCAAGAAGCCCTCGACCTCTACATCCAGCGGCGGCCCAAAGACTTCATGGCCGTGGCGACCCCTGGGGCGGGGAAGACAACTTTCGCCCTGCGAGTAGCCAAACTGCTCGTCGAATCAGGCGAAGTGACCCGGATCTACCTCGTGGTGCCCACCGAACACCTCAAACGCCAGTGGGCCGACGCCGCCGCCCGAGTGGGTCTTTCCATCGACCCGAACTTCAAGAACAGTGACGGACGGCATGGATCCCAATACGTGGGAGTCGCCGTCACCTACGCGCAGGTGGCGAATAAGCCAGCCCTGCACCGGAACAAAACTGAAGCAGGTCGCACCCTGGTCATCTTCGACGAGATACACCATGCTGGTGACTCCCTGAGCTGGGGCGACGGTGTTCGCGAGGCCTTCGAGCCGGCGGTTCGCCGCCTCGCACTGACCGGAACACCTTTCCGATCGGACACCTCGCCGATTCCCTTCGTCACCTACGCCGAAGGCCCCGATGGGGTACCTCGGTCGAAAGCCGACTACTCCTACGGATACGGGCCCGCCCTGAAGGACCTGGTGGTCCGGCCGGTGGTTTTCATGGCCTACTCAGGGAACATGCGCTGGCGCACTTCCTCCGGAGAAGAGATGGAAGCCCAGCTCGGTGGAGCCGCGACCAAGGACATCACCCAGCACGCCTGGCGCACCGCGTTGAACCCAGACGGAGAGTGGATCCCCGCAGTGCTGAGCGCCGCCCATCAAAGACTGATGAACGTCAGGGACAGGATTCACGACGCCGGGGGACTGGTGATAGCCACCGATCACGAGGCGGCGCGGGCCTACGCAGCACAATTGGACAGGCTCACTGGCCAGTCGACCACCGTGGTGCTTTCCGATGACAGGGATGCCTCCCGCAAGATTGAGAGGTTCAGCGAGGACGGTTCCAAGTACTGGATGGTTGCGGTGCGAATGGTCTCTGAAGGAGTCGACGTGCCCCGGCTATGTGTAGGGGTGTACGCCACCTCCACCTCGACTCCTCTGTTCTTCGCCCAGGCGGTCGGTCGCTTTGTTCGGCTGCGCAAGAAGGCAGAGGTCGCCAGCGTCTTCCTGCCTTCAGTTCCAGTCCTGACTGACCTGGCCAACGCCATGGAAGCAGAACGTGACCATGCCCTGGCGGCACCGGAGTCAGAGTATCCCGAGGACGGTGAGATTCCAGAGGACGACCTTCTGGATGAAGCCAATAGGGAGGAGAAAGCCAGCGACGAACTCGCTAAGGGAGAATTCGCCGCTCTCGGCTCCAGCGCTGCCTTCGACCGGGTGATGTTCGACGGTGAAGAATTCGGTCTCGGCGGAGCGATCGGTTCAGAAGATGAGATGGACTTCCTGGGAATACCGGGGCTCCTCGAACCGGAACAGGTCTCCCAACTGCTGCGCCGGCAGCAGGCCGAGCAGCTCAAACGACGGCCGAAGAGCGCCCCGGAAGCAAGCGACGTCGTCGATCACCGGCAGCTGAAGTCCTTGCGCAGTAAGCTCAACAAGTCCGTCTCCGCCTACGCATCTAAGACTGGTATGCATCAGGGGAGCATCCACACTAAGCTCCGCGACAAATGCGGCGGCCCCCCAGTGGGACAGGCTACGCAGACTCAGTTGGAAGCGCGGCTGAAGCAACTCCAACTCTGGTTCGTCAGCAAATAGTACCCTCGGCACGCCCGCCTGGGACGCTCGATGGGACAACTCATGAATAGTCATCAGGAGTCCCATCCTTTGTGCCGCGGCGGGCTTCTGCGGCACAATGTTGGCAAGTTCAGTGGGACTTTTAGATTCACGGTCGTGAGCGTCCCATCGAGAGTTGCATTGAGCTGGGTTATCCACAGGTTCCACTTGCGGGTCTGCGCGGTCCCGAATGCTCTGCCAGGATCGTTGGTATGTACTTGGAAGGATCAGCGGCCTCGGGCATCATGCACATGGGAAGGTGGAACCCCTCCCGTACGTCCTGGTCGATACTCTGCACACCATGCCCAGGCAACAGGCCATGGTGATCCTTGATGCGGCGCTGGCGGGGAACTACGGGTACGGCCTGCGTGTCGGTGAAAGTGACCTGCATGAAGCTCAATCAGTGCTCAACCAAAGGCAAACGGATCTGAGGAAAAAGCTCTGAGAGTTCGCCGATGCGCGGTCGGAGAGTCCCGGCGAGTCGCGCAGTCGGGTGCTCTTCGACGAGCTGAGTTTTGCCGCACGGCAGCTTCAAATGGAACTCCGCCTGACTGGGGTCGGGCGCGTTCGCGTGGACTTCATGTGGGAGGCCATCGTCTGTGAATTCGACGGCATGATCAAGTACGCCCGTGGGCTGAGCGGAGTTGATGCTCAGGAGGTTCTCCAGAGGGAGAAGCTCAGTGAGGATGCTTTCCGCCTGCACAGCTACTGCGTTGCGCGGATTACCTGGGCCGATCTGGACCGCCCCGATGAGTTGAAGCGAAAGCTCCGGCTCGCTGGAGTCCCAGGCCGTCGCTACAGCTGAGGCGTTGGCGTCGGCGCACTGAGTCTCAGGCGCACCGAATTAGACGAGTTGCGGGACATGGGGGGATGTGTGCTCCACGGCCGCAGAATTCCCACTGAGACTCCCGCCTATGGCACGGTTCAGAGCGAATCTGGCACACGCGATGGGACAGCGGCCGCAGATGCGACGGTGTCCCATCATGTGTTGCGCCGGGCCCCAACCGCGAGGAGCCCGGATGGTCAGAGCTCGTCGAGCGAGACAGTCTGGATGTCGGCGTCGCGGAACTCCTGGTACGTCTCGGCGATCTTCTCCGGGCTGACGCCCACGGTGAGGTCAGTGACAACCCGCACCGCGTAATCATTCTCCGCAGCGTCCAAAGCCGTGGCCCGGACACAGTGGTCTGTGGCGATGCCCACGATCACCACCGAGTCGATGTTGCGCTCCTGCAGCCACGAATCCAAGTCCGGGGCATCGGGGGCGACCACATCCTCGGGCTCGACCTTGATGCCCTTTTCGCCTTCAAGAATGCCAACGCGCTCCGGATCCCCCAGTCGACCCTCGAACCCGGAGTAGCCGTCATCGTAGAGACCCTTCAGGAATCGGGCCTCCACATAGTCAGTGTCCAGGTCCTCGTGGAGTTCCGCCCCCGGGGTCCCTGCCACGCAGTGAACCGGCCAGGTGTGGTCAAAGTCCGGAGCGGCGGAGAAGTGACCGCCTGGGTCGATATGCCAGTCCTGAGTGGTGACCACGGCGTCGTACTCGGCATGGTGGTCCTCAAGGAATTCGCTGAGCTCCGCGGCCAGACGGGCACCGCCCTCCACAGCGAGCGCCCCGCCTTCACAGAAATCCTGCTGAACGTCCACGATGATCAGTGCTTCAGCCATGATCCTCTCCTCCCCAACCGTGCCGGCATTGTGCGTGTCTCAACGTTACTACTCGGCAAGCCCCAGTGGTACAGCTGCGGGCATAGGATTGGGGCGTGACGTTCTCTACCGCGCTTCTGACGGACCAGTACGAGCTGACCATGCTCCAGGCGGCACTGCGCTCCGGCGCCGCTGACCGCCAGTGCACCTTCGAGGTGTTCGCACGCAGGCTGCCTCAGGGACGTCGCTTCGGGGTGGTGGCTGGCACTGGCCGGGTCCTGGAAGGCTTGGAATCCTTTCGCTTTGGGCGGGATGAGCTGGACTTCCTTGCGGAGCGCGGAATCGTCGACGACGCCACCCTCGACTTTCTCGCCCACTACCGCTTTGGCGGTGACATCACTGGGTATGCGGAGGGTGAGATCTATGTGCCGAACTCACCTGTTCTCCAGGTCACCGCAACGTTCGCTGAAGCGTGTCTGCTGGAGACCTTTGTGCTCTCAGTGCTCAATCACGATTCTGCGATCGCCTCAGCTGGGGCCCGGATGGTGATGGCAGCCGGTGGAGCCCCCGATGCTGGGGGCCGACCCTGCGTGGAGATGGGTTCGCGCAGGACCCACGAATTCTCGGCCACAGCAGCTGCACGTGCTGCTGCAGTGGTGGGCTTTTCTGCCACGTCGAACCTGGAGGCCGGCAGAAGCTGGGGTGTTCCGACACTGGGCACTGCCGCCCACGCATTCACCCTGTTGCACGACACCGAGGAAGAGGCGTTCACCGCTCAGGTCGAAACCTTCGGCCCCGGAACAACTTTGCTGGTGGATACCTACGATGTGGAGTCGGCGGTCCGCAAAGCTGCTGAGATTGCCGGCCCGGAACTCGGGGCCGTCCGGCTGGACTCCGGAGATCTGGTGGCTCAGGCACATGAGGTCCGGAAACTCTTGGACTCACTGGGCAACACCGAGACTCGCATCATCGTGTCCTCCGACCTGGACGAGTTCGCCATCGCTGGTCTCGCTGCGGCCCCGGTGGATGCCTACGGGGTGGGCACTCGCCTGGTCACAGGATCGGGTGCACCGACAGCCTCTATGGTTTACAAGCTCGTCCAGCGGCAGAACTCTGCGGGTGCCGAAGCGCCAGTGGAGAAGTCCTCTCCCAATAAGGCCAGTGCAGGCGGCAGGAAGCAGGCCGTACGGGGCCTCGATGATGACGGGTGCGCTGAAGTTGAGCTCATCGCTGCCGACAGGACAGTGGCGGAAACTGGTTATTCGGGACGTGAGCTGCAGACCCCACTGGTCATTCGCGGAATCGTGCAACCCGGTCATACCGGACAGGAGGGTGTTCTGCGTGCCGCACAACAGCATCGGGCCTCACTGGAGGAATTACCGGCCGCAGCTCAACGCCTCTCCGAAGGTGAACCAGTCATTCCGACGGTCTTCGTCTGACGTATCCAGTTCTGGTTCGTAGAATAGGCCTATGAGTTCTGCTGCAGGATCGACACTGACTGAGGAGGGCACTGATCTGGACCTTCAGGGCCGCGTGCTCAACAGCAGGCCCTATAAGGTCGTGGTCTGGAACGATCCGGTGAATCTGATGTCCTACGTGGCCTGGGTCTTTCGCAGCTATTTCGGCCACTCGCGGGAGAAGGCGCACCAGCTGATGCTCCAGGTGCACCATGAGGGCCGGTCAGTGGTCGCCTCCGGGCCGAGGGAGAAGGCGGAACGTGATGTAACGGCCCTCCACGGCTATGGACTGCAGGCCACCCTCGAGGAATCGGAGTAGACCCGGATGGCCCGTGCCTTCCGCGCGACCACGCGCGGCTACCGAGCTGACATGGAATCTCATGAGCGGCGTCTGCTCTCTCATCTGTGTGCGGACGTCATCACCATGCTTGAAGCCAGGGGAGAGGCTCTCAACGACGACGCCGCCTCCCCAGAGGACAGCTTTGCTCACTTCCGACGCGAGTTGGCTGGCCTCGGAGCTGACCTGGACACCAGTGACGAGGTGCCAGGTGTGGAGCCACCGGAGGATGCGGCTCTGGCACGTTTGCTTCCGGATGCTTCGAAGGACCCGGAGGAAGCAGCCCAGTTCAGGCGGCTCTCAGAGGCGTCTCTGCGTGAGTCCAAAATCGCGGATCTGCGGGCAGCCCGAATGGCCCTGGAATCGGAGCCGGTCACTCTCACGGAGGAACAGGCGCCGGTGTTCGGCCGAGCGCTCAACGATGTCCGGCTGACTCTGGCGGCGCGGCTGAGTATTGACGATGAGACTGACGCGGAAAGGGTCCACAACATGGCGGGCAGGGGCAAGGCCGCCACCACCGATGAGTTCATGGCTGAGCTCTACGCGTTTACCACATGGCTGCAGGAGACGCTGTTCTCCGCAATGCTCGATGTCATGCCTGAAGATGAGTGACGATATGCTAAGCGACATATGAAATTGACGATCATTGGGTGCAGCGGCTCCTTCCCGGGGCCGCATTCCTCTGCCAGCTGTTATCTGGTCACCCAGGAGGATGAGGGGCGCATCTGGCGGATCGCTCTGGATCTGGGCAGCGGAGCATTGGGGCCGTTGCAGAGGCATATCGCCCTCGAAGACCTGGATGCCGTGTGTCTCAGCCATCTCCACCCCGATCACTACATGGACCTCACAGGGCTGCATATTGCAGTCAAATGGCGGCCGGGGGGCTGGCCGGCGGAACGTATTCCGGTCCACGGACCAGTCGGGACGGATTCTCGGATCGCAGCGGCCCACGGCATCGAGCCCAGTCCGGGGATGCATGAAGAGTTCGACTTCCATCATTGGACACCAGCTCAGCCGACTACCATCGGTCCCTTCACCATCACTCCCCTCACCGTTCGACACCCGATTGAGGAGCCCTATGCCTTGCGCATCGAGGCGGCAGGGGAGGACGGCACCACGCGTGTGCTGACGTACTCCGGTGATACCGACAGCTGCCAGGGACTTGTAGAGGCCGCTCGGGGAGCAGATGTGTTCCTCTGCGAAGCCGCCTACCAGGACGGTCGCGACGATGACATTGAGGGGATTCACCTCAACGGAGACAGGGCAGGCGCAGCGGCCGCCGAAGCGGGCGTGGGGCGGCTGCTGCTGACCCATCTGCCGGCGTGGACGGACCCCAACATAGTGCGCGAGCACGCGGCCCTGCGCTACGACGGAAATATTGCAGTGGCCGCCGACGGGGTCACCTACCACATCTGAGACACGCCACAGGAGGGTATATGACGGGTAAGTTCGTCCGTGCTGATGGTCGAGACATCGATCAGCTTCGCGAAGTCACCATCACTCGGGAATGGTCTGCGCACGCTGAGGGCAGCGCACTCATCGAATTCGGGGCGACGAAAGTGCTGTGCACCGCCAGCGTCGAATCCGATGTGCCCCGCTGGCTCAGGGGCCAGGGTCGGGGATGGGTCACCGCCGAGTACGCCATGCTGCCGCGAGCCACCAATACCCGTAACGCACGCGAATCGATCAAGGGGAAAGTGGGGGGACGGACCCACGAAATCTCGCGTCTGATCGGGCGCTCGCTGCGCGCCGTGGTGGACCTCGAATCTCTGGGAGAGAACATGATCACCTTGGACTGTGACGTGCTCCAGGCTGACGGTGGAACCCGCACAGCGGCAGTGACTGGTGCATTCGTTGCCCTCGCCGACGCGATCGAGTGGGCTCGTGGCGAAGGCCGGATTCGCAAACGTGCAGAAGTCCTCCGAGATTCGGTAGCGGCCATTTCGGTCGGTGTGCTGCCCAACGGCACAGCGGTCCTGGATCTGCCCTACGGGGAAGACTCCACAGCTGGAACCGATATGAACGTGGTCGCCACCGGAAGCGGAGACTTCGTCGAGGTCCAGGGCACCGCTGAAGGCGCACCATTCAACCGTAATCAGCTCAATGAGCTGCTGGACCTGTCGCTGATCGGCTGTGGACGCCTGGCCGAACTCCAGAGGATGGCACTGGCACAGTGAGCGCTCGGATCGTTCTCGCCACCGCAAATCAAGGCAAGCTCCGCGAATTCCGGGCCCTTCTGGCAGGGGAGGAACTACTGCGCGGCTTGGACCTCGACAGCGCTGTCGTCGACGCCGCCACCGCTGGTGTGGGCCCGATCCCTGAGACGGGAGTGACCTTCACCCAGAACTCCCTGCTCAAAGCCCGAACCGTCGCGGAGCAGACTGGCCTTCCCGCAGTGGCCGATGACTCTGGTCTCGCCGTCGAGCTTCTCGGCGGAGCCCCCGGTATACTCTCCGCCCGGTGGGCCGGGGCTCATGCCGGCGATGAGAACAACCGCAGGCTGCTCCTGGAACAGCTTTCAGATATTGCCGTGGAGCATCGCGCTGCGGCCTTCGTCTGCGTCGCCAGCCTCGTCATACCAGGTGCTGACGGCGTACCTGCCGCCGAGTTCACTGCTGAGGGACGGCTTGAGGGAACGCTCCTGACCCAAGAACGCGGAGAACAGGGCTTCGGCTACGACCCGATCCTGCAGCCCGTGGGGGAGACCCGCTCATGTGCAGAGCTGTCGATGGCTGAGAAGAACGCCATCTCCCACCGAGGCAAAGCCTTCGCCGCGCTCGCCCACCGCATTGTGGAGGTACTGGCCTAAATGTCGCTCTCAGCACTCGGCTCCATATCTGACCTGCGGCCGCCTCGGGTCAAGGGTCTGAACTTCACCGCTGTCGATTTTGAAACAGCTAATGGTTTCCGCGGTTCGCCCTGTGCGATCGGCATGGTGCGCATCAGAGACGGCAACGTGGATGAGCTCTTCTTCAAACGGATGCGTCCCCCTGAGGGTTTCGACCGGTTCGACCCTCGGAACGTGGCCATCCATGGCATCACCGCGGACCGTGTGGCCGATCAGCCACGCTTCGGCGAGCTCTTCGAGGAGATCGTCCAGTTCATCGGCTCCGATACGCTCATTGCCCATAACGCCGGTTTCGATATTGAGGTCTTTGAGTCCGCCTTGGAAGTCTCGGGTATGGACTCCCCAGGGCTGCGCGCTCTGTGTTCGCTCCGGCTGGCCCGCACTGTCTACCGCCTAGACTCCCATGCGCTACCCCGGTCCGCAGCAGAAGCTGGCTTCCACCTGAAACACCATCACCACGCTCTGTGGGACGCCCGGGCTGCCGCCGCCATTGTGGTCGATATCGCGGAGAGGGAGAAACGCGGCAACCTCAATGAGCTCTTCGCCGCCCATCAGATTGAGCCTGAAGACCTAGAGCAGTGGACCGGAGCCCGAGCCTACGAGTCCCGTGCCACACGTCAAGTACGCAGCTGCGCCTACCTGCTCGACGCGCGAAACCACGACGTCACCGACGAGATGCTCCCTGATCTGATGCGTTGGCAGGACGAAGGCCGGAACCTCCCTCCGAACGAGCACGCCGATCCGAATCACCCCCTGTTCGGTGAACACATTGTCTTCAGCGGCAACCTCGCGATCCCGCGGGCGGACGTCAAAGCGCTCGCCGCCGAGCACGGTGCGGTCACTGCGTCGAAAGTCACCAATGCCACCACCATGTTGGTCATTGGTGACGGAGTCTGCCGGGCTGACCTGAAGGCTGAAGACCTGGTGCCTCCGCTGCAGGCGCGCAAAGTCAGGGACGCCCTCAGTCGCCGAGCTCAGGGCCAAACGATCAACATCCTCACCGAGGACGGCTACCGTCAGATGCTGGGCAGTGCCTGGCCGCTGCCTCAGCCTTCAGCGCTCACGACCCCGGCAGAGTAGTCTTCCGCCAGCGCTTGCTGAGGTCCTCAACGACCACGTTCAACAGCTCGTGGGACGCGCCGTGCTGGGCCGGGTCTGGGACCTCCACAGCTCGGCGGCGGGACTCGCGCAGCAGCCGTCGGTTCCCGTGGGTGAGGCAGATGGCCTGCTCGGCCCAGCTCTGTTTCATCGAGTCCTCCACGTACGGAACGAGACTAATGGGCAGAATGCGCAGCAGGGCGGCGTCGTCATCTACTTCTGGTTGAGGCGGTGCACCACGGGTGCCCATCTCAGCAGTGGCCAGGCTGGCAAGCGAGGTGTCCGCGCTGCCGGGGATGAGCTCGAGTCCTGCGGATTCAACAATCAGCCTCAGGGCATGGTCAGTGGGCCGCGGCCTCGGCTGTGGCGCCCCCACGGGAAATCCTCCGGTAACCACCTTGTGCCAGCGCAGGGCAGCCAACCACATGCTTGCTGCCGGGTCAGCGCCGGTACCCTCCCGGGACCATTCGAGAACTTCCAACAGGCCGTCTCCCAGACAGAGAGCAAGCAGGACCTCTGCATGGACAGGTTCATCCTGAGCGGGGAGGAGGCTGCGCATGGCCGGCTCGAAGGCATCGATGAGGCGCAGGTCTTCTGGATCGAGTGAGGATGTCACGAATGGCAAGAATACCGACATTCGCGCGTTCGGCGGAGTTGATGTACGTGCCCCACCGTAGGGTGATGGTAGTGACGACCGAAGCGAGTGAACTATGAAGCTGCTGCACACCTCGGACTGGCACCTGGGCCGTGGGTTCCACGGGGCCGACCTCCGCGAAACCCAGCTGGAGATGATGAGGACCATATGCTCTGCTGTGACAGAGCACCAGATAGACCTGGTGCTGGTCTCGGGAGATGTCTTTGACCGTGCGCTACCGCCTGAGTGGGCGGTGCGGGAGCTGGGGCAGTGCCTGCGTGCTATGCGTGAGGCAGGTGCGCAGGTGGTGGTGACCAGCGGCAACCACGACTCTGCTGTGCGGTTGGGCTTCAACCGTGAGCTCGTAGCGCATTCCGGGGTGCATATCCGGTCCGGACTTGAAGATGCCTGGACGCCGGTGGAGCTGACCGCTCACGGGGAGCGGCTGCTGATCTACGGGGTGCCCTATTTGGAGCCCCAGATATACGCTGAACAGCTGGGCCTGGACCGGGCTCATCATTGTGCGGTGATGGCCGAGGTGGTCAGCAGGATTCACGCCGACGTGGCGACCCGCAGAGACCATACCGGCGACGACGCGGTGCGGGTGATCATGATGGCTCATGTGTTTGCCGACCGGGGCCAGGCCAGCGAATCTGAACGCAATATCGGAGCTCCTGCCGAACCGGAGGCCATCCTGGAGCATCACGAGGACAGTGCCGGTGGCTTAGCAGTGGTGCCCCTGGAAGTGTTTGACGGATTCGACTACGTGGCTCTGGGCCATCTTCACGGGCGGCAGAAGCTCTCCGACCGGGTTCGATACTCGGGAGCGCCCCTGCGGTACTCCTTCTCTGAGGACAAGCAGGACAAAGGCGCCTGGGTCATTGACACCACAGAGCTCGACGACGCCGCGGCAGCCGTGACTGGTCTGGACTGGAACCTGGGCCGGGACGTTGTCCGTCTCGAAGGCACCATCGAAGAGATGCTGTTCCCAGAGCAGGTGCAGAGACTACAAGAGGCCTTCGTACAGATCACGCTCATCGATGAGGAACGGCCCGAACGGGCCTACAGTCGCCTTCGGGAAGCCTTTCCGTATCTTATGCACTACCGGTATGCAGGAGCAGGACTCCGCCGTTCCGAGCACAGCTTCGCCCAGCGACTCCACAGAGCGGAGAGCGAACTCGAAGTGGTGGCCGGCTTCCTCGAACATGTCCGAGAACGCTCGGTGACTGAAGAGGAACTCGGCGCGGTGGCAGCCGCCCTGGATGCGGTGCGCACCGAAGACGCGGGGGAACGGGCATGAAGTTCCACTCGTTGACGATCTGCGCGTTCGGACCATTTGCGGGAACGCAAACGGTGGACTTCGACGCGCTCAGCTCCGACGGGCTGTTTCTCCTGCGTGGCCACACCGGATCAGGAAAGACCTCTGTCCTTGATGCCATCACTTTCGCGCTCTACGGAAATGTCCCGGGGGAGCGGCGTCCCGAAGGCCTGAAATCCCAGCACGCTCCGATGGATCGGAAACCCTACGTGGAGCTGGAGTTCTCCACTGGTGAGGACCGCCTATGGGTCCGCCGTGAGGCTAGCTACTACCGGCCCGCCAAACGCCGGGGGGCGGCTCCGCAGAAGGAAAGTCAAGCGCTCTACATCAAACGTCTCCGCAACGGAGAGTGGAAGCCCCTACCGGTGCACAAGATCGATGAAGGCGGAGCCGAGTTGGCGAGCATCCTCGGTTTCTCGATGAGCGAGTTCACCAAAGTGATCATGCTTCCGCAAGGTTCCTTCGCTCAGTTGCTGCACGCCACCAATGAAGAACGGCGCAAGATACTTGAGCAGCTGTTCGACATCGGCACCTATGACCGGCTGGAAAGCTACCTATGGGAGCACAAGCGCGAATCCGAGGGGCAGCTCAAAGAGCTCGACTCCCGGATCACACTGCACATCAACCAGCTCACAAGCTCCGCAGCTGCCCTGCTCGGTGAGGACATGCCCTCCACTGAAGAGCTGCGGCCTGGGGAGCTGAGCGAACCACTGCTGACCGAGGTGGAGAAGGGCCACGAACGATTGCGCTGCGCAGAAGAAAAGGCGCAGGCTGCAGCAGAAGGGGCAGCCGAAGAGCTCGAAAAGCTCACCACGCGGCACCGCCAACTCACACGCTGGACAGAGCACGCCGAACTGCGCCGAGTGCACGAGGAGTTCCGCGCGGAGGCCGTCCGAGCCGAGCACCGCATAGCGGAGCATCGCGCGGCGGAGACCGTCCACCAATGGGTTGTTCGCGCCGACCGTGACGCTGAGACGGCACAGCAGAAAGAGAAGAGCGCAGTATCCACTGAACACGAGGCGCGGTCGCTGCTACGCGACCAGTCTGACGTGAACGCTGAGACGCTCGACGCGGCAGCTGAAGAAGTGCTGCAGCTGCGTGCGCGACTCACTGACCCCGAAGCGCTCGGACTCGAGGAGCGCTACACCAAGCTCAGCTCCGCGGCGCAGACTGCGGAACAGGCCGCCACGGACGCGCAGCTGCACGCCCACACCCTGAGATCTCAAGCGGCTGCTGCCCAGGAGAAGCTTGAGACACAGCAAGACAAGATCGTGCCCTCAGAGCAGCTCGACCAAGAGGTTGAGGCTGCGCAGGCGGCGGTCAGAGCAGCCCGGACACGTATGGACCGAGTAGCGCAGAGGGACACCGCCGCTTCCGAGGTGAAGAACCTTCGCCAGCAGGTCGAACAGGCGAAAGATCAGCAGAATCAGGCGGAAAGCGACCTTCGAAAGGTCTCTCAGGGATACCTCCAGTCCCTGGCGCAGGAGCTTGCCGAAAACCTCTCAGACGGTGAGCCCTGCCTGGTCTGTGGGTCCACCGAACACCCCGATCCTCTGAAACGTGACCAGGAGACGGTGACCAAGGAGGAACTCAACGCAGCGACCGAAATTCTCCAGCAAGCGCGTCTGCACAGCGGGAGCCTCGCCGAACAACAGCAGCGTGCCCACAGCCAGCTTCAAGAAATCCACGGAGAGCTCTCTGCTGATGCTCACCTCTCGGAAGAGGAGGCGAAAGCCATTCATTCCGCGGCCGAAGAGAAGGCCCGGATGGCAGTGCAACGCCGCCGAGACCAGCGTCTACTGGTGGAACAGGTGCAGGAGATGCGGGAGCAGATAGTGGCTCTGCGCGAAGACCAGACGGCCGCTGAGCACACAGCAGGGCAACAGGCTGCAGAGGCCCAGCGACTCAGCGAAGAGGCGAAGACTGTGTGGGCGCGCCTCACGGAACTGCGAGGGCCCCACCCCAGTATCGCTGCACGGGTAGAAGTATTGGAGCAGTGGCAGCTGGTGTTCAAGTCGGCGCAGACAGCGCGGCAGGAGGCAGAAAACGCCGCTGCTGCGGCGCAGCGCAGCGCCAAAGAAGCTGACGACCACGTCACCGCCTCCCCCTTTGCAGACGTCGATGCGGTCAATAGTGCGCGTCTGCCCCAAGAGACCCTCAATGATCTCAGCCAGCAGGTGACGGCTTTCGCCGACACTGACAAAAGGCTTCATTTCGAAGCTGAGCTTGAAGATGTCACGGCCGGAATGCAGCGCGCAGAGAGGGGAGAGACACTTCCCTCGCAGGAAGACGTCAACGACGCCCAGGCCAAAGCGCAACAGGCCCGAGAGACCGCAATCAGCACCCAACGCAGATTTGCGGAGTACAGGGCGGAAGCCAAGGCCGTCGAGCGTGTCTCCGGGGACCTGCACCACGTACTCACCCAGCGTCGGGACCAGGCCGCTGAATCACATCTGCGTGCTGAACTCGCTGACGCTGTCCGGGCCCAAGGGGGAGACAATGACAAGGGAATGCGCCTGACCACCTATGTGCTGGCCGCACGGTTAGAGCGCGTCACAGAAGCTGCGACTAGACACTTAAACGTCATGACCGACGGGCGGTACCAGCTGTTGTTAGACCCTGAGCGCACGGGAACCAGACAACGATTGCGTGGCCTCGATCTGAAGGTCTATGACGAGTATGCCGAGCAAGAACGGCCAGCTGAGTCCCTCTCGGGTGGCGAGACCTTTATGGCGTCACTGTCCTTGGCGTTGGGGTTGGCCGAGGTTGTGCAGTCCGAGGCCGGTGGGGTCGGGCTGGACAGTCTGTTCATCGACGAAGGCTTCGGGTCATTGGATGACCATACGCTGGAGTCGGTGATGTCCGCGCTGCACACATTACAAGGTGAAGGGCGCAGAATTGGCGTGGTCAGTCACGTCACGGAGATGCATCAACAGATACCTATCCAGTTGAAGGTCACCAAGACCAATACTGGTTCCGCCCTCGAGCTGATCGGCGTGTCCTGATGCGTGTCCTCGAGCTGATTGCGCGCCTACCAGGGACCTTGCTGCCCTTCGCGGTCGGGTTGAGCCTTGTCAGCCTGGCCGGAGTGGGGTGGTGGACGGCTCTTGCCGGGGGAGTTGCCGCCGTGGTCGGATACGTCCTCTCAGCCGTCATCGCGCAAGTGTTGGTGCGGCGGTGGGGCAGCTGGAGGAACCTGCTTCTCGGGCAGACGGTCGCCTACGTAGTGCTGGTGGTGCTGCTGATTGCGGCAAGCGACCAGCAGCGACTTTGGCTTGTGCTGTTACTGAGCCTGCTCGCCGGCACAGCAGCCCCAGCGGAGCGAGTGTGCGTGCCAAACATCCGGCTTGACCGCTCCGCGCTGGGCCTGAGTGTGCTCCTGACGCTGGCGTGTGGTTTCGCTGGAGCTTGGTCGGTTCCACTGGCGGTGTGCGGGGTCACTGCTGCCGCTGCAGTGCCGGTGCTGGTGATGCGACGGTACCGGGTGGACTCTGAGGAACCCCAGTAGCTGGCTGATCAGAGATCCAACTGAAGGGTCTCCGCTGTGGAACTGCTGATTTCCTTCAGAAGCTGAGGGTCATCGTTGAGCAGTCGGCCGTAGGAGGGCACCATGCTCTCGAGTCGCGGTTTCCATGCATCGATCTGTCCGGGGAAACAACGCTCGAGCAATTTCAACATGATGCTGGGTGCTGTCGAGGCACCAGGGGAGGCACCCAGCAGCCCGGCGATTGAGCCGTCAGCTGAAGCGATCAGTTCGGTGCCGAATTGCAGCACTCCCTTGCCTGATTCGTTTTTCTTCATGACCTGGACCCGCTGGCCGGCAGTGATCAGTTCCCACTGATCCTGGTGAGCCTCTGGATAGAAGTCTTGGAGGGCTTCCACCTTTTTCTTGTGGGTCTTTGCCACTTCTTTCATCAGGTATGTCACCAGGGAAGTGTTTGAGGCTCCCACTTGCAGCATTGGCACCAGGTTGTGGCGGCGCACCGAAAGTGGCAGATCGAAGTAGGATCCGGACTTCAGGAAGTTCGTCGAGAATCCTGCGAATGGTCCGAACATCAGGGAGCGCCGACCCTCGACGAAGCGTGTGTCGAGGTGCGGCACAGACATCGGAGGAGCCCCGACAGAGGCTAGGCCGTACACCTTGGCGTGATGCTCCTGAGTGATGGCCGATTCTGTGGTGCGCAGGAACTGCCCAGAGACGGGGAAACCGCCGAAGCCTTTGATCTCGTCGATGCCACTGGCCTGCAGGAGGCTGAGCGCCCCGCCGCCCGCGCCGACGAAGACGAACCGAGCACTTGCTGAGAACTTTTCGCCGCTGGCGGTGTTCTTGACCTTCATGTCCCAACGGCCATCGTTGCCGCGGGCCAAACTGGAAACCTCATGGCTGTACCGCAGCTCGACACCCTGTGCGTCCAGGTGGCCAGCAAGTTGGCGTGAGATGGAGCCGAAGTCAACATCGGTCCCATCCTGGAAACGCGATGCGGCGACCGGGGTGTCGGTGTTGCGTCCTCGGGTCAGAAGTGGTGCCCAGTCGGCGATCGTGTCTGGGTCCTCAGTGTGTTCAATATGGGAGAAGAGCGGTTCAGCCCGCATGGCGTGGTAGCGATCACGCAGATACTGCGAGTTCTTCTCTCCCCACACGAAGCTAATGTGAGGCAGGGCGTTGATGAATGTGCGGGGCGATCCCAGCACACCTTCCTTGACCCAGTGGGACCAGAGTTGCCGCGAGACATGGAACTGATCCGCGATACCGCAGGCTTTTGCGGTCGAGATCTCGCCGTCGGTTCCACGCGGAGTGTAATTCAGTTCGCAGTAGGCGGTGTGACCGGTTCCAGCGTTGTTCCAAGGGTCCGAGGACTCCTGGCCGACGCCGTCGAGCTTCTCGAAAAGAGCGATATTCCAATCCGGCTGAAGTTCCTTCAGGATGGCTCCAAGCGTGGTGGACATGATGCCACCCCCGATGAGAATCACATCGAATCGCTGGGTGGCGTGGGTCGACGATGACTCGCTCACGGCAGGGGCTCCTCTAGTGGCAGACAGTGCAACTGATCTCTCAAGACTTTACCGCTGGCGCTTCACGGCAAGAAATTGTGTTTCGCAGATCACATGCCGGTGAGCCGGATCTCCGCGAAGCGTTCATTGAGAACCGGTGACATGGGGTAATCAGCAACCCGGGCGTTCAACGCCAGCCCTGAAATCGGGTAAGCCAGCGGCAAGGCGGGCAATTGGTCCTGGATCAGGTCAGCGGCATCGCGGTAGATCTCTGCGCGTGCTTCTTCATCAGCTTCAGCGCGTGCCTCATTGAGAAGATCGACGAGGTCTTCGTCGTGAAAGTTGAACTCTCGGCTGCGCTGTCCGAACAGCGGGGAGAGGAAGGCATGAGGCGACCGGAATCCGCCGTTGCGGCCGAGCAGATGCAGCGCTCGGGAAGAGTCGCCCATCACTTGGTCCACATAGCCGTCGCCCCAGCGGACGGGCCGGGGCCGAACGACGAAGCCAGCTGCAGTCAGGTCCGCGGCAATCGCGGCGAATACGGCCTCCGGTTGCGGCAGGTAGCTTCGAGTGGTGTTGATGGGGTAGAAGAAGTCCAGCGGTTCGTCGTCGTAATCTGAATCTTCCAGCAGTTCCTGGGCCTCCGAGAGGCTGTAACTGTACTGCTGAGCACTATCAGAGTGGACCGACAGTGCCGCCGGAGTGAACTGATAGGCGGCCCTGGAACCTTCCAGGAACAGCCTGTCGACCAGCTGTGGGCGGTTGATGGCTCGGGCTGCCGCCTCGCGAATTCCAAGATCAGACATGACGGGATGGTCGAGGTTGAAACCCATGTACAGGACCGAAAACGGATCACGTTGGAGAATCATGCGACCCGATTGAACCAGGGAGCGAAGATTGTCTGCAGTGATCAGGTCGTAGACATCCACCTGACCGCGCTGAAGTTCACGGAGCCGGTCAAAGGTGTGCGGCAGAGGGCGAACAATCACCTCAGCCGGGCCGTCCATTGAATCCCAGTAGTCGTCGAAGGCCTGAAGGATAAGCCGTGATGCGTCCTCGGACTCAGATTCGACAAGTTGGTAAGGCCCAGTACCCACCGGGGTTCGGGAAGCCAGGCCTGGATCGCTGTCCACCAACACTTCAGAGGAGGCGATGCCGAACGCTGGAAGGGTCAGCGCCTGCAGGAGGTAGACCACCGGTTCGGACAGAGTCAGGACAACTGTGTGGTCGTCCTCAGCCTCGACTGACTCCAGCACACATTCATCGCTGTCGTAGTACCCGCCGAAAACCGTGGGGAAAGCCAGTGGCGTCGATTGGCTGATGTTGCCGAAACCGTAGAGATAGTCCAACCGCCCCCAGCGTCGGAAGTTCTCGACTACTACATCTGCGGTCAACTCGGATCCATCGTGAAAGATGACATCTCTGCGCAGCGTGAATGTGTACGTCAGCTCATCGTCACTGATCTCCCACTCCTCTGCGAGTAAGGGATCGAACGAGCCGGTGTCCTGGTCGATACCCACCAAGGGTTCGTAGATCTGGCGGATAATCCGCTCAGTTTCCGCATCAGTTGCCAGACCTGGGTCCAGGGACTGTGGACGATGGATACCAGCTATCGTGATGGTGTCATCGTCAGCATCAACGTCGAGGTCGGGCCTCTGATCCGTTGCCCCGATCGAGGCCGTGTGAAGTGCAGCTGCTGCTCCGGCTGCCGACGTGGCGCCGAGAAACCGGCGCCGGGAGAGCCGGGAGAGAGTGTTCACGTGCGCGAGGGGGGACTTGAACCCCCACGTCCTAAGACACTGGAACCTAAATCCAGCGCGTCTACCAATTCCGCCACTCGCGCAAGGCGCTGCGCGTTGTGCTCACCCGCACGCCGCAGCAGCACACTAGTGTACAGCCCTTGCTGGAGGGCAATGCTCAATGCCTCGCTATGCCGCCAGTTCCTTGCGCAGGCGGGCCACGTGACCTGTTGCCTTCACGTTGTACTGGGCGACTTTTACCATTCCCTCGGCGTCCACCACCACGGTCGATCGGATGAGGCCTTCATAGACTTTGCCGTAGTTCTTCTTTTCGCCCCATGCGCCATATGCCTCGGCGACCGCATGACCTTCGTCAGAGAGAAGCGGAAAGCTGAGATCTTCTTTGTCCGCGAACTTCTTGAGGTCGGATACAGGATCCGGAGACACGCCCAGTACCTGGTATCCAGCCGCGTTCAATGATTCCAACGAGTCCCTGAAATCGCATGCCTGTGTCGTGCACCCGGGGGTGGATGCCTTCGGGTAGAAGTAGACAATCACGTCCTGGCCGCTGAAGTCCTCCAGGGACACTGTGCTGCCATCGGCGGAGGTCAGGGTAAAAGCTGGGGCTGTATCTCCGGGGGAGAGGCGTTCAGTCATGAAAGAGCTCCTATCATGGGGACGTTTCTGTGCTCCCCCGTAGACTATCGCCATGGTGATTCGCACAGAGCGCAGTCCTCAGGAAGAGCAGCTTGTTGCAGCATTCCGGGCGGTGTTCGATGCGTCTGTGATGAACTTCGGGTCGTACAACCTGCTCTACGCGGCAAACTTGTTCGGGAGGGAGAAGCATCCGGAACTGCTGCTGTCGAGCAGCGAAGCCCCAGCCGCCGAGCTCTCCGCGCAAGAAGCTGTGGAATCAGCAAGGCATCTCATCGTGGGGTATCGGCGCGAGCCTGCTGAATTGGTCCTCTGTCCTGTCGACCCGGCTGCGCTGCTTCCCCCGGATGAAGATGGCGCACCCCCCTCTCCACGAGTGCCGGTACTGGTCAATCTGACGAATCTCGCGGGTATGGCCTCTGAGGACACAACAGTCGAAATTGCTCTGTCCACAGGGCGGCGTGTGAAGCTAGATGTGCAGACCCTCGTCACCTTTGAGCAGATTCCGGGTGTCCCTCTTCATCAACAGTTTGATGTGGAGGACTTCTACACCTTCCTGGATCACTTCATGGACGTTGTGGAACGCAAACGAGGCTGAGACAAAGCTCACCTAGACGGCAATTAGCGCGAATCTGCCAGTGGTGCTAATGTTGTGTGTCGTTGCCCACCGGCTGGGCGACTTTCTTTGTGTCCTTGTTCTGCTAAACCAGGGCCTCTAGCTCAACTGGCAGAGCATCAGACTCTTAATCTGCAGGTTGCGGGTTCAAGTCCCGCGGGGCCCACGGAATAAGGAACACAAAGAGGAAAGCCGCTGGTCATGACGATCGGCGGCTTTCTTGGTTCATACGCGAAATTTTGCCGATTTGGGTGAGGATTCGCGGCCAAGGGTCAAGACACGGTACTGTTGACCGGTCCGTGTCCCGGAGTGCAGGATTTCTTCGGAGCAGCATGGTCTCCACGGGATGTAGTTCAGTTTGGTAGAGCGCTCGCTTTGGGAGCGAGAGGTCGCAGGTTCAAATCCTGTCATCCCGACAGTGTCCGAAGTTGGCCGCGTGCAGCGGCAGTGATCTTCGGCCTAGAACGTCAGAGGCCTGTTGTTCACCGCAGGTGGATCTGGCCCCAGTACAACGTCAAGTTTTGCAATCGCAGCAACAGGAGCCCATACGTGGTCAAGAGCACCGTCGAAGAACTGAATCCGACTCGAATCAAGCTCACCGTAGAGGTGTCCGGCGAGGAGCTCGAGCCCAAGATTAGGGCTGCTTATAAGAGCATCGCCAATCAGGTTCAGATTCCAGGCTTCCGCAAGGGCAAAGTTCCTGCGCCCATCATTGACCAGCGGTTCGGCCGCGAGGCCGTGATTCAGCAGGCGATCAACGACGGACTCCAGGAGTTCTACCAGGCAGGACTGGTCGAGGCGGAGATTACTCCGCTGTCCCGCCCTGAGGTAGAGGTCGAAGAAATCCCAGACGTCGAGACCAACGAGGGAACGCTGAAGTTCTCCGGTGAGCTCGACGTCAAGCCCACTGTTGAGTTGCCGGACTACTCCGGCCTCGAGGTAGAGGTCGAAGCCGTCGAAGCAGACGATGAAGCTGTCCAGGAAGAGCTCGATGCGCTGCGTTCGCGGTTCGGAACTCTTAAGGACGTCGAGCGTCCAGCGACGACCGACGATTTTGTCACAATCGACTTGACCGCGACCATCGGTGAGGAAGAAGTCGACAACGCTACCGGCCTCAGCTACCAGGTTGGCGCCGGAACCATGCTCGATGGTCTCGATGAAGCCCTCGAGGGGCTCTCCGCTGGTGAGGACGCCACCTTCAACTCCACGCTGGCCGGCGGCGAGCACTCTGGTGAAGAGGCAACCGCCAAGGTCACGCTCACAGCGGTGAAGGAGCGTGAGCTTCCTGAAGCTGACGATGACTTCGCCCAGATGGCCTCCGAGTTCGACACTATCGATGAGCTCAAAGAGGACCTGAAGAGCAAAGCAGCCTCCACAGTGCTGGAGAAGCAAGGTGTGGAAGCACGCGACAAGGTTCTCGAGAAACTGATGAGCCTGGTCGAGGTGCCCGTGCCAGAGTCTGTGGTGGAAGAGCAGATCAGTCAGCACTTCAGCTCGCAGGGCCACTCTGAAGGTGACTCCCACGACACCGATGACCACCGGGCCGAGATTCGCGAACAGACTTCAGAAGCCTTCCGCAACGAGATCGTCCTGGATCTCATCGCTGAGAAGGAAGAGATCGGCGTTGAGCAGGGCGAGATCATCGAATACATCGTCGCCACCGCCCAGCAGTACGGCATGGAGCCGAACCAGTTCGCCCAGATGCTCGACCAGGCAGGCCAAGTCCCGATGATCATGGGCGAGGTACGCCGGCGCAAAGCTCTGGCAAAGGTCCTGGAGCTGGCCACAGTCACCGACTCCGAAGGCAAGACCGTCGACCTCACTGAGTTCGTCACCCCCGCCGAAGAGCAGGAAGACCAGGATGCCGCTGAGGCTGTCGAGGCTGACGCCCCAGAGAGCGAGTCAGAAGAGGCCACTGAGGCTGACACCGACTCTGCTGAGGACCAGACTGAGGCTAAGTAGAACTTCTGGAACTGTGAAAGCGCCCCGTCCACTAGCGGACTGGGGCGCTTTCACATCTCTGGAGTGCTGATCTGCCGTGTGCCATGGGCGAACAGTCCAACGCAAGCGGTGTCGTCGTCGTCGGTCTCCAGTAATGTCATAGCAGAACCAGTCAGAGACGTATGGAGGAACTTGATGTCAGAGCAGCTGCCCACGGCCTCGAACGTGGACCCGGCATCGCAAGAGAACTACATCTACAACCGGCTCCTGAAGGAGCGGATTATCTGGCTGGGGTCAGAGGTGCGCGATGACAACGCCAATACCCTCTGCTCCCAGATGCTGCTGTTGTCCGCAGAGGATCCTGAGCGAGACATTTACCTGTACATCAACTCTCCGGGCGGATCCGTCACTGCAGGCATGGCCATCTACGACACTATGCAGTTCATTCCTAATGATGTTGTGACAGTGGCGACAGGCCTTGCCGCTTCCATGGGGCAGTTCCTGCTGTCATCCGGGACCCCAGGTAAGCGCTTCGCCACACCGAACGCTCGTATTCTGATGCACCAGCCCTCCGGCGGCATCGGCGGCACGGAATCCGATGTTCGCATTCAGGCTGAGCTGATCAAACACATGAAACAGGTCATGGCTGAACTCACCGCTGAGCAGACGGGGCAGTCCGTTGAGACGATCCTCAACGACAACGCGCGTGACAAGTGGTTCACCGCAGAGGAAGGCCTGGAATACGGGTTCTTCGACAAAATCGCTCAGCGCTCCTCGACCGTCTCCGGCGGCGGGGGAGTCTGAGGACAATCGACGACGCCGCGGAACCCCAGGACTTCACAGGAGACTTTGAGATGAATTTTGAAGCACGCTACATCCTTCCTTCCTTCGAGGAGCGGACCCCTTACGGTTTTAAGCGCCAGGACCCTTACGCCAAGCTCTTTGAGGATCGCATTGTGTTCCTCGGCGCCCAGGTGGACGACGCCAGTGCCGATGACATCATGGCCCAGCTCCTTGTGCTCGAGTCCATGGACTCCGAGCGTGACATCACGCTGTACATCAACTCTCCTGGTGGATCGTTCACCGCGATGACAGCCATCTACGACACGATGCAGTTCATTCGCCCTCATGTGCAGACCGTGTGCCTGGGGCAGGCGGCCTCCGCTGCCGCGGTGCTGCTCGCAGCTGGGACTCCCGGTAAGCGTCTGGCGCTGCCCAACGCCCGGGTGCTGATCCACCAGCCCGCTATGGGCGGAGCCAGAGGCACAGCCACCGACCTTGCCATTCAGGCAGATGAGATCCGACGCATCAGAACGTGGATGGAAGACGTTCTGGCCCAGCACACCAATAAGTCTTCAGAGCAGATCAAGGAAGACATCGATCGTGACAAGTTCCTCTCGGCTGCTGGAGCCAAGGATTATGGACTTGTCGACGAAGTGCTGAGCTCGCGCAAGCTCCCCGCCTAAAGTCGCTGCACCGACGGGGTCACCTGCCCGTGGCGGTTGCCGGGGAGGTCCGGGGTCTGAAGTAGGCTTGAGAGAGTCCCATAACGATCTGCACGGTGAGAGGGTTGCCCACACATGGCCCGAATAGGTGAAAGCTCGGACTTGTTAAAGTGCTCTTTCTGCGGCAAGTCGCAGAAGCAGGTGCGGTACAAGCTGATCGCGGGCCCCGGCGTTTACATCTGTGATGAGTGCATTGAGCTGTGCAACGAGATCATTGATGAGTACCTCAACGAGGTCCAAGAGACCTCCGAGGTTGAGTTGCCGACTCCCAAGGAGATCAAGGACTTCCTTGACGAGTACGTCGTGGGGCAGGACAAGGCGAAACGGTCGCTCGCGGTAGCCGTCCACAATCACTACAAACGGATTCAAGCTACCGGCTCAGCCTCAAAAACAACTTCCTTGGAAAAGGGGCCGTTCGATGAGGTGGAGATCGGTAAGTCCAATATCCTCATGGTCGGGCCCACCGGTTCAGGTAAAACTTACCTCGCGCAGTCCCTTGCAAGGAAGCTCCAAGTGCCGTTCATCGTCGCTGACGCGACGAGTCTCACTGAAGCCGGCTACGTGGGGGAGGATGTGGAGAATATTCTTCTCAAACTCATCCAGGCCGCCGATGGTGACGTGAAGAAGGCCCAACACGGCATCGTCTACATTGATGAGATCGACAAGATCTCCCGCAAGTCAGAGAATCCATCGATTACCCGTGACGTCTCGGGTGAGGGCGTGCAGCAGGCTCTGCTCAAAATTTTGGAGGGCACCACGGCCTCCGTGGCGCCGCAGGGTGGACGCAAACACCCCCAGCAGGAGTTCATCCAGATTGATACCTCGAATGTGCTGTTCATCGTCGCAGGGGCGTTCGCTGGCTTAGAGGACATCATCGAGTCGCGCGCCGGGCGGAAAGGTATTGGCTTCGGTGCGCCCTTGTCGACCATTGTCCCTGGCGATGCCAGCTACGCTGACGTCGAGCCTGAGGATCTTCATAAGTTTGGGCTTATCCCTGAGTTCATTGGGCGCCTTCCCGTGGTCGCCACGGTTGAGGAACTGGATGAGGCGGCTCTAACAGACATTCTGAGCAAGCCCAGAAACGCGCTGCTGAAGCAGTACCAGAAAATGTTCGCCATCGATGACGTGGAGCTTGAGTTCGACGATGACGCCATCAAAGCAGTGGTGGAACTGGCCCAGCTTCGAGGCACTGGCGCACGCGGGCTTCGCTCCATTCTGGAGAATGTGCTCAACCCCATGATGTTCGATCTGCCCAGCCGCGATGATATTGCGGTCGTGACGATCACTGGTGAGGTTGTTCGTGAGGGTGCAGAGCCGCTGCTGACCACGCGGGATGAGGCCAAAAAGCTCCGCAAGAAGTCCGCCTAACCTCACTCGGAGGGCCAGAAAAAGGCCGCTTAATTGACGAGTCAGTAACTGTTATCCGCTATGACTTCCGTTTATTGGCAACTGGTACTAATGTTCACTTTATAGAACGTGACGCGTGTCACCTCAACGAGGAGGTGTAGTACTGGTGAAAGCACGATCAGCAGGTGCGGCTGCCGCCGCAGCAGTTCTGCTCTTGGCAGGGTGCGGAGGCGATGACGGAGTCACCACTCTCACCTGGTATATCAATCCCGATGATGGTGGCCAGCAGGCGTTGGCAGAGAAATGCACAGAAGAGGCCGACGGCGCATACCGCATCCAAACATCCCTGCTTCCCATGGACGCCCCGGCTCAACGCGAGCAGTTGGCGCGGCGTCTCGCTGCCGGGGACTCGTCCCTGGATATTATGAGCATCGACCCACCCTTCATCCCGGAACTCGCGACCCCAGGCTTCCTTGCACCAGTCCCTGAAGACGTGGCCGAACGCACCACTGAAGACACGTTGGATGGCGCGCTGGCAGGAGCTATGTGGGGCGACGAGCTCGTCACTATCCCCTTCTGGGCCAACACACAGATCCTCTGGTACCGCGAATCTGTCGCGGAAGCCGCCGGGCTCGACATGGGCGAACCCGTCACCTGGGACGAGATTATGGATGCCGCAGCAGAACAGGACAAGTACCTGGGGGTCCAGGGGGTCCGAGCTGAGTCCATGACGGTATGGGTCAACGCCCTGGTGGAATCGCAGGAAGAGTCCATTCTGGTGGACCCATCAGCATCCGCCGAGGAGCTTGAAACCAATCTCGATTCTGAATCCGGAGCGAACGCCGCAAGTATCATCTCGCGAATCGGGCAGGAAGGCCTCGGAGGCCCCGGCATCGCTTCGATGGATGAGAACCAGTCCATGCTGCTGTTCCAACGTGACAACGGCTCCTTCATGGTCAACTGGCCATTCGTCTGGGCGGCGACCAACTCTGCTGCCGAAGAAGGCAGCATCGACGCTGATGTCCCCGATGACATCGGATGGGCGCTCTACCCCAGGGTCGACGCCGATACTCCAGCGGCCCACCCGCTGGGCGGAATCAACCTCGGAGTCGGCGCAGACTCTGAACACCCAGAACTGGCCTACGAGGCAATCGAGTGCATCGTAACCCCCGAGAACCAAGCGGAGTACTTCGTCACCAACGGCAACCCACCCTCCTCCGAATCAGCGTTCGACGATCCACGTGTGGAAGAAGACTTCCCCATGGCCGATGTGATCAGGGAAGCACTCGACAGCGCAGCGCCGAGGCCGCAAACCCCTTACTACAACGAAATATCCGAATCCATCCAAGGTCGGTTCACTCCGCTCTCCGGAGTCGACCCGGACACCACACCGGCAGAGACTGACTCATACATCATGGAAGTCCTGCGAGGGGAGCGTCTGCTGTGACTGCCACTGCCGAGAACACCCGCAAGAACGGACAGGCCACCAAACGCCCGCGAAAATCCGACCGCACTAAGGCCGAAATACGGCTGGGGTGGATGCTAGCCGGGCCGGCATTCTTCGTGATGATGGCGGTCACCGCCTATCCCATCGCGCAAGCGACTTTCGACTCCCTCTTCTCCTTCCGGCTCACCGCACCGGATGAGCGCTCGTTCGTCTTCCTTGACAACTATCTCCTGCTCTTCACCGACGGGATGTTCTGGAGGATATTCGGCGTCACCCTGCTGATCACAGTAGTGACCGTGGCAGTGGAGCTCGTCCTCGGTTTCGCGCTTGCGTTGGTCATGCACCGGGCTCTGAAATCCATGCGTGGGCTGCTGAGAACCGCGATCCTCGTGCCCTACGGAATCATTACCGTAGTCTCAGCCTTCGCCTGGTACTACATGTTCGACATCAACTCGGGCTTCGTCAACAGATGGCTGAGTTGGGTCCCCGGGATTGACAGCGATCTCGACTGGTTCTCAAACTTCGGGACCGCCATCACGGTCATCATGGCCTCCGAGATCTGGAAGACCACTCCTTTCATCGCACTGCTCCTTCTGGCTGGCCTGGCCCAGGTACCGGACGAATTGGTCGAGGCAGCCCGGGTCGACGGAGCGACGAAAGTTCAGCAATTCACTCGCGTCATCATCCCCAATATGAAGGCCGCCATCATGGTGGCTGTCCTGTTCCGCGCCCTGGACGCTTTCCGAATATTCGACAACGTCTTCATTATGACCGGCGGCGATGCCAATACCGAGGTCCTGTCTCTGCTGGCCTACAACCAATCGATCTCACGGCTCGAGATCGGCCTCGGCTCAGCCGTGTCAGTCGTCCTGTTCATCTGCGTGCTGTTGATGTGCGTGATCGCTGTGAAAGGTTTCAAAGTTGATCTCGCCAGTGGGACTGACTCATCCAGTGGCAAAAAAGATGGGGGGAAGTGATGGCCAGCTCAAAGCGCCTCACCGGCCGGCAGAAGATTGGCTGGGCAGTGACCACCGTCCTCGTCCTACTCTATGCGCTCTTCCCCGTGGCAGCTATCTTCGCCAACAGCTTCAAGACTCAAGCGGATCTCGGGAACCCCACGTTCTGGCCCGCCAACTGGACCTTGACGCACTACGAGATGATCTTTGTGGGCAGTGCGCAGGAACTGTTCCTGACCTCGTTGCGCAACAGCATCGGAATCACGCTGATAGCTACCTTCATAGCAGTGGTGCTGGCTACACTGTGTGCCTATGCCATTGCCCGGCTGAACTTCCCAGGCAAGCGCATCATTCTCGGAGCAGCGCTGGCGGTGTCCATCTTCCCGGTGATTTCCGTGGTGACCCCACTGTTCAACCTATGGCGGACAATTGGGCTCTACGACACCTGGCTGGGCCTCATCATTCCCTACCTGTCGCTGACTCTGCCGATCTCCATCTGGACCCTCTCCGCGTTCTTCCGGCAGATTCCCTGGGACTTGGAGCAAGCAGCGCAGGTGGACGGCGCCACCCAGTGGCAAGCCTTTCGCAAAGCCATCATTCCCCTCGCAGCGCCGGGAGTTTTCACCACCGCTATCCTGGCGTTCTTCATCGCATGGAATGACTTCGTCTACGGAATTTCGCTGACCTCGACCGAGTCTGCGCGGCCAGTTCCGGCCGCCCTGGCGTTCTTCCAAGGTGCAAGCCAATTCGAAGAACCCACCGGTGCAATCTCAGCGGCGGCGATTGTGGTCACCATACCCGTCGTCATACTCGTGCTGCTGTTCCAGCGGCGTATCGTCTCCGGCCTGACCCAGGGCGCGGTCAAGGGCTAGGGCTGTCAAGGGCCAAGGAAAGGAAACGACTCATGGCATCGATCACGATGAAGAATATCGTCAAGGAGTACGACGACGGCTTCCCGGCTGTCAACGATATTTCAATAGATATCGAGGATGGGGAGTTTGTGATCCTCGTGGGCCCCTCAGGATGTGGCAAATCCACCCTGCTGCGGATGATCGTGGGGCTGGAAGACATCACCTCCGGTGACATGCTGATCGACGGACAGCGAGTCAACGACAAGCCACCTCGTGAACGCAATCTGGCAATGGTGTTCCAGAACTATGCGCTCTACCCGCATCTGACGGTCTACGAAAACATCGCCTTCCCCATGCGCCTGGCCAAAGGAAAATTCAGTGAATCCGATGTCGAGGAAAAGGTCCAGAAAGCAGCAGGAATGCTGGAGCTGACCGAACACCTAGACCGGAAACCAGCGAATCTCTCCGGTGGTCAGCGCCAACGTGTCGCCATGGGCCGGGCGATCGTCCGGGAAGCCAACGCTTTTCTCTTCGACGAGCCGCTCAGCAACCTCGACGCCAAACTGCGCGGCCAGATGCGGGCAGAAATTTCGCAGCTGCAGCGCAACCTCAACACCACCAGTGTGTACGTCACCCACGATCAGACCGAAGCGATGACACTCGGCGATCGAGTGGCGGTGTTGAAGAAAGGACTACTGCAGCAGATCGCTTCACCCCGCGAGCTCTACGAGCAGCCAGCCAACCTCTTCGTTGCCGGCTTCATCGGTGCGCCGTCCATGAACTTCCTACCCGGGACAGTGGAGCGCAGCTCGACCGGGTCGATGTGTCTGAACACCCCACTAGGAGAGATTGAGCTTCCAGAGCATATTGCCGCGGCCGGACAAGGCAAAGACATTGTGCTGGCAGGTATACGTCCCGAGTTCTTCGCAGAAGCCTCAACAGTGGACGAGCACAAACGAGGCCGTGGATCTGTGGTGACAGCCGAACTGACGCACGTCGAGTGGTTGGGCAACGAGCAATACGGTTACATCAGCTACGAAAACGACCCTCGAGTGGTCGACACACTCCAGAGCCTCGCTCAGGATATGGACTCAGATGACCTACGTACCCAGCTGGTCGTCGCTCTGGACGCTATGTCGCGAGTGCGCGGCGGAGACTCCACCGATCTGTGGGTGGATACCCGAAGAATCCACCTCTTCGATCCTGCCACGGGGGAGAACCTCACACGCGACGCGGAGGCCGGCGCAGAACTCACTCGGTTGGCAGCCGAAGACCGCAAACGAGAGCGGGAGATGTCGGCGGCCAAGGCCCAGAAGTAGCCACGAAAGGGCCTCATTCCCACCTGAACAACGCGGCAGCCACCGCAGCGCCGACCACCGCGCTCAGAACGAGTACTGTCCAATTCTGCGCAGGCACAGCCTCGGCGACCCATGCGTGCTGGAACGCCTCCACCGCCGAGGCGAAGGGCAGCCAACCGGCGACCTGCTGCAACGAATCAGGTAGGTTCTCCACCGGACCGAACATTCCGCCCAAAGCTGCCAGCCCAAAGAATGCGATCAGCCCAATGGCCACAGCCGAGTTCGGTGTAGGAGAGACCGAAGCAACAATCATGCCCACGCCATACATCGCCGCGCAGGCGGCAAGGAGCACCGCAGCCGCGGTGAGGGGCGACTGTGGAAGGCTTGCGCCGAAGAACAGCACAGCCACCCCGTAGGCGACGCCGATTCCTACCAGGACCTGGATAAAGCTCACGACCATCTGCGCGACCAGGAGCATCGCTGGGGAGGCCGGGGTCACCGCGAGGCGCCGCAGCACCTTAGTCTTGCGGTACATAGCAAGGAAGCTGGGCATATTGATCACAGCAATCGTGGCGATGACCAGCGTTACCACCACGGGGAGCAAGTAGTATGACAAGACCGTGACGCCAGAAGGCAACTGCTGGTTCACGTCGTCGAATGAGATAGCCTGCATCACCAAGATCAGCAGTGGCAGTCCCAAAGGAACCACCAGACCAGCGGTATCCCGGACAGTCATCCGCGCCTCAGCCTGGGTTAGCCGGAGCCAAGCCACCGCCCCAGGCCTTCGTGGCTCAATGTGTGTGTCAGCTGGTGAAGTCATAGTGTTGAATCCTCGTTCTCCTCGTCGTGGATCTGTTTTCCGGTCAGCGACACGAAGGCGTCCTCCAGTGTGGCGGCCCCTGCTTTTTCGCGCAGCTCCTGAGGTGAACCCAGGGCGATGATGCGCCCGGCGTCGATCAGAGCCACCCGGTTGCAGAGCCGCTCCACCTCATCCATTGCGTGACTGACCAGGATGACCGTCTGTTCCTCCAGCGCCTCGATCGTGGCCCAGATTCGGCGCCGGGCTCTGGGGTCCAGGCCTGTGGTGAGCTCATCGAGGATCACCACTTGGGGTTGGCCTATGAGCGCCAAGGCTATGGAAAGTCGTTGCATCTGACCTCCCGAGAGGTTGTCGAACTTGGTTTTTGCCTTATCCAGGAGGTCCACCATCGCCAGAGCCTGCTCTGCATCTAGTGGATTCGGGTAGAAACTCCGGTAGAGGTCCACCAACTCGCGGGCAGTGAGGGCTCCATGCATGTACGCCTGCTGCAATTGGACCCCGAGGATCTGTCGCACTCTGGCCCGGTCGGCTAAGGGATCAAGCCCCCAGATCCGCACTGTGCCTTCAGTGGGAGTGCGAAGCCCAGCGAGCATCTCCACAGTGGTCGTCTTTCCTGCGCCATTGGCGCCGAGAATGCCGAAGGTCTCACCATGGTGGATTTCCAGACTGATGTCGTTGACCGCGGTCTTCTTTTTATAACGCTTCACCAGGCGGTCAGCTGTGATGGCTATGCGCGAGCTTCTGCTTGACATGGCCCCAGTCTTCTCGGATGCGACAGGCATCACCTGTGCCAACAGTCACTAGGCTCGCCATGACTTTCGGCACTGCAGCGGCCATCAAGGACTCAGTAAGCTTGCGGTGATGACCCTTGACCACCGCCGCTTGGAAGAATATTCAGGTGCAGCCATTCTGGTGCTCTGCCTGGGTATTGGTGTGCTATCACTCTTCGCCGGCTCTGAGCCGTTTATCCCGATATGGGCCTGGGTGCTGTTATTGCTCGGTTGCCTCGTCAGCGTGTTCGTCGCTGCTAGCGGGATCTTCTCCCGTCGGCACCAGCTGGCGCTCTACTCTGCTGCGCTTCTCAGTTCCTGGGCGCTGCTGCTCACCATGCCTCACCAGGGCATGTTGGCCGTGATCCTGGTGGTCATCGCAGCAGTGGGCAGTTATCTCCTCTCGATTCCCGTAGTGTTGGGCGTCGTCGTGCTCAATTTGTTGGCGCTTGTCATCCAGCAGCTGATCCACGGTGTGGACCTGGTGGAATCCGTCGCCAGTACTGTGTTCTACGCGTTCATTCACTTAGCGGCGGTCTTCAGTACCTTCGCACTGTGGCGAGAGACGACGCTGAGGGCAGAACTGGAACAGAAGAACGTTGAGCTCGAAGCGGCGAGCGTCCTCCTGGAAGACTCTGCCAAGACCGCGGAGCGGTTGCGCATTTCCCGGGAGCTTCATGACGCGGTGGGGCATCAGCTCACAGTCCTAAATCTGGAGCTGGAAGCGGCCAAACACCGTCTGTCGACAACCACACAGGCGCAATCCGTCGCCGAGCATGTCGACCAAGCCGCCCAAGTGGCTAAGCACCTCCTGGCTGATGTGCGCAACACGGTAGGCGAGTTGCGCGAGACAGAACAGGGCGACGTGCAAGGCCATCTGGAGCGGCTTGCAGCAGCTGTTCCCTCCCTGGAGATCCACGTAGAGACCTCTGGTGCGGCCGCCCTTGACGACCAACAGAGCGCTGCTCTGGTGCGCGCCGCCCAGGAGATCATCACCAACACCGTTAAACACTCAGAAGCCCGCGAGCTATCCCTGGTTCTCACCCAGGAAGACTCACACATAGTGCTCTCCGGCTCCAACGACGGCCTGGCACCGAAGACCATCACCCCCGGTCATGGTCTCAACGGACTGCGGGAGCGGGTCGAACTTCTCGGAGGCCGACTCAGCATCACCAGTTCGCCGCACTTCACGGTGGAAGTCCGGTTACCTTGTCTCCACGGCGTGCCACTTGGTACAGCGCCAACTGGAGAGCAGGCCACCGATTGAGTGAGCACGACCTCACCGACAGCATGACTGCGCCGTCGGTGCGCGTTCTCGTAGTCGATGACCAAACGCTGGTGCGCCATGGGATTCGCACATTACTGGAACTCGGCGGGATCAACGTGGTGGCAGAAGCAGGCGACGGCTCAGAAGCGCTCGCCGCAATCGAAACGAGCGCCCCTCAGGTGGTTCTGCTGGATCTGCGCATGCCGAAGTACGACGGCTTGTGGCTTCTTCACAAGCTCCAGGAGCAGAGCTGTGACATCCCCGTGCTGGTGCTGACCACTTTCGACGACGACACTCTGGTGCTCGATGCCCTCCGCGCCGGAGCCCGCGGCTATCTGCTCAAAGACGTCACCGTAGACCAACTCGCTCAGGCAGTCCATGCACTCGCCAACGGTGGCACGCTCATCGCCCCCTCCATCACAGACCGGCTGGTGCGAGCGATCCGGGCCTCTCCGCCTCCGACAGGGGCTGCCGGCCTAGTCGTTGAACGCCTCACGGAGCGTGAAGTGGAGGTGCTTCGTCTGGTCGCTGAAGGATATTCGAACCGGCAGGTCGCAGAGCTGATCCACTTGGCAGAGGGGACTGTCAAGAACCACATCTCGTCGATCCTGATCAAGCTCGGGGCTCGGGATCGCACCAATGCTGTGCTGCGCGCGATCCGCGAAGGCATCCTGGGATGACCACGGGCCTGCGACACGCCCGACAGGGTGCTAAGTTGTCCTCGGTACACGTTTCTCCCGCCACTTCGAAGGAGCCCACACGATGAGCAGCATCCCCGCCGAGCTGAAGTACAGCGCAGAGCACGAGTGGATTTCCTCAGCCGAAGCCGAGGGTGTGGTGCGCATCGGCATCACGGACTTCGCACAAGATGCCCTCGGTGAAGTGGTGTACGTAGAGCACCCAGAAGTGGGGGCCACCGTCGCGGCCGGCGACGTGGTCGGAGAGGTGGAGTCCACAAAGTCGGTCTCGGACATCTTCGCCCCCGTGGCAGGTGAAATCACCGCTGTCAACGAAGAGCTCGACGACAAGCCCCAGGTCATCAATTCCGACCCCTACGGCGCCGGATGGCTCTTCGAAGTGAAGCTCGCAGACGCCTCCGGGATTGACGACCTCCTCAGCGCGGAGGACTACACCCAGCAAGTGGGCTGAACTGGGCAGCCTGTTATATAGTTGTTACCCGGGGTTCGGTCCTGAATCGACCAGAATATCCGTCAAGATCTCAGGTGCCACCGCACCCCACTATGCATAGAGAGGAGGGACTGGTGACTGAGCCGAACGACCATCAGCATTCCGCCCCGGAGAGCGCGGCGGAGTCAACCTCCATTGCGCTGCCACCGGCGAACACTGGCCCACCGGAAGCCAACCTCTCGGAGCAGGACATCGCTGCCATCAGCGCCCTGCCCAAGAACTCCGCCCTGCTCATAGCCCACACCGGGGCGAACCAGGGCGCGCGTTTCCTCCTCGATAAAGACGAAACCATCGTGGGTCGCCACCCCGAGGCAGACATCTTCCTCGACGATGTGACCGTCTCTCGGCGCCATGTGAAGATCAACCGGGATGAGCGTGGTTTCGACGTCGAGGACCTCGGCAGCCTCAACGGAACCTACGTCAATCATGACCGTGTAGATCACTACACACTCACCACAAGCGACGAAGTTCAGGTCGGCAAATTCCGCCTCACGTTCTACTCCGGAGGCGACTGAAACCTCCGGCAATGGACAAATGATCGGACTTCGGCGATTCGCACGTTATTCTGAGGCTGACTTCTTTCCTTCCCCTGAACCTGAAAGAGGATGCGCCCGTGAGTGCAACACCTGCTCGTCAGCCTAAGCCGGCTGAGAAGGCCGGGCCTGCCAATTCCCATGTCTTCACCATCTCTGAAGTGCTGCGTGAACTACAGCGCGAATTTCCGGATCTCTCAGCATCGAAACTGAGGTTCCTGGAAGAACGCGACCTCGTGGAGCCCGCGCGAACCCAATCGGGTTACCGTAAGTACTCCGCAGCCGACGTCGAACGCCTGCGCTTCATCCTTGCGCTGCAGCGCGACCGGTACATGCCATTGGACGTCATTAAGCAAACAATGGACGCCATAGACGTGGGGGAGAAGCCCGAAGCGCTCCCAGAGTCAGCTCCTGTCGGCCCTCGTGAGGTCACGGGAGAGATGGCCGCACAGATCACGGGGCGCAGCCGTCCAATGAGCCGCAAAGAACTGCGCGCCCTCTCGGGAGCGACCCGCGGCATGCTCGACACTCTGGAGAAATTCCGCATCATCACGGCGGACGCCCAGGGCAACTACAGTCATCATGACCTCAAAGCGGTGAAAGCTGTCCGAGTCTTGGCGCGCTACGGGTTGGAGCCAAAACACCTGGTGACACTTCGCCGATCCGCTGACGCCGAGCTTGATCTCATAGGACGCGCCATGGCCCCGCAGGCAGCTCGGAAAGACGCTGCGGCGCGTGCGCGAGTCGCTGAATCCTCGAAAGAAATGCTGCAGTGCCTCAAAGAGCTGCGCGCCTCCATCATGGACGCGGCAGTGGAGAAAATCGACCGTCGTTGAGGACACTGGACTCCTCGGCCGGCTCGACAGGCATACACTTGAATAATGGATGATGCGCAGGTTCGACTAGAGGTGATGGGTGTTCGTGTTGAGCTGCCCAACAATCAACCTGTGCTGATTCTGCGCGGTGCCGAACCTGGCACAGAGACGTTCCATGTGGCCGTCGTCGTCGGCCCAGCTGAGGCCGCTGCTGTGGCGCGAGCTCTCCAGGGAGAAGTCCCTCCTCGTCCCATGACGCACGATCTGCTCACTAACGTGCTGGAGAGCTTCGGCAGGGGTATCGCTGCCGTTGAGATCAGACTTCTCGATATGAGTACCTACGCGGGCTATGTCCGGCTCAACACCGGCAACACCATTGACGCGCGAGCCTCTGACGCTATCGCGGTGGCTGTGCGCGCCCAATGCCCGGTCACTATGGCCCGCTCAACGCTGGAAGCGGTCTCCGTGACTCCTCGCTATAAGACCTCGCAGAGCGAGCCCACGCCCGCAGCCAGGGCTGAAGCTGAGCACCTGGCAGGCAAAGGTCCTATCTCAGAGGATGAGATTCGCGAATTTCAGAAGTACCTCAGCGATGCCGACCCCGAAGACTTCGGCAGGTCATGAGACACGCCGAGACTGAGGGCTCCTGCCACCACAAGAAGACTCGACGCGGATAGACTGGCCACAGTGATCCGATACGACGTGACGCACACCACCAGAGAGGTGCCTGAGTGAAGGACCAACGCGCTGAACTACCGCGCACCCGACACCACTCCTGCCCCCCGGCTCAGGACACCCTGTTCAACGACGGTTTACCTGACCTGGATGAGGACATGGGATACCGGGGACCGGTTGCGTGTTCGGCGGCCGGTATCACCTACCGTCAGCTGGACTACTGGGCTCGTACTAAGCTCGTTGAGCCAACGTTGCGCAATGCCTCCGGATCCGGATCCGCCAGGCTCTACTCATTCCGGGACGTTCTGGTTCTCAAGGTCGTCAAGCGGCTGCTGGACACTGGGGTTTCCCTGCAGCAGATCCGTGCGGCGATCGAACACTTGCGTGAACGCGGAGTGGAAGACCTCGCTGAGATTACGCTGATGTCTGACGGAGCGAGCGTCTACGAATGTACCTCCACCGATGAGGTGATCGACCTCGTCCAGGGTGGACAGGGAGTGTTCGGAATCGCCGTCGGTCGTGTCTGGCGTGAAGTCGAAGGCAGTCTCGCCGAACTACCCCGTGAGCGCAGTGAAGCCCCTGAGGCGGTGTCGGAAGAACCATCCGTGGCGACCGCTATGGATGAGTTCTCTCGGCTTCGGGCCAAGCGCCAGCAGGCGTCATGACTGCCATGGCCGCATAACTCAGGTTCACGCCAACGTCACCACTACAGGGAAGGTCCGCGCCGATGATCCTTATTGTCGTCAAGTTCCCCGTCAAGCCCTCGCACGCCGACCAGTGGCCCCAGATTGTTCGGGAGTTCACTGAAGCCACACGTGCCGAGCCCGGGAACAAATTCTTCGAATGGTCCCGCGGCGTAGAGGACCCCAACGAGTTTGTGCTGGTCGAGGGCTTCGACGATGACGCAGCAGAAGCCCACGTGACTTCTGATCACTTTCAGGCAGCAATTGATCCAGACGGACCTATGCACAATGCACTGGCCGCCACCCCGCGCATCATCTCCCAGACGGTCGAGGCCGAGGGATGGGATGAGATGGGCGAGATGAAAGTGTCCTAGCCACCTGTCAAACCCCCGCCCTTTCCACGCAGGTCCTCCTGCGTGGCCGTCTTCAGCATTAGGATGAAACCGTGCAGATTCTCAGTGTGTCCAGTCTGAAAGGCGGGGTCGGCAAGACCTCGGTCACCATGGGTTTGGCGTCAGCGGCCCTCAACAGAGGCGTCAAGACCCTCGTGATTGACCTTGACCCGCACGCCGACGCCACTACAGGCCTCAGCGTTGCCCGGGGTACAGGACGCGAGGCCGGCCAACTGCTGAAAGAGTCACGTAAGGCGAAGATCGCTGACCATGTAGTCCGGTCAGGTTGGCTGGACCTTCTGGACCCGGAAAAGCAGAAAACCGCTGTGCTAGACGTTGTGGTGGGCTCCGCGCTCTCCGCGACGTTCGACCGCCCCGATATTCGCCCACGGGATATGAAACGGCTCAAAAGCCTCGTTGACGGCCTCAGCGGGTATGACCTGGTGCTGGTCGACTGCCCGCCCTCACTCTCCGGACTCACCAGAATCGCCTGGGCGGCGTCCCACCAAGTATTGCTCGTTGCCGAACCTTCCCTCTTCTCCGTCGCGGGCACCGAGCGGACCATGCGTGCCATCAGAATGTTCTCCAACGAGTTCGCCCCCCAGCTGACTCAAGCCGGCGTCGTCGTCAACAGGGCCCGGGCTGACTCCGCCGAACACGAATACCGGCTGCTGGAAATGGAACGGCTCTACGCTGATAAGCTCATGCTTCCCGTGCTGGAGGAGAACCCCCACTGGCAGCAGATCCAGGGGGCGGCCTATCCCGTTCACCAGTGGCCAGGTGATCAGGTGCGCGATATGGCTAAGAGCTTCGATGAACTCATCAAGCAGCTCGTTCCAGCTAAGAACCTGTCCTCATGAACCCTGTGGGACCCTATGACCTCGCGATCATTGGCTCCGGCTCTGGGAACTCTTTGATCACTCCCTACTGGGACCAGAAACGGGTTGCCCTGGCTGATCAGGGAATCCCGTCCACCGGGGCTTTCGGCGGAACCTGCCTCAACGTCGGGTGCATCCCCACCAAGATGTATGTCCGCCCCGCTGCCCTGGCGAGGGCCCCGGAGGAGGCGGCACGTCTCGGCGTCACGATGACCACCGAACACGCCGATTGGCCAGCTATCAGGGACCGCATCTTCAGCCGGATTGATGCGATCTCCGCCGGCGGACGCGACTACCGTGACCGTTTGGAGAATGTGGACCTCATTGCGGAGCGTGTCACGCTGACCAGTCCCCGGTCTTTCCGCACCACCTCAGGTAACGAGGTCACCGCTGAGCAGATGGTCATCGCCGCTGGTTCCCGCCCGGTGCTTCCAGATGTGCCAGGTATTGAGCTCCCACAGGTCCACACCTCGGATACCATCATGCGCATCGACGAACTTCCAAGGAGAATACTGATCGTCGGGGGCGGGTATATCGCCTGTGAATTCGCGGGCATCTTCTCCGGACTCGGATCAGAGGTGACTCAGATCAACCGCAGCGTCGGGTTGATGAACCAGCTGGATCAGGAGATCTCCGAGGCCTACTCCGCCCAGGCGGAAGCGAACTGGTCAGTTCGCTACCAAAGGACCCTCGCGGGCATCGTCGAAGACGCCCACGGCGGAGTCACCGCCCAGCTGGTGACCTCAGACGGCCGTGCCGAAGAGGTGCAGGCTGACACGGTGCTCATTGCCATCGGGCGGGTGCCCAACAGCGATTCGGTAGGAGCGGCAGATGCAGGGCTTGACCTTCACCCTGACGGTCGGATCGCAGTGGATGAGTACCTCCGAGTCCAGATAGACGGAGAGCCAGTCGAGGGCGTCTACGCCATCGGAGACATCTCGTCTGCTCCCATGCTCAAACACGTGGCCAACCATGAAGCGCGCGTTGCGGCGCACAACCTGGAGAACCCACAGCATCTACGGCGTGTGCGTCACGAAGCCATCCCTGCGGCAATCTTCTCCCACCCTGAGATTGCCGTTGTGGGCCTCACCGAAGCCCAAGCTGCAGAGCAGATCGGTGCTGAGCACCTGACCGTCAAGACTCAGCGCTACGGGGACACCGCCTACGGCTGGGCCATGGAAGACCAGACGGGAATCATGAAGGTCATTGCTGACCGTCGGGATGGTCACATCTTGGGTGCTCATGCCATCGGGTACCAGTCCTCGAACCTCATCCAGCCGATCGTCCACGCTATGAGCTTCGGTCAGGACGCCTACACCGCCGCCCGAGGTCAATACTGGATTCACCCGGCCCTGATGGAAGTCACAGAGAACGCCCTGCTCGGCCTGGAGGTCCCGATTCCGGCAGAGCCTCCGCTGTAAAGGAATGACTTCGGTCTCATCAGGGTTGGCATGGGAGGAATCTCTGTACGCTGATTGAAAGGACCACCTCATGGCTGAGCGCGTTGACTTCTGGTTTGACCCCATCTGCCCCTTCGCCTACGCGACCTCCCGCTGGATTATTGAAGTGGAGAAGGTCCGCGATATCGAGGTGAAGTGGAACGTCATGAGCCTGGGTGTGCTCAATGAGGACAAGAACCCAGCACCCACTGAAGACGACGACGTTCTGGCGCGTTGGATCCCGGCACGCACCTCGATGGCCGTGGCTCAAACAGCTCCGGAGAAGATCGGCGACTTCTACACCGCCATCGGTCACGACATTCACGTCAACGGACACCGAGACTTCGAAGCGGCTTCACGCCGCGCACTTGCCGAGATCGGTGAAGACGAGTCCCTAGTTGATGGTGCCAAGACAGACACCTACGACGACGCAATGCGCACCTCTCATGATGCCGGAATCTCCCAGGTGGGTCAGGATGTTGGCACGCCGATCGTGGCATTCGCCGGCACCGCGTTCTTCGGCCCGGTCATCACGCGGGTACCCACCGGCGAGGACGCCGGGAAGATCTTCGACGGTGCCGTGGCGTTGGCGGAGTACCCCTACTTCTTTGAGCTGAAGCGCTCACGCACTGAAGGCCCACAGTTCGGCTGATTCACACGGCGAAGAGCCCCGACCTGTTGCATACGAAGTGCTCCGGGTCGGGGCTCTTTCTGTTCTGATTGGGACCTGGACGTCCGAGTGCAGGCGCCTGCCTACTGGGGCTCAGCCTTTGCGAATCACCTTGTGCTGAGCAGCCTGCGCCACAGGTCTGACCACAATCTGATCGAGGTTTACATGGTGTGGGACTGTCACCGCGTGGGTGATGATCTCAGCGACGTCCTCCGCGACCAAGGGCTTCTCCACACCGGCATAGACCTTCTCAGCCGCCGCGGCGTCGCCCCTCATCCTCTTTGCGGCGAACTCATCTGTGCGGACCATTCCGGGCTGGACCTCGATGACCCGGATATTGTGCTCAGCTTCTTCCAGCCTGAGGACGCTGGTGAGTGAATGCTGACCGAACTTCGCAGCGTTGTACCCGGCACCGCCCTCATACGCCACCGTGCCGGCGGTGGATGTCAGATTCAGCACTGTTCCCTCACCATGGGCCCGGAGCATCGGCAGGAAAGCTTGAGTGACGTTCAGGGTGCCCAAGACATTGACTTCGTACATCCAACGCCAATCCTCCGCGCTGCTCTGAGCGACTGAGTCCACCCCGAGTGCGCCACCGGCATTGTTGATAAGCGTGTCGATTCCCCCAGCCTCGGTGACCGTTTCCAGCAGGGACGCTACCTGGCCGGCGTCGGTCACATCACAGACCACGGGAACAATGCCCTCCTGCTCGGCAAGGTGCTCCAACTTTTCAGCCCGGCGAGCTACGGCAAAGACTTGCCAACCCTCGGAAGTCAGGCGGAGAGCGGTGGCAGCGCCGATTCCGGAGGAAGCTCCAGTGACGAGTGCGCGGCGGGAAGAGGATTCAATGTTCATGGGGACAGACTAGTCAGTAGCCGCGAGTCTGTGGGCAGCATTTCCGACATGTGAGACGGACCAGCACCTTTTTCATGCGTGGCAGAATGGGCCCATGGCCGAAAACATAAAGGGCACGGACGCGCCCGCATACAAGAACCCGGAAGTCCCCGACAAGCCAGCTTTGGAGGGACTGGAGCGCAAGCTCAACACTGCTTGGGCCGAGGAGCAGCTCTTTCACTTCGACGACAGCGCTGCCCGGGACCAGGTGTACTCCATCGACACACCACCGCCGACTGCCTCCGGATCACTGCACGTAGGCCACATGTTTTCGTACACCCAGACTGATGTGGTGGCTCGTTTCCAGCGGATGCGCGGAAAGAAGGTCTTCTACCCGCTGGGCTGGGATGACAATGGTCTGCCGACTGAGCGTCGCGTCCAGAACTACTACGGTGTGCGCTGCGACCCCACCAAGCCCTACGACCCGGACTACACACCGCCGGAGAAGCCTGCCAAGAACCAGCGCGACTGGGACATGATCTCCCGGCGCAACTTCATCGAACTGTGTGAGACGCTCACCGTCGAGGACGAGAAAATCTTCGAGGACCTGTTCACCACGCTCGGACTCTCAGTGGACTGGCGGCAGACCTACCGCACCATCGACGACCACTCGCGCACAGCCTCCCAGCGGGCATTCCTTCGTGATGTGCGCTCCGGCAATGCCTACACGGCCGAAGCGCCCACGCTGTGGGATGTAACCTTCCGGACGGCTGTTGCTCAGGCGGAGCTGGAAGCCAAAGAACGCCCGGGGGCCTACTACCGCTACCCCTTCACTGACGAGTCCGGCAACGAGGTCATCATCGCTACAACCCGGCCGGAGTTGCTGCCCTCGTGCGTGGCCCTGGTCGCCCACCCGGAGGATGAGCGTTACAAACACCTGTTCGGCAAAACCGTGACCTCCCCGCTCTTTGGAGTTGAGGTGCCGGTGAAGGCCCACACTTTGGCCGACCCTGAGAAGGGTTCGGGCATCGCAATGATCTGCACCTTCGGCGACATGACTGACGTGACATGGTGGCGGGAGCTGAACCTTCCCACCCGGGCGCTGATCGGCCGTGAGGGGCGTTTCACCGGTGACACGCCTGAGTGGATCACCTCCGAGCAGGGCCGGGAAAACTATCAGCAGCTGGCAGGCAAAACGGTTCACTCCGCCAAAGAGGCCGTGATTGAGCTCCTGCAGTCGGGCGATCTGCTTCGCGCTGAGCCGGAAAAGATTACCCATGCAGTCCACTTCTATGAGAAGGGTGATAAGCCACTAGAAGTGGTGACGTCGCGCCAGTGGTACATCCGGAACGGTGGTCGTGATGCTGACCGCCGGGACCAGCTTGTTGAACGAGGTCGCAAGATCACCTGGAACCCGTCTTTTATGCGTTCCAGGTATGAAAACTGGGTGGAGGGCCTTAACGGAGACTGGCTCATCTCACGCCAGAGGTTCTTCGGTGTGCCGATCCCCGTGTGGTACCCGCTCAACAGCGACGCAGAGCCCGATTATGACCACCCGATCCTGCCTGAGGAGGAAAAGCTTCCTGTAGACCCGGCCTCCGAACCTGCCCCGGGTTTCGCTGAGTCGCAGCGCGGCGAACCGGGCGGATTTATGGGTGAGCCTGATGTGCTGGACACCTGGGCGACGTCGTCCCTGACACCTCAGATTGCAGGGAAATGGGAGCGCGACCCAGATCTGTTCAACCGGGTCTTTCCCTTCGATCTGCGTCCCCAGGGGCATGACATTATCCGCACCTGGTTGTTCTCCAGTGTGGTGCGCGCCAACTCGCTGCATGACTCGGTGCCGTGGACCAATACCGCTATTTCCGGTTGGATCTTGGACCCGGACCGGAAGAAGATGTCTAAGTCCAAGGGCAATGTTGTGGTGCCCAATGAGCCGCTGGAGCAGTTCGGCGCTGACGCTGTGCGGTATTGGGCAGCATCAGCAAAGTTGGGCGCCGATACGGCTTACGAGATCAGCCAAATGAAGATCGGCCGTCGTTTGGCGATCAAGCTGCTCAACGTGTCCAAGTTTGCCTTCGGCATGGGCGTGACGGAAGAGCATATTGTGGGCTCCGGAAGCGACGACGCGGCCATCACTGAACCGTTGGACCAGGCACTTCTTGCCAAACTTCGCGTGGTCATTCAGCAAGCCACCGATCATTTCGACAACTACGACTACGCTCGTGCGCTGAATCTGACAGAGAGTTTCTTCTGGGCCTTCACTGACGACTACGTGGAGTTGGTCAAAGACCGGGCCTACGGTGCTCAGGGCGAGCAGGCTCAGGCCTCAGTGCGTGCCACACTCGCTACGGCGCTGGATAAGTTGCTACGCCTGTTCGCTCCCGTGCTCCCATTCGCCACCGATGAGGTATGGCGGTGGTGGCGGAGCGGTTCTGTGCATGGGGTGAGCTGGCCTCAGGCGTCAGACTTGGACGCTGTGGCGGGGTCTGCTGATGTGCTGGATGCGGTCGCCGAGGCGCTGACCAGTCTGCGCCGGGCGAAGGCTGAGGCCAAAGTCAAACAGCGCACGGAGATTATCTCAGCACGGATCACTGGTTCAGAGCACAGTACCGAAGCTGTTCGGTCGGCATTGGAGGATCTGCGCGCGGCCACCAAATCCCAGGTGCTGCACGTGGAAAGCTCGGTTCAGGACGCCACTGAAATGCGCGTATCTGACGTGTCGCTCGCGGAGCCGGTCCAGGCGTAGCCCGCTTGAGACCCGGCTGGCGCGGAACATGCACCGACCTCAGCGGCTCAGGACGCGGCGCTGAGGTCGGTGTGCCCGATACTCCGGACTCTCTGCTCGACTGTGGTGATCAGTCGTTGTCGGCCTCCACTGCGCGGACCTCCAGCACACCTTCCAACTCACTGAGTCGGCGATGGAGTTGATCGGGGGAGAGGTACTGAGAGCGCGAGAAACTCAGCTGGGCGTCCACCACCGCGCCCTCGTCCTCGCTTTCCTTGCGCCGCGTTCGGTTCAGAGCCACCTCATAGCCAAGTCCTGAGGCTGCCGTGAGCACGTCACGCAGAATGCCCCGACCGTCCTGGTAGCGGACCTCGTACCGGTGGGTGCGGCCGCGCTTCGGGATTTTCTTCGCCAGCCGGGTCACAATCGTGACAGCCAGTAGGTAGAAGATCACTGTCAGTGCGGCGATAAGCGGCATCCCGGCACCGCAGGCCATACCGACTGCTGCGGTGACCCAGATGGATCCAGCCGTGGTGAGCCCCGAGACAATGTTCTGGCGGACGAAGATCACTCCGGCCCCGATGAAGCCGATGCCGGAGACGATCTGTGCAGCAATGCGCGAGGGGTCCAAGATCACGTCTTCACCCAGCAGGTGGGAGAACCCGTAGGCGGAGACGAGTGTGAACAGCGCAGAACCGAGCCCCACTAATATGTGGGTGCGGGCGCCGGCTGACTTCTGTCCCAGTTCTCGTTCCAAGCCCACCACAGCAGAGAGGACGAACGCGCAGGCCAGGAGAGTGGCTTCAGTGGCAAGCGTGTCAGGTATCAGGTCAATGTTCATGCGTCTCACGGTAGGCTCCCAGGCTTGAGCCAGCCTGAAGGTCGTGCCGACCTCGCTGACGGGCCGATTCTGTCGCCAAAATGGGTGCAGATGGCCCGCTTTATCGGCAGACTCAACCAGTCGGAGCGATTGGGCTGGGTCTGGTGTTTCGCGTAGAATCCTCAACAGCAGCTACGATCCGGCCATCACCGGTGAGCTTCCGGAAGAACCGGGGAGAGACTGACTGTCTTCCCCGCAGTAGAACCGGACGGGTAAGCCCGTCATAGCAGTCATGAAGTGGCTGGAATGTCCGGTGTGACCATCGGGGTTTCAGCAAGCAAGGTGGTACCGCGCACGCGGGTAGGAGTCCTCTTCTGCACCAGGCGTCCTTGCCGAACCGGCCACAGCTATGCACCAGGATGACCTTCATGACTGAGAACGCCTCTCCCACGTATCCGCGCGCGACCTCTGCCGCCCAGGGCGCGGTCCAAAATTCTGTGCGCTTCCCGGAGATTGAGGAGCGCATCCTGAAGTACTGGGAAGCAGACGGTACCTTCAAAGCCTCTGTCGAGTCCCGGCCCGAGGATGACGAGTTCGTCTTCTACGACGGCCCGCCCTTCGCCAATGGTCTGCCGCACTACGGTCACCTGCTCACTGGGTACGTGAAGGACCTGGTGCCCCGCTACCAGACCATGCGCGGTAAGCGAGTAGAGCGTCGTTTCGGCTGGGATACCCACGGTCTGCCCGCTGAGCTCTCCGCCATGAAAGATCTTGGCATGGCAGATAAGGCCGAGATCGAGGCCATGGGCATTGAACACTTCAACGATGCCTGCCGCTCAAATGTGCTGAAGTTCACCAATGAATGGTCGGCCTACGTCAAGCGCCAGGCGCGCTGGGTGGACTTCGAGAATGACTACAAAACACTCAACGTTGAGTTTATGGAGTCAGTCATCTGGGCGTTCAAGCAGCTCCACGAAAAGGGCCTGACGTATCAGGGGTTCCGCGTTCTGCCCTATTGCTGGAAGGATGAAACGCCCCTGTCCAACCACGAGCTGCGCATGGACGATGAGGTGTACAAGGACCGGCAGGACCCCTCAGTCACCGTGACATTCCCCATCACTGGGGGTGGTGCGTTGGGGGACCAACTGCGTGGAGTGAACCTTCTTGCCTGGACTACGACCCCGTGGACCCTCCCCACCAACTTCTCCGTCGCGGTGGGACCAGAGATCGAATACGCCGTCGTCGAGGCCCCAGCTGACGGGCCGCTGCCGGGTCGGCATATGATCGCCGCGGACCTGGTGGGAGCCTACGCCCAGGACTTGGGCTTCGCCGACCATGACGAGGTCTCCGCCGCTGAAGCTGCCCAGGCGGCCGTGGTGGGCCGTTACGTGGGCAAGGACCTCGCCCAACTGGAGTACGAGCCGCTATGGCACTACTACGCCGATACCGAAGCCTGGGGCACTCAGAATGCCTGGCGGGTGCTCATCGAGGACTACATCACCACAACAGACGGCACAGGCATCGTCCACCAGGCCTCGGCCTACGGTGAGGAAGACCAAAGGTCCTCGGAGGAGGCCGGAATTCCGGTGATCCTCTCCGTCGATGCCGCTGCGCAGTTCCTTCCGATGTTCGCTGAACCCACGCCGCAGGGGGACACACCATTGGCGGAGATCGCCGGCGTTCAGGTCTTCGAGGCCAACCGCCCCATCATCAACCGGCTCAAAGCAGATGGGCGCCTGGTGCGTGAGCAGTCCTATGTGCACTCGTATCCGCATTGCTGGCGCTGCCGCACCCCGTTGATGTACAAGGCGGTCACCTCCTGGTACGTCGCTGTCACACAGATCAAGCAACGCATGCTGGAGCTCAACGAAGACATCAACTGGATCCCTGACAATGTGAAGCACGGCCAGTTCGGCAAGTGGTTGGAGAACGCCCGAGACTGGTCGATCTCCCGCAACCGCTACTGGGGCAGCCCCATCCCAGTGTGGGCTTCGGATGACCCGAACTATCCGCGTACCGAGGTCTACGGTTCCTTGGACGAGCTCAAGGAAGCCTTCGGAGACTACCCGCGCAATGCCGCCGGAGAGCCGGACCTGCACCGGCCATGGATCGATCAGCTCACTCGGCCCAACCCCGACGACCCGACCGGAAACTCGACCATGCGCAGGGTAGAGGACGTGCTGGATGTCTGGTTCGACTCCGGCTCCATGCCCTTCGCACAGGTGCACTACCCATTCGAGAACGCCAGCTGGTTCGACAGCCATAACCCAGCAGACTTCATCGTGGAGTACATCGGCCAGACCCGCGGTTGGTTCTACACCATGCACATCCTGGCCACGGCACTCTTCGACCGGCCAGGTTTCAGCAATGTCATCAGCCACGGGATTGTGCTGGGATCCGATGGGCAGAAGATGTCCAAATCGCTGCAGAACTACCCGGATGTCAACGAGGTCTTCGACCGCGACGGATCAGATGCCATGCGCTGGTTCCTGATGAGCTCGCCCATCCTTAGGGGCGGCAACCTTGTGGTCACCGAGGAAGGGATCCGTGAGGGCGTCCGCCAGGTGCTGCTGCCCATGTGGAACGTCTGGCATTTCTTCGCGCTCTACGCCAACTCCGCCAAACAGGGAGCCGGATATCTGGCCAAACCGGTTGAGAACGACGACGCCCTACTCACCCCCTTGGACCACTACATCTTGGCTGCCACGGGAGATTTGGTTCGCGAAGCCACCGATGCCCTGGACGATTTCGACGTCTCGCGGGCCTGCGAGGCCTTGCGCCGGTTCGCCGATCTGCTGACTAACTGGTACATCCGCCGTTCACGGCAGAGGTTCTATGACGAGGACTTCACCGCCTACGACGTGCTGTACACCGTGCTGGAGACCTTCACTCGTGTGGCAGCGCCGCTGCTGCCCCTCGTCTCTGAGGAAGTGTGGCGTGGACTCACCGGAGGGCGCAGCGTGCACTTGGCAGACTGGCCGGACCCGGCACGTTATGTCCGCGATGAGCGTGCGGTGGAGCTGATGGACCTCACCCGAGTGGTGACCTCCGCAGGCTCTGCCCTGCGGAAGCAGGCCAAGCGACGGGTGCGGCAACCGCTGGCCACATTGACCGTGGTGGTCCCGGACGCTCAGTCCCTGGCAGGAACCTATGAGCAGATCATCGCTGATGAGCTGAACATCAAACAGGTGGAGCTCCTGGACACGCAAGAAGTCTCTGCTGAGCAGTACGGCATTGGTCAGCAGCTGGTGGTCAACGCCAGGGTCGCGGGGCCACGTCTGGGCAAAGAGGTCCAGCACGCCATCCGGGGCGCTAAATCTGGTGACTGGTCTGTCTCCGACGGAGTTGTCACAGCTGGCGGGCTGGAGCTGAAAGAAGGCGAATACACGCTGACGACCACAGTCTCGGAGGAGCTCGGAGACAAGGCCGTAACAGTCCTGGAGAAAGCCTTAGGTGCCGGTCAAGGGTTCTTGGTACTGGACACTCGGCTGAGCGAGGAGCTGATTGCCGAAGGCACCGCCCGTGATGTCATCCGCACTGTCCAAGCTGCCCGTAAGGACGAAGACCTGCAGGTCTCCGATCGCATTGCGACCACACTGACTGCTTCTCCTGCGGTGATCGAAGCGGTGGAGGCTCATGCGGAGCTCGTGAAAGCTGAGACGCTGACAGTGGAGTTGAATCTCGTAGCCGGTGAAGAGACCGAGAGCACCCGTGCCAGCGTCGTCGTGATTGAGGGGTCCCATGCCTGATCCAGAACAACCAGTTGACGAATTCTCAGTGGAGAGCATCTACGCTGAGATGCTCGCTCGCGCCCCCGAGTCAGACATGAGGCCCCGACTCGAACCGATGCAGAGGGCCATGGACGTTCTCGGTGAACCCCAGCGCACTGCCCCGGTCATCCACGTCGGCGGCACCAACGGCAAGACCTCGACCGCACGAATGATTGAGGCAGGGCTGCTGGCCCATGACCTGCGTGTGGGCCGATACAGCTCACCACATATGGGCAAAGTGACCGAACGAATCGCCATCGACGGCAAACCGGTCACCGATGAGACCTTCGTCAGAATCTGGGATGAGATCAGACCCCATATCGGGTTTGTCGATCAGGAGCTCGTCGAGCAGGGGGAGACCCCGCTGACACTGTTCGAGCTGCTGACCGTGCTGGCGTTCGCGATCTTTGCCGATGAACCGGTGGACGTCATGGTCATCGAGGTGGGGTTGGGTGGTTCTTGGGACGCTACCAATGTGGCCGATGCGGCAGTGCAGGTGATCGGTCCCATCAGCTTGGACCACACTGCGATGCTGGGCGAGACGGTGGAAGAAATCGCCGAGGAAAAAGCCGGGATCATCAAGTCTGGTGGGTTCCTCATCTCCGCAGCCCAGGAGCGCGACGCCGCCGATGTCCTATTGGAAGCCGCTCAGACGGCTGGGGTGCCCTTCCGATTCGAAGGAGTCGAGTTCGGCGTAGAATCCCGACTCCCCGGTGTGGGAGGGCAGCAGGTCACCGTTCAGGGGCTCGCAGGTCGCTACCCCGACTTGATGTTGCCGTTGCTGGGAGCCCATCAGGCAGAGAACTTCGCCTTAGCAGTGGCAGCCCTAGAAGCGTTCCTCGGGGGAGGGGAGCGGGAGCTCGCACTGGAAAACCTGAGGACCGCCTGCGAGCACGTCACCTCACCCGGGCGGCTGGAGACTCTGCGGTCGGCGCCGGCCATCATCGTCGACGCCGCCCACAACCCGGCGGGCATTGAGGCCAGCGCTCAGGCGCTGAAAGAGAGTTTCGGGGTGACTGGGCTCGTTCTCGTCGTCGGAATTCTGCAGGACAAGGACGCCCGCGCGATGCTGAGAGAGCTGTTCGAGCAGTACAGCGAGCTCGCCAGCGCAGTCTGTTTCACCGCGTCCACCTCACCACGAGCTATCCCCGCCGCTGATCTGGCGGAACTCGCTCTGGATGCTGGTTTCCAGGAGGGAGACATCCACAGCACCGAACGGCTCGATGAGGCCATCAGTTGGGCTGTGGCACGCACCGACGAGGACGGCGCCACTGAGACGGGCGGGATCCTCGTCACCGGTTCCATCACCGTGGTCGGCGAGGCGCGGGCTCTCTTCGGCGCCGTCGACACGGGCATCCCCGACGCTGACGCTGTGGAAGGTGAACTCTGATGGCATGGCAGACACGCGCCCAGCGGGAATGGGAGCCGGGCCAAGTTCGGCCGCCGCGATCGGTGAAGGCCCTGTTCGCCTCCACAGTGCTCTGCCTGGAAGCAGCACTGATGTTCTTCTTCGGCCTCGCAGCCTGGGGTCTGAACCAGAATGAATGGTACGCCTGGTGGATTTTCGCTGGCGCATGTGTGGTGGCCATTCTGTGCGTCGCGCTATGCGCTGTCCTCCACCGGCCCTTCGGCTATCCCGCTGGATGGGTGATGCAGGTCATCATGGTGGCCAGCTTCGTGGGCGTGGCAGCGATTACCTCGGAAGGTCTGATCGTGCCGCTGGCGCTGCTCCCGGGCCTGGCATTCACTGCCTGCTGGTGGTACGCCGTCTCGAGGGGTGCCCAGGTGGACGTGGAAAAGATGGAAAGATGGAAAGCGGAAGAAGAACTTGCTGCGCAGGTCGAGGCAGACGAACCTGGCGCTGGCGCAGATGACAATGAGGAGAAATCATCATGACTGAACGCACATTGGTGCTCATCAAACCTGACGGAGTGCAGCGGGGCCTGACGGGGGAGATCCTGCGCCGCATTGAAGCTAAGGCTTACGTCATCGCTCAGTTGACCAAATCCGATGCCGCTCCAGATCAGTTGGCTGCCCACTACGCCGAACATGAAGGCAAACCGTTCTACCAGCCTCTGGTCGACTTCATGCTTTCAGGGCCCATTGTGGCCGCCGTCGTCGAGGGAAACGACGTCATCAAAGGATTCCGCTCACTTGCAGGACAGACCGACCCGACCACAGCAGCTCCGGGGACGATCCGCGGCGATCTGGGTCGAGACTGGGGTGAGAAGGTCCAAAAGAACCTCGTGCATGGTTCGGATTCAGTAGAGAGCGCTGAACGCGAAATCAGCATCTGGTTCGGCTGAGCTAGCCGGCCTTCGTCGGGCGGGTGCCGTCGATGAACTCTACCTGAACAGGTGAGAGCTTCAGCTGGGTGCGGTCGTAGACGATCTGAGCGGCGCGCATGCGCCCGTTCGACTTGTGATCGGTGTACTCCTGGTACTGGGAGCACACCCATTCTGGGTCACCATCGGCGAGCATGCGGCCCTGCTCGATCCATATCACCCTGGTGCACATCTGCTTGATCGTGCCAAGAGAGTGGGAGACGAGGAACACGCAGCCGGCTTGGGCGCGCACTTCATCTAACCGCTTCTTGGTTCGGGAACGGAACTGGGCGTCACCGGTGTTGAGAGCCTCGTCAATGAGCAGGATATCGGGGTCCACACTCGTAGCGATCGCGAATTGCAACCGTGACGCCATACCTGAGGAGTAGGCTTTCAACGGCCGGTCCAATGCCTCATGGAGTCCAGAAATCTCGACGATCATGTCGAACTTCTTCTGGGCTTCTTTGGGGGACAGCCCCATCGCGAGACACCCGAGCTTGATGTTCTCCCGTCCGGAGATCTCTCGGACGAGGGCCGCGTTGACGCCCAGCATCACCGGCGTGGACGTGGCGAAGACTTCACCGGAGGTGGGGCGGATCTTCCCGGTGAGGAGCTTCATCAGGGTGGACTTACCGGAACCGTTGGTTCCGATGACTCCGACGGTCTCACCGCGGTTGACCACAAAGCTGAGCTCGTTCAGGGCGGGGATCTCAGACCATCCTGAGCCGAGGGCCCGCTGCAGATGACGACCCACTCTTTTGGTGGAGTTCTTATGCTCGGTACCTGAGCGAATGCGGTAGATCTTGGACGCGTTGTCCACAGCTACGGAGACCTTATCCGGGTCGACTGTCTCAACCTGCGGCGCGTTCTGCGTCAGGGGCTGGTCATCCCACGCGATCTCTTGGATCTGGTCGAACCCGAATCCGTCGTCGAAGACCTCAGGATCCAGGTCGAGGCCATCACCGGCGGTTCCATTGCGGGCTGGTCCGTTTGCCCGGCGGGGAGTGTAGGGAGAAGTTGGAGTACTCATATTGTTCGACTCAGCGCTCCCGCCCGTACGTTTCTTCCCCGCGCCAGAAGATGATCATGCCGATCACCAGGGCACCAACGGCCCAACCGCCCAGTACTGCCCAACGGAAGGGCTCCCCGAGGCCGTCGTAGAGCCACGCGTCACGAATGATGTCCAAGATACAGAAGGCAGGGTTGTAGTGCATGACCGTGATAATCCAGTCATGGCCCCGGTCAGCGAACCGATCCACACTGAAGATCACGGCCGAGGCGTAGAACCACAGCCTGACCCCAATACTGATGAGGTGCTTGACGTCATTGTGGTTGGCCACGACCCGCGCCAGGATCAGGCCGATTCCAGTCATGACCATAAGCCCCAAGAAAATGGCCGGGAAGAACATCAGCCATTTCCAATCCAGGGTGATGCTGGCGCGCTCCATATCGGCGATCTGGTAGTCCCCGATGAAGTAGACCAGAACAGCCATCACCACAAAGGTGGGAACCGTGGCGAAGAGTTCACGGACTGCGGAGGAGATCGGCAGACAGGCGCGTGGAAAGTTGAACGCCTGAACCACTTGTTGGTTACCGGCGATCGAATTCGAAGCGCTGACCACAGCGCCCTGAATGAAACGGAAAGTCAGCACACCAATGATCAGATACCCGATGAAGTTCACGATGCCACGGTGAGTCTCCAGGATGTAGCCGAAGATGAAGAAGTACACCGCAGCCTGCAGCAGCGGGTTCATGACCATCCAGAAGCGGCCGAGTGAATCGAGATTGTTCTGCGACGATGTGCGGGCGTGCGCATCGTACTGAAGGAAGTGGCGGAAAGCCCAGATGTTCCGGATGTAGCGGAACAGGCCTGGACGAGCACCCACTCGGACCAACTGGTCTCCATCCATCTGGACGACCCGCTGGGGGCCCAACTGGAAACTGGGCCGATGTCGTTCAGAGGCAGGTGCTGCCATGAGAGTCCTCCCGGGGTGAATTGCGTGCCACGCACATGGCGGGGCAAAGCGCGGCCCAGTCTACCAGCGGGGCGTGACAGTGCCGTGGACATTAGGGGTGCAGGTGATCTGCGGCTCCTTCATTGCGCCACGTGTCATTGGTCTCGGCCGGCGAGGCGCTGGGTCCCTAGAATCACTCCATGCCCTCATCCTCCACCGGCGTGCCCTCGGACACTACCTGGAACCCCACTCGATACTTGGCCTTCGCCTCAGAACGCACACGTCCCTTCGTCGATCTCCTGGGTCGAGTAAACCTCCCCAACGCTCGCACCGTCGTTGATCTCGGCTGTGGACCTGGAAATGGGATGCCGGTCCTACGGCACCACTGGCCCGCTGCCCACATCACAGGAGTAGATTCCAGTCAGGAGATGTTGGACAAGGCGCGCGAGTCCACAAGCGACGACTCCAAAATCACCTATGAGCGGGCAGACATCCGCTCGTTCGCGACCTCAGAGCCGGTGGACCTTATTGTTTCGAATGCTGCGCTGCAGTGGCTGCCCGACCACCGGGAACTCCTGCCAGCTATCCAGCGTTCCATTGCCCCCGGAGGAGCGCTGGCCGTTCAAGTACCCGGTAACTATGCGGCGCCGAGCCACCGTCTGCTCTCGGAGATGGCCGGCAGCAGACCCTATGCAGAGCACGTCGACCCCGCCACACTGCTGACCCCTACTGCAGGGGTGATCGACTACATGCTCGACGTCAGCAGTGATGGCTGGGACGTCGAGGCGTGGGAAACGACATACCATCATGTCCTCCAGGGACAGGACCCGGTCTTTGACTGGATTTCCGGAGCAGCAGCACGGCCTGTGCTCTCTGCACTCCCTCCAGACCTGCTTGAGAAGTTCACGACCGAGTACAAAGCGGCGCTCAAAGAGGCGTACCCCGAGACTCGAATCGGGACAATCCTTCCCTTCCGGAGAATTTTCTTCATCGCTCGCCGCAGCCACTAGAAAAAAGTGCTGCAGGGCACACAAACTTTCAGCGTTCTTTAGCACTATTGCGGTGCTCATCGGTCTACACTGGCCTGCTATCAGCCATTGTCGATGAAGAAAGTTCAACGCCTTGAGCACAATTGAAAAGGTTAAGCGGGAAGTGCGGAAGCTCAGTCGTCTCCACAAGGCGGCCCTGATGCTCGCGTCGCTCATCGCTGTGCTGGCCGTGATGGCAGCGTTCCTCCAGATGTATGGATTAGCGCTGGGGTGTCTGACTGCACTGGTTGTTGGCACCCTGTGCGTGGTGGTGTATGGAAACGAGGACGCAAGACGACGGCTTTTCGGCAACACTTTCGATTTACCTGCACCCGCCGAAACACCCAGCGGCGGGGGCGATCAAGCGCAGCTGCGCGGTCACGATCCCACACTCCTGCAGTGGGCTAAGGAGCTGCGCCGTGGCGGAAGGCTTCAATGGTTCGCCAGCCTTGCCCGCGAAACTAGGCTTACTGGTGCTCGGGATGTCCTAGCACTGAGTGCCACATCTGGGGCGTATGACTACCGTGCCCTGGTTCGCGAAATCGAATCCTTGCGTTTCCGCTCCACCGACCTTCAGCGCAGAGCGCTTCTTCAACAGATCCTGTGGGCACCGGCCTACCTATCGCTCGCACGAGTGCTCTATAGTCAGCGCCTTGACAACAGGGACCTCTTCAACTGCCTCTCGCTCTACAGTTTCGCTGAAGACATTTTCGGTATGCGAGTCTTCAGCGAGGGTATCGACCGCTCTCACTACGCCGATCTGCTCAGCTGGAACGGTGAACACACACGTGCCGCTGAGGTGCTCAACTACCAGGACCCTGATCCGGACCGCGAGTACTCCCAGCGGTACTTGCGCCTCAATACGGTCAATCCGAATTTGACGGGGCAGCGCCATCAGGCCGGACAGTGGTCAGCCCAACTCGGCGAGGAGTTCAGCCGGCACGGCCTGGTGCCGCCCTCCTTCGAGAATCCGCAAGCACCGTCGTTCTACCACATCCGTTGTGACGCCCCTGCAGTCACAGGTGGTGACCTGCCGAGGGTGTCAGTCATCATGCCCATATACGAGCCAAATGCGGCCACGGATGTGGCGATTGAATCATTGCTCAATCAATCGTGGAGGAACCTGGAGATCATCATCATCGATGACGCTTCTCCTGAGACAGACGAGCTCGGGAACCCCACCCCTTACCGGGCTCAGCTCGAAGGCTGGGCAGCACGGGACAGTCGCATCCGCTTGATTTTCTGCGAACAGAACCGAGGAGCCTACGCGGTCCGCAACGACGCATTCGATATGGCAACTGGTGAATTCGTCACGATCGCCGATAAAGACGACTGGCACCACCCCCAACGGATCGAGCGCCAAGCGCGGGATCTGATGAAACACCATGACAAGCACGCCAATATCGTGCAGTGGGTAAGGGTCGATGAGAACGTGAAGTTCCAAGTTCGCTGGGGTCCAGACCGGGTCATCCACCCCAGCTTCGCCTGCATTATGTTCCGCAGAGAGACCGTCAAAGACAAGCTCGGCTATTGGGATGCGGTCCGCAAATCTGCTGATAACGAGTACAAGAAACGATTCGAACTGGTCTTCAACACCAAACTGGTCTCTGACGATCCGGTTCCCATGGCGTTCTCCCTACTCGGTGAAGACAACCTGACCTCACATGACTTTGGGTTGGGTTATCGCCACCCGGATCGGGAGATTTACCAGCGGGCGTACGGGGCATGGCATCAGAGCATCAGCGCCGGCGCGAGCCCGTTCATGCCGAAGAACCCAGACAAGCGACCCTTTGTGGCGCCTCCTTCATTCCTTCCAGGACGGGACAAGACCTACATCCCGGAGTACGACGTGATTTTCCTCTCCGAGTGCGGAGTGCTCGGCGGAAACACACTCGGCCTGGTTCAAGAGATTGAAGCGGCTCTCCAAACAGGGCTGCGGGTAGGGCTGATCGCTCTGCAGAACGGACTTGTTCCCTCGGCAGCCAAACGGCGCCTGGTCCCGGAGCTTGAACGCCTCTTCCTCGCCGGACGCATTGACTGGCTGACTCTTGACCGACAGGCGAAGACCCCACTGATGGTGGTCCACTGGCCCACTGTCATGCAGCTCGACACAGGTACCGTCTCCCAGATTAACGTGGGTAGGATCGTGGTCGTCGCCAATCAGCTACCCGCAGCGATCCATAGTGATGACAGGTACTACTCCATGGACCAGGTCAGCCGCAACTGTGTGGCGGCCTTCGGCCGGCAGCCGATGTGGGCTCCTCAATCAACCCTGGCACGCAGCTATCTGCTGGGACAGTTGCCAGTCCAGCAACTCTTACCGTCTAACTGGGCCTCCGTCGTCGCGCACATCGGTGAGCTGCGAACCGAGGCCCACGACCCGTCTGCGCTGCCCGTCATCGGACGCCCGGTGAGCGAAACCGAGTCGCACTGGCCACCCAAGACACTGCGTTCTCAGATATACCCCACTAACGGGAGCTGTCGCGTCGAATTGCGCTCCAACGTTCAGGTGCTGCGGCAGCATGGTGTGATCGGCGGCGACGGTGTGCCTCCGTCGTGGAACGTCGAGGCTCCGGGTGAGGAGAGTTTCTTGGACTATCTCGGTGCCCTGGACTTCCTGGTCTGTTTCGACAACCAGCCGTGGCATGAGTCTGTTGAGCCCAGCGTCCTGGCCGCTCTCAAAGCAGGGGTGGTCGTGGTCCTCGAACCCGAATACCGTTCGGTCTACGGTGAGGCGGCAGTCTATGCTGAGCCCAAAGACGTACGTCGGGTGTTGAAGACGCTTTGGGAAGACCCCGATGGCTACGCGGATCAGCAGCAGCGTGGCGTCGAATTCCTTCGCCAAAATCGTTCAGCTGAGCTATACCTTGCCCGTCTGCGCGAGTCCTCTGCAGAAGGCCTCCCAGAACTTGAGCCTGCAGGATGAAGCAGCTGGGGTCGAAAATGGTGAGGCGGCTTCCACCTGTCGTCTCCCGGGACCGTCAAATCAAAGAACTTGAGATAGAAGCACGGCGCTCAGCAGGAAAGATCCGCTGGAACGAAGATCAACGTACCCGGCTGGAAGATCGGCTGAATCGGGCGTTGCGGAGAGTTGAGACGTTCCGGGCGCGCAGCGAACTCTCGGAGCGTGAAAAGCTTGATGCTCTTCGAGCAAGGGACCGCAAAGCTCAGGAACTCGAAGAAAAGATTGAGCGCCTAGAGGCTGATCTGCGGCGATCACGCAGCCGGTTGGACAAGCCGTCGTTTCTGACTCTGCTGGTGGCCTACCGGGAACTATACGAGCAGCGATTTACCGCCGACCCGTCCGATGCGCTGCCTCTTTGGCAGATGCCGTTCAAATTGCGCAACTACTCATTGGCCCAGAGCCACGGTGTCGGTGTCCCGGAGGTCTACCAGGTGTGGGAACACCCGGAAGACATCAACCTCAGCTCCCTGACGACAGACAAGATGGTGCTGAAGTCCGACGGTGGACACAGCGGCCATGGCGTCTTCATCCTCCAGCGCACGGGCCACGGTTGGGAAACTCTGGATGGTGGCATCGCGTTTCAGGGTAATACCCCGTCGGCGGAGATCCTGGAACGGTTCAGTCACTGGCATGGCCCGTACTTCGCTGAGGAACTCCTCGAAGGGACCTCTGACTCGGCGATACCCGAGGACATCAAGGTCTACACCGCCTACGGCGAGGTGTTGCAGATTCTGCTGATGCAGTCCGGTGGAGAGGGCTCCATGGACCGGCGTTCCTACACGCGCCGCTACCTCGGTGCCGATGGTGAGGACCTGGGCAAGGTGGCAGAAATGGGCACCTGGAACCCGGATATCCCCACGCCCGAGAATATCGATCACATCATGGAGACTGCGCGGCACCTATCCCGGGCGGTGGGCATGCCGTTCGTGCGAGTGGATCTCTATCAGACTCCGCGAGGGCTTATCCTTGGGGAGCTGACTCCCACACCTGGGGGACGGCAAAGGTACCGCGGTGAGCACGACGCCTATATGGGCCTGGAGTGGGTCAAAGCTCAGTCCCGTTTGGAGCAGGACCTTGCAGCGGGCCGGCCCTACGGATCGCTCTTCGGGCGGAATGACTACACGTGGTGGTACGACCAGCTGACGCAGTCCGGGAAAGAGGCTCCTGCGCTGTGGAGTCGCCCCCGCCGGACGTCCCAAAAGTGGTGTTAATGACTGCGGATCCGTCTGGAGGAGCGGGAAAGGAGTCGCCGGATGCCACGCGCGAGCCTGGCTGGCACTGAGCTCAGTCCACGCTCGCGAGCTTCGGTCCCGGCAGCACCGGACGTTTCCCGCCTGACAGGCAGGGCTGTCTCGAGCCTGTCGAGGTCAGTTCTGAGGTCGGGCAATGTGGTCTGCTGCGCCAATTCGATGAAATCAAGGCGGGTCACCTCGCTGAGCGGAACATCCAGACGCGAAACGGCTGCGGCGTCGATTGTGGTGAAAAAATCATCAAACTTGAAATCGCGTCCGTCGACAGGCGAATCGGTGAGATTGAGCCACACCCACGGCACGCCATAGGCCTGCGCGACGATGATCCCGTGGAGTGAGGTTGATATGCACGCCTGGGCTGACGCGATCTGAGTGACCACAGTTTCTAGGTCTTCACGCACATCTGAAACCACGAGTCTTTCATTGGCGAGCTCTCGCATTGCCGCTCTGTGCTTCAAATGCGGAACCACCGCGATATGCTCCCCACGCGATGTGACCGGAAAATGCCGTGGCAGAAGCAGCGCCGGGTCACCGTAGATCTCCGGCACCTCCCAGCCGAGTTTCTCCCTCAGCTCAGCGGCGGTTAGCCTGCCCCGAACGGCGCGGACTCGAATGTTTTTCAGCCGTGAAAACGCTGTGACCTGTTCCACAGACAGTGCACGCATCAGCCCACTGCCCCAGATGTCCACGTTGTTCCGATTGATCATCTGAATGATCGACCCTACGAGCAGCGTGGCGCGTCCCCGTGCTTTCGTGGGAGTTTCACGGGTGCGCCGGACGTTGACGACGTCTTTGCCGGTAAGAGCGGTGACCAGCCAGGGGCCGACAGCGTCGCCAAAGTTGGGGCGCCGGTCATACCAGATGCCTTGGGCGACGACATTCTGAAGAGACGTAGAACCCCGGTGGATCTCCTGTTCGCGGTGGGCCATGGAGGTCACAGCCTCAGCCCAATACATCGCATGGCGCATGAGTTCTCTGGCCGCACCCCGGGACGCTGCGGAGATGTCAGTGAGCACATGGTGCTCCTCTGGTTCGGCGACCAATGCTGCTTTGGTGACCAGCATGGCCCGCAGGGACCGAGCTACGAGCGCGTCCTCACTGGCGCACTCCAGCCTCAGGTTGCTTCCCGATAACCGCGCCACCAAGTCCACTTCTCCCACCTCGGTGGTGATGTGCCAGGTGATGGAATGGTCTCCAGCTGTTGGCTGGCCCAAGAGCAGCCGCGCCTTGCGGTTCCACAGACTGTAGCCTCGCAGTCGGCTCAGTACGCGCGGTTCAGGGTTCGGGCTCATGAAGCCTCTCTGTCAGTTTTCAGGGGGGCGGCGAACAGAGATGCCAGAGTCACATCCTCAGAGCTGGAGAGTTCCAGGCCGGTGATTATGGCACCAGGGGCTGGTTCCAGGACATCGGTGATCTGGTGACCAGCCCAACGCAGGGGTCGTTCGAACCTGCTCTGGTCGTCCCGGGTGAAACCGGCCTCACGGAGGAACTCCACCGCTTTCTCATCGGGGCTCTCCTCCAGCGTCAACCGCAGCCGGATAGTTGAGGATGCCGGCGCACTTTCTAGGGTCCCACTGAGCAGCATCGGGTGACGGTAGTCGCAGGTAATGGCGATGCCGCCTCCCTTCAAGAGTGTTGGGTCACCTATCAGGCTTTCCTGGCCGGGGAGGGGCCTAGCCGAGTCGAAGATCCGTTCAGCGATGTGCGGAAAGGAGGAGGCGACGTCGTCCTGTGTGGCGGCGGCACGGGCGGTGGCTTGTTCTACCACGCGGGTGAAGAATGCCCCAGCGGAGGTGGTCAGGGTGCTGTCCTGGGTTTGATGGCGGGCCCGGAAGAATCCGGGCTGGCGGCCATCCAGGATGACAGGGAAGTTGCGGTCCGCTTTGTGGTGGCCTTTGAGGTGGTGTCTGGCTTCCAGACCGTAGATCTTCTGGCCGTCTGGGGAGAATCGGTGGACGGTGAGGAACCCGGCGGAAGACTTAGCCTCATAGAACGTCCAGGGGAGCACGTACCCGTTCTGCGCACGTATGGCCCCGATGCCCTGGGGGAGAGAGACCCGGTAGCCTACGTGCTCATCGGTGACGTACTGCGTCATCCGGTCAAAGTAGTCGATCGGCAGAAGATCGTCATCGTCGAGCCGGTACATGCCGAACACCTGGCCAGCCAATCCGCGTTTTGTGAGCATGGTCTTCACCAGTTGTAGGTTGGGGTGGCTCGGTGCTGCTCTCTGCTTGGTCTCGTGGATGCGCAGGAAGGGGTAGCGTGTGCGGGCTTGCTGGAGGGCTGTTTTGTACTTCTCCGGCAGCGAAGGGGAGATCGCCACAATGTGCACCAGATCGAACTTCTGTGATGCCTGCTCCAGCTGCGGGAGGCTCTCTTCAATGAAGATGGCTGTTCTGGTGTCGAGCCGGTCTGGGGCGTAGAGCCAGTCGGTGTATTCGGCCTCGGAAAATCCACCTGCTGCGCTGGTCGCTTTGAAGCTCCCTGATTCGTATTGGTGCACGCTGAACCTCGTGTATCCGATGAAGAGAGTGCTCACAGCTGTTCCTTCCGCATGCGTGCTGATGATGGACCCAACCGATGCTTCAGTTGGGCGAGATATAGATTCCGCGGGGAGACGGTGGTGCCCACGTCGACGAGGACGGAGTGCAGGTCCCCTGAGAACTCACGGGGCTTTGGGTGCGGCTTGGTGGGGCCGATCACGCCGACCATGGCGCTGTAGGGCGCGTGCTGCTCCAGGCGCACCGCGAAGGCGCGCTTATTGGTCACCTCCACGTTCCAGTGCACAAAGCGGGCTCCCCAATGCGGACCGGCTTTCTTCGCCCCGCCCAGGGAGCCAGTGTTCCTAAGTGTGATGCAGGTGCGCACATTGTCGAACGGAACTCGCCGGTGGGAATCAAATGTCCCTTCCATATCTCCATCGGACCAGACATTGCCTGAGGAGTACCCTTCCACATTGAGCCCGTGGGTGAGGGCCTCTGGCGCTAGTTCGGTGGTCGCGGGTGGGATTGAGAACTCGTGAATAAGGCAGTCGTGGCTCTGTTCTCGGCAGATGAAACTGTGGTGCCGTGCCCGTCCGCTGACAGAGACCTGATGGAGGGTAATGCCTTTGGCTGAGGTGAACCCGAAGCCGTTGTCAGCGTCGATGACCTCAACGCGGCGTGCCCAGCAGTTCAGTGCCGCCTGGAAGTGCGGTCCGTTGAAACCGTGGTCTTGGTTGTGGGGCTGCTGCTCGGCAGCTCGCATGCGGATCGTGCAGTCCTCGATCCCCGATTCCCGCACATGGGGGCCGAGCGAGGCCACCGTAGGGTCCCATTCGGGTCGCAGGTCGATTTTCGTGGGCTGCGCGAGGACCAGCATGTTGGGCTCCACCTGGTCGACGCGCACCGGCCAGCGCAACTGGCGGTAGTTCCTCTGTTTGCGCAAGGAGCTGGCCAGCTGGGCGAAGTCGTAGCTGTCCTGAGGCAGATCCCCGCATAGGTGGGACAGGAGGCTGTTGCCAGGTGTATTGGTGACGGAGAGGATGACCTCATCGCCTGGTGTGATGTCAGTGGTGTCTGAGACCGGTATCCGCTGTGTGCCGCGGCCCACAGGTTTCGTCACCTTGGCCAGTTCGCGGTTCTCGATCCATCCTTCGTTGGTTCCCCACGCCCAGTCGGAGGCCTCGAGTTCGGCTTTCACCTCACGGGGCAGGAACCACACCAGCCCGCCGGTCCAGGACCATTCGCCCATTCGTGAGGTGCGGTATGCCGCATCGAGGTGTTGTGTGAAGTACAGGGTGGTCTTACCCTGGCCAGCTCCGCGGAGCACCACATTGGATGCGTGAACCCATATCACTGAGGAGAAGTGGAAGGTGCCTTCGGGGAATAGGACGACGCCGCCGCCAGCCTTTTCTGCCGCGTCAAGAGCTGCAGCCACAGCCTCGTCGCATCCGTTGGTCTGGTCAGGGACAGCGCCGAACTCTTCGACGCGAAACACCGGGCCCTTCAGGTCGGGGAGCGGCTGGTTACCCATCTGGTATCCGGCGTGAGACACGTTGGGGATGCGCGGATGCCGTGCGGGGTCAGCTGTGTACTCACGCCACAGCTGGGCCGCCAGGGACGCATCCTGTTTCTTGAAGAGCCCCTGAACGCGCGCCGAGAGCTGATGAAGGGGTCCGAAAGTCATAGTGGGTAGGCGGTCACGCGCTGGATGGTGAGCGGCTCGTGCTGGTCAGTGTGGAGTCTCAGATTGGTGATGCGAACTCCCTGCGGGGGCTCGAGGAAGAGGATATGGCCCAGGCCCGTGCTCTGGTGGGGCACCCACGTCGAGTAGTCACCGTCATCTGATGCGACTTTCGCGGCGGCGAAGAACTCCTGTTCCTGTTCTTTGGAGTACTGGCAGGCAGCGTCTTGGGTGGTGGAGAAACTCACCTTCAGCTGGCGCTGCTTCAGCTTTACGCGGTCGGGAAGCTCAACACGGAGGGCAAGAGCTCCGGGTTTCTCCCACAAGTAGCTCACGGGTTCGCTGGTGGCGGTGACACTTCCTGGGTCAAAAGTAACGGCGTCTTCGTCTCTGCCCGGTGTCAGGCGCATCCGGTCAGCGACCACGGGGAACAGTGTGCGGACCTGATCAAGGTCCGCTGGGCCCTCACTGCGGATGCGCATCATGGCCTCGGGGTAGAACGGTGTGGGCTTTCCACCCAGCGTGCTGTCCTGACCCCGGTGCCGGATATGGAAATACGCCGGCTCCCGGGAGTCAAGGATGGTCGGGTTGGTGTGGTCCATCACTGTGTGTTTCGGTGCCTGCGTGTGGCTGACCTCTCCCTGGTCGTATCCAGCGATGCACAGCGGGCCGAAGGCACTCTTGGGGTAGTAGTAGTCCCGGGCGTACACAAAGTCCTCACCGAACCGCACCGCGGCAATACCGAGCCCCTGGGAGACCCACCAGCCAATGTGACTGCGCCGAACATAGGGTGCCATGAGGTGGAAGTAGTTCACCGAGAGCACGTCGTCGTCATCAAGCCGGTAAACGCCGATGGGGCCGGACGTGAAGTGATGTTTCTGTGCGGCCTTGCGGATCAGGCTCTTGGTGGGTGTGGAGGAGACGGTTTTCTTGGTTTCGTTGAGTTCCACGAAGTCATAGGTGCGGGCGGCCTGGCGCAGCGCTTTCTTGTGCCTCTCCGGTAGCGACGGGGAGTAGGACACGTAGTGGACCACGTGGAAGTCTTCAGCGGCCTGGGCCAGCTGGGGGAGACTGAGCTGGGTGAAGATCTCGGTCCGCGGGTCCATGCGCTCATCGCTGTACAACCACTGCGTGTACTGATCTTCGCTGAAACCTGCTCCAGCATCTCCATCTCTGGTGGCGTTGAAGTACCGGGACCCGAACTGGTGAACGCTGAAGCGGGTATGCCCCACAAACAAGATCTTAGAGGCCGCTTCCGAGCTCACAGCAGTGGCAGCGGGGCTTTCCGGACGCCGGATAGCCTGCCGAGCCCGCCGAGCAACGCCGAGGGCGCGTCGCCTGAGGGTGGATAGTGCGTTCATGAATCTCGCTTTCATAGCACTTGGAGGTGAGTCTCACCGTCCGGGAAACGGGCGGGGGCTGAAGCTAGTCGTCGTCAGGGTCCTGAGGTTCTGGAGGGAGAGCCGGTTTGTCCCAGTGCAGGGCTCGCAGCTTGATGTGTTCAGCAACGGCGATGACACCGGCACCCCGGGGCCGTCCAAGTGCGGGATACCTGTGCATGGTCGTCTTAGCCCAGGCATCGGCATCGAGTACGACGGCGCCCTGAGCACTCTTCAGGTCAGGGGCTAGGATATCGATGCCTGCCGCCACTAAGCCCGGGATCGAGTCAACTGCGCGAATGGCCAGCTCATTGAGTTCGGAGCTGACCTCGTCAGTGACATCAACGGGTATGCCGCCCCTGGTCATGTCCCCATCGGTTCCGAGTAGCGCCAGATCACCTGCCGCGGGCACCTGATCCAACGACCAGCCGGTGGTCTCCAGCAAGCTCTGGTCAATCTCGGGCAGAGTTTTGCGCAGCAGCGGGTGTGCCTCCCGTGCTGCGAAGGACTCTTCGAGAAGTGCGCTGATGGTGCGTGTCCCGTCACCGACCACGAACGCCGGAACGCGCACCGCGGCTGCTTGGACGGCGCTGCCGACCACAAAGAAGCGTACGCACAATGCGTCCAGAAACTGATCAATGAGGAGTTGCTTGGGGCTCCGAGCGGTTCGTGGGATTGCGCTCAATGCCGCTGCCCATGAGGCCTCGAATGTGTCCTCCGTGACGTTGAAATGCACACCGCGGCCACGCCGCCCGGTGTCAGGCTTCACCACCCAGGGGCCTGGTGCGCGCACAAACTCCGCAGCGACCTCCTCCTGGTCGCTGGTGAAGACCTGCCCTGGAGGGACAGGAACTCCCGCGGCTGTGAAGTACTGGCGCGCCAAACTCTTAGAATTACAGGCTTCCAGCGCCTGATCACTGACCAGGGTGGTCAAGCGCCCGCTGCGTCCACCCACAATCTCTCCGTTATAGAGAAAGGCGGCCACGATTCCCTTGAACTGGTGGACGTGGACTCGACGGCGCTGAAGCATCGCAGTCATCATGCGGCTGTGCGGGAATGCGCGACGGAAAGTGTTGATGTTGTCCCACCTCGGGAGCACAGAGTCCACAACGAACTTGCCGATAGGGCGGTCAGCATCGGGCACAGTTGTCAGCGCAGGCACGATCCACAGCTTAACGCTTATAAGGCGATACAGTGGCGTTGATGAACCGAACCACGGATCTGCGCCGCACACTGGGTCGGCTCCGCCGGCGGATCACCGGAGCCGAAAGTGAGGCACTCCACACCCAAGTCGCTGAGCTCGCAGGTGAAGTGAGCACAATGGCTGCACAGATGCAGCAGGCCGGCCGGGAACCTGTGCGGCGAGTCGACGTCGCCATACTCTCTGATTTCCGGCTCCGAGGCGGCACAACTGCTTCGATCGCGGAGGAAGTGCGTGCACAGTCCGCCGCCGGGCTCTCCACTGCTCTTATTCACGCCCAATCTGTGGTGACCACCACGGTCACCGGGTTCAGCCGCCATATCCAATCGGTCATGGGACTGCCTGGGGTTCACATCGTCTCCCCACGAGCTGAGTTGGACGCCGCGCTACTGGTGATCCGGCACCCCACAGTCATCGGCACCAGTGCCGCCAGATTCGGCAAGATCTCAGTCGATCAGGTCGTGATCGTGGCGAACCATCCTGCGATCGACGCTGAAGGTACCTGGCACTACTCCGTACAAGACGTCGAGAAGAAGGCTTTCGAGACGTTCAAAGTCCAGGCACAATGGGCGCCCATCAGCCCTGTGGTGCGCTCGAGTCTCCTGGCGCAGAGAGTCCCTGGTCTGAACATCGCCGACCAGGACTGGGCCAATATTTTCGGCCAAGAGGTTGTCATCACGCCGAGGGCGGGTTTCGTCACCGACCGACCGGTGATCGGCCGGCACTCCCGGCCGGAGAAGGAGAAGTGGCCCGCGACAGCTAAAGACATCCTGGCTGCGTACCCGGACAGCACCCACTACCGGGTGGAGGTGCTCGGAGGCGCCGCAGTTCCCGAAGAGATCCTTGGTGAGGTTCCCAAGACATGGCAGGTCCAGCCTTTCGGCGCCGAAGCCCCGGCTGAGTTCCTCCAGCGAATCGACTTCTGGGTCTATATGCACCATCCAGGGTGGAGCGAAGCTTTCGGCAGAGCCATCATGGAAGCGCTCGCAGCAGGATGCCTGGTGATGCTGCCCCACTATCTGCGCGAGATCTTTGGGGATGCGGCCGTCTACGCCGAGCCTGGCGAGGTCAAAGGCCTGATCGACCAGTACTGGATGGACCATGAGGCGTTTCTCGCCCAATCACAGCGAGGACAGCAGTTCGCTGTCGATCATGGGCCGGGCCGGCACGTGGAACGCCTCCGGTGGCTAGGTGTCACCCCATGACGGCGCCGCATAGTCTGCAGCCCACGGCTGTGTGCGGCGTGTTCGGACGCATGACCGAAGCGCATCGGCAACGCGCGGACCGGATGGCTGAACTCGCAGAGGCTGAGGGCGTCTTGTGGGATCCCTCTTACCTATTGCCAGGATTGACGCTTCGAGTGACTGCTGCGGCTGCCGTGAGCCGGGCCGAACGCAGCCTGGGTGCAGCGTGGAACGCCGCAGGGCAGATCGATTCCCAGCTGCTGGGGCAGCCCTGGGAGCAGACCGCTAGGGAAGCTGAAGCCTGCGGACTGCGCACCACCGCACGAGGAACGGGCATAGTCCACGGAAGTGTCTCCGGATGCCAGGTGCTCTACGTCCACACCGCCGATTCAGCAGTTTTCTTCTCCACCAGGCTGCGGTGGTTGGTTGAGACGGCGGAGACTCTCACCCCGGACTGGCAAGCATGGAGCGAGATTCTTGCGTTCGGGGCACCATTGTCCGGCCGCACGACTTTCACTGAGATCCGACGCCTGATGCCCATGGAGTACGCCGAGGTCACGGATACCGGCGCTGTGCAGCTGAAGCAGCAGCGTTGGCCCTGGGAAGACTATGTCCCACAGGCCGGCCCCAACCTGGATGAGGTCACCAGGGAGACCATTGAGGCGATGGCCTCTCACATGCGGCCTCACCTTGATGGAACCCACGCTGGCGGGTCAGCTAACCCCATGCTTTCTGGAGGCCGAGATTCACGGATGTTGACCGCGCTGGCCGCCCGGGAGAGCGCTGACCGGAAGAAACTCACAGCTTGGTCAACCAGCTCGGATGCTGGGTCCGCCCTCGAGGAACTTGTCGCATCCGAGGTCGCTGAGACCCTCGGTGTGGACCACCGCATCATCACTGGCCGCTACGACCAATTCGGAGAAGACTTCGCCGACTATGCCGAGGCCGTGGACTACCAGGCATCGTTCCACTTCTGGTTGATGCCGGTAGTCCGTGAACTGCGGAAGAGCCCTGGGGCTATTTTTGACGGGATCGGCGGGGGAGTACTTCTGGGCGGAGGATTTGCTGACCCGGTGGGGGCGTCCCACGTCAGCAGGCATGAGCTGATGCTCAGCAGAGTCCAGGCCCGTTCCCGGTACCTCACCGAGGCCCATAAGGTCATGGAGGGTAGGACTGCCGCCTCCGTAGAGGAGCGCGCCTACAGCGGGGCGCGGCCCACTGCTGAACGGTATGCCGACCACCCCAACGCGCACACCCTGACCTCCTACCTGCTTCGCACCGTCCCCGGGATTTCTCCGGCACCAGCCAAGGTGCTCGGCGGAGCTCAACCCACGCTGATGCCCATGGTCATCGACCAGGTAGCCCAGCGTGCCCTGGAACTGCCCCACCACGTCAAGGCCGACGGTGCCTGGTACCCCAAACTCCTTGCCGCCGCTGACCCCGCACTGCGGGGCATGGCCACCGCGGATGACCTTACCGGAACTCGTCACCACAAACGCAGGATCGCCAGCCGCGAAGGCGCGAGGTACTTAGCGGGAGTGATCCGTAGAGGGCCGGCCGCAGGACTGCTCTCAGCAGAGCTTGCCGCCGCAGACCCGGGGTCAGCCCACGGAGTTGTGGTCTGGCAGAGACTGCTCAACAGTCAGCGTTCCCAACATCTGATCCGAGGCCTGGCGATGCTCACACTCTGGCTGGAGCAGTACAGCACTACGCTCAGTGCAGCGGACCCCATGAGGATCGGACATGCCTGATAAGCCCCTAGAAACCACGTGGATGGGTACACGCGTGCTGCCTGCGGTACGTCGGGCCAAAAGAGTAGGTCGGCGGCTCGGACGTCGGGCGCGCAGCGTCGTCGCTCCTCGAATCGGTGCCCTCGGCCAGCTGCGGTTGAACGCTCCCACCACTGATCTCACCAGTGCAGAAGCGAAGCCAGAATGGGTGAGGCGATGCGGCGTCGTCGTGGCGCGAATCCCGGACCAGGCCCGGATACCGCGTTCATGGCGTGAGGTGCTGATCGAGGCTGAACGGCACAGTGTGCCCACAGTGTTGGTGGTCGGCTCAGAGAATGACCTCGATCACCCCCTGGCGGCTGTGGTGACGCATCTGGTGACCACGGACCCCCTTGTCCTGACGGCGGTGCAGAACTTCGCCGGCACCGAACGGGCAGGTCTGATAGACGCAGCAGCTGGTAAGCGTGAACAGATGTCTGCCCTGTTCGCGCTCACCAGGCTGCACACCCCTCTGGAGAAGACCTAGACCACGCCCCTGGCCCGATAGTAGGCTGCGGCGCGCGGGTCGGCCAGAAGCGGTCCGTGGACCTGCAGCACGTTCATTCCAGAGTTGATATTTGCCTCCAGAATGACCGGGCCGTCTTTGGTGATGATGATGTCCCAGCCGATGTACTCCATGAACGCCAACCGATGAGCGGCGTCCAGGACGAGCTGCTTGGTCTCCTCCCAGAACGGCACCTGGTGACCCTGGATTCGCGCCCCCGAGTCCGGGTGCTCAGCAAACCACTGGAGATCGTTGCCCTCAGGCAGTTGCGCTGCGGCGGAGAGCTTCCCAGTCTCCAAATCGACATTGGCTGAAAGGCCACCCTTAGTCCAGTTGTCGATGTGCCCGGAGCGCACTGACCCGATCCGCTGTGAGGCTCGGGCAATAAAGGGCGTGTGGTCATCGGTGACATCAGGCATGGTCAGCAGTCGGATGGTGTTGGTGGAGTGTGAGTTCAGGTACGCCTGGTCATCGTGCTGGGTGATCGCAGCCTCGAACAGCACCGGGCGGGGGAAGTCGCGCACCCACTTGGCCATCTCCTCGATACTGCTGGGCTGGCCGTCCATCCGGTATTCGCCGTCGGAGACTTTCAGAGATCGCACTCCGTTGGCTTCCGCACCGTGCAGTGGCTTGACGAAGATGTGCTGCCGTTCGCTGAGGATTTCTGCGAGGAACTGATCAACCGGGATGCGCCTGCTCTGCGGGAATGGGTGCACATGTCCGCGGGTGTGCAGGCCCAGAAGGTCCACCACATCAGAGTCCAACCCGAGGTTCTTCACCAGCAGGAAGAAGGAGAACTTGTTGTTCAGCACTTCCTGCAGATGAGGGTTGACCATCCGCTTGGTGCGGAAGTACCGCTGGACGTCATTGATGTAGAGCGAGGGGTCATTGTCCGGCAGTTGATAGAGCGTCACTGACCGCGACAGGAACCCTCTGCGCCACCAATCTGGTTTCCGGTTACCCCATTCGGTCTCCCAACGGAACTCTTTGCGCAGAAACCGGCGCGCTGCGCCGAACTGGCGCCGGCGGTACCGGTAGGTCTTGGCTGTGCGCTGGGGGATGCCCAGCGGGTCCTTGGCGTTCTGCAGCAAGCGCTGGGCGAGTCGCATAGGGTAAGGCGGTTTCCTCGGCGAGGGGGACAACTCATGAGACATACGTGCGATGGTACCGGTGGTTGCGCGGCGATGGGGCGTCCCACGCCTCGCACCAGATGCGCACCGGCTAAGCTGATCGGGTGAACCGGCAGCCCCAACGCGGCGGAGAGGAGCAGCTCCGAGTATGCACCTGAAGACGCTGACGGTCCGTGGGTTTAAGTCGTTCGCCTCGGCTACGACTTTCGAATTCGGACCTGGGGTCACTGCAGTGGTGGGGCCGAACGGCTCTGGGAAGTCGAATGTGGTCGACGCTCTGGCCTGGGTCATGGGGGAGCAGGGCGCTAAGTCGTTGCGCGGGGGCTCCATGGAAGATGTGATCTTCGCCGGCACCTCTGAACGTCAGCCGCTGGGCCGGGCCTCGGTCAGCCTTACGATAGACAATTCGGATGCCCTGCTGCCAATTGACTACACAGAGGTCACGATCTCGCGGACCATGTTCCGCTCAGGCGGGTCCGAGTACACGATCAACGGCACCAAGTGCCGGCTGCTGGATATTCAGGAGCTGCTCTCCGACTCAGGTCTGGGCCGGGAGATGCACGTCATTGTTGGACAGGGTCAGTTGGATCAGATTCTGCAGGCGACCCCTGAGCAGCGGCGCGGTTTCATCGAAGAAGCTGCCGGGGTGCTCAAGCACCGGCGCCGCAGGGAACGTTCGGTGCGGAAGCTTGAGTCGATGCAGACCAACCTAGAGCGCTTAGAAGACCTCATTGGAGAAATCTCACGGCAACTTGCCCCATTGGGCAGGCAGGCAAAAGTCGCCCGGCGGGCCCAGCGAATCCAACACGATGTCCGCGACGCGCTGTCGCGGCTGATCGCCGATGACCTCGTCCAAGCTGCCACAGCGCTGCACTCGTCATCGCAGGGTGAGCACGCCGATCGTGAAGCCGCCGCTGAACTCAGGTCTGGTCTAGCCGACTATGACACCCAGGTGGGTGCACTGAATCAGCAGGCTGAGGAACAGCGCGCCCGGGCAGAACAGTTCTCCGGCGGACATCATCGGCTGGCGCAGATTCAGGAGCGCCTTCGTTCCGTGGTGTCACTGGCGCGGGAACGCACCCGCAGCCTGCGCAGCGCCAGCACGGTGGACTACACCAGCGGTCGGGACCCTGAGCAGTTGCGCGCCCAGGCCGAGCAGGTCAGCTCCGAGGCACATGCGAAGCACGCAGCAGTCCAAGACGCCCAGGTAGCCCTAGAGGGCATCAGCTCTTCCCGGGCAGAGGCTGAAGCCGCACTCAAGGCAGAGGAAGCACTCATCAACGAGCAGCTACGAGCTGTGGCCGATCGACGAGCGGGGCTGGCGACTCTCCGGGGCAGGGTGGAAACTGCTCAGGGACGGGCAGATGCGGCAGCGTCGCGGCGTCGTCGTGCTGCTGAGCAGCTGGATGCTGAAAAGGCCTCATTGGAGGGCACCGAGGCTGAATTGGCACAACTCGAACAGCACATCGCGAGCGTGGAAACTGGCGATGCTGGCGCCCAGCAAGAGTTGGCTGAGGCCCAGCAGCGCTACCAGGACACCAAAGCTACTCACGATCAGCAGCTTGCCCAGCAGCGTCGTCTGGAGATCCGAGTCAGTGAGACTCGAGCCAAGATGTCGGCGCTGGAAGACGCAATCGCGGCAGCAGAGGAGCCAGTCAAATTAGATGAACCAGGTGCCGCCTTCAGCATAGAAGTCGTCCACGTCACCGATCAGCTGGCCCATTCCCTCCGGGAGGCGCTCGCCGATGCGGTGCTCGTAGATGAGAAAGCCTTCGGAGTAGAACTCGTTGATCGAGGCGACGCCGCGGCGGCACTGTCTCTCGACAAGGCTGTGATCAGGCAGGGAGAGCGGATCAGTGGCAGTCCCGCACTAGCCCCAGAGACCACGCTCACCGGCCAGGTGGAACAGCTTCAGACAACGCTGAGATCCGCGGCTGAAGAGCTCGACGCGATTAATGCTCACGTGCAACGCAGTCAGGATGAGGTGACGGCCGCTGAGCTGCGCGTCAGTGAAACCTCGGACGCGGTGCAGTCCAATGAGACGGCCATCGCGTCTTCCACAGAGCAATTGGCCAGACTCAAACGCGAAGTCAGCCGATCCCAGGAGCGGATCAATGGCTTCGGCCGGGAAATTGAGGATGCTGAGACTGCGGCGGCGGATGCCCAGGAGCAGCTTCAGGAAGTCACTGTTCGGTTGGAGGCAGCAGAGAACGAGGAGCTGGTAGAAGAGCCATCGACCGCGGAGCGGGACAGCCTTGCTGAACGAGCCTCAGAACTACGGCGCAGCGAAGTCGACGCGAGGCTTGCCCTGCGGGCGGCTGAAGAAGAGCACAAACAGCTCTTGGAGCGCGCCGCCGCTCTGCGCCGTTCAGCCCAAGCCGAGGAACACCGCCAGGAGCAGGCACGACGGGCAGCCGAGGCGCGTCACAAACAGGCTGAGCAGGCGGAGCAGATCGCCGAGGAAGCCCAGGATGCTGTGGAGCGAATTGAAGTGCAATTGGAGAGAATCGACCGCGCCCGCGCCGACGCTCAGCAGCAGCACGAGCAGCTGAGGTCACAGGTGGCCGAGATGATGGAAGCTCGGGCAGGGGAGTCCGCACAGCTGGAGGAGATCACCGCGCGTCTGCACCAGGCGGAGCTGAAGCAAACCGAACTCAGACTCGCCCTGGAGGCAGCTGAGTCCCGCGCGCAGGAAGAACTGAGTCTCACAGCCGAATACCTGATCGAGCATTATGGGCCCGATCAGGGTGTCCCGGATCTCGATGCTGAAGGGGACAAAGATCAGGCCGAACGGCCCTATGTCCGGACGGAGCAGGAGCAGCGCCTTTCACGTGCCAGGAGAGATTTGAAGGCACTGGGCAAGGTCAACCCGCTGGCACTGGAAGAACACGCCGCCCTGGAGGAGAGACACACCTACCTTCAGGGTCAGCTCACTGACCTGAAGACATCCAGACAGGATCTGCTCAACATCATCGCTGAGGTGGACACGACGGTGCACAAAGTTTTCTCCGAAGCGTGGGAGGACACTCGAGTCCAATTCGAGAGAGTGTTCGCTCGCTTGTTCCCCGGTGGCGAAGGACGGTTGGAGCTCACGAACCCCGAGGACATGCTCAACACTGGTATAGAAGTCCAAGCCAGACCTCCAGGAAAACGAATCCGGCGGCTCTCGCTGCTCTCCGGTGGTGAGCGCTCCCTGACGGCAGTCGCCTTGTTAGTGGCAATCTTCAAAGCGAGGCCCAGTCCGTTCTATGTTATGGACGAGGTGGAAGCCGCCTTGGATGACACGAACCTCTCACGATTGCTGGTGATTTTCGAAGAGCTTAGAGAGAGTTCACAATTGATTGTGATTACCCACCAGAAGCGGACCATGGAGATAGCTGATGCGCTCTACGGGGTGTCCATGCGACAGGACGGCTCGACTCGTGTAGTGTCCCAGCGATTGAACCGCGAGTTGGAGGATGCATAATGAGGCTTTCGCTGCCCCACTGGGGAAGATCGCCTGAGAAACTGACGATAACGCAGGCTGAAGCAATCGCGTTCCGTGTGCCCATGGACTTGGCGGCGGAAAACGCCCAGCGCTCGGTTGCGCCGTTTAACTACCTCGTCAGCGTTCGTGGGGAAACGTCGCATGGAGTGAGCTATTTCGGCCTGGGGGAAGCCCAACCTCGACCAAATCAGACAGGAGATTTGCACGATAGGTCTTGGCCTTTCCTAGACGACGCGCTCGCAGGCTTAGTCGGCCAGTCGCTATCTCTAAGACATCCACTTGATGACATTAGAGGTCACACCAGGCTGTTGCAAGACGCGGCGGACAAGGATGAATTCAATCCACTCTTTAGGTCGAGGGCCACGATCATGGGCATCGAGACGGCCCTGCTGGACTTAGCCGCGAAAGCCAAGGGTGTCACTTTCGTGGATTTACTCGGCAGACGTCGTCTTGTCACTGCACCGGTGCCGCCTGTCATGAGGCATCGTGACCCGAGCAAAATCGACGAGTACTTCCAGAAACGGGTTCGCGGAGCCAAGACGCCCCTACGGTTGGTCGGGGGCGAGGACATCACCGAGGATCTGGAGCACTTCCAGCTTGTAGCGACGGCCCGTCGCGCCATCCGACCCTCGGCAGCAGCTCAGCCCATTTGGTTTAATTTTCGAGGAAAGCTCGCATTCGATTCCGCCCGCCATATTGTAGAAGAAGTCGCTCACCTAGCGGCAGGGGGAAAGCTACCGTCCCAAATAGTCCTACAAAACCTCCTGGCTCGGCATGACCTGGAGCGGTCTGCCGAATTGCAGAGTGTGGCGGACAGCTTGGCCCAACGGGTGGCAGGCTCATCAGGAGTAACGATTCTTCCGCGCAGCGCGGGACCGAGTGACACTGCCGACATGCTTGGGTCTGAGGAGGGGACTCTCCGGATGTTGAACATCCGCCCGGCAGAGCTCGGAGGGATCCTAAGGTCAATCGAGATAGCAGAGAACTTCAAGAAGATCTCGCCAGAGGGTCAAATCGTGGTCTCTCAATTCCCTGGAGCGTCACGAGTGACGCAAATGGTCCACCGTGACTTGGCCAAAGCTCTGCCCAACGCTCGATTCGTGGGGGCGTCTGCTGAAGTGGAACGAAAGTTCCGTGGCACTCGGAGACTGTCACGTTTGCGGAGGAGCCCCCTGTTGCGGCAAGGGACAGGACTTGCACTGGATTACCAGGCCCTGGTTTCCCAAGCAAGAGGCCGTATTCTTCACCCGTCTATACCGTCTGATGCAACACCTGGTCTCGAACCCAACACATATGACGATGTCGACTACATCTCTCCCATCGGCGCCTATGCCGTCCATGGCCATATCGTTGAGCGTGAGGCTTTAGCCCGGGGCCTCAATAGTTGGCGCTTCACGAAGTCAAGCATCATGGTCTCGGACACGGCCGGTGTTCAGCTGCCTTTTAGGACGACTCGCTGGCCATTGTCAGGTGTTGTCGCGTCCTCCGTTGCGAAACATAAGGAGTCCACCCGAATTCTGCTTCGGAGGGCTGGCTGCCCGGTGCCAGAGGGCCGAACTTTCCATGGGGGGGACCACGAGATTTCGCTGAGCTATGCACGACGCATTGGGTATCCGGTCGTCCTGAAGCCCGCTGAGGGTTCTATGGGTGTTGGGGTCACTGCCAACATCGGTAGCGACTCCGAGCTGACGGAAGCATTGCGGATGTTCTCTAGAACTGCCCATGGCAACGATGAATTCATCGTCGAGAAGCACATCAACGGTGGCGACTACCGCATCATGGTGATTGGTGATGAAGTTGCTGCAGCAGTTCAGAGAATCCCCGCAAACGTGGTGGGCGATGGGGTCCAGACCGTTGGGCAGCTGATGATCGAGAAGAATGTGGCCCGCCGGCAAAATTCTCACTTGGGACCGCTCAAGATCAAATGGGACGCATCTGTTGCTTATCAGCTTGGAAAGCAGGGATACACCATCGACAGCGTGATACCCGCAGGTCAGAGAATCTACTTACTCAGTACCAACAACCTGACACAGGGGGGCGAGTCAGTAGAAATCCTGGATGAGCTGCATCCGAGCATCAAAGAAGCGAGTGTAAGAGCCGTCAAGGCAGTACCAGGAATGGGGTACTGCGGAGTTGACTTTCTCCTGGAGGATCACACGAAGCCTCTGGATGAACAGGATGGAGCCATCTGCGAAATCAACGCTATGGCAGCGCTTCCAGTCGCCGAATACCCTGTGTACGGAACTCCTAGGCGACTGTCAGAGCAGTTCATTTTGCGCTGCGTCGAGGCATTTGGTTTGGAGTCTTGGCCGGAACGAGCGGAAACGCTGAATCTGCGGCTCACCATACACGGTGGCGTCACCGGCGTTGGCTACGGAAAGTGGTTCACCCGCCGAGCATCTAAATCAGGCCTTTCGGGATGGTTCCGAAACACAGGGGAACGCCAAGCCGAGGCCCTCGTCAGTGGCCCGACCGCCGCTGCTACGGCGATGGCGACTGTCGCTATTTTGGGGCCGCCAAAAGCAGCTCCTGAATCGGTCAAGTCTGTCCATACTTCTGAGTTACCTGAACTCGATGAGTTCGTTCTTTTTGACGAAGATTCAGATGACCGGGGCGGCGTAGCATTCGAACCTGGGGCTAATACAGATCTCTCTGACTTTGAAGAGAGTGACTCATCGGTCGAGGAGACGTCAACGGAACCAGAACAGCTTTCTGACCTGCAGGAGATTGATGACCTGTTGAGTCCTGAAGAGCTCGAGGACCGACTTGAGGAGCAGAACGATGGCAAGTGACCAGGTTGCCCCTATTCGTCCAGCGCCACTGCGTGCCGTCTCCACTGGTTTGCCCACTCCCTTGCACGAGTGCCCCTCGGATCTTCTTGACGGATGGGTGATGCATGCCTCTGCGCTACGGCATGATCTGAACACTCTGCTTTTTCCGGGGCAAGCGCTCATGGCATATGCCGGAGATGATCACACCGCTGGTTTGGCTTTCGCCCACGGTGTGCCCAATCGAACCTGGCTCTCGTCGGCCACGTTAATGCAAGACAAGCGGATGCGCCGGGACATCGTAGAAGAGGCGGGAGTTCCTGTGCCGAGGGCTAGGTCGTTTTCGCTGAAGCGAGGGGCCTCTCATGCCAAGGTATTTGCGGCGAGTATTGGCTATCCAGTTGTCGTGAAACCAATGCTCGGAGAGTCAACGGTGGAGGTAATGCCAGACATCAGAGATGAAGAGCAACTTGAACAAGCGATCGAATACTTGAGGAAAGTCCCCACTTCGCGAGAAGATTTCACGACTGCTTCCTACGCATTTACCCAGTTGCTGACCCCTAGGTCCAGCAGCAGCACGCGAACCCGAGGCACGTATCGGTTCATGGTTGAGGAGCGAGTCTCCGGTCAGTATGTGCGCCTGCTCCTGGCTGAAGGACGACTCTTTTCGGCTGTGCTTTTGCCGCATGGGCCGTGGCGCTCGAATTCGGCTGCTGCAGAGGTTTTACACGAAATTCATCCTGAACTTCGGGAATTCGCCGAGGAGGTTTGGCGATCTTGCCCAGGTTTGAGCGTCATGTCCGCCGATGTCGTGGTGAATAACTTCACGGAATCAACGGCAGTTTCCAGACCAGTTCTCGTTGATACCTCCGAGCGTCCGTGGATGCACGTTCAGTATTTGGCCTCGCCATGTTGTATCAGTGAGCTAGGAGATGAGCTTTTTCGCAGTGCGGCTGAGGCCGAGGGCATCGACTTGGCACTACCTGGCTCCGCCCCTGAGGTTAATGTCAGCTTTACCTGGGAGGGACTTTCACAGGTTGGTGAGAATGTGAGGCAGGCAGCAGCCGCGGCGGCACGAACAGGAATAAAGTTCCACGTTTCTTCAGAGGATCCCGTATCGGGGGTGGTGTCCGGTGAGATGGTGGGCGATCCATCGAGGATTGCGCTGTTTAACGAGCTCGTTCTCGAGGGCAGCGTCCTCCATGCACCGGTGATGGCTGTACAAACGCGGTCCAACCCCGGACCAGGTGGAAGCAGCTTTTCACGCTAGGTTTTGAGAGGCGGGGCCAGATCGGCGCGACGGTTGGTGTGAATGTATGTACCAAATGGTCGTGGTTGAGCTGATCCGAGGTGTGCTCTCAGAAGACTTTTCTGTGTCTGTCAAGCCGCGTTCGTGAGAGGTGTTGAGGTGTTGAGGTGTTGAGGTGTTGAGCGTTCGGTGGACGCGGCGGGCTAGGTAACGTTTGAGGCAGCGGCGGTTCTCGCGGTCTGTGGTGTTTTCTGTTCGGCGCTTTTCGACGTGGTCGCGGGTTCCAGGGTCATGGGTGATTCTTTATATCGCGACCACGTGAAGGACGCTGTTCAGGGATCTATCGCCGCCGCGGTTCAGTCGGTGTCTGACCGTATTCCCGGATGAGGCGGGGATGGGGTTAACCCCGGCCAGGGAAGCGAAAGCTGCATCGTTGGGGACCCTCCTGACTTTGGTCACTCGAGGTGATTTTGGTGGGTTGGGGGCTTTGGATTGGCTTGTTTCCGGGGTTTTCAGGGTGTGGTGGCCGCACTAAATAGACTTGGTGGGTGAGGATCAGGCGGGTGAAGACAGCGTCGGGGGCCACTGCGGTGCAGTTGGTGGAGTATCGGCATGGTCAGCGTCGGATCATTGAGCGGCTCTTCGGATNCCGAGGGACTCGGGGTCGCGTGGGACACCGCCAACAACGCGGTCCTGGCCGAAGGCAAGCGGCTGCTGATCAACGACCCCACGCGGTTCGAGGGCGTGAAGGTCATTGGCGTCGATGAGCACGTCTGGCGCCACACCAGGCGTGGCGACAAGTACGTCACCGTGATCATCGACCTCACCCCGGTCCGCGATGGCGCCGGCCCAGCAAGGCTGCTGGACATGGTCGAGGGCCGGTCGAAGGCGGCGTTCAAGACCTGGCTCGCCGACCGCGACGACGCCTTCCGTGACGCGGTCGAGGTGGTCGCGATGGTCGCGATGGACGGCTTCACCGGGTTCAAGACCGCCGCTGCGGAGGAGATCCCGGACGCGGTCACGGTGATGGATCCCTTCCACTTCGTGCGCCNNNTGATGGATCCCTTCCACTTCGTGCGCCTGGCCGGTGACGCCCTCGACAGGTGCCGGCGCCGGGTCCAACTCGCGATCCACGGGCACCGTGGGTTCAGGGACGATCCGCTCTACAAGTCGCGGCGCACGCTGCACACCGGCTCGGACCTGCTCACCGACAAGCAGAGCGACAGGCTACGCGCGCTGTTCGTTGATGACGCTCACGTCGAGGTCGAGGCGACCTGGGGTGTCTACCAGCGGATGATCGCCGCCTATCGCCACGAGGACCGGCAACGTGGCCGCGAGCTCATGGAGAAGCTGATCACCGACCTCAGCGCCGGCGTCCCCAAGGTGCTCACCGAGCTCACCACCCTGGGCCGGACCCTGAAGAAGCGAGCCGCCGACGTGCTCGCCTACTTCGAACGACCCGGCACCAGCAACGGGCCGACCGAGGCACTCAACGGACGGCTCGAACACCTGCGCGGCTCCGCACTCGGGTTCCGCAACCTGACCAACTACATCGCCCGAAGCCTGCTCGAGACCGGCGGCTTCAGACCCCAACTCCTACACCCCCGATTGGGATGAGCCATTAATTCTGATGCTGATCAGCGCGGCAGGGTCATCTTTCACTCAGACCTCCGGTGGAGATGTTCAGATCAAGGATCTTCAGTGGGAGACATCCCAAGGTGGCTCGATGAGTGGACTGCTCTTCGTCCCTGAGGGAGTGTCAGCGGAGGAGCCAGCACCCGGCATCGTGGTCAGCCACGGGATGTTCAACAACCGTGAGATGCAGGAGGCGAACTACGTGGAGCTCTCGCGCCGCGGTTACGTGGTGCTCTCTATGGATATGTACTCGCACGGCTGGTCAGAGCCAGTTTCTGATATCCAGACACTGACCACCGGGATGTACCAAGCAGTCACTGAGCTCTCGGGCATAGATTATGTCGACTCCGAGCGCATCGGCATCACCGGCCACTCACTGGGAGGAATGTCGAGCAACGTCGCTGTGATGATAGACAACCAGATGGAGACTGATCTCATCTCCGCGGTCCTGATCAACTCCACAGATGCGGAGTACATCGATCCGGAGACGCAGGAATTCGCCAACGTGTACGGTTCACGAGATGTCGGCGTCATCGCTCCGCAGTACGACGAATTCTTCTTCGGCGACGTCGATGCCGAAGGAAACCCCACACCAGCGCGTGACTACATCGAGCACGGAAACGCTCAGTCCTTCTTGCACTTCGGTGAGGAGCCGGGTGACGGTCTGCGCAACCCTGGTGAGTTCTACGCCGAGGAAGTTGACGGGGAAGAAGCTCTCCGCATCATCCACAACCCCGCTATCACTCACCCTTGGGCGCACTTCTCACACCAGGCAACTGACTCCACCATAAAGTTCTTTGAAGAGGCCCTTGGGGCTCCTAACCCGATTCCCTCCGAACAGCAGACGTGGCAGTGGAAAGCAGCCTTCAACGCTCTTGGGCTCATCGGCTTTGGAATCTTCGTGGTGAGCTTGACGCTGGTGCTGCTCCGCAGCTCGTTCTTCAGCTCGCTGCGTGTTGCTGAACCAGTGCGGATTCGGCAGACCGACCGTACCGGCAAGATCTGGCTCTGGGGAACCCTCAGCGCGGCTGCAATTTTTGCTTCCGTCAGCTATATCCCGATTCTGACCTCGGTGGATTCCTTCACTATGGGCTCCGGCGGATGGGCCCAGAGTTCTCCCTATGGAATCGGAATGTGGGCCGCGGCCAATGGGCTCTTCACTCTGTTGCTGCTGAGCCTCTTCTACGTTTTCTACATGCGTCGCCGGGGCACCAGCCTCGCCGAGCGTGGGCTCACGCTGTCACTGGGAAATGCTGGTAAGTCTGTTTTGTTGACGGTGGCTGTGGTGGCTTCATCGTTCGCGACAGTCTTCCTTGCGGACTACTTCTTCAAGACCGACTTCCGACTGTGGACTCTGGCCGTGAAAGCGTTCCCCTCAGACATTGTCTGGACAGCACTCTTCCCCACGCTTCCGCTGTTGCTGATCTTCTTCGTGGCCGCATCGATTGCTACCAACGCCATCAACTTCGTCTGGATCGGCGCTTCAGAGAAGCACCGAGAATGGGTCAACACCACGGTGCTGGCACTCTTCAGCGTGCTTCCGGTGGTGGCCGTCCTCCTGGTGCAGTACATCGGGTTCTTCAGCACCGGGTTCCTGCCCTTCCCCGATGCAAATATGCCGACTGTCTGGCTCTTCACTTTCTTAGTGATTCTCCCGGTCAGCACGGTGATCTCACGAAAAATCTACCGAGAGACCAACAACCCGTATCTTCCGGGGCTGATCAATGGACTGCTGGTGACGTTGATCGCGTCCTCTAACACCCTCACATGGGCGTAAACGGAGCAGCTTCAGCTGGGCTGCAGTGGTAGCTGGGCGGAGAGATCAGCCCTAGTGCCGGAAGCACTGATCAGCCCAGCTTCGCGGGCGTTGTCCCAACTGGTGCGCCCAGTGGCCAACTCCAGCCATGTGGCGGGGCTGAACTCCACCACATTGGGTGGGGTGCCCCGTGAGTGGTCCGCCCCGGCGATGCACTGCGTGACTCCGAACGGTGGAACGCGCACCTCAACCGCACCGCCGGGGACGCGCTCACTGAGCTCCTCTAGCAGGTAGCGCACGGCGGTGGCGAGTGTGCGGCGGTCGTCACGTCCCTGTCTCCAGGCATCCACGGCAGCTAGTCCGTCCTCGTGGGTGATGCGGCGTCGTGCCATCACTCTCCGTTCATCAGGTGGTTTTTGGGAAATCAGGTGCCCACAGGATGCTGACAACCCAACAGGAGCCTGATTTTCCGGGGGAGGGGAGGGGAGTCAGAGCTGCGCGGTGACAGACTCTGATAAGCGCAGGCCACCGGCTGGGCGCTTATCCGCCCCACCGGTGATGGGGTTGACCAGGATCTTCAACGTCCGCTCCAGGTCATCGAGGTCCACCTTTCCGGCCGCGGCCAGCAGGCTCAGCGCCACCAGGTGGTTCGGGCGTGAGGACCCGTCGAGCGTCTTCACCGCGGCAGTCGTGCCATCCGGGGCTGCCACAACGAGCACACCCTCAGCACCTGACTTGGTGATCAGGCCCAACTGTTCCATGACCACAGTGTCGGGTTCGCCGACGCCGCGGACTGCCCACGGGTAGTCGAGCATGGCCTGGGCGACGGTGAAAGCGTGCACCTCGGCGTCGCGCTGAGTGAGCGCGGAGCTGAGCCTGCCGATGCCGCGGGCCAGGCCGGTCAGGCTCATCGCCGCCGCCGGCGCGCCGCATCCGTCGACCCCCAGCGTGGTGGGCGCTTCACCGCAGTACTCGGCGTAGACCTCATTGACCATCAGCTGAAGGGGGTGATCGGGGTCGGTGTAGGTCGCAAGGCGTGAGCCCTGTGTCCGGGTAGCAGCGAGGAAGACAGCGTGCTTGCCGGAGCAGTTGTACGCCAGCGCAGTCTCAATCTTGTCTGCCCGGATATGTGCTTCCAGGTCCGCACTGCGGGCTGGATACGCCACCGGGCACTTCAAGTGGGACTCATCCAGCCGCTCCTTTGCGAGGACGCTGGCCGCCACATCCTGGTGGCGTTGTGAGCCCACATGGGAGCCGCACGCAAGAGCCACTGCCTCGGGGCTCACCAGTGCGCCCGCGCGCAGCGAGGCCAACGCCTGCAGAGGTTTCAGCGAGGATCGCGGGAACATAATGCTTTCCGGGGCGCCGAGCCGTTTCAGCACCTCACCCTCCGGTCCGACCAGCACTGCAGATCCCACATGGCGGGACTCCGCGAGACCAGCACGGGTGACGACAGCCAACTCGGCAGATTCAGCGGCAGTGGCAGTATGTGGCGCAGGCGCAGCATCAGTGCTCATGGCTTCCACCATACGGCTCGGCGCACCAGTTGCGCAGCTGGCGGCGGCGTCCACCTCAGCGGTAAGTCGCTGCGTCCAGCTCCTGCGCCGGGGTGACCTCCATGTCGGTGATGAACCGCCAAGCATCCGGCCGGGATCCGTCCACATCAGTGAGGTCGTAGTGCTATGCGAATGTCACGCTCGCCCCGCGACAGGCACCCCAAAGCTCAAGCCCGGGCGGTAAGGTAAGGAACCGTGAAGATTCTGGTCGTGGGCCCCGGAGGCCGAGAACATGCCATTGCCCGTGCGCTGCTGCGCGACCCTGCCGTCACCACAGTGGAGGCCGCCCCAGGAAACGCCGGAATCGCCCGGGATGTGACCTGCCGTCCGGTGGAGGCCACAGACCCCGAATCAGTGGCCGCGCTCGCCGTTGAAGGTGCCTACGATCTTGTGGTCATCGGACCGGAAGCACCCCTTGCTGCAGGAGTCGCCGACGCCGTCCGCGCCGCCGGGATCCCCGTCTTCGGCCCTTCCCAGGACGCCGCCCAGCTGGAGGCCTCCAAAGCGTTCGCCAAGGAGATCATGGCGGCCGCCGCCGTCCCCACAGCGGAAGCCATCCACATCAGCACAGCCGCCGAGGCCGCCGATGCGCTCAACCGATTCGGACCGCCCTACGTGGTCAAAGATGACGGACTCGCCGCCGGCAAAGGCGTGGTGGTCACCGAAGACCGCGACGAGGCCCAAACCCACGCGGAAGCCTGCCTCACCGGCGGAAGCACCGTAGTCATCGAAGAGTTCCTGGACGGCCCCGAGGTCTCCCTGTTCGTCATCTGCGACGGCCAGAACCTGGTCCCCCTTTCTCCCGCCCAGGACTTCAAACGCATTTATAACGACGACGCCGGCCCCAACACCGGCGGCATGGGCGCCTATACACCGCTGGACTGGCTAGAGGGTTACACCGAAACCCATGGCGGAGTGGCCCGGAACTTCACCGAAATCGTGGTGGACCGGGTCGCGCGCCCCACGGTCGAGGAAATGGTCCGCCGCGGCACGCCTTTCGTCGGAGTGCTCTACTGCGGCCTGGCCATCACCTCCCGAGGTGTCCGGGTGGTGGAGTTCAACGCCCGCTTCGGTGACCCAGAGATCCAGGCCGTTTTGGAACGCCTCGCCACTCCGCTGGGAGGGCTCCTGCTCGACGCCGCCACCGGCCAGTTGGGCCCCGACCGTCACCTGGAGTGGTCCAACGGCTACGCTGCCGATGTGGTGATCGCCGCCGAGAACTACCCCGAGGCCCCCCGCAAGGGAGATGTCATCACAGGCATCGCAGACGCTGAAGCACTCGATGGAGTGGCGGTCCTCCACGCTGGCACCGCTGAACACGATGGAGACCTCATCACCGCCGGGGGACGCGTCCTCGCTGTGGTCGGCACTGGAGGCACGCTCCGCGAAGCAGTAGACCGCGCCTACGCCGGTGTGAACTGTATTGAGTGGTCTGGTGCCCAGCACCGTACCGACATCGCAGCCAAAGCACTCGCTGGCCAGATCAACCCTGGCGGCCCCACACCAGGGCAGGACCACCAGTGACCGCTGCAGGCCTGCCGGGCTGGCGGCATCTGAGCTCCGGCAAGGTCCGTGACCTCTACACTCCGGAAGCTGGCTCCCAATGGGAAGGCCAAGACGTCCTGCTCATGGTCGCCACCGACCGGATCAGCGCCTATGACCATGTGCTCAGCCCCGGCATCCCCGGAAAAGGCATCATCCTCACGCAGCTCAGTCTCTGGTGGTTCGAGCAGCTGGCCGCTGAAGGAATAGGAAACCACCTGGTCAGTACTGAGGTGCCGGAGGAAGTCGCGGGCCGCGGCGTCGTCGTGCGTGCCCTGGACATGGTGGAAGCTGAAGCGATAGTGCGCGGCTACCTCACCGGCTCCGGTCTGGCCGAATACCGTGAGACGGGCACCGTGACCGGCATTGAGCTCCCCGAAGGGCTCACCGACGGGTCCGCGCTGCCGGAGCCCCTATTCACCCCCTCCACTAAGGCTGAGCAGGGTGACCACGATGAGAACATCAGCTTCGAGCAGCTTCAGCAGAGCATCGGTGCGGACCTGGCGCGGCGGCTCCGCGATGCGGCCCTGCGGGTGTACGCGCTCGCCGAGGCGAAGGCACGTGCCGCCGGGATCATCTTGGCCGACACCAAGTTCGAGTTCGGACTCGATTCCCAGAGGGCCCTGGTGCTCGCTGATGAGGTGCTCACCCCGGACTCCTCGCGGTTCTGGCCGGCAGAGGACTGGGCGCCGGGCAAGGCGCAGCCCAGCTTCGACAAGCAGTTCGTCCGCAACTGGCTCACCAGTGACGCATCCGGGTGGGACCGGAACTCCGACGACGCCCCACCGGAGCTCCCGGCGCACATCGTCGCCGCCACCCAGGAACGCTACCTGGACGCATACCGCCGCCTGACGGGCTCCGAGCTCGACCACCTCATCTAGCAGTCCGGCTTCTGAGCTCGGGCGCCTGATCTAGCGGGCTGGCACCTGCGCACACCGCGCGGACGCAACATGCGGTAGGACTCTTGGACTAGTGAATCTGGGATTCCCATCCGGTGTTGCAGTTTTGGGCCCGTGAGCAGGCTCAGCGGCACTGGCGATGGGAGGAACAGGGCACAGGCAGTACCGTCGTATCAGCTGCGCCGGTCAGCGCCTCGAAGTTGAGAGGACAGCTCGGCGACGTCGGCCCGCAGCTGCTTGATCTCCTGGTACAACAGGTGGTGGTCATCGGCCGCGCCGGCTTTAGCTCCAGCGCCGGCTCCAGCCGCGGCTCCCGCTCCGGAATCCACACCATTGCGGGACTCAGCTGCGGTGGCGTCGTCGTGCTCATCATCGGATGAGGCGACCACGGTGGCGGAGGGCATATCGTGCAGCGTGTTCATGGCGTCCACAATCACCGCGATGATGAGGTTCAGGGCGGTGAACGCCGCCAGGATGATGAACGGGATGAAGAACGCCCACGCCCAAGGGTGCTCATCCATGGCGGGCCGGACGATAGTCTCCCAGCTGGAGAGTGTGGCGATCTGGAACAGGCTGAACAATGATGCGCCGAAACTGCCAAAGAACTCCGGCAGCGTCTCCCGGAAGAACGTGGTGGCCATGACCGAGGCCACATAGAAGATCAGCGCCAGCAGAGCACCAGTGGACAGGATCCCTGGCACCGCGTGCAGTAGCGCGCTGACCACTTTGCGCAGCTGAGGCAGTGCAGAGATCAGCCGCAGCACGCGCAGTACCCGCAGTGTGCGCAGGACCTCGAACCCGGCGCCGGCCGGGACCAGGGCGATGCCGACCACAATGAAGTCGAACACGTTCCACGGGTTGCGGAAGAACCTCCAGCCGAAGGCCACCAGCTTCAGCCCGATCTCCAGCACAAAGATCGCAAGGCAGGCGGCGTCGATCCCGATCAACACGCCACCGAAGGCGTCCATGAGCGCAGGCGAGGTTTCCATGCCCAGCACCACTGCGTTGATCAGGATGACGGCAATGACAAACCGTTCGACGGTGGAGGACTCCACCCATTCGCCGAGCCGTTGGCGCCAGTGAACCTGAGGTGTGGAGGTCACAGATGTGGCAGGGGAGTGAGCGTCTGACATTGAACCTATGGTAGCCGGTGCTGGGTGGAAGGGCTCAGGAGCCCATGGTGGCGGACCAGGCGGAGTTCCTCAGACGATGTCCTTCATTTTCTTGGCGATCATCCCGATGGCACGCTGCGGAATCAACCGGCTGAGAGCGTCGAAGAGTTTCGCATCGTTACCGATATGCACTCGGAACCGGCGTTTCTCCATTGCTTCGATGATCTTCTCCGCTGCGGTCTCCGGAGAGGTGATCTTCCGCGTTGATGATTCATTGGAGTCTCCGGTGCGAGTGACACCGGAATTTTTGGTGATCTCAGTCCCTACGGCACCCGGGAACACTTCAGTCACGTGGACCTCCGAGTCTTGAAGTTCCGCGTAAAGCCCTTCGGTCAGCAGGCTGACTGCCGCCTTGGAAGCGCCGTAGACACTCTGCCCGGGAACAGGGAGGATCGCGCCCATACTGGAGACGTTGACCAGGCTCGCCTCCGGGCGGGTGAGCAGCTGGGGCAGAAATGCTTTGACGGTATTGACTGTGCCCCAGAAATTCACGTCCATCACCTGCTCCATCTTCGCGAAGTCCAGATCCTTGATGTGAACGAACGGTTGAATAACACCGGCGATGTTGACCAGCCCGTCGACCTGGCCGTGCTGTTCGAGGATGGAGTCAGGCAGTGCCAGCACATCCTCGCGGTCAGTAATGTTCAGCGGATGCAGGGTGAGCCGCTTGTCGGCGGCAGCGAGATCAGCGGTTTCCTTCAGCCCGTCCGGATTGAGGTCTATAGCTGCAACCCTGGCGCCTCGGGAGAGAAGCCCTAGAACCGTGGCGCGCCCGATTCCGGCACCTCCGCCAGTGACTGCGATGACTTTGCCTGTGAGGTTCATGATGAGCCTTTCCGCACGCTTGTCTCTGCCAGGTGCGAGTTGTGGTGTCGAAGTGCTACCGGACAGAAATGTCCGGTAGGTTTATGATATCCGTATGGATGGCGCAGGCAATACTCGAGCGCGGCACAGACCGCAGGGATTGCAAAAAAATCGAGGACCCCTTGCGGGTCCGGAGAATCGTCAGTCCCTTATTGACGCAGGAAGGGCCGAGTTCATCGCTCATGGCGCTTCGGTGCCGCTGAGTCGGATAGCTAAGCGTGCCGGAGTAGGCCAGGGAAGTCTCTATCGGCACTTTCCGAATCGGTTCGCGCTCGCAGTCGCGGTTTTTGAGCAGAATCTGCAGGAGATCAGGCGACGCGTTGCCGTTTCCTCGTCGCCGTACTCAGTATTTCTGAGCACTGTTGAGCAGCAGGCATCAGAGGCCTCGGTGATTATCGATCTTGTTGCATCCGGCGAGGCTCAGGCGGAAGCTGAATCCCTCCGGCGGGATCTGCGGGAACTTGTCACTGAAGTGTTCGACGCAGCCTCGGCAGCAGGGGAGTTGGCACCTCATGTGACGGCTGTAGATCTGCTCTCGGCCGTTCAGATGCTCGCCCTGCCGGTTGCGAAGGCGCCAGCCGGGGAACATGGTGCAGTGGCGGAAAGAGTCCGGCAGATTCTGGACGCCTGGTTCCTCAGAGGTTCCTGAGGTGCCTACGAGCCCATGGTCGCGGACCAGGCCGAGTGCAGCTTGGAGAAGTAGCCGCCGGCGGCAATGAGATCCTCGGGTGAACCATCCTCCACCACGCGTCCCTCGTCGATCACGAGCACCCGGTCAGCGATCGCCACCGTGGAGAGTCGGTGGGCGATGATCAGCGCAGTCCGGTTGCCCAGCAGGCGTTCCAGCCCCTGCTGCACCAGCTGCTCTGAGGGCAGATCCAACGACGACGTCGCCTCGTCCAGGATCAGCACAGCCGGGTCAGCCAGGAACGCCCTGGCGAAGGACACCAGCTGACGCTGACCGGCGGAAATGCGCCCGCCGCGTTTGTTGACATCAGTGTCATAGCCCTCAGGCAGGCTCATGATGAACTCATGGGCGCCCACCGCCTTGGCGGCCTCAATGACCTGATCGTCGGTGGCATCTGGTTGGGACAGTGCGATGTTCTCCCTGATGGAACCGGAGAACAGGAACGCTTCCTGGGTCACCATGGCCACATGCCGGTGGTGGTCGTCCTCGGCGAGCTCCCGCAGCTCCACCCCATCCAGGGTCAGTGACCCTGAGGTGACGTCGTAGAACCGGGCGAGCAGCTTCACCAGGGTGGACTTTCCTGCGCCCGTGCGCCCCACCACAGCCAATGTTTGACCTGCCGGGATGTGCAGGTCGAGCTTCTGCATCACGACCGGGCCGTCGGCGCTGTACTTGAACTCGGCGTCGCGGAACTCGATCTCACCTGCGCAGTCAGGCAGCCGCCTGGGGTCCTTCACCTGGCGGACGTTGGGCGTTTCCTCCAGAAGACCGGACACTTTTTCCAAAGCGGCGGTGGCCGACTGCAGCGAGTTGTAGAACATGGCGATCATGTCCAGAGGCTGAAAGACACGCTTAGTGGAGAGCACAATGCCCAGCAGGAGGCCCGCACCCAGGTCACCCTCCAGCACCCGGTAGCCGCCCCACAGCAGCACCGCGGCAACCGACAGGTTACCGATCAGCATCAGCGATGGCTGCAGCACACCGAAGAGCCCGATCGAGCGGACCATGTCATCGCGGTAGATCTTGGCCAGTTTCCGGTACTGACGGGACCGGGCGTCCTCACGGCGGTAGGCCTGCACTGCGCGGATCCCGGTCATCGACTCCACGAAGTGCACGATCATTCGGGCTGAGGAAATGCGGGTGCGCCGGTAGGCGACCTCGGCGTTCTTCTGGTACCAGCGGCCCAGGAAGTAGATGGGGATGACTGCGCACAGCAGCACCAGCCCAGAGCGGATATCGCTGATCCAGATATACACGGTGGTGAAGAGCATGAACATGATGCCCTGGACCAGCTGGTTGATGCCTCCATCGAGGAGTTCGCGCAATGCTTCCAGGTCGGAGGTTTGCCGGGAGATCACCTTCCCGGAGGTGTAGTCCTCATGGAAGTCCAGGCTCAGCGCCTGGGTTTTCCGGAAAACCTCATCACGCAGCGTGTACAACATGGTCTGCGAGGCTTCGGCCGTCATGCGGGTGTACCAGTAGAGCAGGCTGCCCGCGGTCACAGCGCAGATCAGGTACAGCGCGGCCGGCACCCACAGCCCGGTCGCGTCACCATCAATCAGCCTTGGCAAACCCCAGTCGATGGCCAGGCCACCCGCAATGAACGGGGTGGCAGCCTGGGCTGCCTGGGAGACGATCACGGCGATGGCGGTCAGCAGCAATTTGCCGCGAACACCGGCTGAGGCCTTCCAGAGAAGAGCAAGAGAACGACGCCGGATGAACTTCCGTTCCTCTTTGTCGAACGTGACATCCTCTTCAGCGGCGGTGCCTCGCAAATGCGCGAAGTCGTCTTGCTCAGGCGGGGGAGTCATCTTGGAGAGGTCAAGTGCTGCGGTGTCATCGCCAGCCGTGGCGCGGCCGTTGCTGGTCTGCTCACTCATGGTTGGACCTCCTGAAAGTCAGCAGGGGCACCCGGTGCGGCTGCGTCGTCCACATGTGCTGCGGGGATGGCGTCCATCAGCTCTTCTCCGCTGGGTGGGGCTGGTCGCATGATGCCGGCGTAGGTGCTGCTGCGCGCCAGCAGCTCAGTGTGGGTGCCGACGTCAACCACTGTGCCCTCGTGCAGCAGGGCCACCCGGTCGGCCATCGCCACAGTGGAAGGGCGGTGAGCCACAATAAGAGTGGTGGTGCCTTTGAGGACCTCGCGCAGACGGTCGGTGACGCGTTCCTCGGTGCGGACATCCAGCGCGGAGAGCGGATCATCGAGCAGCAGGACAGAAGGCTTCGCAGCAATGGCGCGGGCCAGGGCCAGGCGCTGACGCTGACCACCCGAGAGGCTCATGCCCTCTTCGCCGATCCGGGTGTCCAGGCCTGCGGGAAGGTCATGGACGAACTCGGCATCCGCAGTGTGCAGCGCCTCGGTGAGCACCTCATCGAGCTGGTCGAGCCGCGGAGCTTTGTCCCGGTGCGGGTGGGAGGGGTCGCCTTCTCCCGGGTTGTCATCATTGCGGTGGTGCCCGGTGCCCAGCAGGACATTGGACTTCACTGTGGTGGAGAACAGGGTGGGGTCCTCGAACGCGACCGCGATTCTGGACCGCAGGTCAGGCAGGCTGTACTCGCGGACATCGACGCCGTCAACGAGTACCCGGCCGCCTGTGACGTCGTAGAGCCGTGGCACCAGGTTGAGAAGCGTGGAGGTTCCGCCGCCGGTGGCGGAGACCAAGGCCATAGTTTCGCCCGGTTCGATCCTCAGGGTGGCGCCCTTGATGAGGTCCTCGGAGGCGTCGGGGTAGCGGAAGTGGACGTTCTCCAGTTCAACAAGTCCACGCTCTGCAGAGGTGGTGGGCTCCTCAGGGGAGACGACGTTGGGTTCTATATCCATCACGTCGATATGGCGGTCAATGGATGTTTTGGCCATGAAGACCATGCCAATAAGCATGCCGATGCCTTCAATGGGCTGCTTCAGCACCACGGCCATGGCGAAGAAGCCGGCCAAGGAGCCGGGGGTGATATCCCCTTGGGAGGCCAGGTACAGACCTGTGAAGATGCAGAGTGCGAGCACTGTTTCTGGGAGCAGGACCATGAACATCTGGAACTTGGCCAGAGTGCGCATCTTGGAGACTTCGAGGTCGCGCAGGGTCGCTGCTTCTTCTTTGAAGCTGGAGCGGGCCCAGTCACCGCGCCCGAAGGCTTTGAGGACCCGGATTCCGTGGACGGACTCTTCGACTTTGGTGGCTACCTCGCCGGCCTGATCTTGGGCGGACCGGGAGTAGTGGATGAATTTCTTGCGGAAGGCTGGGCCGAGTGCGATCACCGGCACTGCGGCGCATAGGAATAGGGCACCGAGGATCGGCGACCAGCTGAACATCACGCCGATGCCCACCAGGACGGTGATGGAGGAGGTGACCAGCATGAGCGAGCCGAAGGCGAAGAACCGGCGCAACATGTTCAGGTCGGCGATGGCCCGGGACTGCAGTTGGCCAGCTTCCCATGCTCCGTGGAAAGAAGCGGATTGGTGGATCAGCCGTGAGAACAGAGACACGCGCATATTCGTCTCAGCGTCAGATGCTGGAGGGATCACAAAGAACCGGCGGAGGAACACGAAGAACGCCTCGAGCACCCCGAGACCGAGCACAATGCCGAACGCGGTCCAGACCACAGCCGCTGTGGCGTCCACGGTCGCGATATCGTCTACCAGTCCGCCCAGCACGACCGGAACGGAGAGTGCGATCACGCCTGCGCCGATGGCCGCGAGCATGCCGAAGAACCACCGCAGCTTCAGACCCTCAAGGTAGGGAGTCAGGCGTGCGAGTGCCTGGATGAGTGTGCGGCGCTGACCGGACTCGACTCGCTCTTGGGCCGCCCGTTCTTGGGCACCGCGTTGTGGAGTCGTATCCGCGCTGCTCTTCTGATCAGATGGTTGCATGCCGCAACTACTTTACTCCTATTGGTCGGGATGACCAAACGGTCGAGTTCAGCCGCCCTGAATGGTGAGCAGCGTTGCCTCAGGAGGACAGAAGAGGCGGACGGGGGCCTTGGCGGAAGTTCCGAGGCCTGCTGAGACGTGAACGTGGGTGCGTCCTCCGTCTGAACGGCGAAGAGTGTGCAGCCCTTGTGCGTGCCGGGCGGGGAGGTCGCAGTTGGTGACCAGGGCCCGGCCGCTGCCCTTTCCGAGGGACGGAAGGCAGACCTGGCCACCGTGAGTGTGTCCGGCCAGCACAAGGTCTGCACCTGAATCGGCGAATGTCTCCAGGACCCGCCTTTGGGGGGCGTGGGCAACACCGATCCGCAGTTGTGGTTCAGTATTGGGCCAGCCGGTGAACTCGTCGAGCTCCAGATGCGGATCATCAACGCCGGAGAATTCCAGGTCCAGTCCGGCGATCCTCGCTGCGGTGTGGGCGTTGGTCAGATTGGCCCAGCCGGCGGCCTCGAATGCTCCGAAGAGCTCCTCGGTGGGCAGAGTCTTCGCATTCGGGTGAAGCGTGGAGGGCCCGGTGAAGTACTTCAGCGGGTTCTTCAACCGCGGGGCGTAGTAGTCGTTGGACCCCGGCACGAAGCAGCCGGGCACGTCCAAGAGAGGTTCCAACGCACTGAGGACTTCCCGAATTGCGCGCCGGTCGGAGAGGTTGTCCCCCGTGTTGACCACAAGATCAGGCTCAAGGGTGGCGAGTTTCTGCAGCCAGTCGTACTTCTGCCACTGGCCCGGAACATAGTGGATATCCGATATGTGCAGCAGGCGCAGCTGCCCGTCGAATCCCGGAACCGTCACCTCGGCCTGCCGGAGAGTAAAACGGTTGAGCTCCACCCGGTTGGCGTAGATGAGCGTGCCCAGTCCCGCAGCTCCGAGGACTCCTGCCGCGGCACCGAGACTACGAATCAAGAGTCCTCGCCCTCACCACCGGTCCTGCCTGGTGGGCAGGATCAGTCGTCATCGTCGTTGTCGCCGTTATCGTCGTCGTCGCTGGAGCTGCTTCCGCTGCCTGAGCCCAGCTCGGACATCGCGTAGCGACCGCCATATCCGGAGCGCCGCTCATTGAAAGGAGAGTTCCTGGCCTCCGGGAAGTCACCAGTGGCCCGAGTGGGTGCAACTTCACGCATGTAGTCGTACCAGAGCGGGAAGGCGATGGTACCGGCGTACGTCTCGTCAGGCACGTTGCCGTTAGACCACAGTGAGCTGTTGTCGTTGATCCTGGTGACATAGGCGCTGGTGGCTACACCCTCGGTGTAACCCTGGAAAGACATGCCAGAGGCCGTGTGGTTAGTACCCGTCTTCCCAGCCATGGGGAAGGGTGCGTCACCGTCACGTTCGCCGACGTAGAGGTTCTGCTCAGCAATGTTGATCATCGTGTCGTTGACCTGTGCCACGACATCAGGGTCAACGACCTCCTCGCAGTCCGCCTCAGGCAGGTCGTACTCGTTGCCATGAGCGTCAGTGACCTCGAGGATTGACCGAGGGGTGCAGATGGTTCCGTCATTGGCGAAGGCCGCATAAGCACGGTTCATCACCAGCGGGGTCACAGAGACGGCCCCCAGAACGAATGAAGGCGTGTCAGGGCGAAGCGGACCAAGCTCAGTGCCTTCGCTGGTTCCTTGGATGCCGAGGCGATCTGTGAGGTCGGTAATGGCGCACAGATCCATGTCGTTCGCGGTAGCCATTGTGGCAGTGTTGATCGAGTGGAACAGGCCCCAGTCCACGGTCATTTCACGTTCGGTGTCATCCAACACGTTGGAGATTGAGTAGACGTCTTCATCGCCCTCACCCTGCAGGAGCGTCACGGAACCACCAGGCATGCAACTGGCCTGCCACCGCTCGCCATATTCGTACTCAGTTTGGTCGGCGTCGACGCGGTCGTCCATGTCATTGCCCTCTTCTACCCAAGCTGCTGCAACAAACGGTTTGAGGATGGAGCCCCCCTGGAAACCGTTGCTGCCGCCGTGTGAAGAGCCGGCATTCATATTGAGGGACGTGGAGTTCCAGTCGTCACTCTCGTCGTTCGGATCGTAAGTGGTGGACTGGGCCATCGCGAGGATGTTGCCCGTCTCTGGGTCCATGGAGTTGAGCAGCGCGGCTGCTTCGGTGCCCCGTGGCTGGTGATCCATCACGGTTTCCTCGGCCTGGCGCTGCATATCCGGATCAAGCGTCGTGACAATCCGGAGACCCCCACGGGCCAGAAGTTCTGCGCGTTCCTGCTCATCTTCGCCGAATGCCTCATTTTGTGTGAAGTCGTGAATGGCGTAGTCGCAGAAGTACTCTCCGAACTCAGCGGCGATACAGCCGACCTCGCTAGACTGAATCTCCAAACTTTCACCGAGATCGATTGCTATCGCTTCCTCGTACTCATCGTCGGTGATGAAGTCGTGGATCAACATGTTCCGCAGCACCGTGTTGCGGCGAGTTTCAGCACGCTCCACGTTGTCTTGGATGTCCGGACGGTAGAAGTTGGGAGCCTGAACGAGCCCGGCCAATGTGGCTGCCTGCTGGTAATCCAGCTCTGAGGCGGACACGCCCCAGTAGAACTGCGCAGCGGCCTCCACACCGTAGTTTCGGCCGCCCAGCATCACGATGTTGAGGTAGCCCTCGAGGATCTCGTCCTTGGTCATTTCCTGCTCGACCTGGACGGCAAGCTTCATTTCCCGCAATTTATCGGCGTATGTCTTCTCCTGGATGCCCGCGGCCAAGAAGTTACCCTCACCGGAAACCACCGCAGCGTTGTTCAGCACATTGTTGACGTACTGCATGGTAAGCGTGGAGGCGCCCTGCTGAGTAGAAGCAGTGAAGTTGTGGACTGCGGCGCGTGCCACGCCCTGCGCGTCTACGCCCCCGTGGTCGTAGAAGCGCTCGTCCTCAATGGCGATGATCGCGTCCTTCATTTCCTGTGAGACGTCTTCAAGGTCAACAGGCACACGATTCTCCGCGTAGAACGTGGCGATGAGTGTCTCCCCATCGCTGGCGTACATATGCGAAGGAGTCGACAGTGGCTCCTCTTGAAGCTCCGCGGGGACCTCGTGGAGGATGTCGCCTCCGGCTGATGCAGCGGCACCACCAGTGGCTGCGAGGGGGAAGACGAGACCGGCTGCTAGAAGGCCACAGAGTGCGCTGACACCCAGGAAGGACATGATTTTGCCCACGGTGGTAGCCGTGTCAAAAAGAGGGGATTTGCGGGAAGCCATGATCTATATGATATCGGGACAGTCAAACCGCGCCCGGTAAGGGCTCAAGCCTCACCTGAACGCCCGTCACCTGGGGCTGAATCGCAACGGCCTACCTGGTACTGCGGCGATTCGCCCCAGCCGATCAGCAGAAGCCGCGCAGTCCGTTAGCATGAGGCGGTGACTTCACACGATGTTCAGGCCGCCCAGAGGGCCGGGTTCCTCCCGGTCATCCTCGGCACAAATATCCACGGCTACACCCATGCCCGGAGCTTCCACGAGACCTACGGCGTCAAGCCGCTGATGATCGGGAAAATCAAACTTGGCTTCACATGGGACAGCACCATCCTGGCGATGGAACTCCATGAGGACATCACCGACGACGACGCCTTCGTCCGAATCCTCACCGATCGGGCCCGGCAACTCAGTGCCGACTACCAGGTGCCCCTGCTGTTGGTGCCCAGCACTGACATCTACGTGGAGCTGGTCAGCCGCCACCGGGAGGTGCTTGCCGAGCACTACCTGATGAACACCCCAGCTGAGCCAGTGCGTCAGAAATTTATGGACAAACAGCGATTCTACGAGATGGCTGCCGAACACGGAGTGGACATCCCGGAAACTCAGGTGCACCAGATTGGTGAACCGTTCGAGCTTGAAGTGGACCGCTTCCCGGTCATCATCAAACCGGCGAACCCCAACCAGTGGTGGATGAACCAGCACAAGATCGCTGGCCATAAGAAGGTCTACCGGCTCACCACCGTCAAAGAGGTCGCCGATGTGGTTGCCGCAGTGGAAGCCTCCGATTACCGCGGGGCACTCATCATCCAAGAGTTCATCCCCGGAGACGACACCAATATTTGGGACTCCGTCCTCTACGTGAACACCGAGGGCACCTGTGAGTTGGTGACTTTGGGTCGGGTCGCTCTGCAGGAACACGAATCACACCTGGTGGGCTCATACACCGCCATCCTCTCCCGGTACGACGAATCTCTGATGCTCACCTACAAGAACTTCCTCGAAGCGGTCGGCTACACCGGTGTGGCCAATGTGGACATCAAATTCGACCCCCGCGACCGCAAGTACAAGGTCATGGAGATCAACGCCCGCCCCGGCCGATCCAGCTACTACACCGCCCTCCTGGGTCACCCAGTGATGAAATACCTCGTCGACGACCTCGTATACGGGCAGCGCAAAAAACTGACCCTGGCTGAGGGAGATGCGCTGTTCCACGTGGCCCCGCGCTACATCCTGCGCAAATACGTCACCAACCCAGAAGTGCGCAGTGAAGTGAACCGGCTCATCAAACAGGGCAAAGCCACCAACCCCCTGTGGTACCGGGCAGACCGCTCACCGAAACGCCTCGCCTACCTGGCCGGCCGGCACTTCCGTCAAGGAAAGAAGTACGCGGCCTCCACGTGGAGAGACGGTCTGAGTTAGGCTGAGGCTATGGCTGAAATGACACAGTGGGAGTACGCCACTATTCCGCTCATTATTCACAACACCAAGGGCATCCTTGACCAGTGGGGAGACGACGGCTGGGAACTGGTCACAGTTCTTCCTGGGCCGGACGGCAACGCCCCGGTGGCATACCTGAAGCGACCCAAACAGTAGATCAGGAGACGGCAATGTCCACGGTAGAAGAACGTCTTTCCGCGCTGGGCCTCACCGTCCCCCAGGTGGTGCCGCCTGTGGCTGACTATCAGCCTGCGGTCGTCGTCGACAAGGTTGTCTACGTCTCCGGGCAACTGCCCCTAGTGGGCGGTGAGCTCCCAGCCGAAGGCAAAGTCGGCGCTGAGGTCACTCCAGAGCAGGCCTACGAGCTGGCCAAACAGTGCGGCCTGAACCTTATTGCTGCATTGAAAACCGTCGTGGACCTGGACAGCATTGTCCGGATTGCGAAAGTAGGCGGGTTCGTGGCGTCCGCCCCGGACTTCACCGGTCAACCTCAGGTAATCAACGGCGCGTCTGAGATTCTGGGCCAAGCATTCGGCGAAGCAGGGGTCCACGCCCGCAGTGCTGTAGGGGTTCCGGTGCTGCCGCTGAACACACCTGTCGAAGTGGACCTGATCGCACACATTGGCTGAACACGACTTCCTCCCGGTCATTATCGGGACAGACCTCAACGCGTACCATATGGCGGCCTCCTTCCATGAGGCCTACGGTGTGAAGCCGCATGTGGTGGGGAAAGTGCAGTTGGGCTTCACGCACTACTCCTCGATCATCTCCAGCACTACCTTCGTCGAGGACCTCGACAAGCCTGAAGTGTTCGTCCCTGCCCTGCGTGACTATGCGCAGAGCCTGCGACGCGAAGGCCTTCCGCTGCTGCTGGTGGGCACCAGTGATCACTACGTGCGTTTGATCATAGAAAATGCCGACCAGTTGAAGGACCTCTACAGGTTTAACTACCCCACCGAGGACCTGCTGAACGCCCTTCACGTCAAGGACGCTTTCTACCCCCTGGCGCAGCAGCACGGCCTAGAGATCCCTGAGACTCACATTCACCATGTGGGGGACCCTGTTGAGGAGCTCCAGGAGACGATCACCCGATACCCAGTGATCCTCAAACCAGGCAACAGCGTGGAGTACTACCGCAATAAGTTCCCCGGGCAGGAGAAGGTCTACCGGCTCAACTCCGCAGAAGAGGTGGCCAGCGTCGTCGCCCGTATCAGCGACTCCGGCTACCGTGGCACGCTGATCATCCAAGACTTCATCCCCGGCGACGACACGTTCATCTGGGACTCGGTGCTCTACCTCAACACCGAAGGCCGCGCTGAGTTCGTGAACTTCGGCCAGGTGCTGCTCCAGGAACATGAAGCCTCTGCAATCGGCAACTACACGGCGATCATCTCTCGGTTCAACCGAGAAGTCATGACACAGCTCAAAGAGTTCCTTGAGGCCATCGGGTACACCGGGATCGCCAACTTTGACATCAAATACGATTCCCGGGATCAGGCGTTCAAGGTACTTGAGGTCAACGTCCGGCAGGGGCGCTCCAGCTGGTACGCCACAGCCCAGGGACACAACCTCGCCGGATATCTCGTGGAGGACCTGATCCACGGGAAGCGGCGCGAGCCCGGAGAGTGCGCGTTCGTGGACAAGGACGTGCTCTTCACCGTGGTGCCGCAATACATCCTGCGCAAGTACGTCACAGCCCCAGGAGTCCGCGACGACGTCGCCCGCATGATTCGGCAGAAAAAGGTCAGGAACCCGCTGTACTACAGCGGGGACACGTCACTGCTGCGGCGTGCATGGTTGGCCGTCCGCGCAGTGAGGTACCGCAAGAAGTACGCCAACGCCACTTGGGCCGACGCCTCGTAAGTTGAGGTACCCTGCTACCGACGCGAGGCTGAGCGGGCGAACTGCCCCGCCCCCTTAACCTACCGGGAGCGCTGGCGGATTCGCTGAATGTCCAAGATGACGACCGCGCGAGCTTCCAGGCGCATCCATCCGCGCTGAACGAACTCAGCCAAAGCCTTGTTGACGGTCTCACGGGAGGCGCCCACCAGCTGGGCCAGCTCCTCCTGAGTGAGCTCATGAGCTACCAGGATGCCGTCAGGCGCAGGGCGGCCAAAGCGGTCAGCCAGATCCAGCAGAGCCTTGGCCACACGGCCTGGCACATCGGAGAAGACCAAGTCGGCCAGGGACTCATTGGTGCGCGTCAGACGCTTGGCAAGAGCCTGCAGCAGCTGCACGGAAATCTCAGGGTTGTCAGTGATCAGATCACGGAGATCCTGGTGCTTCAGGCCAGCCAGCCGAGTCTCGGAAACTGATGTGGCGGTTGCGGTGCGGGGTGCGGGATTGAACAGCGCCATCTCGCCGAAGATCTCTCCAGGGCCGAGGACTGCCAGGAGGTTTTCGCGACCATCGGAGGTTGAGCGTCCCAGCTTGATCTTGCCGGAGACGATGAAATAAAGCTGGTCGCCCTGATCGCCTTCGTGGAACACAGATGCTCCACGGGAGAGCTCCACTTCCGCGAGCTTATTGCTGAGTGCTACGAAGACATCGTCATCGAGCGTGGCGAAGAGTGGAGCGCGGCGTAGCACTTCGAGATCCATAACCGTTCCATTCGTGAGGTGTGTGGATAATCATTAGGTTTGGGTTAGAAGTTACCAGGTTGTACTCCTGTCAGGCTAACCTAAGTGACCGTGACTTTACTGGACCTCATCCTGGTGTTTGTGGTGCTCGTGTTCGTGGCCGCAGGGTTCGCTCGCGGAGTCTGGGCCACTGTCGGAGGCGCTGCAGGCTTCATGGTTGGCGCGACCGCCGCTTTTTTCTCGATCCCGCTTGTGGCCGCGTGGATGCCTGACTCACCCTGGCGGGTCGTGGCCGTGATCGGTTGCGCGATCGTGCTGGTGGTGGCAGGTCATGCGCTGGGTTCAGCTGCTGGCGCAGAGGTCCAGCGAATGTTTCGCTCTCCAACCATCAGAACGGTCTCCGCACTGATAGGTGCCGTGGTGAACCTGGCAGTGGCTTTCGTGGTGATTGCGGCGCTGAGCTTCTCGGTCCAGGCTATGGGATTCCCGCAGGTCAACCACCACATGAAGCAGTCCGCTGTCCTTCAAGGCATCAACCAGGCGATGCCTGACCGGGTGGAGTCCATGTTCGCCGATGTCCGCTCACACGTTCTGGCCTCCGACATCCCAGAAATCGCCCAACTGCTGGTTCCCGAGGCGGAGGACGCCCCTGCTGCCGGGGAGCTGACCGAGGCGGCTTCTGCCACCACGCAGTCAGTTGCCCGGATCACCGGAGTGGCGCAGCAGTGCGGGCAGTCTCAGTTTGGTTCCGGTGTGGCACTTTCTCCCAATCGGGTGATGACCAATGCGCATGTGGTGGCGGGAGTCTCCGAACCTTCCGTGGAGATGCCCGACGGGCAGATCGCCACAGCACGAGTAGTGCATTTTGATACATCCAAGGACCTGGCGCTGCTGGCGGTGGACACCTTGGACGCCCCGCCGGCCCAGGTGGGTGGAGCGATGGACCGCAATGCCGACGGATACGTCATGGGCTACCCCTCAGGTGGACCGTTCGTGGCGGGGCCAGCGGTGGTGCAGGCGCGCGATGTTTCACAGGTCAACAACATCTACGGTGCCTCGGCTTCAGAGTTGGAGATCTACCAGCTGAACGCGGATGTGCGGCGCGGGAACTCCGGCGGGCCGCTGGTAGACCGTGACGGCAACGTCGCCGGAATCGTCTTCGCACGTGCCTTGGAGGGCGACGCTGTGGGCTTCGCCGTCACAGTCGACGCCGCGGGCGAGGCCATGACCAATCCAGACGCCTTCACTGACACGGTGTCCACCGGCCAGTGCCTCGACCGGTCCTAGGCAGCTCCCCCAGACCTTCAGGAGCCTCTGCGTAGTCAACTCAGCGCTTTGACCCTGCCTTTCTGCTTTTACACAGCGCTATCGCGGCAGGTCATTTTGATATCTCTGGGTAATCCGCCTAGGAACTCTGATGTGGGCCACACCGTGGCCAGCGGAAGGGCAGGAAAGTTAGTCGCTGAGCAATGCGGCCAGGTGCTCCACTGCGAAGCGGTAGCCCTGAATGCCCGCGCCGGCAATCACCGCTGAAGCGTGGGGAGAGACGTAGGAGTGGCTGCGGAACGGTTCGCGGGCATGCACATTGGACAGGTGCACCTCCACGACGGGTAGGCCCACAGCGGCCAGCGCATCGGCGATCGCCACCGAGGTGTGGGTATATGCGGCCGGGTTGATGACAATGCCGACAGCAGTTCCTTGGGCGGCCTGGATGGCGTCAACCAGAGCGCCCTCGTGGTTGGACTGCACGATGTCTACGGCGAACCCTCCGGCTTCAGCAGCTGCACGGCACACATCATTGGCATCTTCCAATGTGGCGGTGCCGTAAACATCCGGCTCTCGGGTGCCCAGCAGGTTCAGGTTCGGCCCGTGCACAATCAGCAGTCGACCACTCATCAATTCGCTCGCTTCCCAACTCATATGCGGTATCACCGGGAACCCGGCGCGCTTGTGCTCAGACTACTCGACGACTGTGGGGCGCAAAGTGGGGTTCATTCCTCCGTGCGCCCCACAGTTTTTGAGCGGGTCGGGTCGTTAGCTGGCGTGTTTGGCGCGCATATCGTCGGCGATCTTCTCCATCACGGAGGGATCGGCCAGGGTCGATGCGTCACCGACTTCATCACCATTGGCGACGTTCTTCAGCAGGCGCCGCATGATCTTGCCCGAACGCGTCTTCGGCAGCTCTGGCACTACCAGCACGTTCCGCGGCTTCGCGATGGGGCCTATCTCGTGACCCACGTGCTGACGCAGCTGCTGCTCCAAAGACGCAACGTCGGCGGTTGCGTCCGAGGCTGAACCGGTCAGCATCACGAACGCGACGACAGCCTCACCAGTGGTGGCGTCCTTCGCACCGACCACAGCAGCCTCAGCTACGGCCTCGTGCGCCACCAGGGCGGATTCGATCTCCGTGGTGGACAGGCGGTGCCCGGAGACGTTCATGACGTCGTCGACACGGCCCATAAGCCAGATGTCGCCGTCATCGTCATACCGGGCGCCGTCCCCGGCGAAGTACAGATCGCCGAATCGGGACCAGTAGGTCTCCTTATAGCGGTCGGGGTTCTTATAGATGCCGCGCAGCATTGCCGGCCATGGTTCGTTGATGACCAGCAGGCCGGCCTCGCCGTTGCCCAGGGGCTTGCCCTCTTCATTGACCACGCCGACTTCCACACCTGGGACGGGGGTCTGTGCAGAGCCTGGTTTGGTGTGTGTGACCCCGGGCAGCGGTGCGATCATATGCGCGCCGGTCTCGGTCTGCCACCAGGTGTCCACGATGGGTGCTGGGTGCTCCTTGGGAGGCTTGCCCGGCCCGTTGTTGGCGCCGATGACCTCGCGGAACCACATCCACGCCTCAGGGTTGATGGCCTCACCCACGGTGCCGAGCACGCGCAGCGAGCTGAGGTCGAACTCGTCGGGAATCTCGCGGCCCCACTTCATGCAGGTGCGGATCATGGTGGGCGCTGTGTAGAACTGGGTGACCCCGTACTTCTGCACAATCTCCCACAGCCGGCCCTTATGCGGAGTGTCGGGTGTGCCCTCGTAGATCACCTGGGTGGAACCATTGGCCATCGGTCCGTAGACGATGTAGCTGTGCCCGGTGACCCAGCCGACGTCGGCGGAGCACCAGTAGACGTCCTGCTCGGGCTTGAGGTCGAAGCTGTCCCGGTGGGTGACAGCGGTCTGCGTCAGGTAGCCGCCGGTGGTGTGCAGGATGCCCTTGGGCTTACCTGTGGTGCCTGATGTGTAGAGGATGAACAGCGGGTGCTCAGCGTCATGCGGAACGTAGCTGTGCTCGGCGGACTGCTGGGGCACTAGGTCATGCCACCAAATGTCGCGCCCGGACTCGATGTCCACGTTTTCGCCGTTGCGCTGAACGACGACGACGTTCTGCACTGTGTGCCCCGGCTTGGCCAGGGCCTGATCGACGTTGGGCTTCAGCGGTGAAGGCTTGCCGCGCCGGTAGGAGCCATCAGCGGTCACGACCAGTTTGGCCTCGGCGTCGTCCGCCCGGGAGCGCAGGGCATCTGCGCTGAAGCCGCCGAAGACCACCGAGTGGATGGCTCCGATCCGGGCGCAGGCGAGCATGGTGACCACGGTTTCGGGGATCATCGGCATGTAGATCGCGACCCGGTCGCCCTTGGCTACTCCGAGGGATTCGAAGGCGTTGGCGGTGCGCGATACCTCGTCCTTCAGCTCTGCGTAGGTGATCTCACGGGTGTCGCCGGGCTCACCTTCAAAGTAAAGCGCCACGCGGCTGCCGTTGCCGGCTTCAACATGCCGGTCCACACAGTTGTAGGAAGCGTTGAGCTCTCCACCCACGAACCACTTGGCAAATGGTGCCTCTGACCAGTCAAGGGTCTCGGTGAAGTCAGTGTCCCAGCTCAGGGTGCTCCGGGCCTGATCCGCCCAGTAGCCGAGTCGGTCGGACTTAGCGGCGTCGTATTTTTCGGCCGTGGCTACGGCGTCGTGCGCGAACACATCGCTTGGTGGGAAAGTCTGAACGCTTTCCGCATCAGGTGTGGTGGTCATGAAACGTACCTCCTTGAGCTTCACGGCTGTGTCTAGGCTCACAATAGCGCGGGACCCAGCAATGAGGCGAGGACATGTTCAAAGAGTGGCCGGCATCACAGATGAACGGTTGATTTGCGCCGATGAATGGCAACCAGTGATGGGCGGGCGCGTGCGTCACCGCCTCAGCTGCCGCTTAGGATGGATTCAATGGATAAGACTCTGATCGGGAAAAAGCGCCGGGTACGCAAGATCAACCGGATTCTGGGCGAGACCTACCCGTATGCGGTGGCAGAGCTCGACTTCGGGAACCCGTTCGAGCTGCTGGTGGCGACCGTCCTGTCCGCGCAGACCACCGATGTGCGGGTCAACTCCATCACCCCAGAGCTCTTCTCCCGCTACCCCGACGCTGCCGCCATGGCCGCAGCTGATGAGTCTGAACTCGCCGAACTGATTCGGCCCACAGGCTTCTATCAGGCCAAGACCCGGTCACTGCTGGGGCTGTCCACCGCACTGGTGGAAAACCATGGGGGAGAAGTCCCGGCCGAGCTCAACGAGTTGGTCAAGCTCCCCGGGGTAGGCCGCAAAACCGCCTTCGTAGTGCTGGGCAGCGCATTCGGTCGGCCAGGGCTGACTGTGGACACCCACTTCGGGCGGCTCGCTAGGCGGTTTGGCATGACCGAGGAGACTGACCCGGTCAAAGTTGAATACGCCGTGGCAGAGCTGTTCGAGCCCAAGGACTGGACGGACCTGAGTCAGCGGCTGGTCTATCACGGCCGCCGGGTCTGCCATTCACGGCGACCGGCCTGCGGCGCCTGCCCGGTGGCGCATCTGTGCCCCAGCTACGGGGCCGGAGAGACCGATGCCGAAGCCGCCCAGCAGTTGCTCAAATACGAGCTGGCCCCAGGGCGCGAAGACCTGCACCAGAAATTCTTGGCAGGCTTCACACGCCGCCAGCTCCAGGCTGAAGGGTACCCACTCAGTGCCTGATACACCGCCGAATACACCTCAGCACGACGACGCCGGCCCCGGCCTGGGTGCCCAGGGCGCTGGCAGATTGCCGCAGACTCACCAGGAACTCACAGCTTCACTTACGGGCCTGGTGGGGCTCGGGAGTGATTACGCGGCGCAGAACCCCCAGGAGGCGTCGTCGGGTGTGTGGTGGTGGGGTGTTCCCTCAACTGAAGTCCACCGGCATATGCAGATCACAGAGACGTCCCGGGAAGCTGCGGTGCTGGCCCTGTTTTGGGTGTCGGAGGATGGGCCTCACGTGCTGTTGACCGAGCGCAGCCCGGAACTGGCCAAGCACCCCGGGCAGATCGCGTTCCCCGGCGGCGGGGCCGAAGAGTCGGATGCCGACCTGCCGGGCACTGCGCTGCGGGAGGCCCATGAGGAGACGGGGCTGGACCCTGACCGAGCGACTGTGCTCGGCACACTGCCGGTGGCGCCTATCTTGGCCAGTGGCTTCAACGTCACACCCGTGATCGCGGTGGCTGAGGACCCTGGTCCGCTGGCCCCCCAGACGGGAGAGGTCTCCAGGGTGCTGCGGACTCGCGTGGCGGATCTGGTGGAGCCTGCTCACCGGTATACCGCTGTGGTGGTGCACCGTGGTCCACGACTGCCTTCACCGGCGTTCCTCTACGGGCTCACCGGGGACGGCGGATATTCGTCAATCAACGCTCAGCCTCATGCTGAGGCGACTGAGGTGGCCTCCGCCTTCCAGGAGACTGGAGCGTTCGTATGGGGTTTCACGGGAACGCTGCTGGACCGGATGCTGATGCGTCTGGGGTGGGCCGGGGAGTGGGACCGCGAACGGGAGATTGATCCCCGGCAGTTCCGACGCCGCCGCTAGGTCTCCTGTCCCTGTGGACTGCTCGGCCGCATGGCTGCAAGAGTGGACATCGCCTCCGCGACGTGCTCGCTGAAGGGCCGGTCGGAGTCGTGGTACCAGTTTTTTAGAATGCTGATGAGGGGCCAAATGATGGAACTGGCGATCACCCGGCCCTGAGCCTGCGACCACGAACCTGTCTCCGCAATCATTCGGCCGAGTTCCTCGACGGTGTCGTCGACCAGCAGGAACGCCGCTGACTGAATCGAGCGGTTGGCGAAGAAAAGCTCGGTCCTGGCCAACGTGGCCTCTGCCTCCTCGACAAAGTGATCCTCTCGGATGAGATTAAGTGCAGCATACACAGCATCCCAGGGGGAGAGGCCCTCCTTAATGAAGTGCGCGAGGCCGGCAAAGACTTGGTTGTCGAACTCGTCGTGGAGGACCAGGCCCTCTTTTGTGCCGAAGTACCGGTACACGGTGCTGGGTGAGGCTTCAGCAGCTTCGCTGACCTGCTCAATGGTGACTGCGTCAAAACCATGCTCGGCGAACAGGGACATCGCGGTGTTCTGGATGCGACGCATAGTCGCTGCTCGTTTCCGCTCCCGCAACGGCTGAGGAGGTGGTGGGGGTACTTGGCGAGCGTCGACTGAGGAGGTAGGTGGCGTCGTCGTCGTCATTCGCATCTCCTTAATTGACAGTCACTGTCAGCTTATCGTGTAGAGTGACTGTCATGAGAAAGTCACTGTCAGAAAATCTGGTGCAGGCGCAGGGTCTCGTCAAGACCTTCGGCGCATTCCGTGCTCTTGACGGCCTTGACTTGCATGTCGCTGAAGGAGAGGTGCACGGCTTCTTGGGGCCCAACGGGTCGGGGAAATCGACCACCATCCGGGCGCTGCTGGGCCAATTGCGCCTGAATGAAGGGCAGGCCGATGTTTTTGGGCTGCACCCGTGGCGAGATTCCGTGGAGATTCACGGACGGCTGGCATATGTTCCCGGGGACACCTCCCTGTGGCCAGGACTCACGGGCGGTGAATGCATTGACCTGTTGGGCGGGTTCCAAGGCAGCATGGACTCCCAGCGCCGCGATGAGCTGGTGGAGAGGTTCGAACTGGACCCCACAAAACGTGCCCGCGCATATTCCAAAGGGAACCGGCAGAAAGTAGCGCTGGTCGCCGCGCTGTCATGCGACGTCGAGCTTTTTATCCTCGATGAGCCCACATCCGGGTTGGACCCGCTCATGGAATCGGTCTTCCAGAAAGTGATCGCAGAACTCAACCGAGAAGGTCGGACAGTTCTGCTCAGCAGTCATATTCTGGCTGAAGTGGAAGCGCTCTGCGACCGGGTCACCATCATCCGGTCCGGGACGACCGTGTCCACCGGAACACTGGAGGAGTTGCGCTCTGGCACGTTGACCACGGTGGAGGCCACCACCGGGCATCGTCCCGCCGGACTTGAGGGTATCGATGGGGTCACCGATCTGCAGTATGAGGACCACCCTCATGGGGTGCGCATCCGTTTGGTCGCCACCCATGCGGCAATGCCGCAGGCGGTGGCAGCGGTCACCGCCGCTGAGCCGACCGACCTGGTGGTCCGCCCGCCGAGCTTGGAACAGCTATTCCTAGAGCACTATCAGGAGAGCGGCCCGGGCGTGGGGGCAGCCGAACCAGCCGGTGGAGAGTCATGAGTCGTATCTCATCACAGTTGGCTGGGACGCTGGGGCTCTTCCGCTTGGGCCTGCGATCGGGCTGGTTGGGCGTTGCCGGGACGATCTTGCTGGTTGCCGGACTCATCACAGCCGTGGCCATCTCGATTGATTCTCTCTTCTCGAACCTGGCGGAGAGGCAACAGTACGAAGCCACACTCGGTGAATCGCCGGCCTCCCAAGCGTTCAACGGGCGGGGCTACGGTCTAGACACCATTGGGGGCATCACTGCCTATGAGGTGGGGTTCCTCGGTCAGTTGTTGTTTCCTTTGTTGGCGGTGCATCTAGCGCTGCGGCATACCCGCAGGGAGGAGGAGGCCGGGCGCACTGAGCTGGTGACGGCTACCCGTGTGGGTCGTCTGGGCCCCTTAGCCGCCGGATTACTCATTGTTCTCTTCACGGTGACGGCCATAGGAATTTTGACTTTCGCGGGCACCGCTTCTGTGGGCCTGCCCCTAGCCGGCGCAGGCTGGTACTCGGTAGGCACTGCCGCTCTTATGTTGTTCTTCGCCAGTCTGGGTCTCGTCCTAGGGCAGGTGGCGCAATCTGCGCGCACTGGCTATTTGGCTGGGCTTGCGGCTGTGACCGCCGCGTTCCTGATCCGGGCGCTGATCGACGGTTCTGGGTGGGACGCAGTGTGGGCGAGCCCTCTGGGATGGTTCGCTGAGTTTCGGCCGTTCGGAGAACCCCAGGTATGGCCGCTGGCGGCATTCTTGGTCAGCGCCGTAGTGCTAGTGGCTGGGGCCGGCGCAATTGCTGTGCGGCGAGACCTTGGGGCCGGAATTTTGGCTACACCTGCCGGACCTGAACGGGGGCGGGCGAGCCTCGGCACAGCCATGGGCCTCAGCTGGCGGCTCAACCGAACTGCGATCCTCGCGTGGTCGGTCACGGCGATTCTGTGGGGAGGGGTGTTCGGCATTTTGACCCAGGAGATGGCTGAGTTGGTGGAAGCGGACCCCACCGTGCTGGAGGCTCTGGGCGTGGATTCCGGCAGTGATGTGGTGACCAGTCTGGCAGTGGTGGTCATCTGCCTAGCGGCCACAGCGACAGCCGTGCAGGGTATGGGTCGGCTGATATCGGAAGAATCCAGCGGGCGCCTGGGGACTGTGCTGGCCACGCGGATCTCACGCAAGCGTCTGTGGCTGGGATGGTGGGCCGTTGTCGGAGCGTCGGCGGTAGCGGTCCAGCTCCTGGGCTGCATGGCGTTGGGGCTGGTGTCCTGGGCTGTGCTGTCCGAGTCAGCGGCGTTCAGCACGGCCATGGAAGTGGGTTTCGGGTACGCGGTGCCGGTGGTGTTTGTGGCTGCGATGGCTGCCCTGCTGCGCTCGATAGGCAGCCGCTGGTCTGTTCTTGGGTGGCTTTTGGTGGGCTGGATCGCCACAGTCGGTTTCCTGGCGGAGACGCTGCAGCTTCCTGAGTGGGCACGAGGCATCTCACCGCTCCACCTGGTGGGGCAGTTGCCCCAGGATGAGCTCAATGTCGCAGCGGTCCTTAGTCTGGCTGCGGCTGGAGGTGCCCTGCTGGTTCTCTCCGTCGGGCTGATGTCCCGGCGCGACCTCGCCGCCGGCTGACCGAGGAGGACTGTAGCGGGCGCCAGACGAGGAGAGTTCTCCACAGGGCCGGGTGGTCCCCAGACGACACGCGGCAGGCTTCACAGCGAGGCTGCTGCGTGTAGGAAGAATGTCTGTGCAGCAGCACGCTGAGTGCTATGACACGGAACGGACGAACCACCCCGCGTCCATATCACCCGGAGTCGGCTGAGGAACCGGTGCTGCTCCTCATCGCCGAGGACCAACGCTTGCGTGATGACATAGCCCTGATCGCGGCAGTGGTCGGAGCGCGCCTAGAGATCTGCCGCCGGTGGTCCCAGGTGCAAAGCGCTACGGCCGAGGCTGCCGTGGCGGTCCTCTGCTCAGCTCAGACGGTGCCACGGACCGCGGTGTTGGCTGAGCGGTGCCTGCTGGTGGGACATGACGCAGAATCAGTCTGGCAGGCAGCTGCCGAGGCACCAGGCCTGAGGCCGGTACCCCTGCCTACAGGGGAGAAATGGCTCACCGAGCACCTCTCCACCAAGGTCCTCGACCGATCTCAGGGGCGGGTGCTTGCCGTGGCGGGTGCGTCTGGGGGTGTGGGAGCAACCACATTCGCTTATCTCTGCGCTGCGGAGTTGGCTTCACGTGGTCAGAGCCCTCTGATGGTGGATTCCGCAGGGGGACCGGGTAGCGGAGTAGCCGATCTGGCCCGCACTGCCCGTCGGGAGGGACGACTCAGCGGAGGCGCACTTGACTGGCAGGAGCTGACCTCAGTTGAAGGGGATCTCTCGGCGACCCAGCTCCGTGAAGCAGTCCCGGTATGGGAAGGCATTGGTCTCCTGACGGGCTCAGCCGCTGCTCCACGCGCGGATTCCCGTCTCCGAGCAGCCGTAGTTGCGGGAAGGCGCGCGTACGACGTGGTCGTAATTGACAGCGGCCAGCAGACTGAGGCGCTCACCAGCCTTGGCGAGCAGGTCGATGACATGTTGGTGATCGTGCGGGCCTCACGTCGCGGTGTTGACGCCGCGCAGGAACTCATCAGCGCTGTCCCTCAGAGGCGAGCTTGGGTCGCGGTCAATGGCGCAGCTGCCCCAGGGTGGAGTGCAGCTGATGTGCGGGCAGAGCTCGATGTGCCAGTAGTTGCTGACCTGCCGTTGCAGAGGTGGCTGGCCCGCAGTGATGAGATTCATGATGCCTATAATGTGCTTCGCAGTCGCCGCGGCGCTGACCTGGTGAGTGGGATCCTCCAGAGGGTGGGGTTGGCTGATGCGTGAGGAGCAGCTTGAGGCTGTTCGTGAGCGGCTGACCTCGACCGCCGAACCGGTGACCGCAGAGCGGATCGCTGATGCGGTCCGCGCTGAGGGCCTCGCGCTGGGCACCGGGACCACTGCGCAGTTAGTCAAAACTCTGCGGGATGAACTGGTGGGTCTAGGGCCATTGCAGCAGTTCGTGGAAGCACCTGGGGTCACGGATGTGGTCCTCGACGGTGCGGGTCAGATATGGACTGATGGGGAGCGCGGGCTGATGCTTACCGGCGTGCGCATCGAGTCAGAGGAGCAGGCACGGGCGCTGGCGCGCCGGCTGATCTCGATCGCCGGTGGACGGCTTGATGAGGGGCATCCCTGCGCTGACGGCAAACTAGAAAACTGCCGGATCCACGCGGTGATTCCGCCAATCGCCGTTGAGGGCACGCTCATTTCCGTCAGAGTAGCTCGAAGCTCCACCGCAGACCTGGAGGCACTTGCCACCCATTGGCCCGGGGCGCACCAGTGGGTAAGTGCGCTGAGGACCCTGGTCGGCAAACGCCTGAACTATCTCGTCTCTGGCGCGACAGGGTCTGGAAAAACATCCTTATTGGCCGCGATGCTCAGTGAGGTCTCCAGAACCGAACGCATCCTGGTGGTCGAGGACACCACGGAGCTGACCCCGGCGCATCCTCATGTTCTTCATCTGCAGAGCCGCGGGGGCAACGTCGAGGGCGCCGGACGGGTGGATATGGGGCAACTGGTCCGTGAGACCCTGCGGATGCGTCCTGACCGGCTCATCGTTGGAGAATGCCGCGGAGCAGAACTCCGTGACTTTCTTACCGCGATGAACACTGGACACGCAGGAGCCGGCGGAACTGTTCACGCCAACTCCCCGCAGGCTGTGCCGGCCCGGTTGATTGCCATGGGCGCGCTCGCAGGACTCAGCCCGGAGACTGTCGCCATCCAAGCCGCAGCGGCACTGGACGCGGTTGTTCACGTGGAGCGCCGGTCCGGACGAAGGAGCCCGGTGGCCCTGTCGTCCCTGCGCTACGACGACGGCAAACTCACGATGGTGCCGGCACTCGTCACGCAAGGGGACCGAGTGGAACACGGTCCAGCGTGGGAGGAACTGATGGGATGAGACTGCTCCTGATCATCACCGCTGCAGGGTGTGCAGCCGCCGCGGCCCTTGTGGCAGCTCCCTCCCGCACCAGAAGCCACCCTTCCTCTTTCCGGATGACTCCACGGCTGCGTGATCTCTCCCAACAGCTGGCCCATCGAGGGAGAAGGACACCAGCACAGATGCGCAAGGATGTCGCAGAACTGCTCCGACAGTTCTCCGCATTACTGGTCTCGGGCCGCGGTGAGGGTCAAGCCTGGTCGGACCTTCGTCAGACATGGCGAAGCAGAGACCCCGATCATCCACTGGCTCAGGTCAGTGCGCACATCGCCGCCTCAGAAGCATCAGGGACCGGCACCGCTGAGGGACTGCGCCGCTATGTTGCTGCAAACGCGGGGACAGACCCAGAACTGAACCGCCTCCTCAACAGACTGGTCGCTGTCACAGCGCTTTCCGAGCAGACCGGCGCTCCGCTGTCCTCGCTGGTAGAGCAACTGGCCGACTCCGTGGATGAGTCGGCTGAGCTGGCCGCCGCTGTGGAGACTGCCACCGCTGGACCCAAGCTCACCCAGATGATTCTCAGCCTGCTACCCCTGGGTGGGCTGGCCTTAGGTCAGATCATGGGGGCCGACCCTCTGGCCACACTGCTAGGCAGCACTATCGGTCTCGCGTGCATGTGCGCCGGGCTCGGGTTCTTGGTGGCGGGTCGGTTCTGGAGCCACCGAATGATCCGGGTGGTGACGCGACATGGCTAACTTCTTGACTGTGCTGTCAGCTGTGGTCGCCGGGGTGGCGGCCCTGCTTCTCCTGCCTCCGACTGCTCGAGGCGGCGCAACAGGCATATCACTGCTCAGGCAGAAAATGCGTGCGCGGCGTCGTCAAGATGATGGAGTGGGCGAAACTGCCGACGCTGCTCTTCTGTTGGATCTGACCGCGGCACTGCTGACCGCAGGGGTGGGGATAGAGGCCGCGCTTGCGCGGTTGGCCTCAACAGTTCCAGGGGCAGAACCACTTGCGGGTGTTCACCGCGCGCTCGCCGCAGGTGCTTCCTGGGATCAAGCGGCAGAGCTGGTCGCTGAGTACCCGCAACTGCGGACCTTCTGTGATCATATGAGCTTTGCTTACTCCACAGGCGCTCCGAGTGCTCGGATGCTCCGGGCCGCTGCGGGCAGAGCTCGTGCGGAGCTTCGGCACGCAGCAGAAGCCGCGGCGGAAAAACTCGGGGTGAAAATGATGCTTCCCCTAGGCGCCTGTTTCTTGCCGGCGTTCATCCTGGTAGGAGTGGTGCCGGTGGTGGTGAGTATGCTCCCTGAGGCTCTGGGCTTCTGATCCTATGCCCGGGCACTAAGGCAAACCCTCCGGAGGCCCAGCACGTGATGTTCCCGTGGCGGTGAGGTGTGGTAGCGGAAGTGCAGCAGAGAGCACAGGCACGTCAAAAACCCGGGTCACTGTCACAGTCACCTCGGTGGGGAACTCTCCGCCTACAGCACAGTCCTGAAGTACCACTCCGTTCCGCACGGCCACCTGCTCAGCGACCGTGCAGGGATCGCCGGTGCTGAGTCCTCGCGCGGTGTCAGCCGCCGCCAAAGACGCTAGGTCAGCTGCGCGTACTGCCTGTGTCTTGGCCACCGCAGCGGCTCCCAGGAGGACGACGAGGGCCAGGAGGATCATGAGCGCAGCGATGATCCCCAGCGCCGCCACAGTGCCGGATCCACGCTGATCCCGGTGCGCAGAGAAGTTCACTGTGACCCCCGGATACCTGCGAGATGTTCAGTGCGTGCGAACGCTTCAGCTTCCTGTTCGGCGTCGAGCTCGATCAGCCCAAGTATGCGCACCGGTTGAGTGAGTACCACATGGGTGTAGGGCCCGTCGGAGGAGACGGACACCGTCACCTGGTCTCCGGCGGTCTCCCGGGCTACTTGCTCAGCGACCTCAGCTGACTGTCCGCGGGCGAATTCCCTGGCTGCGGCACGGGCTCCGTCCTCAAGAGCTATCCGTGCCGCACCCTGCATCGCCAGAGAGATCACCAACAGCAGCACAAGCACCACCCCAGGTATGGCCAGGGCAAATTCAGCGGTGACTGAACCTCGCTCCGACTGTGGGGCAGCGCGATTGCCTCGTGGTGCCATCAGTGGGGACCAGCCTCACCCGGCACCGAGTGCTTGCTGCACGATCGCCTCAAGCCACCCACGGACAGTTTCCGAGGTGAGGATAGCGGTGAGCAGGCCGGCGAAGGCAACAGCAGCCAGCATGACGATCCCGTATTCGGCTGTCGCTAACCCGTCCTCCTCCTGATGAAGTGTGGCCAGGGAACGCGGTGTTGACCCGGTGCTCATGGAGTTCTCCTTTCCGAGGGAATGCCGCATACCGGTCAGCAGCGGCTGAATCCACGGTGACCGACTCGGCGCACTGAGCGAGCCGCAGCATAGGCATCTGTGGAACCCCCGGAGTGTCGGCCCAGTGCCCCTTGCCGTGGGGAGAAGTCCGCCTAAATACAGCGACCCAGCCGATAGTTGACTTAGGCAACTATGCTGGTGTCATGCTTGAGTCAACACGACCTGAACTGCTTGGCGACTTCGGAATGGTCTCCTCCACCCACTGGCTGGCCTCCCAGACCGGGATGAGCATCCTCGAGCGCGGAGGCAACGCCGCTGATGCCGCGGTAGCCTCCGGGTTCGTCCTCCAAGTGGTGGAACCCCACCTCAACGGCCCTGGGGGAGAGGTGCCCATCCTCGTCTGGTCTGAAACCGAACAGAAAGTCGAGGTCATCAACGGCCAAGGCACCGCGCCCCAAGCCGCCACCGTGGCACGGTTGAAGGAGATGGGCCTGGAGATCATGCCGGGCACCGGGCTTCTCTCAGCCGTTGTACCCGGCGCATTCGGCGCCTGGCTGACCCTGCTTCAACGCCACGGCAGCATGAGCTTGCGCGAGGTTCTCAGCCCAGCAGTCCAGTTCGCTGAGCAGGGGCATCCGGTGCTCAGCCGGGTCTCGCGGACCATTGCCACCGTGCAGGAGATGTTCACCAAAGACTGGCCGACCTCCGCGGCCACCTGGCTGCCAGGTGGCCAGGTGCCCGAACCCAACAGCCGATTCCGCAACACCGTCCTGGCTCGCACCTTCAGCCGCCTCATCGACGAGGCCGAAGCCGCCGGTGGGGACCGGGAAAAGCAGATCGACGCCGCCCAACACGCCTGGTATTCAGGCTTCGTAGCAGAGGCCATCGAATCCTTCTGCCGCGACAACCCGGTCAAGGACACCAGCGGCCACCGGCACCACGGTCTGCTCACCAGCCAGGACATGTCGGAATGGCAGGCCGAGGTCGAAGCCCCGGCTACGCTCGATTATCAGAACTACACCGTGTGCAAGACCGGCCCATGGGGGCAGGGACCTGTGATGCTCCAGCAGCTGGCTCTATTGGAGGGCTACGCCCTGAATTCAGTCCCGGTAGGCTCCGCCGATTGGGTCCATGTGATGGTGGAGACCGGCAAATTGGCCTTCGCCGACCGGGAGGCGTGGTACGGCGACCCTCGCTTCACCGACGTCCCTCTGCAGGATCTCCTCAGCCCCGAGTACACCATTCAACGCCGCGCGCTCATCAACGACCATGCTGCGTCACTGGAGCTCATTCCAGGTGCCCCAGGTGGCCGCCAACCTCAGCTGCCTCATTACCCTGAAGCGGGCCCTAGCGCAGAGGCCGCTGGTGTCGGGGAGCCGACGGTGGCTCATAATGGTGACACTCGCGGCGATACCTGCCACGTCGACGTCGTCGACTCCGGTGGAATGATGGTCGCTGCGACCCCCTCAGGCGGGTGGCTGCAGGCCTCACCCACGATCCCCGAACTGGGATTCTGCCTCAGCTCACGAGCCCAGATGTTTTGGCTCCAAGACGGGTTGCCAAATTCTCTGCGCCCCGGAGCCCGGCCCCGGACAACCTTGTCACCGTCCTTTGCGCTGCGTGATGGCAAACCGTGGATGGCCTTCGGTACCCCTGGAGGTGACTCCCAGGATCAGTGGAATCTGCAGCTGCTCCTCAATGTGGTCCACGGCGGCATGAACCTCCAGGAGGCCATTGACGCTCCCGCATTTCACTCCACCCATGTGCCGAGTTCGTTCTATCCCCGGGAGTCCTTCCCTGGACAGGTGATGATCGAGGACCGCTTCCCGGCCTCCGTGTTAGAGGAACTTCGCCGCCGCGGACACGAGCTCAAAGTTGGTGGAGGATGGACCGAGGGACGCCTCTCCGCGGTCGCAAAAGACGGTGAATGGCTGCGAGCCGGGGCCAACCCACGCGGAGCACAAGGGTACGCCGTAGGCCGCTGAAGCAGGCCGTGAAGTGAGGGGTTAGGACCTCGAGCTCGGGGTGGTCGAGACGAGAATGTCGGCTTCTGCGGTGACTCGGATCCTCGCGCTCAGCACACTTCGAGCATCGAGCGCGTCACCGAGCTGAACCGAATAATCGGTGCCGTCGATAGTGACCACAGCCGCACCGCTTAGCAGTGTCAGGAAGCAGTCGAGTCCGCTCAGCCAGGCTGGTGTTCAGAGCCGCAGCGACTTTGGCCAATAGTGGCAAGGAAGCAATCGAAAGGCCGTTTTCAATGTTGGACAGGTGAGACACGGAGATGTCCGCCCGGCGCGCCACTCGGGTAAGCGTCAGACGGGCGTCTTTTCTTCGCCGACGAATGGCCTCACCGATCCGAGCCCCGAGGTGTTCAGCCTTCATCCGGCTCACCGCACCAGCGCTGGAGCCATATTGACTATCCCCCTTGGCTGGCGTGCTCGGCGCCTGCGGCAGAATCTCCTCCGGAATGGTCGGCCCATCTCCCTGAAGCTTTGGACCGGGTCCAGGTGTGAGTCGTAGCGTTTCAAGCGGTCGCGACTTCGGTCGGGATGAGCAAGCGCAACTCAGAGGCTAAAACCGGCCCACTGAAGCAGCGCCACCTCGGCTCTGACGAGGCTGCACTCGGCGAAGTCGGAACTACACTCTTAGTGAGCGCTGAGAAGCGCCAGGGCTATCGTAGTTTGGCTGCTCCGGTCCGCCTTGGCGATCTGGCTGTGGCACAGTCGAAACCCACAACGAGAACCACCTGACCACTTCTGGAGACCAGCATGTCCACACTTGACCCGGCCCTCGGCGGCCCTGTGATGCCTACCCGGTCCGCACTCACCCCTCTTACGCCGGACCAGGTGCGTATCACCGGAGGATTCTGGGGAGACCTGCAGAAACTGGCCGCGGAGGAGATCATCGATCACGCTCTGGGCATGATGGAACGCCACGGGTGGCTCGCTAACTTTGACCGGGCGGCCGCCGGGACACTGACCGGCAAAGCCACAGGTATGTGGTTCGTGGACTCTGAAACCTACAAAATCCTGGAGGCCATGGCGTGGACCCTCGGTCAGCACCCCAATGATGAGCTGGAGCGGAAATACCACGCTCTGGTGGCCCGCGTTGCCGCAGCCCAGGAACCTGACGGTTATCTGCACACCTATTTCGGCCGCAAGGGCCAACAACCACGATGGTCAGATATGGAATTGGGCCACGAACTCTACTGCTTCGGCCACCTGATTCAAGCCGCGGTCGCCAGGCTCCGCACCGGCCACGATGATCAGCTCGTTCACGTAGCCCGGCGAGTGGCGGACCACGTGCTCACAGAATTCTCCGGACCCCAAGCTCGCTCAGGGATATGCGGCCACGCGGAGATCGAGATGGCACTTGCCGAGTTGGGGCGAGCCACCGGAGAGCAGAAGTACCTGGACATGGCCCGCACCTTCGTGGAGCGCCACGGAGACCAGACACTCACACCCTGGCAGAACGGCACCCGGACCTACTATCAGGACGATATCCGCGTTCGTGACACGCAGGTGCTGGCCGGGCACGCTGTCCGCGCCCTCTACTTGGCCAGTGGTGCCGCAGACGTAGCACTGGAGTGCGACGACGCCGAACTCGCCTCAGCTGTCCACACCCAGTGGCAGAACACCGTCGCAGCCCGGACATACATCACCGGAGGCATGGGGTCCACGCAGATTGGGGAAGCGTTCGGTGAAGACTTTCAGCTCCCGGCGGATACTTCCTACGCCGAAACATGCGCCGGAGTAGCATCCGTGATGCTGTCATGGCGGATGCTCCTTGCCCACGGCGGAGCTGAGTACGCGGAGCTGATTGAACGCACTCTGCTGAACAACGTCCTGGTCTCCCCGGCGGAGGATGGCCGGGCGTTCTTCTACGCCAATACTCACCATCTGCGCACAGCGCCTGAGGCTCAGGATGACTCCGACGCGTTGCATGCCGGGGGAGGATCTGGTCTGCGCAAGTCGTGGTTTGCCACCAGTTGCTGTCCCACCAATATTGCCCGCACTCTGGCGTCGATTCATCTCTACATTGCCACCACCCGGGGTGACGCACTGCAGATTCACCAGTACGCGGATGCGGAGTTTGCGGTCCCTCTGCTGGGTGAAACTTTGAAGGTGCAGATGAGCACGGCCTACCCGCAGAGTGATCGCATCGTTCTGGAGGTCACCGAGGCACCCGCCGCCGAAGTGGCATTGGAACTGCGCATCCCCGCCTGGGCGCAGGGAACCGAAGGCCTGTCCCTAACACTCCATGGTGACTCTCTACCGCTGCGCCTGACCGATGGCCGAGCTGAGGTTCGCCGCCGGTTCACCCCCGGTGACAGGCTGACCCTCACCCTCCCGCGTGAGCCTCGTCTGGTCTGCCCGGACCCCCGTATCGACGCCGTCCGCGGCACCTGCGCGGTGGAGCGTGGCCCGTGGGTGATGGCCCTTGAAGACCTCGACATTGAGCCGGCGGAAGGTGCACCGCCGCATACCGGGGACACTCCACCAGCGACCGTCAACGAGGTCAGTCTTGATCCCGCGATCGCTCCGTCGCCTGTGGGTGAGGACAGTGTGCGTATCGGGCTTCAGCGGCTCAGTGCTGCACCGTCCTGGCCATATGGTCAGGCGGGGACAACGGATCCAGAGCCGTTGACCGCCGTGATGCGCCCATACCGGACATGGGCTCGCCGCGGACCCACCACTATGCGGATCTTCCTGCCCCGTGTCACCGACACTGCCTGAGGGCGGCCGAGGCGTGCCTGATTGCCCCTGGGCTGGGTCTAGTCAGCGGCGTGGAGAACGGCCCGGAGAAGGTTCAATGCCCCTTGTTTATGGAGCGGAGAGTTCCGGTTGCCGCATTTGGGTGACTGCACGCAGCTTGGGCAACCATCGGCGCAACTGCAAGCATCGATAGCGCCGGCGGTTGCCCCAATCCACTCCCGGGCAGTCCGGAAACCCCGCTCGGCGAATCCAGCACCGCCAGGATGTCCGTCATAGACGAAAATTGACGGCAGCTCCGTGTCCCGGTGCAGGGCAGTGGACACACCCCCGATGTCCCATCGATCCGAGCTGGTCAGCAGCGGAAGCAGCCCGATCATGGCGTGCTCGGCAGCATGAAGCGCACCGGGGATATTCTCCACAATCACCCCAGCCTGCTGGAGTGCTGTTTCCGGTGCGGTGATCCACATCGCCTGGGTGCGGAGCGTCGAGGGAGGCAGATCCAGCGGCTCATCGGAAAGCACCTCCGAGCTCCCCAGGGCCTTGCGCTGAAACCCCACCACCGTGCTGGTGACCTCCACTGTGCCGAAGTGCAACTGGAATGCTCCCCAGTACTCATCCTCCAGGTCCTCCATCACAGAGATGGAGGTGGTCTCCCTCGCTTGAGTGTAGAACGGCGGATTCGCCGGATTGACCAGCACAGCGTTCTGCTCAACGTCCAGTTCTTCAACAATGAAGCTGCGCCCCTGATGGACGTACACCGCCTGCGGATGCGCCTGGGGCTGAACCTGGGCAGACCCCATCTCGCCCACCACGGTCCCGTCCTCAGCGTTGACGATTGTGTACGGGCCATCCCCATCAGAACGAATCTTCACCCAGGAGGCCGCAGAGACGTTGTCATGGGCAAAAAACCATCCGCGCGGGCGGCGTCGTAAATGTCCCTGATCCGTCAGCGAGCTCACCAGCCAACCCAATCCACCGAAGAGCCCAGTCTCGGCCACGTCGTCGGGCGTCAGCGGCAGCTCCTGCGCCGCAGCCAACAGATGCGGAGCAGCCACATGAGGGTTGTACGGGTCAGTGACAGCATCCTCGACAGGGGTGTCAAAGATCGCCTCAGGGTTCTCCAAAAGGTAGGCATCCAATGGGTCATCACCAGCAATGAAAAACGCCGCACTGCGCTGGGTGGTGTCCGCGGTCCGGCCCGCGCGGCCCAACTGCTGGAAGAACCCCGCCCTGGTCCCGGGCCATCCCGCGATCACCACCGCGTCAAGCCCCGAAATATCGATACCCAATTCCAGTGCCGGGGTCGATGCCACCCCCAGCAGCGTCCCGGAGCGCAGATTCTCCTCCAACTCCCGCCGCTCCTCCTTCAGGTACCCCGAGCGGTACGTCGCCACCCGGTCCTTCAGCGCCGGGTCCACTTCCACCAGGTGATCCCGGGCAATGGCCGCAATCGTTTCCGCTCCGCGGCGGGACTTGATGAAGGCCAGGGTTCGGTGTCCTGCAACCATGAGTGAGGAGAGGACATCGGCGGCCTCAACCGTCAGGCTGCGCTTCAGCGGGGCATCATTGTCGCCGGTGTTATCTGAAGGGCTGGACTCCCACAGGTACACATCCACCGGGCCGTGCGGTGAACCATCGGCGGTGACGGGAAGCACCTGTGTGCTCTCCTCACCGATCAGGCGAGAGAACGACGACGCCGGATCACCGCTGGTGGCCGAGGCCCCTGTGAACACCGGGTCGGCTCCATAGGAACGCGCTGCGCGGCGCAGGCGGCGCAGCAGCAGCGCAGTATGCGAACCGAAGATGCCACGGGCGGTATGTGCTTCATCGATAATCACATAGCGCAGCCGTGACAGGAACCGGGCCCAGCCTCGGTGGTTCGGCAGGATTCCGGCGTTGAGCATATCGGGGTTGGTCAACACCACATTTGCGTGTTGGCGCACCCAGCGGCGCTCCTCCGGATCCGTGTCGCCGTCATACGTGGCAGGTCGGATACCACCGGAGGGCCCCACCTTCCCGACCGTTTCGGCCAGTTCCTGCAGGGCATCAAGCTGATCGGCCGCCAAGGCTTTGGTGGGGGAGAGGTAGAGGATGGTGGCCTCGCCGGTCGGATGCGCGGTCACGAGCGGCGACTGGGGCCGTACCCCCAGGATCGCCGCCAGTCCTGGGAGCTGTGTGGCCAATGATTTGCCGGAAGCGGTGCCGGTCGCCACGATCACATGGCGGCCGGCGTGCAGAGCGTCAACGGCCTGTCTCTGGTGCGAATACAGCTGCGGCACACCCACCTGCCGGTAAGCGGCTCGCAGCTCAGCAGGAACCCACTCAGGCCATGGGGCCGTCAACGCCTCACGGGCAGGCAGTGTGCGAATCCGTTTGATCGGCGAGCCTTCACCGACGCGCAGCGGAAGCCTCGCTGCGCGGAGCAGCACGAATGAGGCGTCGTCGTGGGTCACCGCACCAGAGTAGACTCCTCAGGCTCGGGAGCCCAGGGCGGAGATGTTCTCCGGGAGCCGGTCATGTGTGCCGTACATGAAGTGATTCTTCATGTTCTCGGAGTACCTGCTGGCCGGAGGCGTCAGCCCTACAGCCTCGGCGACTTCCCTGATGTGCATCGGGGAAGCTCCACAGCACACCCCAAGGTAGTTGATCCCCAGAGCGTAGGCCTCGCGGGCGAAGGCTCCGACCTCATAGCGGTTCATCATCAGCGGATCCAGGGCGGTAGGGAAGGTCCGACCGTGTGGAGAAGGCACTGAGGCGCGCACATCCGACAGGTTGAAAAACGTCGGTTCCTGGGTGGTCGTCCGGTAGGGAATCGGCAGCGCCGCCACATGGCAGGAGACCACTTCCCGGATTTCCTTCAGCCAGGGCATCATGGTCTCGGGCCCACGGAAGCAGTTGAGCCCCACCACATCAGCACCAGCCTGTTCCAGGCGCTGGCAGGTCTCCACCACTCCTACGCCGTCGGCCATTTCTTCGAATGCCATAGGCGCCAGTGTCAGCACCACAGGGAGACCAGAGGCCTTGGCGGCCTCCAAAGCCGCGAAAGCTTCCCCTGCGTAGTAGAAGGTTTCCCCGATGATGAGATCGGCGCCTTCCTCCACTGCCCAGCCGACCATTTCATCGAACATGGCGCGGACTTCGCGCTGTTTCTGCTCGTCAGCGGGATCCCAGATGTTGGTATTGGAAATATTGCCAGCCATGAAGTCACCGGGACGGGAATCGGCGACGCCGCGGGCTATCTTCAAAGCTGCCCGGTTCAGCGGTTCGAGCAGGTCCTCTTTGCCGATGACCCGCATCTTTTCCCTGTGACCGTTGTACGTGAAGGCCTCAACAATGTGGGACCCAGCCCGCTGGAAGTCGACGTGCAGGGTGCGCAGCGCCTCGGGATGTTCAAGGGCGACCTCGGGGACGAACTCCCCAGCGGTGAGGTAGCCGCGGCGTTCCAGCTCGAAGAGGAACCCTTCGGCGCAGATCACGGGCCCGGCGTCGAGCTGTTCTTGAAGAGAAATGGGGGCGGTCATGCGCCGCTCCTTTCAGTCGTGGGACATGAAGCTGCCACGGGGAGGAGCGGCCGAGGCGAGGCCTCGCGTATCCGGCCGGTGTCAAAAAAACTGTGGCAGTACATGCCACTCTAGCGCAGTGTTCACGCCTTGGCCATTTATGTTCAGGCAGGAGGTTCCGTCAGAACGTCCTGCCCCACGGGGCCGGCTGCGCCACAATGTGCCCAGCCGGCCTGACGGGCCTACTCGTTGATGTCGTCGTCAATCTGTGAGTGGGACGGACGGGGTTTGCCTTCGGCGGACGGAGACCCGAAGACGTGCACATTGCCCAGCAGCGTCCACCCGAGGTACTCGTAGAGCTCTTGGCCGTCACCGGTGGCCACCAGCAGGCCCTCAGAGACGTCGTGCTCATGGGCAATTGCCAGCAGCGCGCGGGTGACAAAAGTGCCCAAGCCCTGGCGCCGGTAGTCGGGGGAGGTGTAGATCCGGTCCAGGATGACGTAGTCGTCGACCACCGCCATGCGACCGCGGGCGGCAACGTCTTCCCCATGGTTCACCGTGAAGAGGGTCCAACCGTCGAAGTCCTCGCGATTGGTGGAGTAGGACTCAGGAGTGATCGGATCCTCTACATCCTGGGTGTCCATATCGACCACCATGAGCTTTTCCTCATCGCTGATGAGCTCCAGGCCGTCGATCTCCTCGGCTCCCATGATGTCTGAATTCGGTTCTGCGATGACTGTGAGCAACCTGGAGGGGCTCTTATTGACTGCGGAGGCCACTTTGCGCAGTTCGGTCTCCTCAGGATCGAAGACCACGTACTCCCACTGCTCCGCATCTTGCCCCAGGCGGGCTGAATGCACGGCGCCTTCATGTCGCACTTCATAGCCATGGGTGCGGGCCCATCCCGTCACCCAGGTCTGGACAAGCGAGTCACTCAGCTCGGACGTCATTATTTGCTCCATTCGTTCTCGGCCTGAAGAGAATCTCCGGAGATAGTCCTCAGGTCGGGGTCACCATCTATGCCTGCTCGTGTCACCCGAGCGATGCGCCTTTCGGGGAGATTCCTTACATTAGCTGACGCTGAATGATTGGACCCCCTGGCAATATCTGTCCACTACCCAACATATATGCAGGATCACATGTGCCGGTAGGGGGCTAACGTAACAATCTGGTGCGCAGGCCCACTCAGGCTCCGGTGAAATGCGGTGAGCCGCGACGTCGTACCCTTAATACCGTGACTGAGTCCCGCATCGTTTTGTACTACAAGTTTGCCCCCATCAAAGACCCTGAGGCCGTCAAGCTCTGGCAGCAGACCCTTTGCCGTGAGCTGGGGCTTAAGGGGCGCATCATCATCTCCGAACACGGCATCAACGGCACGGTGGGCGGCGAGCTCAGCGCAGTGAAGTCCTACGCCAAGCAGACCCGCAGCTACAGCCCCTTCCGCGGCACCGAGTTCAAATGGTCCGAGGGCACGGCAGATCAGTTCCCGCGCCTGAGTGTGAAGGTCCGCCCGGAGCTGGTGGCCTTTGGTGTGCCTGAACAGGTCAAGGTCAATGCGGACGGGATCATCGGCGGCGGTGAGCATCTGAAGCCCCAGCAGGTCCACGAACTCGTGGAGGCCAAGCAGCGTGAAGGCGTGGAGGTGACGTTCTTCGACGGACGCAACGCCATGGAGGCGCAGATCGGCCGATTCAAGAACGCGGTTGTTCCCGACACTGAGTCCACCCGAGACTTCATTACAGAGCTGGACTCCGGTAAGTACGACCACCTCAAAGACCAGCCGGTGGTCACCTACTGCACCGGCGGTATCCGTTGTGAGGTGCTCTCCGCCCTCATGAAGGACCGGGGCTTTGAGGAGGTCTACCAGATCGACGGCGGGATCGTCCGCTACGGGGAGACCTACCAGGACGCCGGCTACTGGGAGGGTGAGCTCTACGTCTTCGACGGCCGCATGAACACCCGATTCAGTGAGGACGCCAAAACCCTCGGCGAATGCGTGAACTGCTCAGCGGCGACCTCGCGCTTCTTCAACTGCGCAGACCGCGGGTGCTCAAACCTGCAGCTCTACTGCGCCGACTGTAGCCACATCCCCGCCACCACCCGGTGTGAGGTGTGCACCGCCCGGGTGGCTGCGGAACCCGGACACCCCAACCAGGGAAACCTGGGGAAACAAAGGCGCCGCCTCACTTCAGCCTGATACCCCGCGCTGCCTCTGCCCGCCTGAGCCCCGACGGTGCCTCCGCCCAACGCCCCGCGGCGCGTCTGTCCGCGCTTTTCAGGCGGTTGTTGGGAGTTCAGCATCCTGTAGGACCCGGAACTCCCAACAAAGCCCTGACATCGCACCGGAGTGGGCGCAGGCGGGCTCTCGAGCGCCCCGCCACAGCCCGCGCCGCATAAGCTGAGCCCTATGCCCCACCCCCATAGTGCCCCCGCGACTCCGAGCCCTGCCCCGCCGGCATCCCAGGAACTTCCTCTGATTGCAGCGCTGCGTGCAGACTTCACGGAGGCCGGATTCACCAATGACGGCCTGGTGGAGCTCTTGGGGGCAGATGTGGTGGCCGCGCTCCACCGCGAGCAGGTCGTTCCTGGTCAGCTGCGTATCGCGGACCTCCTCGGCGCTGAGGACAGCCGCGTCCAGGGCACCCGGCAGCAATCGGCACAGTGGAAGCGGGCCGTTCTCACTGCCCTGTGGTTGGTCGCCAGCCCTGTCACCGCCGATCAGGTCGAGGCCGCGCTACCCCGCACGGGCGTGCACGGGTTGGAGCGCCTGAAGCTCATCCAGGTGACGCCAACCGGGGCGGTGATGCCGCGCAGTGAGCTGCAGCCATACCAGGTGGAGACGTCTGCCGGCATGCAGGATATGTGGGTCAGCAGCGACCTCAGCTCCCACCAGCTGCAGGGCGCGCTTCCGCACGATCACGTGCTGGGCATCGGGCAGGCGAGTCTGACTTTGGCAGGGGTCACCCATCGCCGCCAGGTGACAACGGCGTTGGATATCGGCACCGGTTGCGGGATCCAGCTGCTGCACCTACTGGACCATGCCGAACATGTGGTGGGAACGGATCTCTCCGAGCGCGCACTGGAATTTGCTCGCTTCAACCTGCGGCTCAATGCGCCTGTGCTGGATCTGGATCCAGCCCGGTTGGAGGATCGAGTGGAGCTTCTGCACGGGTCGCTGCTGGAGCCCGTGGCCGGACGGCGGTTCGAGTTAGTGGTCTCCAATCCGCCGTTTGTGATCACCCCGCGTCAGCCCGAGGAGACTGAATCCGACCGGTATATGTACCGCGATGGCGGGCGCGAAGGCGATGCGCTGATCCAGGAGCTCATCGCTGGTCTCCCCGCGGTCCTGAGCCCGCAAGGGACAGCTCAACTGCTCGGCAATTGGGAAAGCACTCATGACGACGACGCCTGGTCCACCCGGCCCAGGGCATGGGTTGAACAGTCTGGCCTGAGCGGGTGGTTCATTCAGCGGGACTCCCAGTCCCCGCCGGAATACGCCGAAACCTGGTTGCGTGACGCCTCTGAGGAGCGCGGGGTCACCGAATACCGCCGCCGGTACGCGCAGTACGCCGCTGACTTCGCCGCGCGGGGTGTGCGAAGGATCGGTTTCGGGTTCATCTGGTTGCAGGGTGCCGACTCCCACCGTCGGTGGCAGCGGTTCGAGGAGCTCACAGGGGAGATTCAGCAGCCATTAGGTCCAGTGATCGCTCAGACCGCACACCGTGCGCAGGAAGAGCTGGCCACTGTCCTTGAAGCTGCCCTCACCGTTCCGGACACAGTCACTGAGGAGCGGTACCAACGGTTCGGCGCCGAGCATCCGGAAGTCATTATGGCCCGCCAGGGTGCGGGTCTGCGGCGAGCGCGCCCTATCAGTTCTGCCGCGGCAGGGTTCATGGGCGCATCCGACGGTGAGTACACCGCCGGTCAGCTCATCACTGCGGTCTGCTCGCTTACTGATGGTGACGAGGATTCGCTCGCAGCTGAGATCTATGACCTCTATGTCGAGGGGTTCTTGGACCGCTAGCGACACCGTGAGTGGGCGCTCAGACTTCTGTCCCTCGTGCTCGGCTGGCCATCAGTACCCGCTGCATGCGGTGAAGCTGCAGCAGCTGCAGCATCACCGGGTACGTGTGGAGTGGCACCGCCACAACTAGGATCCACACAGCAGTCATCACCTGGCCGACTATCAGAGCTGCCACCCCGGCCCCGAGATGCAGCACACCGCCCACCGCGTGACCGGCAGCGGAGGCACGCAGTTTCGGAGCCAAATGGACAACATCGGACGGAGAGCTAACGGGTGAGGATGTACCGTGCAGGACACGATTCCACCCCAGCCGTCTGAGCAACTGGCCGAACCTCAACGCGCCCCGAAACGGAAAAGACCGGCAGTTCTGTGCGAAATCACAAACCAACCGTGGGGTGCCGTTTTGGCCAGAAAGCTCCCAAGGAAGATCGCGGAAGTAACCGATACCAAAACTATCCCAATGGTGAAGCCAGCATGTTCCGGACCGGGGTTGAACCAGAGCGATACGACCAACACTGCCACGATAAGCACTGAGGCAATGGCTTGGATCATCCAGAATCTGTCCAATATCTGTTAAGGTACTGACGCTTCCACCACCAGTCGCTCTGTGCGGTGGTGTGCTGATTTCGTCAGCACTTTACAGGGGATTCTGACACGGAGGGGTCGAGGTGCTCGCTGATGTCTGTCTTGGCAACGGCTTACTCTTCGGGCACATAGGGGTCGTGCGGAATGGGGCGGGTATCTTCTTCGAGGTAGACCCAACCACACGGGGTGTAGTCCCCTTCAATCACCGGCGGCCCGTCAGCCGGGTTCATGTAGGCAAGATGGACCAGCATCCAGTTCGGGTAGTACAGCCATGGTCTGCTCCAGACATCGGCCTCCGAGAAGCCTGCGGGCTCAGGTTCCCCCACCAAAGTTGCAGCATCATCCGGTGAGGTCCGGAACTCAAAGTCTTCGACCGGCCACAGGTCATCAGTGCCGAGGATCTGGGGACACATCCCGCCGTGCGCCCGAACTGGACTGACCATCACCGGCCAGTCGTCTTCGACCACCACATGCCGTGTGACATGGATCGACGGGGTGCTTGCACAGTCGTGGTCGGCGTTCTGCGGCCAGAGGTGCTCTTCGATAATGAAGTGATCCTCGCCGGCCGCTACAGACTCCACATAGTCTCCGCAGCTCGCGCCTCTGGCGACGGGTCCTCCCGCTTGATAAGCGACTTCTGCGTCTGGGTCCCAGGCCCAGATGTACCAGATCTCCTCCACCCAGCGCTCGTCGGTCTGGCCCAGGGAGACCATCGCGTCGTCGTGACCATCGCCATTGACGTCCGCGTAGTGAACCTCCTCACCAACCTCAAATTGGTAGCCCTCGGCTCCCTCAGACGGTGTCAGAATGACTTCGTTGACCCATTCCGTCCACTCCAGCTCTGCGAAGTCGACGTCCCTGATGGTGGGTGGCTCATCAGTAGGTTCGGTATGGTCGGCTTCTTCACTGGCCACAGCGGCGTCAGCATCGGTCGCACTGCTGGCTGTTTCCTGGGGCGGCGCAGGGGTTTGGGTGGAATCCGGAGTGCTTTGTGCGGAATCCTCAGCGCCGAAGCATCCACTCAGGACTGTGAGCCCAGTGAGCGCTAAAGCCATGCCCATTCGGTGAGATGTCGGCATCAGCGGGCCTCCACCGGCAGATCAGACTCAGGTTTCCCGGATTCCAGCCACCCTTGAATGAACCCTTCGCGATAGCCTTCGCTGTATCCCTCGCGGTAGACAGCCGATTCCCCTGCATCGAGGCCATACGGCTCGTATAGGGATTGGGTGGGCATCCAGTCACCAAAATCCTCGGCATCATAGAAACCGTCCTCGAACCCCATAAAATAGCCGTCGGACCACAGGTCTTCAGGTATTTCTTCTTGGTCTGGGTCTATGCTGTCGAATGGTCCTTGCGTGTTGTCGAAGAGTTCAGCGTACTCATCCTCCCAATCAACGGCCCATTCCCCTTCGCCAAGCGAGCCGGGCGGAGGTCCAGCTGCCAGCGCTTCTGCCTTGCCCTCCTCGAACCCGCGCACCCAGTCGTCGCTGCGGTCAGCGAGCCCGCGGTGATAGTGCTGGGGCGGATGGCCGTGGATCGCCTCGTACTGGCCGTCCTCAAGGCCGGCAGCATGTCCTACGGAGTAGTCCTGCTCCGCCTGTTCAGCTGCAGCAGCCTCAGCTTCCGCGGCCATCTGCGCTGCCTCGTCCTCCAACCACGCCTCGTATTCGGCGATGTCGGTGCCGCCCCGGCTTCCGGCCACATAGCGCATCAGCGGCTCAGCATCAGAACCTCGGTCGCCACGCATCGATGAGTCGGAGGTATAGCGCGCCCACCAGAGGTGCTCATCCAGAATCATCCGGGCAGTGTCGTAGGAGTACACGATGGACACGTCCCGCCATTCCTCCACGAACACCCGGGGATCACTGTCTTCCTCAGCCTCCAGCAGGTATTCATCAAAGGGCCGGGCCAGGTCCGCTTCAACCTGCTCTTCCCAGTCCTTCATGGGCACTCGGTGCAGCACAACGCTGATATCAGGACCCAGACTCTCTGGGCTCAATTCGTAGGCACAGCCGGTGTCTCCCAGCGCTTCTGCCTCCCCAATGGGGGTGTACCCGCTTGTGCGCGCAGTGGCCTCCTCAGTATTAAGGGCCTGGTGGATGCTCGTGACTGAGAACAACGAAGCCGCGGTGTCCGCATCTAGCCAGCAGGGATCGTAGTTTTCCCCGCAGGCCGTCAGTGGCGCAACTGCGACAGCGGTGACCGAACATAGGGTGAGTTGTCGGCGAATGCGGGACACGATCGGATCCTTCTAGTGAGGGAGGGCGAATGAGGAAAAAGGTTGTCCGGACGTGTCGTCACCCGGTGGGAGCTCGTCAAGCTCATGTCATGTTCCTGCCAGGGCTGCATTCAGGAATCGCTTTTTAAAGCTAAGTTCGGTGTATTGCGCTGTCAAGAGTTGGTGCCCCTTGTGCAAAGTCATCCGCTGTTATAGTGAGCACTCGATGGCGCACCGACTGCCATCTGCACGCACGTGCCAACGCTCTAGGAGTTCTGTGTCAGGCAAGAAGCTCGTGATTGTCGAGTCCCCGGCCAAGTCCCGTTCGATCGCCAAGTACCTTGGCGACGACTTCATTGTGGACGCCTCAGCGGGTCACATTCGTGACCTGCCGCAGCCCTCAGAACTCCCTGCGGATATGAAGAAGGGACCCTTCGGCAAGTTCGCTGTGGACCCTGATAACGGGTTCGAGCCCTACTATGTGGTCTCCGATTCCAAGAAGTCCAAGGTCCGTGAGCTGAAGAAGCAGCTCAAAGAGGCCGACGAACTCTACCTCGCCACTGACGCCGACCGTGAAGGTGAAGCGATCGCGTGGCACCTCTATGAGGTCCTCAAGCCGAAAGTGCCCACCTACCGGCTGACATTCACGGAGATCACCAAAGAGGCCATCCAACGGGCCATGGAGAATCCCCGCGAGATCGACTCGCACCTGGTGGACGCCCAGGAGACTCGCCGTATCCTTGACCGGCTCTACGGCTACGAGATCTCTCCGGTGCTGTGGCGCAAGGTGGGTAAGGGTCTCTCCGCCGGCCGTGTGCAGTCAGTGGCGACCCGCATGGTGGTCGACCGGGAGCGTGAGCGCCTCGCGTTCGTCTCCGCAGACTATTGGGACCTCACCGGCACCTTCGCAACGGACAGCGCGGAAACGTTCACCGCAAAGCTCAACGCTGTGAACGGGGACCGTATTGCCACTGGTTCGGACTTCACAGACCAAGGTGAGCTGAAGAAGTCTCGCCGCGACGTCGTCGTTCTCAGTAAAGACGATGCCGAGTCTCTGGCTGATAGCCTCACTGGCAGCCGGTTCACTGTGGACTCGCTGGAGGACAAGCCCTACACGCGCAGGCCTCAGCCACCGTTCATCACCTCGACTCTGCAGCAGGACGCGGCGCGGCGTCTGCGGTTCTCCTCCCGGGTGACGATGCAGGTGGCTCAGCGGCTGTATGAAAACGGCTACATCACCTATATGCGTACCGACTCCACCACCCTGTCCAACCAGGCTCTCAACGCCGCCCGGCGGCAGGCCAGTGAGCTCTACGGTGCGGACTCCGTGCCGGAGAAGCCGCGCGTGTACAGCCGCCGCAATGAGACCGCCCAGGAGGCTCACGAAGCGATCCGCCCAGCCGGTGACTCCTTCCGCACCCCCAAGCAGGTCAAGAACGAGCTCTCCGCGGACGAATTCAAGCTCTACGAACTCATCTGGAAGCGCACCGTCGCCTCCCAGATGGCCGACGCCAAGGGATTCACCGCCAGTGTGCGGCTCACCGGCAGCGCCGCCGACGGCCGGACTGCGACCTTCGGAGCCTCCGGCACCGTCATCACTTTCCCCGGTTTCCTCTCCGCGTATGAAGAGATGAAGGACAACGACCACGCCTCCGAGTCTTCTGCGAAGCCTGCAGATAAGCGCCTGCCCAAGCTGGAAGAGGGACAGAACCTCACCAGTGAGGATATTGAGGCCAAGGGCCATGAGACGTCCCCGCCTGCTCGCTATACGGAAGCGACGATCGTCGCCGAGTTGGAAAAGCGGGAGATCGGGCGCCCGTCCACTTATGCGCCGACTATTTCGGTGATCATGGACCGCGGATATGTCACCAAACGCGGCTCAGCCCTGGTCCCTTCGTGGACGGCGTTCAGTGTGATCCGGCTGCTGGAAGAGCACTTCGGCAAGTACGTAGACTATGACTTCACCGCCCGGTTGGAAGATGACCTGGACCAGATCGCACGCGGGGCGATTGAGCGTGAGGCTTGGCTCCAGGGATTTTACCTGGGCGCGTCCACTGGTGAAGAAGGCCTGCGGAATGTGGTCGAGAACCTCGGAGAGATTGACGCCCGGGCCGTGAACACTATTGAGGTCGCTGAAGGTGTGGAAGTCCGAGTCGGCCGCTACGGCCCGTACCTGGAGCGCCCAAATCCCGACGGTGAAGCCAATGAGCAGGGCGAGCTGAAGCTGGATCGGGCGAACATCCCCGCTGACCTGGCGCCTGATGAGCTCACCAAAGCCCGGGCCGAGGAGCTCTTCGAACAGGCCGCACTCTCCGGACGTGTTTTGGGCACCAACCCCGAGACTGGGCGTGAAGTGGTCGCCAAAGACGGCCGCTACGGTCCGTACGTCACTGAGGTCATCCCAGAGCCTACGGAAGAAGAGCTCCAGGCAGTGTTGGATGCCATACCCACCGAGTACTACAAGAACGGCAAACCTAAGCCTAAGAAGAAGCCGCCCAAGGAGAAGCCGCGCACCGGCAGCCTGCTGAAGTCGATGACCCTGGAGACAGTCACTATCGACGACGCCCTGAAGCTGCTCTCGCTGCCCCGCACCGTGGGTACTGACGAGGCAGGGGAAGAGATCCTCGCTCTTAACGGCCGGTTCGGTCCCTACCTCAAGAAGGGCTCCGACACGCGTCCGCTGCAGGATGAGGAACAGCTGTTCACCATTACTGAGGATGAGGCGAGGAAGATCTACGCCCAGCCTAAACAGCGCGGCCGTGGAGCGGCGAAGCCCCCCTTGGCGGAATTCGGCAACGATCCCACCACTGAGAAGCCCGTGGTGGTCAAAGATGGGCGGTTCGGCCCCTACGTCACTGATGGCGAAACCAACGCCACAGTGCCGCGCAGCGTCTCCCTGGAGCAGCTGACCAAAGAGCAGGCATACTCGCTGCTTGCGGAGAAACGCGCTCAGGGACCAGCAAAGAAGAAGACGTCGGGCGGGCGCACTCGCGCGGCGGCCAAGGCCTAGCGGAACACCCGGAGGGTATCGTCATGCGACTCGGCGTGCTAGACATCGGATCCAATACGGTGCACCTGCTGCTGGTGGATGCGTATATCGGCGCCAAGCCCGAGGCGTTCGCCTCACATAAACGCCCGTTGTCACTGGTGAAGTTCCTGGACAGCTCTGGTGCCATCACGGAGAAGGGCCAGCAGGAACTGGTCGGGTTCATCTCTGAGGCGGTCCGGTTCGCTGCCCGGCACCGGGCGGAGGACATGCTCAGCTTCTGCACCTCGGCCATTCGGGAGGCGCCTAACGGTGCTGAGGTGATCAGCCGTGTTCAGGCGGCAGCCGATGTTGAGCTGACCGAACTCACTGGATCCCAAGAGTCAGCCATGACGTTCTTCGCCGTGCGCCGTTGGCGCGGGTGGTCAGCAGGTCACATCCTGAACTTCGACATCGGTGGCGGTTCCTTGGAGCTGGCCTATGGTCAGAATGAGATGCCGTCCACGGCATTGTCGGTTCCGCTCGGTGCGGGACGGCTGACTCGTGACTTCCTGCCCAGCACCATGGAAGACGGCGCGCCACCGAGCAAGACCGAGGTCAAAGAGCTCAAGAGCTATGTGCGTGAGGAAATTGAGGCTGCACGGCGTGAGTTCCCACAGCTGAAGCAGCAGTTGGAAGTCACCGCCACGTCCAAGACGTTCCGCTCCCTGGCTCGGCTGACCGGTGCCGAGCCTTCAGCTGAAGGCCCCTACGTACGCCGCACGTTATCGCTGAAGGACCTCAAACCACTGGTCAAGCAGTTGGCGGAACTGTCCTCCAAGGAACGTGCCAAACTCCCCGGGGTCTCAGAGATGCGCGCCGATCAGGTGTTCGCAGGCGCACTGGTGGCTGAGACCGCGATGAAAACCTTTGGCATCGAGGAGCTGACCATATGCCCGTGGGCGCTGCGTGAGGGTCTGATCCTGCGCCGTCTGGACACTCTGGCCAGGGAGGTCAAGGTGGAGATTTCGCATGCGCCGGCCGTAGGCCATGTGGATCTTGCCCGAGATCTGCGCCGTCCCACGCACAAGGATGTGAAGGCGATCGCCGTGGAGCATGCCAGTGCCTGAGCTGCCGCGCATCCCCGTGACACTGTCGTCTTCATCGGTCTACCCCATGGGGGTTGCTGAGACGTTCTCGATCGCCGAGGACCTGGGGTACGACGGCGTCGAGATCATGGTCACTCACCGGGCCGAAACCCAACAGGCTGATGTGCTCAACGAATGGGCCTGGCGGTTCGGTATGCCCGTGAAGTCCATTCACGCGCCTACCCTGCTGCTCACTCAGCAGGTGTGGGGCACCGCGTGGGACAAGATCCGTAAGTCTGCGCTGTTGGCCCAGGAGGTTGGATGCGATGTTGTTGTCGCTCACCCTCCGTTCCGCTGGCAGGGCACCTATGCCTCCGAATTCGCCTCCGGGATCCAAAGGATTGAGGAGCGCACCGGGGTGATGATTGCGGTGGAGAACATGTACCCGTGGCGTGCTGGTGGCCGCGAAGCCACCATGTACCTCCCGCACTGGAATCCCGTGGCCGACGATTATAGGCATGTGACCTGGGACTTCTCTCACGCCGCCACAGCAGAAGACGACTCCTATGAGGCAGTGAGGAAACTCGGATCCCGGTTGCGCCATGTGCACCTGACCGATGGCTGGTCCAACGGCTTCAAAGATGATCACCTGGTGCCCGGCCACGGAAATCAGAGGGTCGTGGAGGCCATCGAGCACATCGCCCAGCCCGACTTCGGTGGGAACGGGTTCCAGGGTGCGGTAGCTGTGGAGGTCACCACTCGGTCTGCACGCGAAGTGGGAGAGCGCGAACGCATGCTCGCGGAGTCTCTGGCCTTCGCCCGCAAGCATCTTGGGCAGGAGTAGCCCAGGAGTAACGCAGAGTCGTCTAGACTCTTGCAGCACGGTGCAGAGAACATGCACAGTGCAGACACATTAGGGGGATGAGGATGGACCAGTGGTGGGAGATAGTGCTCTTGGCCATAGGGTCGGTCTTTGCTCTGCTCCTTCTGCTCTACGGGTTGAGCTGGATCTCCGGTGATGAGGATGAGAAATCTGGTGTTCTGGACCGGTCGGCGCTGCTGAACTTGCTCGCCGACGTCACAGCCGAGGCCCACGCTCAGGGCTCAGAGGCGCAGCGCGCCATTGAGGAGCTCAGGGAGGTCGCTCCAAGCCTGGAGGCCAAGGACTGGACGCTCTTCGAGGAGCGCTAGCGTGAGACCCTCGAGTCGTTCTCCGCTGGACAATCTGAGGTTGACGCCCAGTTGGAGCACCTCGACCGACTCTTTCGCCGTGACCGCATCATCGGTCAAGCACGCCGAGAACTCCGCGATCAGTGATCCGAAGGCATTCCGTATGAGGAGCCACTCGTCTTCGGGCAGGGCGGATCTACTCTCCTCCAGATAGGGTGAATGATCGTGGCAAAGACCAAGAAGAACAGTGACAGCAAAACGCTCGAGCATCGGCTCTGGGAGGCAGCGGATCTGCTGCGCGGCAACCAGGAGCCCAGCGAGTACAAGCATGTGGTGCTCGGGCTGATCTTCCTGAAGTACATCTCTGACCGGTTCACCGAACGTCGCGAACACCTCGAGGTCGAGCTCCGCGATGAGGGCATCCCGGCCGAGCGGCTGGAGCAGTTTCTGGAACACCGGGACGAATACACATCCCACAACGTCTTCTGGGTCCCCGAGGACGCCCGCTGGGAGTATCTGCAGGAACGGGCCAAGACGCCAGGCATCGGCGAACTCATCGATTCCGCCATGGACCTCATCGAGAAGGAGAACACCACCCTGCGTGGAGTGCTTCCCAGGAACTACGCCCGCGAGGGTCTGGATCAGGGCAGGCTCGGACAGCTTGTTGACCTGATTGGGAACATTGGCTTCGCAACCTCACAGGATCATGGGTCCGACGACGTCCTGGGCCGTGTGTACGAATACTTCCTCGGTCAGTTTGCCGGTAAAGAGACGGGTAAGGATGCAGGTGCGTTCTACACGCCACGGTCTGTTGTCCGTACCTTGGTGGAGATGCTGGAGCCCTACGCGGGGCGGGTATATGACCCTGCCTCCGGTTCCGGGGGCATGTTTGTTCAGTCAGCAGAATTTGTCACTGCTCATGGCGGCCACCAGAGGGACATCAGCATCTATGGGCAGGAGTACACGCACGCGACGTGGAAGCTCGCCAAAATGAACTTGGCCATCCGCGGTATCGAGGCCGATCTGGGCAACAAGTCAGCAGATTCCTTCACTGAGGATCTGCACCCGGATCTGAAGGCGGAATTCGTGATAGCGAACCCGCCATTTAATCAGGATGACTGGTTCCATCCCAAGCTGGCCGATGATCCGCGTTGGAAGTACGGCCTGCCGCCCAAGGGCAACTCGAACTTCGCCTGGGTCCAACACTTCATTCATCACCTGGCGCCGAACGGCACTGCAGGAATTGTGCTTGCAAACGGCAGCCTTTCCTCCAAGTCCGGGGGAGAGGGTGACATCCGCCGTAAGCTGGTGGAGGATGAAGTAGTCGACTGCATCGTGGCGATGCCTGACCGTCTCTTCTTTAACACCGGTATCCCGGTGAGCCTTTGGTTCTTCTCCAAGAACCGGCACGGTAACGGGCATCGCCAACGCCAAGGCGAGGTGCTGTTCATCGATGCCCGCAAGCTCGGCACCATGGCCTCCCGAAAGTTGCGCGTACTCGATGATGACGACGTCGCGAAGATCTCCGATACCTACCACGCCTGGAGAAACAAGGAAGGTAAGTACAGCGACGTTCCCGGCTTCGTGAAAGCAGCAAGCCTAGAGGAAATCGCTAAGCATGATTTCGTGCTCACGCCAGGACGCTACGTCGGCGCCGAAGAGGCCGAAGTCGACGACGAACCAATTGACGAGAAGATCGCACGTCTCACAAGTGAGCTCTACGCCGAGTTCGACCGCGGCCGCGCCCTCGAGCAAACCATCCGCGAACGGTTGGAGGGCTTGGTTTGACGAACGGAGTCTTTAAACTGGGCGATCTGTGCGCGCATATCGTGGATTGTGAACACAAGAGTGCGCCCATTGAATCAACCGGACATTATCACGCAGTAGGGACTCCTGCGATGCGCGGAAATCGAATTGATTATTCCAAAGCAAGGTCCATTTCGAGAGAGACTTTCGAGGTCTGGACACGTCGCCTCGCTCCAGTACAGGGCGACCTCCTGCTCGCAAGGGAGGCCCCGGTGGGTCCTGTTGTCCAAGTGCCGAAGGGTGCTCGTATCGCTCCAGGTCAACGCACGGTGCTAATCCGGACGAAACCGGCTCTTCGGAGTTCAGGTGGGGAGGTGGCCGTCTAGGCCTCCTGCGATGAGCAGCATCCGGAGTCGGTAGTTGTCTCGGTTGCGGAAGCCTCGGGCGACGCGGCGGGCGAGTTCGATGAGCCCATTGATCGATTCGGTGCCACCGTTGTTGGCGCGATCTGTGGTGAAGTAGGCCAGGCATGCTTGGCGCCAGCGGCGTAGGGTTCTGCCGAGCCTGGCGATTTCCGGTACTGGGCAGCTGTGGAAAGAGTCGAGGACCTTCAGCGCGATCACTCTGCCGGCCTTCAGGTCGTGGTGCTGGTAGGCAGCGCGCAGTTCTTGGGCGCATTGGTAGGCCAGGAACACCTCTTCATGCCGCGGGTCAGCGGTGATGACCCGCTCTAAGCGTCGGGTCTGGTTGGGTGTGAGGTTCTCGGCCCCTGATTGCAGCACTCGGCGGATCCCGTAGAGTGGGTCGCCTTTGCGACCACGGTGGCCCACAGTCTCCTGTTGGACCCGGCGACGGACCTCATCGACCGCGGCAGTACNAGGACCTTCAGCGCGATCACTCTGCCGGCCTTCAGGTCGTGGTGCTGGTAGGCAGCGCGCAGTTCTTGAGCGCATTGATAGGCCAGGAACACCTCTTCATGCCGCGGATCAGCGGTGATGACCCGTGGAGTGACCCCTTAATTTCGGTCCACGAGTTATGAGAGTCGCACTAGCGCCCGGTGCTCCGGGCAGGAAAACTGGTGTGACCATGACAAGCAAGAGAAGACGCCATACCCCGGAACAGGTCATCCGGAAGCTCCAAGACGCTGAGAAGCTCCAGGCCGAAGGCCACGACGTCGCAGCCACCGCCCGCCACCTCGGAGTCACCGAGGCCACCTACTACCGGTGGAAGAACCAATACGGCGGGCTCAAAGCCGA